>CAKTGF010000001.1 GCA_934561395.1 uncultured Eubacterium sp.
CCCCTTTAGGGGTTGTGTCCGTAAAAAGCCCTTCTAGGGCTTACTCAAGCCTCCGGCTTAGCCGGAGGTCTTGACTTGGGTATTCGGTATCGTCGCTAAAAAATTTCATAGGCAAAATTCAACATAAAAGCGCCATGTATTTAACATCATTTTTTGCATTTCGGCGATATAGGGCTGTTTTAATTGACCTTTGGCGATTTAATTATTATAATGTAGGTGTTTTAAAGGAAGTGATGCATTGAAGAAACATTTTCAAATAAGCGAATCTGTAGAGCTTGGCTTAATTCTTGCGGTAGCAGGCGGATTTATGGACGCATATTCATATATGTGCAGGGGCAAGGTTTTCGCAAACGCCCAAACAGGCAATATTTTACTGTTCGGCGTTAATTTATCCTCAGGGGATTTTAAAACTGCCTTTCACTACGCACTGCCGGTTATTTCATTTGCCTGCGGAATTTTGCTTTCAGACCTTGTAAGGCATCACTTAAAATCAATAACCCTTTTTCACTGGCGGCAAATAAGCGTTGGCTTTGAAATAATCATTTTGTTCTGCGTAGCATTTTTCACACAAAAGCAAAATATTATTGCAAACTGCCTTACCTCCCTTGCCTGCGGTATTCAGGTTGAAAGCTTTAGAAAAATTCACGGCAACGGCATTGCAACCACCATGTGCATAGGCAATCTGCGCTCGGCTATGGAAAACATAAGCAACTACTGCTTTGATAACAAGAAAAAATCATTGGATAGAAGCATACTTTACCTTATGGTTATTTTGTTTTTCACAATCGGCGCAATTATAGGCAACATATTGATTAAATATATGAACGAAAAGGCAATATGGGTTTGCTGCGGAATACTGCTGGTTGCATTTGTTATTATGTTTATTGACAGAGAAAAGGACGAAAGAAAAGCAAAGCAAAAGGCTTAATTTAATATTGGTTCACATAAAAAGCACATTGATTTTTATCAATGTGCTTTTTGTTATGCCGGAAAAAACGAGTTTAAGGCGTTATAAAGATATAAGAACATATAGTCATATTTGTGATAATTGTAACACCTAAAGTTAGGTTTAGGTCAAGCATTTTTTGCGATTACATAAAAAATATATTTCTTTACTGCAAAGCATTTGTTACAGCATAAGCTCGTCCTTTTTCCGCTGCTTTGATTTGTAAATAGACACGGGTACGGCACAACCTATGGCTCCGCCCACAACCGCACCCCCTAAAAGAAATGCCCACCAAAGGGGATATTTTGCCTGCTTTTCATCATCTGCCACCGTTTGTGCAGGCTTTTCGGCAACGGTTGTTGTTACCTGCTGTTCCTTCGTGTAGCTTTTACCGAATTCGTCCTCATAGGTAATGGTTACGATTCCCTCAAAATCGCCAAGTTCACTGCCGACCCTTAAATTAGCCGTGGCAGTGCCCTGCTCGCCCGGCTCGATTTCGCCCACATAGGTAGTACCGCCGCTTTCAAGATTATCAATATCAAAATCAACTTTGCAATTATTAAGGGTGCTTTTGCCTGTGTTAAACAAAGAAATATCCATAGTTACGGTATCCTGTGCGTAAACCCTTTCAGGCAGCTGCACACCGCTGAAATCAAGCCCAACGGTTTGCTTTACATTAATTCTGATAACATCGCTGCCGTTGTAGGCATTATAATATTCATCCTCATACTCGCTTGCAATTGTAACTGCGTGCTCACCTATTTGTGCGGTGGCGGCAGCAGTAAGCTCAAGCTCCCAGGTGTATGTTGCGCCGGGCTTGATTGCTTCAACATATTTATTGCCGGTGCCCACGGGCTTAATATCGCCGCTTTCCTCACTGACCGAAAGCTTAATATTGCTAACCGCCTTTGACTTGCTGTAATTTTTTAACGAAACGGTAACCTTTGTTTTTTTATCGGGCATAAGGCTGCCGCCCTCAACCGTAAAATTGCTTACCATAAGGCGAGGTGCGGAGGAATCCTGCGGCCTTTCGCCTGTATCATCTGCGGCATAAGCGGTTGCAGTAAAGCAAAAACACATAATTGCCGCAAGAATAATTGTAAATAATTTTTTCATTATAGCTCCCTTATGTTTTCAACAATACTGTTTTTCATTTCTTTTCTGACCCTTATCCAAAGGTTAAGCGAGCAAACCCCAAACAGCGCCGCAACCATAATCAAGGTTATCCACGGGTTGAAGGTAATTGTGGTTTTGCCTGTTTTAAAGATGTAGTCATACAGCTTTCCGCCGCCATAGCCCAACAAATATATGCCAAAGCCAAAGCAAATTCCGTATTTAAACATTGACAGCATTTGTATAACATAGGATTTAACCAAAGCACCCTCTCCTGCTCCGACAGCACGGAGAATACCGATAGCCCGCTTATTTTCCCGTATTCGGGCGGTTATTGAATTATTGATTACGCTTGCACAAATAGCAAAGCAAAGAATGATTACCGCAAGTATTTGTGACAAAACCCTGTAAATCTGTTTTTCCTGAGTTTGCTTTAACTCATAATTTGAGTCAATATACGCACCGTGCTTTTGGGAATAGGTATCAAGCTCGCTCATAATTTCTTCATCGGTTTCCGCTGTCAAAGACTCTGAAACGGTTTTATCAAGATCCATATACAAATATTCATACCCTACCCCTTGCTTGAATTTTTCAAGCCCTGCATAGGTGGTAACAATTCCAAAACAGTTATAAATTTCCAGCCGCATGGTATCGGCATCATCAGGGCTGATTATTGCGCCTATTTCAACATTATAGCTGCCGTCAATTTTTTCACTGTAAAGCTCTGTGTTTTCATCATAGGTAGTTGACTTAAAATCTATATTTGTCCTTTGGCCGGATTTATACGGGCTTTCGGCTACAAGTATTGATTGGTAGCCAAAATCCTTTTTACCGATTTTTTCATCGCAATTAATGCCTATTGCAGCGGTGTTATTGCGGGAATATCCCACCAATTCGGCTTTTTTGGGCGCTACCAAAATAACCTGCTCACCGGAATTGATTTTGTCAATGTCGATTTTACCGTCATAAACATATTTATTAAGCTTTTGAACGGTGCCTGTATCAACCGCAACAACAGAGGTGCTGATAAAATCAGAGGTAAGCCCCAAGTCTTTCTTTGACTCCTGATAATATTTGTCGGGAGCGGAATTTTTCACATTGCTTGCCAAAAGCTCGTTAGAGCCGGTCACAATATCAAAGCTGTTGCTGTTAACCACTCTGAAAAAATCATCAATGCCGTCATATTCAACAATAGCGTCGGCACGCTTGCGGCCCAAAACCTCGGAAAAATAAGGCATTGCGGATATTTCCTGCTTTTCAGCTTCGGTAAGAGGGTCGTTACCCGATGAAACATAATAATCGCTGGGCAGTAAATATACCTCATTCTTAACCAAATGGAAAAGCGAAAATCCAAAGCTTGAAATAATTATTGCCACGCTCAGCATTATACTAACCGTTACCTTTGCCGAACCGTAAAGCTGCAAATTCCTTTTTGCAATATGAGCGGAGGGGTCGTATTGATTTTGGGATTTAATTTTTTTAGCCTTAACCTTTCTTGCGGTGTCGGTATCCCTGATTGCCTGCATGGGAGAAAGCTTTGATGCCATAACAAGAGGAATAAGCGCAGAGCACAAAACCACAACAATATCAACCGCCATTGCAACAGGCAGTGCAATAAGACTTTTTGAAATTACAACATTGTCCGAGATTAAGCCCAGCACCACACGAACAATGCAATATGACGCAAGGGTGCTGACAGGTGCGGCAATTAGTGTGATTATAAGCGCCTCCCTGCCGAATATATTAATTATCTGCCTGCGTGTTGTACCCACTGCCCTGAGCAATCCGATTTGCCTTTTACGCTCTTTTAAATTTGTATTAAAGGCATTAAAAATAGCTACACAGGAGGCAAAAATAAGCATTGCGATAATTAACAGCAGTGTATCGCCGCCGCTGAATAAGTTATCCAAAGAGGTGTCATATCCGTTGCGGCTGCGTATGCTGAGTATGTTGGATTCAAAATCATCTGAAATGCCGCATAAATATTTGTTAAAATTTTCCTCTGCTTTTATATTACTGTAATCTTCGTCAACATAAGCAACAAGCTTTTCCTTGCCGCCCGGTTCAACCGCTGTGTTATCTGCAACAAAAATGCCCGGTATTAAAACATCATAGCTGCCTGCCTCTTTGTATTCGATATTGCTTTTCTTATCCTCAAGAATACCCACAAGGGTGTACTGCTTATCAACGGTTTTTAGGTAGCTGTCTGCATTTTGAACATCCAGCTTTAAAGAAAGGGTGTCGCCGAGTTTAGCGTTCTTATAGCCCAGCTTAATTAGGGTGTTTTTTTCAACAGCCACCTCGTTTTCGTTAACGGGCAGCGTTCCCTCGCTTAAAATTTGGTATGAAATTGCCCTTGCCTTTTCATCCATCCAGCAAACATTTGCGCCGTAGCGCTTTTCGTCTTCATCTTTATAAGCGTAGCCTATGGTGTGTGCAAAGCCAAAGTCCTTAATCAGTCCCTCGTCCTTTGCCTCGGCGTATTCCGCTTCGCCGAATTTTTCCGAATAATACACACCTGCCTGCTTGCCGTATTCACGGTATCCGTTTTCAGTGGCGGTTTCATTTGCACTGAACATCAAAAAAACAGTGCTTGAAGATAACACCATTGCAAAAATAATACCGATAATCATTATGGTATATTGCTTTCGGCGTTGCTTAAGGTTGCCCAGCGCAAGGGTGTTAACGGTTAACTTATTTTTCATATTTACACCTCTGTACCCTTGGTATCCTTAACAATTTTGCCGTCCTCAATAGTTAAAATTCTGCTTGCCTGCTCTGCAACTCCCAAATCGTGGGTAACAAGAATAAGGGTTACTCCAAGCTCGCTTGCGGCATATTTAAGCAGGGCAATAACCTCCCTGCCGCTTTTGCCGTCAAGGTTGCCGGTGGGCTCGTCAGCAAACAAAATCGACGGCTTGTTGGCAAGCGCCCTTGCAATGGCAATGCGCTGCTGTTGACCGCCCGAAAGCGCAGAGGGCAGATGCTCAAGCCTGTCCTCAATACCAAGCATTTTAATTATTTTTTCAATATACTCTCTGTCAACCTTTTTCTTATCAAGCATAATCGGCAAAAGAATATTCTCATAGCCTGTAAGTTCGTTAACAAGATTGTAGGATTGGAACACAAAGCCAAAGCGCCTGCGCCTTAAAATAGAAAGTTGATTGTCGCTGTAGCTGCTCAGCTGCTTGCCCCCGTATGTCACATAGCCCGAGGTTGGATTTTCAAGGGATGACAAAATATGCAGCAGTGTTGATTTTCCCGAGCCTGAGGGGCCTGTAACAGCGCAAAATTCCCCCTGCTCAAAAGCAACCGTAACATCATCAACAGCCTTAATAATGCTGTCGCCGTTGCCATATTCCTTTGTTAAATTTGTGCAGGAAATAATATCCATAGCTAACACTCCTTTTTTATTTTCATCCTGATTATATCTTGTTAATCTTTCGTTTATCTTACTTTAATCTTAAGTATCTGTAAGGTTTAAAAAACTGCCGATAAAAACAATATGCAATTGCCGCACCGAAAAACTTGACAATAATAACTGCCGGCAGTATAATATAAATGAACAAGGAGCTACCCGATAGACGGTTAGCCCCAGTAAGTGTTAAAAATAACCACCCTACGTTTTAGCGGACTGAAGGGCGGTTATTTTTTTGCTAAATATAGAATAATTATGATAATCATAATATTAGTTATGTAAACTAAAAACTCTGTCATTTGCATCACCCCCTAACATTGCATTAGAGGGCATTGCCCTCCGTATGTCAGAGGACTAACCGCCTACCGTTTATAGATAGCTCCAAGGGAATAAACTTGTTCCGCTTGTTACTATACAATATTTCGATATTTTAGTAAAGTTAAAACGCAAATACAACATGTTTATATTGCATTGTAATTTTAACTATATTGTAACATATCCGTCTATATGGGGAAGGCAGATAATAATATTCAGTCCCTCTTTTCCGTTTTCGGCAACAATGGTGCCGTGGTGCTTTTCAACAATGGCCTTTGTGATAGCAAGCCCTATTCCTGCACTGTTTGGGGTTGCGTTGTCGGTTCTGTGAAAGCGGCTGAAAAGCAGTGGCAGCTCCTCATTGGGCACACCGCCGCCGTTATCGTTAATGCAAATATTTGTTGATTTTTCGCTGTGGTTAATCACGATTTCGATTTTGCCGTTATCAGCCGTGTGCTCGCAGGCATTTTTAACAACATTTGCAATTGCCTCATACATCCAAGCCCTGTCAATTCGGGCTATGCTGTCCCCTGAAACAATATATGTTTTGTTTGGGAAAAGGGGCTTAAATTCGTTTACTATTTCATTTGAAAGTTTTGCTAAGTTCTCAGGGCGAAAGCTCATTTTGTAACTGTCACTTTTGATTTTCTCAAGGCGAAGAAGTTTGTATATCAGCCCCTCCATTTTCTCAATCAGTGCCAACTCTTTTTCAGTATGCTCACCGGGGTTTTGCTCCTGCTCCATTTCAACATAAAGCTTTAATCCCGCTAAGGGAGTTTTCAGCTGATGGGAAACATCACTTATAAACTCTGTATTCTCCCTTGATTTTTTTGCAATATTGCCCTGCTCTAAGCGATATTGCTCCTCCAAATCAGCAATGGCATTTTGCAGGGCGGCAAAATGGTTATCCCTTGTGCTGAATTCCGTAGATTTACCGCCGGAGATAAACTCCTCAACACTGTGGGTAAGACGGTCAACATCACGGTGGAGCTTTCGGTTTTTAACAAAGATAATGATTATAAGCAAAGCCAAAACGGCTGTAATAAAATACCAAATCATTATTTATCCTCCCACCTGTAGCCAACACCCCGTATTGTTTTAATGTGAGCAGTGCCGATTTTTTCACGCAGCCTGCTTATATGAACGCTCAGGGTGTTATCGTCAATAAAATCCCCGTTATCATCCCAAATGCTTTTTAACAGCACGCCACGGGTAACAATAATTCCGTTATTGCGAATAAGCATTGACAGTATTTGAAATTCGGTTTTTGTAACAAAAATAATTTCATTGTTTTTTCTGACTGTCATATTGCCCATATCTATTACAAGGTCGGAGCTTTTAACAACGCTGCTTGCCATTTTTCGGCGCAGCAGCGCACGCACCCTTGACATAAACTCCAGCAGCTTAAAGGGCTTGGTTACATAATCGTCGCCCCCTGCGTCAAGCCCTCTTACAATTTGAATTTCGTCATCACAGGCTGTAAGAAAAAGAATGGGCACTCCCCACCCTTTACCACGAATGCTCTCGCAAAAATCAAAGCCGTTACCGTCGGGCAGCATAACATCAAGTATTATAAGATTAACGCTGTCGTCAAGGCTGCGGCAGGCGTCGGCAACAGTTGATACGCTTACAACCGTATAACCTTCCTTACCCAGCATTTCGCACAGACCGTCACGCAAAAAAGAATCATCTTCCACCAATAAAATTTTTGTTTGCATATTATCACCACGCTAATAATAACACAGTTTTTAACAGCTATCAACCGGCTTTGCAAACCTTACCGAATCTTAAGGTAAGCAGGATTAACGCACAGAAAAATCCGACCGATTAAGTATCGGTCGGATTTCATAATATCGAATTTATTATTCTGTGGCATCTGTTGCGCCGTGCTTTTCAATCAGAGCCTCAAGCATTTCTGCGTGGGATTCCTTTGTAATTTCATATTTAAGTGTGGGGATAACCGCCATTGCCAAGCCAATTGCCGGCGGAATGGTAAGCAAAAACCACATAGCGTCGGAATAAGATGAAAAATCCTTTGCAAAATTTGCGCCGCTTGCAAGAGCCTCGTTAACAAATTTTGCGTTTTTATCGGAATAACCGACTATGGAATATACCACAGCGGACATTATTGATGCAATGCCTGCCGAAAACTTTGTAATAAAGCTTTGACCTGAGAAGAAAACGCCGTCGGGCCTGTAGCCAGTGTGGTATTCCTCATAATCTATGCAGTCGCTTATCATTATTGATTGGCAAACATTAACCGCACCAAAGCCTACGCCGGAGCCCACAAGCAAAAGTCCGTCAATAATTACCCAATGCATTTTTGAAAGGCCGGTCGGGTCTATTAAATAAACCACAAAAAGCAGTGCAGTGGGAATTGCCGAAAGTGAGGTCCAGTTGTAAAGCTTTTTAACATCTATTTTCTTAATAAGTGACGGAATAACCGCCATTGCAACAAACTGGCCTACAAAATATCCGCCGCCCACTATTGCAACAATCAACAATTTTCTTGGATTTGTAAAGGCTGTTGTTAAATCGCCGTCGCAATAATAGAAAGTGAACAGAGTCATAACAACAGTCATCATAAGCTGTAATGGCGAACGAAGAAGGCCGCTGATTAACAGGCGTCTGAAGGGCTTACAGGTCCACATCAGCTTAAAGTTATCCTTAAGGCTCTTCTTTTCCTCTGAAACAGGCACCCTTTCCCTGGTGCCAAGGCCTGCACATTCAAACAGCAGCGAAGCCACAACCGCCATTATAATTGCCACCACAATAAAGCCCTTTTGTGCGTTTTGGGTTAAGCCCATGGCCTGGTTTGTTGCCTGGGATACTGCTATAATCGACACAACAACCACTGCCGCACCGATTGATGCAATAATTCTTGAAAGTGAAATAAGGCTTGCTCTGTCCTTTTCGCTTTCGCTCATACGGCTGATTATTCCCCACAGCGGAACATCCCCTGCGGTGTAACTCATACCCCAAAGCACATAGGACACTGCCGCCCAGCCTACTATCAAAACCATGGCAACGCTGTTGCCGTCCCTTTTAGCGTCTGCATAGCTGCCGTTTAAAAATGTAAGGCAGGTAATAAGGCAAATAATCGGCGGAGAAAAAATAAGATAAGGCCTGCACTTTCCCCACTTGGTATTTGTTCTGTCAACTATCGAGCCCATCATCGGGTCGTTAATAGCGTCCCACACTCTTGCAACGGCAAAAATAATGCCAAGGGCAAGGGCGTCAAGGCAAATAACGCTTTGAAAATAAAAATAAAGCCCCGTTGCAATAATATTGTAAATCATATTTTGACCGAACATACCGACCAAAAACAGGTTGCGTTCTTTGGGAGTGTAGGTAATTGATTTATTATCCATATTAATCACCATAGCCTTTCAGGCAACAATAATTTGTTAAAAATGCGATTATAATACGCCCTATGAGCTGCCTCTTTATCACATTCGCACATTTTTTAAGCACATTACGCACTAATTATAGTACATTTTGCCAACAATTGCAATAACATTACCGTGTTTTTCAGTGAATTTTGTTGAATACATATTTAATCAAGTGTATAATTACATTATATTAAAAGCAACGGAGCGCTATTATGATAACAATTAACAATGACAGCCGCATTTTATTTTTCGGCGACAGTATAACCGATATTAAGTTTAACAGAAAATTTAACCGCAAGCTAAAGGGCAAAAATATTTATGCCCTGAATTTGGGGAACAAAATAAAACGCCTTTACCCAAACGCAAAGGTGTTTTACAGGGGCGTTGCCAGCAATAGGGTTTATCATCTTTATGACAGGCTCACTAAGGACTGCATAGATTTAAAGCCCAATGTAATTATTATGCTGATAGGGGTTAACGACGCCTGGGAGCATTATGTTCCCGAGGATTACCCTCCCCTGCGCCGCCCTATGAAGCCCCATTTAGACGAAATTTACCGCAGAATAAAAACCGAGCTTGACGATGTGCAAATTTTGTTTTTGATGCCCTTTATGATTGATACCGATAAGCAAAAGCTGCCGTTTCATGCAATTCTTAACGAGTATAGGGCGGAGCTTAAAAAAACCGCACTTGAAAACGGCGCAGAAATTGTGGATTTACAAAAGCTGTTTGACCGTGCACAAGAAAAGATAGAGCCTGCCAAACTTGCTGCCGACGGAATCCACCCAACGGATTTGGGTCATAGAATAATGGCAGATGAAATTTGCAGGCACCTTAGCTTTGAATAAGCCCAAATAGGTTTTTTAGGACTGTAATATTTTGTTTAATCCCTCCGAGCACGATAGCTCGTGCCCACCTCCCTTTACAAGGGAAGCGCTATGCTTATGCATTTTGTTTAATAACTATTAGTTGGTTTGGTTTCCTATTAGTGTGTGTATATTTGTTTTCACATAATCTATACTATCAGTTATAGAGCCACACTATGGGAGGCATTGTTATGAAGCTTGATACAATAGGCATGAATATAAGAAAATTTCGCTTGGCCAAAAAGCTGCGCCAGGAGGATTTGGCTGAAAAAACGGGATTAACCGCAAACTATATCGGCATGGTTGAGCGTGGCGAAAAAATACCGTCACTTGAAACATTCATTAATATATTAAATGCCTTAGGCGTATCCTCCGATATGGTGCTTACCGATGTTCTTGACACCGGCTACACGGTAAAAAATTCAATGCTTAACGATAAGCTTGAAAAGCTTACCCACGAGGATAGAAAAAGAATTTACGAGGTTATTGATACCCTTGTTAAACAATCAAAACAAATTAAACCATAAAGCACAAAAGTCTGTCAATCGACAGACTTTCTTTTTTATTTGAAACTTTTTTCACTATTCGACATATTTTGTGGGACTTCGACATAAGCAATTTGTTATAACAACAACTGTTGGTAGTGCTAACAAACTGATAGTTATTTTAAGGAGGTCATTATGAATAGTATTATTAAACAAATAGCAATTGAAAACAACACAACAGAATATGCCGTAAAAAACGAGATGAAACTTGCAATTCGTGAGGCTATGAAAAGCACTCAACCTAAAGCGAAGGCATTTTGGTCAGAAATTTCCCCTGACGGAAAAGAACCACCGATTGAAAAGGTTATTATCGCAATTGCGGCAAAAGTTAACAACGGCAAAATTCAATAAGCACAACACACAAAAAATCAGTGACAGAAATCTATCACTGATTTTTTATTATCACACATATTTTTAATTATTACGCTCAACAACACTGATACACTCCGAGGGAATGTATCTAACAAAGTATTCGTGGGGGCAGAAATCGTGATGAAAGATTTTTTCATGCCTGCAAAGGCGTTTGGTATCTATTGCAAGCAGCACAAAATTTAAAGGCCGCCCCATTTCGTTTTCCTTATATTCAAAATATCCGTATTTTTTTATAAAGCTTGGGTCATCGGTTATATAGGCCTTATCCCTGCCCCTCATACCCTTTTGCAAAATATCGCTTACAAATTCGGCAGGCGCCCAATGATACATTTTTTCGGCAGGATTTTTGCAAGCCCACGGCATAATACCAAACGTGTAGGCAGGCTTTCTGATTAAATAATGTGTTAGCCTTGAGCCGAAAAAATAGGCACAAATATAGTAGAAAGCTGCAAATGCAAAATATGCTGATTTGGGATTTTTTAAGTAAATGCGAACGGTTTCCCTTGTGTATTCGTAAATATCGCTGTTCTTTTTTCGTTCATTAAATGCGTTTTGAAAATGGTAGAGAAATTTGCCTGTTCGCTTATCATTTTTCAAAAATTTTCACTCCGTTTACAAATAAAATACAAAGCACCGCTTTGAACAGAAATCCTACTTAGTTTACTTTATGTAGAAAAAACAATAAATAGCTAACAACTGAAAAAATTGCCCACAAAATCAAAAATACAAGTTGAACAATGCTGTTATTTATTATTCTTTTTACCTTTTTTAATGTTCTGCTGTTTTCATAGCTTATTTCATTAATTTCTAATTTTGATTTTATATCTTTATAATCTGCCATTCCGATTATTGAAAATATGCTTGGCACACAGCTTATAGCGCACCTGATTATCATACTTACTGAAAAATAAATCATGTTTTCAATGGTATAATTACCATCCATGCCGTCAAAAAACACTGCCAAAAACATATAAAAGCCAAAGGAAATAATGGTAAGTATTATCAGTATAACAGAAATTATATGTAAATTTCTTTGTCTCTCAAACAATGATTGTAAATCCATTATCATCACCATAAACATTATACCATATCTTATGCACTGAATTCAACAGGCAGTAAAACAGCAAACACCCACTGTAATTTAATTACAGCAGGTGTTTTATTTTTGAAAAAAATTATAAGCTTATTCTATTTTATAACTTTACTGAAAAAACTTGGCTTTCTTTTTGTTTTACCCGACTCAATAAAAAATCTGTTTTTTCTGTATTTATCGGCAAAGTTTGTTTTTATGTATTCATACCTTTCATCAACATTTGAAAGGCTGTTAATGGTTTTTTCCATATTTTCAAAGCTGTGGGTATGCCTGTCTTTTTCGTAAACATACGCATTACTTTCACAGGTTGAATACCTTGCGATTTTTTCATCGTCAAAATCGTGAATACACGGTCTTTCCCAAAAAACCGATTTATCAATAACCTTGCAGGGCACGCCGACAGCCGTGCGGTTTGAGGGTATCACAATATTTGACACAAATGACCTTGCGCCGATAATGCTGCCCGAACCGATTTTTGCACCCTTGCAGATAAGTGCCTCCTGCCCTATCCAAACATGGTCGCCGATATATGTGCTGAGGCTTGGGTTGGTTCTTTTCTTTGTGGCGGTGTCATAAATCAAATGTGCGTCTGAATTTCTGATAAAAATATCAAACGAAAACAGGCAATTTGCACCGATAAACACATGGCGCTGCTCACTTAAAACAACTGTTAACAGCTTGGTTGTGGCAGTGTTTCTGCCTAAAAAGAAAACGCTTTTGTTATAAATGGTTAAGTTAAGCCTTGTTTTACTGTATTTTGCACCGCAGATATACACAATGCTGTCGTGCCCCTTTATTTTTATGTGAGAATCGCACAGCTTAACATTGCCGTCAAAAACAAGAATGTTGTTATACCCTTCCAGCAAAACGCTTGAATTTTCCCATGTTTCGGGGGCACCGATTACCTTATTTGTGCCAATATTTCCCGAAGTAACGGCAGAAAATTCATTTAAAGACCTGACTATCATTGCAATCACCTTCTCTTACTTTATTTTTCAGCACCGTGAAAAATAAAAAATGCGTACAGCCGAAGCCATACGCACAAAAAACACATAGCTCAACTGTCGCCAAACAAAATTCTACATCACATAAAGGTGTGCAAAATCAGAGCATGCATTTTTATCAAAGGAAGATAAAAATCGCACACCTAAAAATGTGAATAACAATATAGAATTTTGTTTGGCAAATTCATTGTAGCATAGAGATAATTAAAATGCAATAAAATTCAAAAAAGATAGGTTGTGCTCAGGCACAAAAATAACACCGCCCCTTAGACGGTGCTACTTGTTACTGTTATTAAACAACAGCAAACTGACGCATACATTATTTTGTTAAATCCTTAATTACCTCTCCGGCGATGATAAGGCCTGCAACACTCGGCACAAAGGCCGTGCTGCCGGGAATATCTCTGCGCTCGGTGCATTTGTGTTTTGCACCCGGCGGGCAAATGCAATGGTTACGGCAGCTGATAGCCATATCCTCAATGGGCCGTTTAGGCTGCTCCTCCGAATAAACAACCTTCAGCTTTTTAACGCCACGCTTTTTCATTTCCCTGCGCATAACTCTTGCAAGAGGGTCAACCCTTGTTTGGTAAATATCGGCAACCCTAAAGGCGCTTGCATCAAGCTTGTTGCCTGCCCCCATTGATGAAATAATCGGCACGCCCTTTTCCCGAGCCTTCATAACAAGTTCAATTTTCGCCGTTACGGTATCAACGGCATCTACAACATAATCATATTGGTCAAAGGGAAACTCGTCTGCATTTTCAGGCAGGAAAAAGCATTTGTGAACGGTTACATCAACATCGGGGTTAATCTCCAACATTCTGTCACGCATAACCTCCGCCTTATATTGACCCACCGTTTTTCTGGTAGCAACAATTTGGCGGTTAAGGTTTGTCAGGCACACTTGGTCGTCGTCAATTAAATCAAAGTGATAAACTCCGCTCCTTACAAGGGCCTCGCAAACATAGCCGCCCACGCCGCCGATTCCAAACACGGCAACCCTTGAGTTTTGCAGCTTGTCCATAGCCTCCTTGCCAAATAGCAATTCTGTTCTTGAAAACTGATTAAGCATATTTTCTCCTATCTGTATATCACAAAGCATATTTTTATGCCTTGCCCTAAAATTCCGCTGAAAGCCTTTTGTTTAAATTACCAGCGTCAAAGCTAACGCCCTGCGCCGTTTAAGTTTTTATTTATCGTTATAGCTGTCTAAAAACGAATGCTTAATCCCCCCCTGCTTGTAGCCGATAACAGTGTCAATATTAACATTTTCAACACTTCTGAAAATATTGCTTTCTACCTGGGGATTAATCTTTTTCATTTCTTTAATCATATTTTTGATTTCCTGGCGCTTTGACGCATTATCCGGGTTGCAGGAGGTGCAGGTGTCCGTAAACTTGCAGGCGCATTGAATGAAATGCAAATCGTTGTAATCACGCCAATGCTTTACAGCATCCTCACGGATAAGATACATGGGGCGGATAAGCTCCATTCCCTCAAAGTTTGTTGAATGCAGCTTTGGCATCATGGTTTGCACCTGACCGCCGTAAAGCATACCCATAAGTATGGTTTCAATAACATCATCATAGTGATGCCCCAGGGCAATTTTATTACAGCCCAGCTCCTTTGCCTTGTTGTAAAGGTAACCCCTTCTCATTCTCGCACAAATATAGCAGGGGGATTTATCAATATGCAAAACGCTTTCAAAAATGTTGCTTTCAAACACGGTAATGGGCACATTAAGCATTTTAGCATTTTTCTCAATAATCTCTCTGTTAGCAGGGCTGTAGCCCGGGTCCATAACAAGATATACAACCTCAAAGGGGAACTTGTTGTGGCGCTTCAGCTCCTGAAACAGTTTTGCCATAAGCATACTGTCCTTACCGCCGGAAATGCAAACGGCGATTTTGTCGTTAGGCTCAACAAGCTGATATTCGTTAATAGCGGCAGTGAATTTGCTCCAAATAGATTTGTGGAACTTTTTGTTTATGCTGCGTTCAACATCCTTTGCCTTGTCTAAATCCGCCTTCATATTTTGTAGCATATAGCCGTAATATCCCTCTTTAAGATTTGCGGCATTATACCCCTTTTCACGCAGCTCCTCGGCAACGGTGTCGCTGATAATTCCGCTTTTGCAAACGATAATGTAAAGGGTGTCCCTGTTAAGCAAATCAAGGCTTTCGTTAAGCTTGTTTTGGGGAATGTTAACAGCCCCGTTTATGGTGCCGTATTGAAAGGCAATTTCATCCCTTATATCAATTAGCTTGTATTCAACATCTATGTTATTAAGTTCTTTAACGCTTATTTCTTCTATCATTATATCTCAAATCCCAATTTTCAGTAATTCTTTACGCTGCGTGCTCAAACGCACGCTAAAACTAAAGGCCTTGCATATTTCAATGCCTACCTTCACAATATGCTATTATATTATTATAGCCCGGCAAAGTCAATAAAGGCAGGTATAAAAACCTGCCTCTTATCTTATTAGTATTCGGTTTTAATTTCTTTTGCGGTAAATTGAAAAAAGCCTTAACACAAAAAATCAGCAGTTGGCGGCGCTTTGCTCCTTTTGCCTAATAATTTCAAGAATCGTTTTCTTGTTTTTCTTGTGGTATGAGCACCAAATATACAGCACAATTGCAACTATTATTGCACCCACAATGCAGGCAATTATATTTTTTGAAGCAAAAATAAACGCACACAGCGCCACAGCCAATAAAATGGGAATAAAAAACACCGCAAAGCATTCCTTTTGATACGATTTATATTGTGAATGAACGGCATTTTCATCAATAATTGTTTTCACATCTAAATCTGCGTCAGAGGTAATGCTGCAAAAATTAATATCGTTTTCTCTCGGCTCGTTAATAATAACAAATATATTTTTGCTTATGTTAGTGATATTTGCCCTTACGGGCAAGTATAAAGCCTTTCGGAAATCTAAAAACTCACTGTCGGTAATTTCCATCAAAAAGCCGATAAGACCGCCGATTGCCAAAAGCAAATAGCCCAACAGTTTGGTTTTCTTCGGGTCCCCTTCCTCAACAGTAAAAGTGAGCGACTCGGCACAGCTTTCATAATTATACTCGCTATATTCGTTAATAACAATCGCCTTGTTATCAATATTTATCTTAACCGGCCCCGCCGTTTTATTTTGAAGTGTAATCATTTTATCGCTTCTTTTCCGTGTAGAATTTATAGAGAAATTATATTATACAAAAAGCATTTATGCAATCTCACATTAGATTACCACAAAATTTATCTAACAATTAAAAATGTATGCTAACATCAATACTTTTTAGTTACGGGAACCCAAATCTCACTGCGATAATCAGGGCTGCCCATATTTCCGTCAGTATAGGCTTCTATATCCATTTCATAGGTTGGCTCATAACCCGATGTAGGAAAAAATTCCGAAACAATCTTGTGCCACTTATCCTGAATAGCATTCGGCATAGCGCCTTTACACTCAAATATTGCCCAAGTTCTTGCAGGAATAGTGTTCTTTCTAAACCCTTTTGGTACTGTTGTATTCTCATCGCATTTCGCCGCAATAGAATAATCAAATGTTTTTGCATTTTTCGGTAGATTTCCGTAACATATACCGAAAATGTAGGTTTTGTCAGTTGCAGCATCAAATAATTTTTTTACCGTACCGTCATTATGTGATCTCGTCCAAAAGTCAGGAATGCTTTTCGCATTTTCAGAGTTATCAACGGTATGTGCTTCTACCTTTTCAATAATATCAAATGCAGCCTTTTCGATAATCTTGTAATCCATTATATTGCCTCCGCTTAATGTTATTTTCACGGAAAGTGGAGAAAAGGATTTGAGTTTAGAGCCATCTTTTTTTGCATCGGAAGGTGTAACTCCGTGAAATTTTGAAAAGGCTCTTGTGAAACTCTCGGGGCTTTCATAGCCGTATTTCAAAGCGATATCGATCACTTTGTTATCAGTTGCGCTCAACTCATTTCCGGCAAGAGTAAGTCGTCTGTTGCGAATATAATCTCCAAGAGTTATTCCGCACAAAATACTGAAAATTCTTTGGAAATAGAAACTTGAACAAGATGCTTGTTTTGCAGCTTCATCATAGTCGATTTTTTCTGTTAGATTTTCCTCAATGTAGTTAATCGCATTTTGTATCCCTGTCAGCCAATCCATTGCTTTTCCCCTCTCCGTGTGATTACATTATAGAGCAATTAAAATTATTTTTCCTGATTTTCAGTGTTCAGCCTTGCAAGGTTGCAAGATAAAAGACGCCAATAGGTATGTATTTATTGTTCTTATTTGATACAATGCGACTGTTACAATTCTATCAATTTATCGTACCATTAGCGTTTTGTGAGTATATGCCAAATATCATTACCTACAAATCCACATTTGCGATAAACGCTTTCAGGATTTGTGCTGTTATCGCATTCGCCTGATACGGTTACAAAATCCGCATTCAGCTTCAATATATTTAGTGCTTTGCATACAAGCGAAGGAGCAATTCCTCTACCTCTGTATTCCGGCAAAACCTGTAACCACTCAATAACACCTTCGCCAATCTTTGTGTCTAAATCACATATAATCGAGCCGACTAATTTATTATTGTCAAAAGCACCAATCCATAGCTCCGGGAAATACACCTTTGTTTCAGTTAGACCTTTTATATAGTCGGCAGAAACAAATACATCAGTGTGCGAATATGAAGCGTTTATCATATCCGCAAGTTCATTTGTTTTTTCTTTTGACAAAACCTCATAGGCAAAATTATTGTTTGAAAAATCAAGAATATCCTTTAGCCTGTGAATTAATCTGAAAAACTGTTTATCGGTATATTCTTTTAACAAGGATTCGTCATAATTTTTGTTATGGATGATTTTTATATTATCAGGAATAATTATATCAGTTGCTTTCCAATACGGAATTGACAAAGCTTCACACGGGTTTTGTTTGTATTCTTCTATTGAAATCATATTGATAACTCCGTAAAATTTACCTTATGATTTTATTTTATCTGATATATGTTGCTAAGTCAACAATGGTTTTATATAGAACCATATAAAAAGTAAACCTCCGGTTTAGTTTGCTCAACCGACGATATATGGAAGAACTCTTCAAGATATGCTATCATAAACTTGTAAGGAGGAAGGGATATGACAAAGCGAATTAATCTTGATGACATCAGGCTGTTTTATCTGACAGTATACGATGATGAAAACGGTAACATAACAAAATACAGTCTTGATATTGAGGCGAAAAACGATATGCATTATGAATTTTCACAGAAACAAAACGAAATCATTTGCAACCGAATTACAGAAGAACTGGGATTATCAAGCAATCTTGACACTGCAGAACTTATGAGAAAATATTTAACAGTCAAAAGCAACGGTTATCTTATTTCTCTTGTTTCAGACAACTGCACTATACAATATTTCTATTAAATGATATAATAAATGCGAGGTGGCAAAATGGACATCAGAGAAACAGGGCAAAAAATTGTCAAACTAAGGCACAACAACAAAATAACTCAGGAAGAACTTGCCGAAAAAATCGGCGTTTCTTCGCAAGCCGTCAGCAAATGGGAAAACGGCAAAAACTTGCCGGATATTGAACATCTTATGCTGATTGCCAAGTTGTTCAATGTACCGTATTCGTTTTTCATTGAGAATGAAAATGACGAGCATTTGGAATACCGTTCAAGACTTTTCAACGAGGACAATATGTACACAAAAGTTAAAACCTTTGCACAGTTTGAAAGATTGGAGCAAACATTAAAATCCCTTGAATTTATGAGGGCAAAACACAGCGGTCAGTACCGAAGGCAGTCAAAATATTCCGGCGACAACGAAAAAGTAAAGTACATAAATCATCCTCTAATGATGGCTTGCCACGCACATGCAATGGGTATTAAGGATGACGACATACTCTCGGCAATTCTGTTGCACGATGTTGTTGAGGAAACCGACACGGCAATTAACGAACTTCCCGTTAATGAAGAAACAAAAGAAATTGTAAATCTTTTAACCTTTAAACTTTTGCCGAATATGTCAAAGGAAGAGTCGAAAAAAATTTACTACCAAAACATTGCGAAAAACAAAAAAGCCGTTACTGTTAAAATTTTAGACAGATGTAACAATGTTTCCACAATGGCGTATGTTTTTTCAAAAGAGAAGATAATTGAATACATAAACGAAACGGAAGAATATATTATTCCGCTTATATCGGTTTTAAAAAGCGAGCCTGCACCGTACTGCAACATTGCATTCATTATAAAATATCACATAATCAGCATACTTGAAGCTATAAAGCCATTACTGTAAATATAAAAATCACGATGCCGAAAAGACATCGTGATTTTTATTTTACTTATTTCTAATTAATTTACAACACAAAACAGTGTTTGCTGATGAAGCAAAAACATCAACAAACGCTGAAAAGCCATTATTTACAAGGTTTTAGGCAAATCATAACCACCGGTTTAACCGGTGGTTATGATTAACATTTTTAATTTTACCTATATAATTATTTTTGAACGATACTTTTATTAATTTTTTCTATAATTTTACTCTGATATGGATACGAGATATCTTTTGGAAGTGAAAAAAACCATCTTGTTTCTTCCATTTCATATTTTAAAGGTTCAGATATATAGCTATCATCCAACTTCAAATAAAATAAACGGCCATAAATTAGATTGTTATCATTTATTATTTCAAAATCAGAAATTTCTTTAAAAGAACATTTGCAGTGAATCCCTGTTTCTTCATAAAGTTCCCTAATTGCCGCTTCATATTCTGTTTCATTTTCTTCAATGTGACCACCGGGAAATTCCCATGTTTTTGAACCAACTTTTCTGCATAACAGAATATTTTCATTACATGACACAAATATAATTATTATGTCATTTTTTTTATTTTTTTCATCTGAAAATAAGATATTCATATCTTTATCCTTTTTGATGCATTATAGATTTCAAAGATTTTTTTATATCTGATTCAACTTGTTTACTAATTGTGTTATTTAGTAGCCCCTTAACATCTAATTGAATTTCACTGCACAGTTTTAAATACCCGTCTGCAGTTAACACAAAAGATACTACGCCTGTTTTGCATGGATATTTTTTACACTCTTTAAAATATTCACAATACAGTTGATTGAGAATAATGGAAGATACAGCGAACTTTGGAATAGTTACGACATTCGATGGACACCGTTAAGGAATATTTTATTTTTGAATTTGCCATTGCTTTTGTTCTTTTTCGAACGCATTTCTTCAAATTCCTTATTGTTAATGTTCTTGTAGTCTAAAATAGCACTTATTACCTCGATAAGATCACATAATTCTATGACATCATCAGAATTAGTAAATTCAGTTACTTCTTCCGTAAGTTTTTTCTTTAATTCATTATAATAATCAAAAGAATCAAGAATTACAAAATCCGGCTTATCCCCTTGCTGCTCTATTATATTGGGTATATTATCTCTTACAAGTTTATTCATTTTTTCGTACATAAATTGAATAGTCTCCATTATTAAAAATATTTCGTATTCCGCCTTTTGGATTAGGTACATATTCATATATCTAGGTATTATATGAATATGTAAATGAAATATTGAAGTTATATTTTTTTCCATAGTACAAGTTCTGCATTTTCGCCATTACAACCATATTTATATACAGCAATAAACTTTTCATTAGCAGCTACACCATAACATTTATCGCTTCCTTCAATATCAATCTGTTTTGCATAGTATTGTGTATCGTTATCAAGAATTTTAGTTTTATCCCCATTAGGAAGTATACATTCTATATTCAAGTAATTTCCATCCATAAGATTTAAAGAATTAATATTCTCAAATTCTTTTATCCCAAGTTTCTTAATTTTTTCAAGTAAAACCTGTTCCATAAAATTCACCCTTTTTTATTATACGAAATACATATATGTAAGTCAACAATGTTTTAATATAGCATATACAGTAACAACCCAACACGCAGACATACAGACAACTGCAAATATTTATTTACATCTTGATACAAAAAGAAAAGAAAATATTTCTAATTCAATTTCAAGTGCTTTGGTAGAAATTTAAAGTGGTAGAAAAAGCAAAAAATTAAGTCACTCTTTTGTAAGAATAGCTTAAATAAATGGTTGGAAAAATTATTATTTTTTTTGCACAGAGGCTACGCCCCTGCTTGCACACTTGCGGTGCCCAAAATTTATTACGGCTTGGAGCGCCGATAAATTTTGACCGCTGCGCCACAACAGCCTGCGCTGTATCTCCCACCGGGAGCGCTTGGCAGTTGTGCTCCGGGAACCCATCGGTCGCAACCGTGAGCATAGCTCACAGCACAAAAAGAAAACCACCCAAATTGGGTGGTTTCATTTTGTGGTTGCGGGGGCAAGACTCGAACTTGCGACCTCCGGGTTATGAGCCCGACGAGCTACCAACTGCTCTACCCCGCGATATCTGTTAAATTGTACTCGCATTACTCAGTGCTATATCATTATAGCAGATAAAACGAAAATGTCAAGTGTTTTTTGCCAATTTATACAGTCATGGCTGAAAAATGCGATAAAGACGAAGGAAGAGCAGTTGGACTGACCAACTACCCTTCCCCCGATCTCACTATATATGTGCATGGCGTTATACTGTGGTGACTAAGCACAATACAACTCAGGAAGCTAAGCTCCCTGTGTAGTACATAGCCTTTTAGTGACTATATAGTACGATATGATTTTACAACACGGCAGTAACTTTGTCAATAGAAAATTTACAAAAAAACATTTGTGTAATGATTAGTATACAATTGTATAGCAATGGACAAAGCGTTATTTTTATGATAAACTACAAACGGTGATGATTTATGAACATTTTAATTGCGCCCGATTCCTTTAAGGGCTCCCTTACATCAGAAGATGTATGCAGCATAATAGCCTCTGCACTGCCAAAGGAAAACAGCATTACCGCCATTCCCCTCTCTGACGGCGGCGAGGGCTTTGCGGAATGTATGCAAAATTTGTGTAAAGGTAGTAAGCTTTACACAAAATGTCATAATATTTATAATCAGGAAATTGACGGATTTATCGTTGCAGGCGGCTACACCGCCATAATTGATGTGGCAACGGCAAGCGGTTTACTCAAAAGGAAAAATGTTATGCAGGCCTCATCATACGGCACAGGTGAGCTTATACGCTTTGCCGCCGAAAACGGCTTTAAACACATTGTTTTAGGGCTTGGCGGCTCCGGCTGCTGCGACGGCGGAATGGGCTGCCTGGCTGCTTTGGGCGCAAGGTTTTATGACGAAAATCAAAATGTAATTGAGCACCCCAAGGCTAACGATTTGAACTATATTTTTGGAGCGGATTTCAGAGAAGTTGTAAAGGATATTGACTTTACATTTGCCTGCGATGTTGAGAACGAATATTTCGGCCCAAACGGAGCGGCTTATGTGTTTGCTCCCCAAAAGGGTGCACGCCAAACCGATGTGCAGGAGCTTGACGATGGCTTAAAAAGGCTTAACGCTTTTTTCAAAAAAGACATACGCAGCATTAAAGGCGGCGGTGCTGCCGGAGGAATATGCGGCGGGCTGTATGCGATTTACGGCGGCACAATAAAATCGGGCTTTGATATTATAAGCGAAGCATGCCGGCTTGAAGAAAAAATCAAAAATGCCGATTTGGTAATAACCGGCGAGGGCCAAACCGACAGTCAAACCTTTATGGGAAAGCTGCCCTACAAAATTTGCAAATTGGCTCAAAAGCACGGCAAAAAGTGCGTTCTTATCAGCGGCAGCATTGATGATGTTGCACTTGGTGACAAAATGATAAGCCTTGTTGATGACACCATAGATACCGACACTGCCATAAAAAACGCCAAGGAAATACTGGCTGAAAAAGCCAAATTAATCTTGCAATAATTAGGTTTTAAATATATAATAATGTTACTATTTGAAAGGAAATATAAATTATGAAGGTTAGAATTCCAAAACACAAAGAATTTTTGATTAAGTTTGAGGACGGATACGACAAGGAAAAAGAGGCTTGGGAAAAGCTTGAAAAAATCGTTAAGGATTATTCCGTTGACGGTAAAAGCGTATATACCCCAACCTTTATTGAGGATAACGAGGCTAAAGTTAAGGCTCTTCAGGAAAAATACGAGTTTACTTACGAAATTATTGAAAAATAGGTTTTTATTATGTCTGAAAATAAGATTTTCGCAGTTGCCACCGCCCATCTTGACACTGTATGGCGTTGGGAGCTGCCAAAAACAATTGAAGAATTCATCCCCGATACAATAAGCAAAAATTTTAATTTTATTGAAAAATACCCCAATTACACCTTTAATTTTGAGGGTGCTTTTCGTTATGAGCTTATTGAGGAATATTATCCCGAGGCGTTTGAAAAAATTAAGGAATACATAAACGATGGCAGGTGGTTTGTTACAGGCTCCGCTTATGAAAACGGAGATGTTAATATTCCCTCCCCTGAGGCGCTGTTCAGGAACTTCTTATACGGCAACAGGTATTTCAGGGAAAAATTCGGCAAAGAATCTACCGATATATTTTTACCCGACTGCTTTGGCTTTGGCTACGCTCTGCCGGCTGTTGCAAGGCATGCACATTTGAACGGATTTTCCACTCAAAAATTGGGCTGGGGCGGCGCATATCAGCGTCCCTTTGACCTTGGCATTTGGCGTGGTGTTGACGGCAGCGAGATTTTTGCAAGTCTTAATCCCCTTTCATACCGCCACAAATTTTCAGGCGATGTCAGGGGCGATTTGGAAATAATCAGCAAGCTTGCAGATAATGGCATTAATTACAACCTGCCCTGGACTATGAACTACTACGGCACGGGAGATTGGGGCGGCGCACCCACAGAGGAAAGTGTTGTTGCACTTAACGAAAGCGTTAACAAAAACAGCGAGGACGAAAACACAAAGGTTATTTCAGCCTCCGGCGACCGCATTTTTAACGAGCTTGAAGCTCTGCCCGAAAAAGAAAAGGCCCAACTGCCTGTTTGGAATAACGAGCTTGTTATGACCTCGCACGGTGTTGGTGGCTACACCTCAAGAACCATGAGCAAAAGACTTAACGCAAAAAATGAGGTTTTGGCAGATATTACTGAAAGAGCCTGCGTTACCGCAGACATTTTAACCACCTATAAATACCCTAAGCAAAACCTTGACAGAGCGTGGAAAAAGGTTATTCAGCACCAATTTCACGATGACCTGCCCGGCACCTCCACAATGCTGCAATATAACGACAGCTGGGATGATTATTTTGTTTCACTTTCTCAATTTCAAAGTGAATACGA
The DNA here is from genome assembly GCA_934561395.1 of uncultured Eubacterium sp. GTDB lineage: Bacteria > Bacillota > Clostridia > Oscillospirales > Acutalibacteraceae > Eubacterium_R. The sequence goes on from CAKTGF010000001.1 coordinate 24,371, forward strand.
GGGCGCAGCAGGGGCAATTGCCAACCTTATTGACACCTCATGGTGCCAAGAGTGTGCGGTTATTGTTAACAACCCTGTTGCAAGAAAGCGCAAGGCTGCCGTTGAGGCAAAAATCAAGCTGAACCACAACGCAAAGAACATTAAGGTTGTTGATAAAAACGGCAAGGAGCTGCCCAGCCAAATTATTGCTAAGCAGGGCAAGGAGCTGACGGTAGTATTTATTGCAAGCGTTGAAAGCGTCGGCTTTAAAGCATACGACATTAGGGTTGCCGACAAGAAATATGATGGCAAAACAGATTTAAAGGTTACAGAGCACAGCCTTGAAAACAGCAAATACCGCATTTTGTTTAACAGAAACGGCGACATCGGCTCAATTGTTGATAAGGAATTAAAGGTTCAGTTGCTTTCAAGCCCAATTAAGCTTGCTGCACAGCACAACCTTGGTGCACTGAATTACCCAAGCTGGGAGCTTCGCAAGGCTGATTTGGACAGCACGCCCTACGGCTACGCAAACACCCCAAGCTTTGAGATAATCGAAAATGGCCCCGCAAGGATTGCCGTTAAGGTTTCAAGGCACATTGAGCACTCAAAAATTGAGCAGGTTATATCCCTTGAAAGCGGCGGCGAATTTATCAGGGTTGATAACTATATCGATTGGCAGGAGCGCCGCTCACTGCTGAAGGCACAGTTCCCATTTACCTGCGGCAACGAAAGTGCAAGCTATGATTTGGGCCTTGGCTACATTAAGCGTGGCAACAACACCGATAACCTTTATGAAGTTCCGGCGCAAAAATGGGCTGATATTACAGATGAATTTGAAAGATATGGCGTAAGCGTATTTTCTGACTGTAAGTACGGCTGGGATAAGCCGGAGGATAATATTTTAAGGCTCACTTGTATTCACACCCCTGCCGGTGCATTTACAAAGGATGCAAGGCAGGATTTGCAGGATATCGGCAGAAATATATTCTCATTCGGTATCTACTCACACAAGGGCAAACTTGCCTCAGGCACTCAAAACGAGGCAGAGGTCTTTAACAAAGGTCTTGTTGCATTTCAAACAAGTGCGAGGGGCGACGGCAGCTTAAATGACAGTGTTTCCCTTTTAAGCATCAGCTCCGGCTGTGTTTTGGTTAGAGCCATAAAGAAAGCCGAGGACGGCGACGGTGTGATTGTTCGTGTTAACGAGGCAATCGGCAAGGAGCACAAGCGTATTAAAATTACCACACCTTTTGAAATTACCGCCGCACAAGAGCTTTATGCAAGCGAGGATGTAATAAAGGACTTAAAGGTTGTTGACAATGCTTTGAGTTTTGATATTAAGCCCTTTGAGGTTAAAACCTTTAAGCTGGTTATTAAAGCTGATAAAAGCAGGGCTAAGGAAAGCTACAAAAAACTTGACCTTGAATACAATTCCTGCGGAATTACGGCAGACGAATACAAGGTTAACACCATTTTGCAGGGCAGCGGCTGTTCACTGCCCAACGAGCTTATTCCAAGCAGCTACACTATTGGCGGCGTAACCTTTAAAATGCCAAATGTGGAAATGGCAAAGAATATATTTATTCCCCGTGAGCAGGAAATTGAGCTGCCCAAGGGAATTACAAAAATGTATATGCTTGCCGCAAGCACCCTTGGCGAGCAGGAAATAACAGTTTTTGCCGACAATAAGGAGCGCAAGCTGACAATTTATCCAATGCGTGAAAAATACGCCTTGTGGGATATGGCAGGGCTTGGTCAAACAGGCAGGATTTATAATGCGCCTGTTGGCTTTGAGTTCACGCACACCCACCACCCCGAGGGCAACATTGCCGCAGGCAAGGCATATTTTTACCTGTATGAAATTGATGTTAGAAACTGTAAAACACTGACCATGCCCGAAAATAACAAGGTGGTTATTTTGGCAATGACCGGTGTTAAGAAAATCAAAAACACAAGGCTTGCCACAACGCTTATTGATAAAATTGACAGTAATTACAAATTCGGTGAAATACCGCCGATTGAAAAAATTATTGATAAGGCCGATTTTGTTACAATAAGAGCCGGCAAAATACAGGACCAATATTTAGGCGGTAAGGGCAAAGGCTTTAAGCGTGACAATATTATTACAAACATTATTCGCTCATATACAAAAAGTGAATGGTAAAATTGAATAATATACAAAAAACACTCCTGTGCAAATAATGCATAGGAGTGTTTATTTTGTAAAGACTATACACTTTACATTTGATTTTAGTTAAAAACGATGTGGAAAACTCGGTTGAAAATGTGGAAAATATAATAACGAATGTTGAAAACTATGTTAAAACAGTTAAAAATGTAAAGAAATTAACTTGCAATTAACAGGGTTTTCCACTTTACAGCTTGATTTTATACATTTCGTTAACCGATTGTCAAAATGAATAAAGGGGATGCATTGCATCCCCTTTTATGTGTTATCCAATTACTTTTTGAAGAATGATACAATATCAGTGAAAGCGTCGTCATCATTTGAAGAGAAGCTTGTAGGAGCTGCAACCTCTGAAGGAGGAGCAATCTTCTTGTCTGCGGTGAATGACTTTTTAGCAGGGCTTGGGCCATCCTCGCCGAAACGGGTAGCGATTACTGTAATAATCATTTCGTCCTCAAGCTCTTCATCATAGTTAACACCCCAAATGATTTCGCAATCAGGATGAACTGCTTCCATAACAACATTTGATGCTGCGTCAACCTCTTCAAGGCCGATATCTGTTGAAGCTGTGATGTTAAGAAGAATACCACGAGCGCCGTCGATTGAAGTTTGAAGAAGCGGAGAAGAAATAGCCTGCTGAGCTGCAACCTCTGCCTTATCCTTGCCCTTAGCAGCGCCAACGCCCATGTGAGCATAGCCTGCGTCCTTCATAATCTCTGTGACATCGGCAAAGTCACAGTTAACAAGACCTGTTGCGTTAACAAGGTCTGAAATTGACTGAACACCTTGACGAAGAACATCGTTAGCAATTTCAAATGCGTTAAGGAGAGTAATTTTTTCAGTAGTTACTGACTTTAAGTTTTCGTTAGGAATAACAATAATTGAATCAACATGCTGAGCAAGCTCGTTAATGCCGTCCTGTGCCTGGTTCATACGGCGCTTGCCCTCGAAGCCGAATGGTGTTGTAACAACGCCAACTGTAAGAATGCCCATATCCTTAGCAAGCTTAGCAACAACAGGAGCGGCACCTGTGCCTGTTCCGCCGCCCATACCTGCGGTAATAAATACCATATCTGTGCCTGTAAGTACATCTGTGATAGCCTCTCTTGATTCCTCGGCTGCTTTAAGGCCAACCTCCGGCTTAGCGCCTGCGCCCATGCCCTTTGTTGCCTTTTCGCCGATAAGAAGCTTTTGTGTTGCTGCTGACTTGTTAAGTGCCGGCTTATCAGAGTTAATTGCTACAAACTCCACATCCTTTATATTTGCTTTAACCATGCGGTTAACAGCGTTTCCGCCGCCGCCGCCAACGCCGATTACTTTAATTTGTACTACTTTTGTATCATCTGTGTCGATTTCATATCTGCCCATTTTAAATTCTCCTTGCCTTTATTTTTCTTATTTTGGTGTACTTCACCATTGCAAGTGCTATTGTAACAGTTTTGTAACCAATTTGCAATACCTTTTGTAAAATATTCTTGATTTTTTTTACAATCTTTTTAAAAGCTACCATATCCCCTTTGTGCAATTGCAACAATTGCTGGGAAATGCAACTTATTTCGACAAGCAAACGGCTTTACAGATTTTGTAACCTTATTCTTCTGTAAAGTATATTTCCTTGTCGCCGGTTGCCGTAAGGGTTCCCACTGCTCCGGCATTGTTTTTATTAAGCTTTTCATCTATAACCGAAAGCGCCGAATATACCTTATTCTCAAGTCCCTCGGTGGTGCCAAACTTTATGGTAATTCTGTTATCGTACACCATATAATTGCTGTTAATGCTGCTTGAATAGATTTCGGTTATCTTATCTCCTAAATCAAGTTTACTTATAACTGCTGTCATTTGCAATATATCGGTTTTAAGCTGCTCCTTTGATATTTCGGCCGGCGAACCCTCAACCGGCGAGGCAATACTGAGCTTGCTGATTAATATTGCATTTTTCGGCAGTTCGGAGGCATTTGCCTGCAAAACCTTTAAATCACTATCTAACAGCGTGTATGATTTATCGTTATTCTCAACACCATAAACCGTTGTGGTTTCCTGAATTGTAACATTAATTGCAGATGGCAGGCTCCTTTTAATTTCTGCCGAATATATATATGGCAGGCTCTGCTCTAATTGCTCCTCGGCATCTGTTAAATTTGCCGCAAACAGGCTGTCGTCCTTTTGAATGGGGAGCACTGCAAGAATTTGCTCCTGTGTATATTTGGAATTGCCAGTTATGTTAATTGTATCTATTTTAAAGAAAACGGTTAAACAAAGCACTACCAGCATTATCAGTGCAAGAACAACCACCAGGGCAATTGACAAAGCCTTTCTCAGTTTGTTTTTTTGCTTGCGTTTTTTATTTTGCTGACGGCGCTGCTCCTGAGTTGAAATTTTAGGCTTTGGCTTTTCTAAGCCGCCGGAGAAATTGTTTTTTTCTGCACCGCTTTTACTTTTTTGGGGCTTAGTTTTTCTCTTATTTTGACCGTTCCTTTTGCTTTCACTGCTATTATAAATTTTAGGAGGCTCAATACCAAAAGAACCAAGCTCGTTGTTTAAAGCGGAAAACTCGGTGCCGCTTTGTTTTTTTATCTTATTTGTACTTTTCGGATTTTCCCTCTTTTTCATAAGCAATCCTCTTTATATCAGCTCCCAAGCCTGAAAGCTGGTTTTCTATTTTTTCATATCCCCTGTCAATATGCTCAATTGAACTGATATTTGATGTTCCCTCGGCGGCCAAGGCTATAATAACCAAAGCTGCGCCGCCCCTTAAATCGGTGCAGGCGGCATCGGCACAGTGAACAGACCTTACGCCGTTAATTATTGCCGCTCTGTCTTTAACAATAATATCGGTGCCAAAGCGATTAAGCTGTGAAATATGCTTAAAGCGGCTTTCAAATATTGACTCGTTAATAACAGAGGTGCCCCTTGCAACGCTCAACACTGCCATAACGGGAGCTTGACAATCTGTGGGAAAGCCGGGATAGGGGCTTGTTTGAATAAGCTTAACTCTCCTTAGCCGTTTTGGTGGCTTTAGGATTAAACTGTTATCCCCCAGCCACAGCGAGCAGCCCATTTCGTCAAACACCGGCAGCACCGGAGTCAAGTGCGATGCTCTGATTTTATTAAGCTTAATTTGTGAGCCTGTAACAGCGGCGGCACACATTAAGGTTGTTGCCAAAATTCTGTCGGGAATTACGGTGTGCTCCGTGCTGTTCAGCTTATCCACACCCTCAATTTCAATTATCGGTGTTGATGCACCCTTAATTTTTGCCCCGGCAGAATTTAAAAAATCAATTAAATCCGCTATTTCCGGCTCCTGGGCAGCATTAACAATTTTTGTTGTTCCCTTTGTGAAAACCGAGCCTAAAATAATGTTTTCGGTTGCGCCCACACTTGGGAACGGCAAAACTACTTCACAAGCCCTTCTGCCTTGGCAGCAGCCGCAAATATTATTTCCATCAAAGGATATTTCGTAACCCAGAGCGGTTAGACCTTTTATATGTAAATCAATAGGCCTCAGCCCTATTTCACAGCCCCCGGGCAAATAAACGCAGGCTCTGCCAAGTCTTGACAGCAATGCGCCCAAAAAAATAATTGACGACCTCATTTCCTGCATTAAAAAGCAAGGAATGCTGTCTTTATCAATTGTTGCTGAATCTATTATTAAGGTGCTGTCACTGCGTTTTACATCTGCGCCGAGATGCTTTAATATCTGAACCGTAACATCAACATCCGAAAGTCGGGGGCAATTATGTATTACGCTAACGCCTTTAATCAGCACCGTTGCCGCCAATATGGGCAGCACGCTGTTTTTGGCTCCGTGCACATCAATTTGACCGCTTAATGCTGATTTGCCCTTAATTTGTAATATTTCCATATAACCACCTAACGCATACTATGCCGCATTAGGTGGTTTTGTTATGATTTTATTTTACAAGTGAAAGTATAACATCAGCTATGCGCTCTCTTGCGTCTGTAATAGCCATTTTATATGCATTTTCCTCAATTGAAAACAAAGTTTCGGGAGAGGATAAAAGCTCGTCCATCATTTTGGAAAGGCTTTCTGTGGTTAAATCCTTTTCCTCAATAATTCTTGCTGCATTTTTGTTAACAAGAGCCATAGCGTTGTGGTACTGATGATTTTCAGCCACATAGGGGGACGGAATAAGTATTGACGCCTTGCCCATTGCCTCAATTTCAGAAAGGGAGGACGCCCCTGCCCTGCCGATTACCAAATCAGCCCCGGCCATGCAAACATCCATATTGTCTATATATCTGCGAACCTCAACACAGCCCTTTTTAACAACCGAGTCGGAAACACGCCTAAAGCCCTGCTCAACAAATTTATCAAGGTATTCAACGCCGTTTGTGCCCACTGAATGGATATGATAAACGGAGCCGTCCTCTGCATGCTTTAACAAAATATCAAACATAGCATCATTAAGAGGTCTTGCTCCCAGTGAGCCGCCGAAGGATAAAACCAGCGCCTTACTGTCAGGAATTGAAAGTTCCTTGCGAGCGTCTGTTTTTGATTTAGTCAAAAGCTCGCCCCTTACAGGCAGGCCTGTTACTATGGGCTCATTTTTTGGAGTTATAAGCTTTTTTGCATCCTCAACTGTAAGCATTACCTTGTCAACCTGCTTTGCAAGCTGTTTGTTTGTAATGCCCGGATATGCATTCTGCTCATGAATACAGCAAGGGATATTCAGCTTTGCAGCCTCCTCAAGAACCGGGCCTGAAACATATCCGCCAAAGCCGATAACAACATCGGGCTTAAACTCCTCTATTATTTTTTTACTGTCGTGCTCTGATTTAACAAGCTTGAACAGGGTTTTTACATTGTCAACAATAGCCTTTGGTGCAAAGGAACGCTTAAAGCCGTTAATTTCAATTGTTTTAAAATCAAAGCCTGCTTTGGGAACCAATCTTGACTCCATGTGGTCCTTTGTGCCGATAAACATAATTTCGGCATCGGGGTACTGCTGCCTGATGTATGACGCAACAGCAAGTGCAGGGTTAATGTGGCCTGCGGTGCCCCCTGTGGCAAATAACAGCTTCATATTTTACACCTTCCTTTGATTTGATTTTCGTGATATTGAAAGAACAACGCCCATTTCAAACATAAGCATAAGCAATGCCGTGCCGCCGTAGGAGAAGAACGGCAATGCAATACCTGTGTTGGGGATTGTGTCTGTAACAACCATAATGTTAAAAATTGTTTGAACCGCTACCTGGGTTACAATGCCTATAACAAGGAAGGATGCGAATTTATCCTCTGCCTTTAAGGCAATTTTAATACCTCTGATAAAGAGCAATGCAAAAAGCGCAACTATTACCAATGCGCCCACAAAGCCCAATTCCTCGCATACTATTGAGAAAATAAAGTCGTTTTGCGGCTCTGAAACATACAAATATTTTTGCTTTGAATTGCCAAGCCCAACGCCGAAAAATCCGCCTGAACCAATTGCGTATAATGAATTGTTGGTTTGCCACCTTGCACCAAGGGGTTCATAGGTTTTATCAAGCCATGCCACAACTCTGTCGCCGGCGTAATTCATTAAAACGCTTGGGTAAAGAATTACCACTGCCGCAAGCGCAACTATTACAGCTGCGCCAAAGGCAAACAGCCGCCAATCGGAGCCGCCTGCAAACATTATTGCCGCACCGATTAAAAATACCAAAATGGTGCAGGACATGTGGTGCTCTAAAAATATAAGGCCGCAAAACAGCAAAATTATCGCCACGGGAATTACTATACCTGTTATGGGCGATTTCATATTAATATAATTTTTGGAAATATAATTTGCAAGTGTAAGGGTTATAGTGAATTTTGCAATATCCGACGGTTGAAGGGTTACCGGGCCCAAAGGTATCCAGCGCTTAAAATCGTCAACATTTGTGTGATAGAACAAAACCACCACAAGCAGTATAATGGTTACAAAAAACAGCGGTTTTTCAATAACCTTTAAAAGCTTGTAATTTAACTTAGATGTTAAAAGCATTACAACAATGCCTGCCACGCCGAAAACCAATTGCTTTTTGAAAAAGTAGTAGGAATCGCCGTATTTGTTAAGAGCATAAGGATATGACGCCGAAAACAGCATTACAAGCCCGATTGTTAAAAGGGCGATTGTAAGTGCAAAAAACGGAATGTCAATACCGCCGAGCGTTAATATATCCGATTTTGTAAGAGCACCGATTTTTTTGCGTGTGTTATTTTTAGCCTCAGGCTGTGGGTTTTGCCTTGGCATTCGTCTTCTTGGGGGTTCAAGCTCTGACATATCAACACTCCTTTCATTAATAATGCTTTAAAATTATCTGCCGAAATACATCAGCACCAGTGCAATGGCACAGCCAACGGCATTTACAAGTGAAAAAACAACGCAGATTTTCTTTTCCTTCCAGCCGCACATTTCAAAATGATGATGAATAGGTGCCATTTTAAATATACGCTTACCGTGTGTAAGCTTGAAATAGCCGATTTGAATAATATCGCTCATGGTTTCGCAAACATAAACAATACCGATGGGAAGAAGCAAAAGCGGGCATTTGATTGCAAAGCCCAAAGCGGCAACCATACCGCCTAAAAACAGCGAGCCTGTGTCGCCCATAAAGGTTTTTGCAGGGTTCCAGTTCCAGCACAAAAAGCCGAGAACGCCGCCCAAAAGTGCGCCTGCAAGTATGCCTAAGCCCGCAAAATTAAGAATCGACGATGCAATAATAAATGTAACAGCAACGGTAACCGTAACCGATGAGCAAAGGCCGTCAATACCGTCGGTAAGGTTAACGGAGTTAACGCAGCCGTAAATAATAAACAGTGAAACAAGCCAGAAAACAACGCTTAAAATAGGGTTTGAGCTGAAATCAACAGGTTTTTTAACAAACGGAATATACCAAATTGTGTTTTTTGAAAGCCAAAGGGTTAAAACATAACCAAAGGTAATAATAAGCTGACCCAAGGTTTTTTGCTTTGCGGTTAATCCCTCGTTTCTTTTAAGTTTAATTTTAATAAAGTCATCCGTAAAGCCAACAACGCCGCAACCCAGTGCAAGGCATAAACCTGCAATAAGAAGAACCAAATCTCTGCCCTTAAAATTAACGGCATATTCGGATTCAAGATTATTGCCCGTTAAGAAATAGGTTAAAGCACCCACAACAAAAGCAACGATAATGCCGATAATAAACATTATTCCGCCCATATTGGGTGTGCCCTGCTTTTTCTTGTGCCATGATGGGCCTATATCAAGAATAGTTTGACCGAACTTAAGCTTTCTTAACCAGGGAATTATAACAAATCCAAGGCCGGCGGTAACGCCGAAGGCTACCACAATACTGATGATGATTGATATTTTATCCATTATTTCTCCCACCTTTTATACACTATATTCATAACATCCTCAAGCTTCATGCCACGGGAGCCCTTAAATATAACAACATCCCCGGGCTTTGCGATTTCAAGGAGCTTTTCTGCAAGCAGCTCCTTGCTGTCAAACAAAAAGGCATTTTTACATCCTGCCTCCTTAGCAGCTGAGGTGTAATATTTTGCATTTTCTCCATAAGAAAGCAAATAATCAATGTTATTTTGAGCAACCATTTCTCCCACCGAGGAATGGGCTTTCTTGCTGTAATCTCCAAGTTCCAGCATATCGCCCAAAACAGCGATTTTTCTGTTGCCCTTTGTATCGTGCAGGGTTTTTAACGCCGCCTTCATTGAATCGGGGGATGCGTTGTAGCAATCCTCAATTGCTGTTATGTCGCCAACCTTAACCACCCTTTGGCGCATGCCAGACGGCTCATAGCCAAGGAGAGCCTCTGCCGCAGCTACGGGCTCAATATTCAAAAAGTAACCCACTGCAAACGCCGCAAGAGCGTTATATACATTATGTATTCCGATTGTAGGAATAACAATTTTTTGCGTTTTGCCGAAATAATTAATAACAAAGCTTGTTTTGCCGCTTTCCTCAACAATGTCGCTTGCTTTAAAATCGCCGTTATTAACGCCGTAAAAATAAATTTTGTGCTTATCGTCCTTAACTGTTGAAAGCATATCGTCGTCGCCGTTTAAAATAAGGGGTGCGCCCTCCTGTAAGCCTTGGGTAATTTCAAGCTTTGCTTTTAATATACCCTCTCTTGAACCTAAATTTTCAATATGAGAAACGCCGATATTTGTAATAAGCCCTATTGTTGGCTTTGTGGCATTAACCAAGCGGCTGATTTCGCCAAAATGGTTCATACCCATTTCTATTACTGCCGCCTGAACGCTGTTGTCAATTTGAAACAGCATTTGGGGCAAGCCGATTTCGTTATTAAGGTTACCCTGAGTTTTTATTGCATTGTATTTTGCATTTACAACAAGGTGCGTGAACTCCTTTGTTGTGGTTTTGCCCACAGAGCCTGTAAGAGCAACAACAGGAATGTTAAACTTGCTGCGATAATAGCCCCCCAGTGTGAGCAATGCGCTTGCGGTGTTTTTTACCTTTACATAGGGCCCGCAGGGGGTAATATCCTCATCAATCATTACTGCCGCCGCACCTTTTTCAAGCGCCTCGTCTGCAAACTGATGGGCGTCAAAGCGTTCGCCCTTTATGCAAATGAAAAGGCAGCCCTTTGTAATTTTTCTTGTATCAATGCAAACTGCGTTTATTTCTGCGACAGCCGAACATTCGCCGCCGCAAGCCTTTGCAATTTCGGATAAGGTTAAAATTTCCATAATTATTTTTTAAGCCTTGGCTGAAAGGACCTCGGCAATTACTTCTCTTTCGTCAAAATGAATTGTACCGGTAGGTAAAATTTGATAGGTTTCGTGGCCCTTGCCTGCAAGTAAAATTATATCGTTGGGTTGTGCGTTATTCATAGCCCAGGCAATTGCCTCTTTTCTGTTTTCAACAACCTTGTAAGGTGTTTTGCTGTCCTTCATTCCCTCAAGAATATCATTAATAATCATTGACGGATTTTCAGAACGGGGGTTATCTGAGGTTACAACGCAAAAATCAGAAAGCTCGGCAGCAATTTTGCCCATTTTGGGGCGCTTGGTTTTATCTCTGTCGCCGCCGCAACCGAACACGGTTACCACTCTGCCCTGTGCAATTTCTTTAAGGGAGGTAATAATATTCTCCAAGCCATCGGGAGAGTGAGCATAGTCAATAATAACTGTATAATCGGTGCCTGTGGGAACAACCTCAATTCTTCCCTTAACGCCTTGTGACTTGCTGATTGCCACCAAAACATCGTCAAAATCTATGCCGATTGCAAGGGCAACCGTTGCCGCACATAATGAGTTATAAACACTGAATCGTCCCGGAATAGGGCAGTTAACTCTGCCTATTCTGTCGCCTACAAGCTCATATTTTACACCGTTTGATGCAAAAGTAACATTTCTTGCAGTGTAGTCGGACTGAATATTGTCTGCTGCGTAGGTTATTACCTTGCAGGACAGACCCTCAACAATCTTTAAGCCGTTTTTATCATCAACATTTGTAACCGCAATATCGCAGTTTTCAAACAAAATGCGCTTTGAATTAAAATAGTTTTCCCAGGTTTTATGGTAATCAAGATGGTCCTGTGTAAGGTTTGTAAATGCGCCCACAAGAAAGTGTATTCCCTCTACCCTGCCTTGGGCAAGAGCCTGTGAGCTAACCTCCATAACGCAGTATTCGCAATCTGCGTCAACCATTTTTCTGAAAAGCGATTGCAGCTCGTGGGGGTCGGGTGTGGTGTAGTGTGCAGGATAAATTTCGTCACGCACCATATTTTGAACCGTTCCGATTAAGCCCACCTTTTTGCCTGCATTTTCAAGAATTTGCTTTATTAAAAATGTGGTGGTTGTTTTTCCGTTTGTGCCCGTAAGGCCGATAAGCTTTAGGCTGTCGGCAGGGCGCCTAAAGAAATTGGCGCATATCGGGGAATAAACCGCCCTTGTATCATCAACTATAATTTGATTTTCAATGCCCAAATCATGCTGGGTTACAACGGCAACCGCACCCTTGTCAAGCATTTGCTGAGCAACGCTGTGGCCGTCAAAGGATGCGCCCTTGATGCACACAAAAAGGAAGCCCTTTTCAACAAGACGGGAATCGGAGGTAACATCTACCACCTCTTTATCCTCATATTCGTTTTTAATATTAATTCCCTTTAATATTTCTGAAAGCTTCATTTTATTTCCCCCATTATTAGTCTAATACAGATGTGGTGTTTTTAAACGCAACTGTTACAACCGTGCCTGCCTCAACTTCGGTTTCGGCATTTACTGATTGCCTGTAAGCAACAATGTTTGCCGCAGACAGATTGTTGCCCGTTATTTCAATATTAAGGTTAGCCGAAGCGGCAACGCTGTTGGCCTCGCTGACCGTCAGACCTGTAAAGTCAGGCACCTTTACGGTTTGCTTTGAATCCTCTTCAGTGTAAAGCACAACTGTTCCCTCCGCAGGAATAAGTGCCTCCGCCGACGGACTTTGCGACAATACCTTATCGCCGTTTCCTACAACTTTTACCTTAAGACCGCTGTTTGTAATTGTTTGCTGTGCGCTCTTAATGTCCTTGCCAACAACGCTTGGTGTGTTGGTTGAAAGCTTTTCAAGCTCGTCATCTGTATACTTCGGTTCTATGTTAAGTTCAGGCATTGCCTGTTCAATGATTTCTGCTGCAATCGGTGCACAAAGAGCACCGCCGCCCAGGTCTTGATTGGGCTCATCACAGATAATAAGCATTGCTATTTGCGGGTCGTCAGAGGGAGCAATGGCAGCAAAGGAAACGATATATTTTGTTTTACCGCCCTGCGATTCCGCAAGCTTTGTTGATGTGCCTGTTTTGCCGCCAACATTATAACCTGCAACATAGCCGTTTTTACCGGTACCGTTATCAACAACGGATTTCATCATCGTTCTTACCTTTTCCGATGTATCCTCGCTGATAACACGCCTTATTTCAGTTCTGCCGTTTTTGCTTACGGTATTACCGTTTTGGTCTTTAATTTCAGATACCAAATAAGGCTTAAGCAGTGTGCCGCCGTTTGCAATTGCACAAAGGCCTGAGCACACCTCAATAGGTGTTAAGGAGTTTGTTTGACCGAAGGACGCCGAGGAAAGCTCAACAATGCCGTATTGGTCTTCCTTATAATACTGAGGTGCTGCCTCGCCGGGAACATCAATGCCTGTTTTTTGTGTAAAGCCAAAGGCATCAAAATATTTAAAATAGTTGTGAACGCCCAGTTTTTGACCCACGGTGATAAAGAATGGGTTGCAGGAATTTTCAAGGCCTTGTGTAAAGGTTTGGGTTCCGTGACCCGGGTGGTAGTGGCAGTTCATAATATGATCCTGCACCCTGATTGAGCCTGTGCAGTTATATGTTGTGTCAAGGGTAACAACATTTTCTTCAAGAGCTGCGCTTGCAATAAAGGTTTTGAATACCGAGCCCGGCTCGTAGGTATCAGAAACCGTAAAGTTACGCCACTGATTTTGAATTGCAACGCTTAACGCCGTTGAGCGTTCGTCCTTATCCTCGATTTTGTCTATATCTTCAAGGGTTTTATCATAGGTAATGGTGTAAGGGTCGTTAGGGTCATAATCGGGTAGCGACGCCATGGCAAGAACACCGCCGGTGTTACAATCCATTACTATGCCGTATGCACCCTTGCACTGGTATTCCTCCATCGTGGTTTTAAGGCCTTTTTCAAGGTAATATTGCATCGTTTGGTTGATAGTAAGAACAAGCGAATTACCGTCTATGGCGTCAATTGAGGTTTCATAATCGGTGGGAAGCTTGTTCTGATTAGCGTCCTTAACAGTAATAATTCTGCCGTTTGTGCCTGTGAGCTCCTCGTCATAATACGCTTCAAGCCCTGAAAGGCCCTGGTTATCATCGCCGGTAAAGCCCAAAACCGTTGAGGCAAAGGAGCCATAGGGGTAATATCTTCTTGTTGCCTGCTGTGAGCCGATAATTGAGCCCAACTTGTTTTCCGAAATAAACGATGATATTTCCTCTTTAATATCATTTTCAATTTTTTCTGCAACAACCGCATATTTTGTATCTTTTTTTGATTTTTCAATAAGCTCGCTTTTCTGCTCGTCGTCAAAATCCAAAATATCGCTTAAGCCGTTTACAACAAGGTCACGCTTTTCCTCCGACTTAATGTTTGATGGGTCAATGTAAATATCCCAAACAGTTGCGGATTGTGCCAGCACATTGCCGTTTGAATCGTAAATAGTTCCACGCATTGCAGGTATTTCGGTATCAGACAGCTGCTGCGATTCTGCCTTGGCTGCAAGCTCGCTGCCGCTTACAAGCTGAAGATACGCAAGCCTTGCGCCGTCAACACTAAATAAAAAAGCGATAACAAAGGCCATTATTACGATACGCTTTCCCATATCCTTTTTAAATTCTGCCTTCATGTCATCACCTCTTTATGCATAATTGAAATTTTTCGGCAGTTTCAACTGTCCCTATATAAAGCACATTAGAGAGTATGGCTTTGCCAAACTCTCATAATATAGTTACGGTTAAATTTTATCAATTATTACCGGAATCAGCCTCTGCTGCCGCCTCGGCACTTTCCGCCGCCTGCTTTTCTTCAAGTTGTTGCTGGTATTGCGCCCTGAAATCGTCAACGTCCACATATTGAATTTGGTTAGATTTAACCTTTGTCATGCCTAATTCGTCAACGGCGTATTCATCAATCATGCTCATTGAAACCAGTGCGTCAAGCCTGCTTTGAAGGCTGATATTTTCGCTTTGAGCATTTGCAATTGCAACCTCTTGCTTTGCAATATCCTTGGTAAGTTGATTTTTAACCGCCAATGAGTTAATAACCAAGCCCACCATAATAAGGCATACAACAGCAACTGCACCGATTATAACCATTGCTTTTCTTGACTGCCTTTGCTCTGCAACAAGCTCATTTTTTGTTTTAACACTTGCGTTCTCACGCACCTTAAAGCCTTTTTTGGGGCGTGCAGCAGGCTTAACCTTCGGCGCCTGGCTGCCACGCTGATAATCAAATTGGCTTATTAAATATGTTGGGTCTGCCGAATAGGAATATCTTCTGAAATCGTTTGAATTTGTCACTGTTTTCACCACCTTTATTTATGCTGTAAATTAATTTAGTATTTTATAAATGTGCGCAGTCTTGAACTGCGTGCTCTGGGGTTTTCCTTTAATTCCGCCTCGCCGGGGGCTATCGCCTTAAGAGCCTTGCCTAAGGGCTTTTTGCCGCACACGCAAACAGGAAATTCCTTGGGACATGTGCAGGGGTTGTTCCACAGTGCAAAGCGCTCCTTAACCATTCTGTCCTCCAGGGAGTGGAAGGTTATAATCGAAAGCCTGCCGCCGGGGTTTAAGCAATCAAGCGCAGAATCAAGGGTTTGTGAAAGCTTGTCCAGCTCGCCGTTAACCTCAATCCTTATTGCCTGAAAGGTTTTTCTTGCCGGGTGGGAGTCCCTCATTTTTGCCTTTGGGTAGGCGCTTTTGATAATATCCACAAGCTCAAGAGTTGTTTCAATAGGCTTAATTTCCCTCGCCTTAACAATGTTTTGGGCAATTCGCCGTGAGAATTTATCTTCGCCATACCTATATATAATGTTTGCAAGTTCCTCCTGCGAATAGGTGTTAACCACATCTGCGGCGCTCATTCCGTTTTTGCTCATTCGCATATCCAAGGGAGCGTCCTTGTGGTAGGAAAAGCCTCGTTCCGCCGTATCTAACTGAAAGGAGCTGACACCCAAATCCAGCAGCATGCCGTCTATCCCGTTAATGCCCAGCTCCTGCAAAATACTTTTAATGTTAACAAAGTTGTTTTGAACAATTGTTATGTTGCCAATGCCGTCAAGCCGTTCGTGCAAAACCTTAATTGCGTCAGGGTCCTGGTCAATGGCAATCAGCCTGCCTGCATTTTTTGATATTTCAAGGGAGTGACCGCCGCCGCCTGCCGTTGCGTCAACATATATTTTATCACTTGCAACATTAAGCGACTTAACCGCCTCGTCAAACAAAACGCTTTTATGAACAAATTCCATAATCAAATACCGTATTCATCAAGAATATCTTCAATTTCCTGATAATCAATTTCATTAAGCTTTTGATTGAACAGGTCACAATTCCAAATTTCAATTCGCTTGTTGTTACCGAAAACCTCAGCCTCGCTCACATTTAAAAGGTCAGCCTGCTTGCGGAGCTCCTCGTTCAAAAGAAGCCTGCCTTGGCCGTCAAGCGACATTTTTTCGGCATTTGCCAAAAAGTAAAATTCCAGCTGCTTTCTTTTCTTTTGGTTAACGGTGCTGCAAATTTTTTGTATAAACTCATTCCACTCATCCACAGGATAGAGAGCCAAGCACTTGTCAAAGCCACGAGAAACTATAAATTCCTGGCCAAGTGATGCACGCATGTTGGCAGGAATTGAAATTCTGCCCTTTGCGTCGATTTTATACGGCTTGTGGCCGACAAAACAACCTTCCATTGACTCCCCTCCTTTCAGGATTTTTTGTTTCAATTTATGGAGGTAATTGAAAACTGTATTACTTTTAGTGGGATTTATATGAATTATTATGGGATTTCTCCCCACTTGTTTACATTATAATGGGATTGTCCCACATTGTCAAGGCATTTATTGTGCCAATATAAATTGTAACATTTTTGTAACTTTTATTAAATTTACTATACAGTGCCATATATGCTATAATTGTTTTAAAACAGTTACGGAGGAAGAATAATGAACGAATATAAAACAACCTGGCGTGAAAAAATTTGCTACGGCATAGGCGCTGTGGGGCTTGATTTAAGCTACGGAATGTTTTACTCCTTTTTAAGCTACTATCTGTCAAGCGTTCTCGGCCTTAAGGAGGCTTTTTTGCTTGTGCTCACCCCCATCGCAAGAATATGGGACGGTATTAACGACCCTATGATGGGCACAATTGTTGATAACACCAAAACCAAATACGGCAAATACAGACCGTGGATTGTTATAGGTGCGGTTTGCAACGCCGTTGTGCTGTTTTTGCTTTTCACAAACTTTGGCTTAAGCGGAACACCCCTTTACATTTACATTGCGGTTATGTATATTCTTTGGGGTATGACAAATACAATGGCAGATATTCCCTATTGGAGCATGGTTCCCTCATTTACCGCCGACCCTAACGACAGAAACCTGGTTTCAACCGTTGCAAGAACCTTCAGCGGCTTGGGTCAGGGCATAATCACAGTTGCAACTCCTCTTATCCTCCCAATTCTTTCAAAGGGTATGGAAACCACCGATAAAGGCTACAGCGCAGGCGGATTTTCAAAATGGGCAGGAATTTGTGCAATAGCGCTTGTGTTCTTTTCCGTTATCTGCGTGCTGTTCACAAAGGAAAAGCACGTGGTTTACGGCAAAAAAACAAAGTTTTCACTTAAAAAGATTTTTTCTGTTATCGCACATAACGACCAGCTTGTTGTGTTTATGATTTTTGCAATGCTTTCAAATGCCGGCTGGTACTTAACCTCCGGCACTGCGGTTTATTATTTCAGCGATGTTCTTGAAAAGCCCGAGGCTCAGTCGCTGTTTTCAACAATCGGCGCCGTTGGCTCCGTTGCAGGCCTTTTGGTAATACCCATTTTGTCAAAATGGATAAGCAAAAGAAGAATTTATCAGGTTTCGCTCATTGCTACAATTGCGGGCTATGTTTTAATGTTTATTTTCGGCCCTGTTTTAAAAATCACAATCGCACTTGATATTGCATATATTATTTCCTCCACCGGCATTGCCGCAATGTTTGTGGCGCAAACCACCTTCCTTGCGGATATTGTTGACTACGGCGAATATAAAAACGGCGAGAGGAACGAGTCAATTACCTTCTCAATGAAGGGATTTTTGCAGAAAATGGCCTATACCATTCAAACAATTATTTTGTTCGGCGGCCTTGCAGTGATGAATTACAACTCGCAAATTACCTCCTCCGCCCACAAGGTTAACGATGTAACAAAAATGGGAATCGGCGCAATTTGCTTTGCCGTTCCCCCAATACTCATTTTAGCCTCGCTCATTGTGTTCTCCACAAAGTTCAAGCTCCACGGCAAGCTCGCCGAGGAGGTGCACAACTATATCGTCAAAAAGCGCAACGAGGAAGAATCGTCAGAGGAATAACACATAAAAACACACAACAATTAGGCAAAGCCCTGTTCTGTTCGGAACAGGGCTTTTTGTAAATTATTCAATACAGCTGTAACAATTCTTAAAAAAATTCACTCTGTAAATATAGGAGCATAATTGAAGGGTTGTGATATTCGGCTGTATAAAGAATTTGTCAACAAAATTTATCTATTTAAGGGAAGGAAGAATAATTATGAAAAAAGCATTATCCATTACTGTTTCTGTTTTACTTATACTGTTAACTGCGGCAACCTGTTTCGGCGGCATGTCCGCCCTTGCTGCCACAAAACAGTGGGAACCGAGAGAAAATCCTCAAGATACGCTCAGCTATGTTAACGGAGAGCAAAGCTTTGATATTACTACTGAAGCTGACAGCAAATCGGGCGGAATAAAAATAACATACAACGGCAAGGGCACATTATCAAAATGGGAATTTCCGCTTATGCAAAAAGATAAGGATTACAAAATCGTATCTCAAAGCGGTAACACAATTATCATAAAGCTTACAAACAACGACAAAAGCTTGCCGTATATAAATGCAGTTGTAAGTTTTAAAGAAACAACAACTGAACAAAGCACGGCACAAAAAATAACAAGCACAACAAAAGCCGGCACTGCAAGCTCAGAACCGGCCAAAGAACTTACTACACAGGGTGTAACGCAAACAGCCGACAGTTCTGCAAGCACAGCATTGACCGACAGCAGCGAAAATGTTGATAAGGGCAGCAACAAAGCTCTCATACCCGCTGTCATTGCAGGAGCAGTCTGTGCGGCCGTAGTTTTTGCAATTATAATTGTAAAACGCAAAAAGTAAGCCGTCTACCCCCGTAAATCTCAAATTAATTGTAACAATTTTTAAATTTTAATGCTCTATATTTATGACGCGTCAAAGGAGGTTGGAATATGACAGAAAAGGATTTAGTTAAAAAAGCTATATCAGGCGATGTTGATGCATTTTGCTCTTTGTATGATAAGTATAAAACAAAGTTGTTTAATTACGCATACTATAAACTCGGTAACACCCAAGATGCCGAGGATGTAGTGCAGGACTGTATGCTTACAGCCTATGAGCAAATCGGAAAATTAAAAAAGCCGGAAGCATTTTCATCGTGGATTTACACAATTCTGTATCATGGCTGTGTGTCTGCCGTAAAAGAGCAAGCAGCAAAGCGCAACCATTCCGACATTGAAGAATACAGCAATATCATTTCATACGACAATGATATTAACTTTGAACGAGAAGAGATAAAACAAGCATTAAGCATTTTAAGCGAGGATGATCAAAGCATCATTTTGCTTTCCGTAGTTGTTGGGCTCAAAAGCAAGGAAGTAGCAAAAATCACAGGACTAACCTCAGGCAATGTCCGCCAACGGCTAAGTAGAAGCTTATCAAAAATGAAACGCTATTTATCTTAAAGGAGTGCACAAAATGAAAAACAAAGATTTTGATTTTGTAAAAGGCAAATTTGACAGTGTAGAGCCAAGTATGCCTGACAGCCTTAATAAAGAGATATTAAGACAGAAAATTTCATCAAATGAAGAGCATAAAACGATTAAATTTGAGCAGAAAAAGAATTACTTTAAACCGATTATTTCTGCTGCCGCTTGCTTCATATTGATTGCAGGTATTGCCTTTGCAACAAATTCGGATGTGTTTAATACGGAAAAAATTTCAGGTTTCGGCAACTATGACGAGGTTAACTCAAAAATAACCGAGCTTGAAAAAGAGCCTTCAGTTTCCGAAGATGGTTGTGGTGCATTTCATACTACTTTGGTAAGGAATGAAGAAGGTATAGAAAAGCCGGATATTGTAAAAACAAACGGTGAATATATTTACTATGCTTATTTTAATTCAAACAGTGATACCAACAGGAACAAGGTATATATATACAGAACGCAGGATGAGAAATCAGAATTTGTTTCAGTAATTGATAATCTTGCCCCTGATATAGAGAATGAGTATTCTGATTTTTACGAAATAAGTGATTTGCTCATCTATAAGAATAGACTTGTGCTTTTTATGAATGTATCAAATTCTATGTCTGCTTATAAATACAAGCGTGATTTCAACTCAACTGTTATAAAAATCTATGATATTTCCGACAAAGCAAATCCGTCATTAGTTACTGAATTTAAACAGAGCGGTGAGCGTTTTGGGGCACAAATGATTGACAATATCCTGTATGTAAGTACAAACTACAATGTAGAAACGAATGATAAAAACTATACCATTCCATATATTGAGCAGAATGGTGAAGTAACATATGCGTCATCAAAGAATATTGTTTGCTTTGAAAATACAAAAACTGCACAGTATGCCGTTATCAGCACTATAGATGTTGAAAAGGGTGTACAGGCAGAAAGCCTCAAGGCTGTTTTAGGCGGTTCCGCAAAAATTCACTGCACCAAGGATTATATGTATATCAACGAGTATATTAACGGTGAGCGATACGGTGAGCCTGAAAGAGATGTAACCTCTGCAATGAAATTAAATCTCAAAAAAGGCAAATTCACATATGCAAGTGAAGACGAGGCAAAGGAGTATTCGAATAATACTATCGACATTGGACAAGGCGATATGTACGACAGTTTTCTGTATCCTTTCGGCGAATACTATATAAGTCTTGGTCACGATGCAAATGATTTTAAAGACGAAATCATACTTTTTGATAAAAATATGGAAGAACTTGACAGCATTATTTTTGAAAATGAAGGTGTTTTTGCAAATACAAATCTTCCTTGTTTTGACGAAAGCACAAATACAATAACCCTTCCTGCAAATTATTATGATGAAGGGATAGAAGATTACCACTATCAAGGCGCTGTTGTATTAGAAATTGACAATAATAAAATAGAAATAAAAGATAGAATTAAAGATTCAACTCATATTATAAACATTGATTATGAGAACTATTATTATTGTTCGCAAATAATTTATAATGATTGCATTTACAGTATTTATATAAACGACAATGCACCTGATAACGAAAAGCTCAAAGTGTTTTCTTATAAATACTAATCAGGAGTAATACTATGAACAAAAAATTTAATAAAACTATAGCACTTTTTATAACTATGGTACTGTTGCTAACAGCACCTAGTTTCAATATATACGCACAGGAAAGTGTTGTTTTCCATGCCCAACAAATAACAGAAAGTAATAATATTGAAACATCAACAACTACACTATCAACATCTAATACATCAACTACCATACCAAGCACTACAGAGCCCGAAACAACTAAAAATCAAATGAAGTCGATATCCTTAGCCGAGAGTGATATGACTATTGGTTTAAACGAAAAAGTTCAGGTTACAGTAAGAGACCAAAACAAAAAGAAAATCCCACCGGCAGATATCACATTTACTACCAGCAGCAAAAGAATTGCAACAGTTGACTCAAACGGCAATGTAATGGGTAAAAAGAAAGGAACAGCAATCATTACTGCAAAAACAAAAAACGATGAAACTGCTTCCTGTAATATAACAGTAAAAAGCGCACCAACAAGTATTTCTCTTAATATAGTTTCAGCAGCAATTGGTATCGGAGAAAAGAGTGTTGATCTTAATTCTTCAGTTACGGGCGGTTATTCAAAACAAAGAAAGTACATCTCGTCAAACACAAAAATTGCAACTGTTAATAGCAGTGGAATTGTTACCGGAATAAGCGAGGGTACAGCAATAATTACTTGTGTAACCTTTAACAACAAAAAGGCAAACTGCAAAATTACTGTCGGCAAAAAGCCAACAAGCATCAAAATAACAAATTCAAATAATGTTATTCAAAAAGGTGCTGATAATCACAGAGTTATATGTTCTCTTTCAAAGGGCTCATATTCCTATAAGATGACATATTCTGTTAAAGACAAAAGCATAGCAATAATTGACAGCAATGGTTTCATTACAGGAAAAAAGAATGGCAAAACTACTGTTACTGTAAAAACCTACAACGGCCTTACTGCAACTCAGAATATAACAGTTAGAGATAATTCTCTTCCACTTAATATCAATTCAACACAACTTGCACTTGATAATAAAAATGTGCAAAAAGTAAAATACGGCACATCTGTACAAGGCAGAAATCTTGAGGCATTCATCATTTCAAATTCTGAGACCGACAATACACTTAGTCAAGAATGTAAAATAAAAGCAAGTGGTTCGGTTAATGTAAGGAGCGGACCTGGTACTTCTTATAGCATAGTATTATCTCTAAAAAACGGAACAAAGGTAACCAGAATAGAAAAAGCTGTTAAAAAGGCTAATGGATATACATGGGATAAAATTGTATTAAACAATAAAAAAACAGGATATATTGCAACTAACTATCTTGTATTGGTAAAAGATAACACTATTACTAAAAAAACATTATTTATGGATTTTGCGATTCATGGTTTTGAGGATGAATACTATCGTGACGGTCGGGTACTTGTTGAAGAAGCAAACTCTCTGATTGAATATTTTGCAAATCACACATCCCAGCTAAAGAATTACAAGCTTGTTATCGTTCCATGTGCCAATCCTGATGGAACTATTGCTGGAATAAATAATCAGCGAGCTTGCAATACTGCCTTTGGAAGATGCACATCGAAACACATTGATATGAACAGGGATTGGGATAGTTTTAGAGCAATTGAAACAAAAAAGTTAAAGGATTTTATCGTTAAAACAAAACCTAATTTTTATCTGAATATGCATGGATGGCTGAATGAAACACTTGGCGATAGCAATCTTAACACGATTATTAACAAGGAACTCGGATTAGAAAAGCAACTGAACAACAACTATCCCTCTAACTATTCAATAGGCTGGGTACATAAAAATCTTAAAATCCCTGCCACACTTGTTGAATATAAGTCATCATCATCAGTTTCTACTGAAAAAGATATTCAAATGATTACTGCAATTATCAATTCAAATGGCAAAGCACCTTCTTTATCAGCAAAAAAATTTCCAATGCCTATTGAATGGAAAAATGGTTCTACTGCTGAACCTGTTTACAAAATAAGCAATTTAACCGAAAAGTCAGACTCTATAAAAGCTAAAGCATCTGCAAAGTGCTACAGAAAGTTAGGCAATTCGTATATTGTGGTTTATAATTACGGCAACGACAAACATAAGACTGGATTTGTAAAATACTCAGGCGGTGTTAAAAAAGCACCGACAGAAAGTAAAACATACAAAAACGGCTCAACATCAGAAACAGTCTATGCCGATACGGCAAAAAAGACTAAAATCGGTAGCCTCGATGCTAAAGAATCCTGTCAGTGTCTTGGTGAGATTGATGGTATGTATCTTGTATGCTATAAGGTAAACGGTACCTCAAATTATAAATGTGGTTTTGTTGTATATAGCGGTAGCTGTTGATTAATTCGTTGACCTTGTAAAATAAAGTGTGTAAGTTAGAAAAATAACTTACACACTTTTCTTTACAAAGCCGCTGTTTATTTGTTTTTTGAGCATTTATTCCTTGTGTAGTGCGCCCCTTAAACCATTGTCCTTTTTGCTTAAGTGCTTATTTTTTTGTTGTAACACTCTTTGCCTTGCTCCAGCTTGAATAATATTTGGTGCCGTTAACGGTTTTGCGCTGTTGAGAGTAGTATGTATGGGCTCCGGCGCCATTGTAAACGGAGCCGGCAAACCGTTAGGTTTGACTGAGGGATTAAGTAAATTTGTGAGTTTTGGCGGAACAAATCCCTCCACCACGCAAGGCGTGGTCCCCCTCCCTTTACAAGGGAGGCTTGTGTTGTTTTGTGATTTTAGTGCCGTATAATCTTATAAAAGGGGAGTACAGCTTACTCCCCTTTTATGCGTTTGAGGGCGTTTTTTTCAAGGCGGCTGACCTGGGCTTGGGATATGCCGACCTCTTTAGCAACCTCCATTTGGGTTTTGCCCTGCATAAAACGCATATATAAAATTCTGTTTTCACGGGGTTCAAGGCTTTTAAGCTCATCCTTAATCATTATTTCGTCTATCCAATCGGTGTCGGTATTATTATCGCCCACCTGATCCATAACATAAATGGTATCGCCGCCGTCGTTATAAACCGGTTCATAAAGAGAAACCGGGTCAACAATAGCCTCAAGGGCAAGCACAACATCGGTGGTTTTCATATCAAGCTCACGGGCGATTTCGTCAACGGTGGGCTCGGTGCCGTTTTTATTAATCAGCATTTCCTTAACCTGCATTGCCTTATATGCGGTGTCACGCATTGAGCGGCTTACACGCACCGGGTTATCGTCACGCAAATAACGCCTTATTTCGCCGATGCACATGGGCACGGCATAGGTTGAAAAGCGCACATCCAAATCAAGATTAAAATTATCAATTGCTTTAATAAGGCCGATAACGCCAACCTGAAACAAATCATCCATATTTTCCCCACGGTTGACAAAGCGCTGGCACACGGAAAGCACAAGCCTTAAATTGCCGTTGATAAGCTTTTCTCTTGCCTGCATATCGCCGTTGTGGGCAAGCTTTAAAAGCTCAAGTTTTTCTTTTTCGGGCATAACCTTAAGCCGGCTTGTATTGATTCCGCAAATTTCGACCTTATTATAATACTGCACATAAATCATCCTTTAGTTTTTTTATGTACAAGAAAAGCTCCCTACTCTATTATGAGCAGGGAGCCGTTTATTTATTATTTAATTTAGCAATCAATCGGCATTTTCTTCGGCAGCCTTTTTGCCGTAGTCTGATTTAAGATTAATTTGCTTTGAATCTGTATCAGCCTTAAATGCTTGCTCGGGGTCAAAGTCCTTTTCAGGGAAAATAAGGTTAACAAGAATACCCACAATTGAAGCCAGTGCAAGTGATGTGATATTGATTGAAGCCTTGCCCACTGTAAATGCGATACCGTCGGTTGATGCAACGCTAAGGTCTGTAACAGCCTTTGAAATTTCAAAAGCAGAGGTATCAACATGAACGTTCCATGATTTCATACCAAGTGCGATTACAAGGATAACGGCTGCAACGATTGTGTTACGAGCCTTTGAGAAATCAACCTTTGCCTCAACAACATTACGAACACCGATTGCGGAAATCATACCGTAAAGAACAAAGGAAATACCGCCTACAACAGCTGTTGGGATTGACTCGATAACAGCGGCAAACTTGGGGCAGAATGAAAATACAACTGCAAAATAAGCTGCAATTCTTACTACTCTTGGGTCATAAACCTTTGAAAGTGCAAGTACGCCGGTGTTTTCGCCGTATGTAGTGTTTGCAGGTGCGCCGAAAAGTGACGCAAGTGTTGTTGCAAGGCCGTCGCCAAGGAGTGTTCTGTCAAGGCCGGGGTCTTGAATAAAGTTTCTGTTTGTGGTTGAGCTGATAGCTGAAATATCGCCGATATGCTCCATCATTGTTGCAACTGCGATAGGCACAATAGCAATGATTGCGGATGTTGCAAGGCCCTTGTCGTGAACGCCGCCGAATACTGTTGACGACCATTCAATCGGGTTGCCTATCCATGCAGCCTCTTTAACTCCGCTAAAATCAATAGCAAAGCTTTCAACGCCGCCAACATTACCAACAAGAACAGCTACAAGGTATGAGCCGATAATGCCCAAAAGTATTGGAACGATTTTAACCATACCCTTACCGAAAATGTTGAAAATGATTACAAGAACAAGTGCAACAACAGCAAGAATCCAGTTTGTGGAGCAGTTTGTAACTGCCGAAGGTGCAAGGCCAAGGCCGATTGCAATGATGATTGGGCCTGTTACAACAGGTGGGAAAAGGCGCATAACCTTGTTAATGCCCACAAGCTTGATAAGTGCGGAAAGAACAAGGTACAAAAGGCCTGCACACGCTACGCCAATGCAGGCGTAAGGAAGCATTGCGTTAGGGTCTGTTCCGTCGGGAGCCATGCCCTTAACTGCAAAGTAGCCGCCAAGGAATGCAAATGACGAGCCGAGGAATGCAGGAACCTTAAACTTTGTAAGCAAGTGGAACAGAAGAGTTCCCAAGCCTGCAAACAACAATGTTGTTGAAATTGAAAGGCCTGTTAAAAGAGGAACCGTTACTGTTGCGCCAAACATTGCGAACATGTGTTGGAAGCCAAGAACAACCATTTTCGGCGCACCCAGCTGGCGTGCGTCATAAATGCCGTCTTGGCCGATTTTGATTTTTTCTTTAGCCATAATATTTCTCCTTCAATTTATTATAAACAAAAGTTATAAACAAAGATTTGGCAATTATTTCGTGCCGAAAATTCTGTCGCCTGCGTCGCCAAGGCCGGGGATAATGTAGCAATCGTCATTAAGCTTTTCGTCAAGTGCTGCGCAATAAATATCAACATCGGGATGAGCCTTTTTAAGAACCTCTAATCCTTCAGGAGCCGCAATAATGCACATAAACACTATTTTTCTTGGGTTACGAAGCTTAATCTGAGAGATAGCGTCAACTGCCGAGCCGCCTGTTGCAAGCATTGGGTCAACAACATAAACATCTCTCTCCTCGATATCCTTGGGGAGCTTGCAATAATATTCAACAGGGGTGTGGGTGGTTTCATCTCTGTAAAGGCCGATATGACCGATACGAGCAGACGGAATCAATCTAACACAGCCGTCAACCATTCCCAAGCCTGCACGAAGAATGGGAACAAAAGCAAGTTTTCTGCCTGAAAGATGCTTGCAATGTGCAACGCCGCAAGGGGTTTGAACATCAATTTCCTCGGTGGGAAGGTCCCTTGTCGCCTCAAATGTCATAAGCATTGCAATTTCGTTAACAAGCTCCCTGAAATCCTTGGTGCTTGTTTCAGTTGAACGAAGAATGCTAAGCTTGTGCTGAATAAGAGGATGATCAAAAATAACTACTTTTCTGTCCATATTTTTCTCCTTTCACAAAACGACATAATCAGACATTTTTATCTTTATAATAATATCAAAAACAACCTGCATTAGCAATAAAGGTTACACAATTGTAATAAAAAATATCCCAAGACATGCTCTGCTGAGCATACGGTCTTGGGAATGGTTTTAGTCCTTATATCTTTGCTTTTTAACATCAAGGTGGCGAATATCAATATAATCCGGCAGGCCGTTTCTGTAAGGGGTTTGAACAACGCCCTCAATAAGCGGTCTGATATAATCTATCATTTCTTGGGTTACATCGTTGCCCTCCTGGTTTATCCAACTGCGGGGCACACGCTTTTCAATATTTGCAACAACGGCAACATCCTCTGTTCCGTATTCAATGCTGTATGGTCTGTCTGAAATTCTGCGAATTGTTGAAAAAACGCCGCTTTTGCCGTGAAGTGCCGCATTAACAGCCACCTCGCCCAGATTATACGCCTCCTCAACATCCGTTAAAGAGGAAATATGGCCTGCACTGCGCTGAATTACGCTTGGCTCAAGGGAGCGAACCTTGCAGCCGATTTCATTTTCTATAACTGTTTTCAAATACTCGCCTGTGCCGCTTAATTGTGCATGGCCGAAGAAATCGGTTTTTTCGTTTTGGGAACTGATATAGTTGCCCTCCTTATCCTTAATTCCCTCGCTTACAACAACTATAATTGAGTTATATTGCTCCAGCTTTTTCTTAACATCGCTGACAAATTGCTCAACGGAAAACGGAATTTCAGGCAGATAAATCAAGTGGGGAGCCACCATATCCTCCTGCCTTGCCAGCGCAGAGGCAGCAGTAAGCCAGCCTGCATTTCTGCCCATTGCCTCAATAATATGCACGCTCTTAATGCTGTAAATGCTGGTGTCGTATGCAACTTCACGAACGCAGGAGGCAATATACTTTGCGGCAGAACCGAATCCGGGAGAATGGTCAATGCCGTTTAAATCGTTATCAATAGTTTTGGGCACGCCTACAACCTTAATATCAATGCCGTTTTCAATGGTAAAATCTGAAAGCTTTTTAACCGTATCCATTGAATCGTTACCGCCGATATAAACAAAATAGCCAATGTCGTACTTTTTAAGAATATCAACTATTTTTTTCATTTCCTCCCTGTCGCCGGAAAGTTTATACCTGCATGAGCCCAAAAACATTGCCGGTGTAAGTTTAAGCCTATTAAGCTCATAGGGCATACTTTCAAACATATTGCTTAAATTGATTATATTTTCCTCCAGCAAGCCCTCAACACCGTTAAGCATGCCGTAAACGGTGCCAACCTTGCCGCTTGAAAATGAAAAATCAATGGCGCCTGCAAGGCTTGAATTGATAACGGCGGTGGGGCCGCCCGATTGTCCGATAATAAGATTGCTCATAATAAATCCCATAACCCTTCCGACTACAAATATTTATAAAAATTCCGATCCTTGTTGTAGTCAAACAAGGTGTAGCTTTGAAATATGCTTTAAAAAGTTTTAATACAATGCTACTAAAGCATTTTCTTTAAATATTGACCTGTGTATGATTTTTTAACCCTTGCAACCTCCTCGGGAGTGCCGCAGGCAACAATTTGACCGCCGCCTGTTCCGCCCTCGGGGCCAAGGTCAATAATATGGTCGGCACATTTGATCACATCCAAATTGTGCTCAATAACCAAAACTGTATTGCCTGTATCAACAAGTGCGTTAAGCACCTTCAAAAGGTTTGCAACATCTGCTGTGTGCAGGCCTGTTGTGGGCTCGTCAAGAATGTAAATTGTTTTGCCTGTTGACCTGCGTGCAAGCTCGGTTGCAAGCTTTACCCTTTGTGCCTCGCCGCCCGAAAGTGTAGTGGCGGATTGACCCAGTTTTACATAGCCCAAGCCAACATCAGAAAGAGTTTTAAGTTTTCTTGCGATTTTATTGTGTGATTCAAAAAATTTCAGCGCCTCGTCAACGGTCATTTCCAAAACATCATAAATGGTTTTGCCCTTAAACTTAACCTCAAGAGTTTCCCTGTTATAACGCTTTCCACCGCAAACCTCGCATGGCACATAAACATCTGCAAGAAAATGCATTTCTATTTTAACAATACCGTCGCCCTGGCAAGCCTCGCAGCGGCCGCCCTTAACATTAAACGAAAAGCGATTTTGCTTAAAGCCACGCTTTTTTGCCTCGGTTGTGTTGGCAAACAAATCCCTTATATCGTTAAAAACGCCTGTGTATGTTGCAGGGTTTGAACGGGGGGTTCTGCCAATGGGCGATTGGTCAATGTCAATTACCTTATCTAAGGCGTCAAGCCCCTTCATAGAATCGAATTTGCCGGGGTGCTTTTTGGCATGATTAA
Source organism: uncultured Eubacterium sp. (assembly GCA_934561395.1). GTDB lineage: Bacteria > Bacillota > Clostridia > Oscillospirales > Acutalibacteraceae > Eubacterium_R. The sequence goes on from CAKTGF010000001.1 coordinate 53,806, forward strand.
GCCTGTTGGCAAGGTTTTTGAACAAAATTTCATTAACCAGCGATGATTTACCCGAGCCTGAAACGCCTGTAACCGCTACAAATTTTCCAAGGGGTATTTCCACATCAATATGCTTAAGGTTGTTTTCGGCAGCGCCTAAAATTGTAATTTTTTTGCCGTTGCCCTTGCGTCTGCTGTCCGGAACGGGTATTGAGCGCTTGCCGCTTAAATATTGACCTGTAATTGAATTTTCGCAAGCCATTACCTCTTGGGGTGTGCCTGCGGCAATAAGCTGTCCGCCGTGAATACCTGCTCCGGGGCCTATATCAACAAGATAATCGGCGCTGCGCATGGTGTCCTCATCATGCTCAACAACAATAAGGGTGTTGCCCAAATCACGCAAATGGCGCAGCGTTGCCAAGAGCTTTTCATTATCTCTTTGGTGCAAGCCGATTGACGGCTCGTCAAGAATATACAAAACTCCCATAAGCGAGGAACCGATTTGGGTTGCAAGCCTGATTCTCTGGGACTCTCCGCCGGAAAGAGTTCCGCTTTCTCTTGAAAGGGAAAGGTAGTTGAGGCCAACGGAGTTTAAGAAGGTTAAGCGCTCCTTAATTTCCCTAACCACCAGGTCGCCAATCATGTGTTCTTTTTCAGTAAGCTTAAGATTTTCAATAAAATCAAGCTCGTCGCTGATTGACATTTGGGTAAATTCGTAAATATTTTTACCGCCAACGGTTACCGCAAGGGGTTCCGGCTTAAGCCTTGCGCCTTTACATGCGCCACACTTGCAGTCACGCATTACGGTTTCTATTTCGGCCCTTGACCAATCCGAGGTGCTTTCACGATATCTGCGCTTAAGGTTATTAATTATACCCTCAAAATCGTTCATATATGTTCCCGAGCCGTAGGAGGTAACCCTTTTCATTTTGATTTTTTTGCCGTTTGTTCCGTAAAGGATTGCACGCAGTGAGTCCTCGCTGAGCATTTCAACAGGCATATCAAGTGAAAAATTGTATTCCTCCGCCAACGCCTCCATATACATTCTTGCAATTGAGCCGCCGTCGGCAACATTCCAGCCGCTGGCCTTTATTGCACCTTGGTTAATTGAAAGCTTTCTGTCGGTAATAATAAGATTTTCGTCAATTTCTTTAAACACGCCCAAGCCGTCGCACTTTGGGCAGGCGCCGAAGGGGTTGTTAAAGGAAAACATACGAGGGCTCATTTCTTCAATGGAAACGCCATGCTCCGGGCAGGCATAATTAAGGCTGAAAAGCTCTTCCCTGTCACCTACAATATCCACAAGAACAACGCCGTCTGCCAAAACCGTTGCCGCCTCAATACTGTCAGCAAGCCTTGATTTAATATCCGGCTTAATCACAAGGCGGTCAACAACAACCTCAATGTTGTGCTTGTTGTTTTTCTTAAGCTTAATATCCTCAGAAAGGTCAACAATTTCGCCGTCAATTCTCGCACGAACATAGCCCTGGCTGCGAATATCGTCAAGCTCTTTAACAAATTCGCCCTTTTTGCCCCTTGCAACAGGCGCCATTATTTGAATTTTGGTGCGCTCGGGCAAAACCAAAAGCTTGTCAACAATTTGGTCAACGGTTTGCGAGGTAATTTCTCTGCCGCAAACAGGACAATGAGGTATTCCTATTCTTGCCCAAAGCAGGCGGAGATAATCATAAATTTCGGTTACTGTGCCCACCGTTGAGCGTGGATTTTTGCTTGTGGTTTTTTGGTCAATGGAAATTGCCGGGGAAAGTCCCTCGATATAATCCACATCAGGCTTATCCATTTGGCCCAAAAACATTCTTGCGTATGATGAAAGCGATTCAACATACCTGCGCTGACCCTCGGCATAAATAGTATCAAAGGCCAACGAGGATTTGCCCGAGCCTGAAAGGCCGGTAAACACCACAAGCTTGTCCCTGGGTATTTCAATATCAATATTTTTAAGATTGTGCTCTCTTGCACCCTTAACAATTATGTTTTTGTTCATTCTACTCCTCTTGAAGCTCCTTAATTTTATCTCTTATGAATGCCGCATGCTCAAATTCAAGCATTTTTGCAGCTTCCTTCATCTCTCGGGTCAGTTTTTCTATCATCACTGTTCTTTCACGCTTTGTCATGCGCTTGTTGTGGCTGTCAAAGCTTTCCTTTGTGGTAATTTCGATAACATCACGAACATCTTTTTTAATGGTTGTAGGGGTAATGCCGTGCTCCTTGTTATACGCCTCCTGTATTCCACGGCGGCGTATAGTTTCGGTAATCGCCCTTTCCATTGACGGGGTAACGCTGTCGGCATACATAATAACCTCTCCGTTTTCATTACGGGCAGCCCTGCCGATTGTTTGAACAAGCGAGGTTTCAGAACGGAGGAAGCCCTCCTTATCCGCATCCAAAATAGCAACCAGCGAAACCTCGGGTATGTCAAGGCCCTCACGCAGCAGGTTAATGCCAACCAAAACATCAAAGCCCCCAAGGCGCAGATCACGGATAATTTCCATGCGCTCAATGGTGTCAACATCGTGGTGCATATACCTTACCTTAATGTCAAAGCCCTCAAAATAAGCGGTTAAATCCTCCGCCATTTTTTTGGTTAGGGTGGTAACAAGCACACGCTCGCCACGCTCAATTCTGATATTAATTTCAGAAACCAAATCGTCCATTTGGTCTTCGGTGGGCTTAACGGTAATGTTGGGGTCAAGCAAACCTGTGGGTCTTATTACCTGCTCAACAATTTGGGTTGATTTTTCCTTTTCAAACTCTCCGGGTGTTGCAGAGGTAAAAATAACCTGGTTTATTTTTTTATAAAATTCATCAAATGTAAGGGGTCTGTTGTCAAATGCAGAGGGAAGCCTGAAGCCGTATTCTATAAGGCTCTGTTTGCGTGAATGGTCGCCGCCGTACATTCCCCTAACCTGGGGCAGCATAACATGGCTTTCGTCAACAAAAAGCAAAAAATCATCGGGGAAGTAATCAATCAAAGTAAAGGGCGCCTCCCCGGGCTTGCGCTGCGACATAATGCGTGAATAGTTTTCTATTCCCTTGCAAAAGCCTGTTTCCTGCAGCATTTCAATATCGTTCATGGTGCGCTCTTTAATGCGCTGAGCCTCCAGCAGCTTGCCCTTTTCCTCAAAATAGGCAACACGCTCTGTCATCTCGTTATATATTTCGTTCAAGGCCTGCTTAAGCTTTTGCTGGCTGACAACATAGTGGCTGGCAGGATAAATGCTCACATGGCTAAGCACGCCCTCAACCTTGCCGGTAAGGGGGTTAATCTCGCATATTCTGTCAATCTCATCCCCAAAAAATTCAAGTCTTATGGCAGAGCCGCTGCTGCCTGCGGGGAAAATCTCAAGGGTATCGCCACGCACCCTGAATTTGTTACGAACAAAATTAACATCGTTGCGCTCGTACTGTATTTCCACAAGCTTTGCAATAATTTCGTCCCTATCCTTTTGCATACCCTCACGAACGGAGATAACCATATTTTTGTAATCAATAGGGTCGCCGATTGAGTAAATGCAGGAAACCGACGCAACAATAATAACATCACGCCTTTCCGACAGGGCGGCGGTTGCGCTGTGGCGGAGCTTATCAATCTCGTCATTTATTGCGGAATCCTTTTCAATATAGGTATCCGTTGTGGGAACATAAGCCTCCGGCTGGTAATAATCGTAGTAGGACACAAAATATTCCACTGCGTTATTAGGGAAAAACTCCTTAAATTCAGAGCAAAGCTGCGCCGCAAGGGTTTTGTTGTGTGCCAAAACAAGGGTAGGCCTGTTAACCTTTTGAATAATGTTTGCCATTGTAAAGGTTTTGCCCGAGCCTGTAACACCCATCAGGGTTTGCTCCTTATCCCCTCTTAAAACGCCTTCAGCCAACGCCTCAATAGCCTGCGGCTGGTCGCCTGTGGGCTTAAATTTACTGACAAGTTCAAAATGGTCCATACAAATATTTTCCTTAAAAATCGTTAATCAACATATTATACATCACTGATATAGATATTTCAACAATTTAATTAATCTTTTGACAAGGCTGTGTTATTAATATATAATGGCAAATATGAAAACAATAATTATAAAAGCGAACGACGCAGGCCAAAGGCTCGATAAATTACTGCTTAAAACCTTTGAAACACTGCCAAAATCAATGATGTTTAAGCAAATCAGAAAAAAGAATATTAAAATTAACAGAAAACGGTGCACCCCCGAGCAAATTGTTAACGAGGGGGATGTTATAGAACTTTACATTAACGACGATATGCTTGTGGAAAAGAAAAAGCATTACGACTTTTTAAATGCGCCCAAAGGCTTAAAAATAATTTATGAGGACGAAAACATAATTTTGCTGGATAAAAGCCAGGGGGAGCTTTGCCACCCTGACGGCAAGGAGTATGTTAACACCCTTATTGCCTCGCTAAAGCGCTATCTTTACGAAAAAAAGGAATGGTGCCCTGAAGAGGAAAATGCATTTGTGCCGGCACTTGCCAACAGAATAGACCGCAACACCGGCGGAATTGTAATAGGCGCAAAAAATTATCAGGCGCTGAAAATATTAAATCAAAAAATTAAGGACCGTGAGATAGAGAAAAAATATCTTACCGTGTGCGAGGGCAAATTTAATGATGACGGCAGAACCATTGAGGGCTACCTTACCAAGGACGAGCGCAAAAATATGGTTAAGGTTTCGGACACCGAAGCCCCGGGTGCAAAAAAAATTATTACCAGATACACAGTTTTGGATTATTACCCGGATGTAAGCCTTGTGGAGGTTGACCTGCTCACAGGCAGAACGCACCAAATCAGAGCGCACCTTGCGTCAATAGGTCATCCTCTTGTGGGTGACGGCAAATACGGCTCCGTTCACGGCAGGTTTAAGCAGCAGCTTTATTCCTACAAGCTGCGTTTCGACTTTAAAACCCCTGCCGGGATATTGGAATACCTAAACGGCCGTGAATTTCAGGTTGAGCAATGCCCGATAATAAAAAAATTCAAGGAGAAAAGGTACTGATGGAAAATAAATTCATTCGCATTATTTCGCCGTTTTCATACGCAATGGCGCTGCTGTTTGATATTTTTGTGGCGGCGTTTATGGTAACTGCCTATAATAAAATTATGACCGAAGTCAGCACGATTAACATTGCATTTTTAATAATTACAATTATTTCTGCGGTAATTGCCGTTCTCACAAGCAAGGAGGTTTTTTCGTCAGGCGTTAAGTTTAACGATAAGCAGTTTGAATTTACGGCAATTGACAGTAACAATGTTTTTGAATACAGCAAAATTGAAAAAATTGAAAGCTCAAAGGATGTAAGCGCAAGCTTTAAAAAAGGCTTTGTTGACAGATATTCGCACATTATCGTATATTTTAAAAACGGCAATATAACCACAATTGAGTTGGGGCTCACAACAGTCAAAAGCCTTAATAAAATTACCGATGAAATAAAAAGCAGGATTAAATAATTATTTACCGCTTTGGCTCCCTTGCAAAGGGAGCTGGCAAACCGCTAGGTTTGACTGAGGGATTATAAGGGGTTTTTGATTGAAAATTTCTCCACCACGCAAAGCGTGGTCCCCCTCCCTTTACAAGGGATGCTCACAACAGAATAAAACAAAAAACAGGAGGCATTCTTTAAAGAATGCCTCCTGTTACTATGCTTTTTATTACAATTACTCGTTAAAGCCGCTCTTTACAAGAGCAACAAGGCCTTCAACAGCCTCTTCCTCGTCAGAGCCGTCAGCAATAATGCGAATATCTGTTCCGCCCATAATACCAAGTGAAAGAACACCTAAAAGTGACTTTGCGTTAACTCTTCTTTCTTCCTTTTCAACCCAAATTGATGACTTAAACTCATTAGCCTTTTGGATAAAAAAGGTTGCCGGACGGGCATGAAGACCTACTTGATTTTCTACTGTTACATCTTTTACAAACATTTTCTATACCTCTCAACACAAAAATGTAATAATATATCACAAACGTAATTATATATATCACTCATACATTATTATTATATCACTAAATTTAATATCGTCAACGAACTTTCAAAAAGTTCGTATATGTAATAAATTATTGCACAATTATTTTGCACATCTTTGTGCAAGTTTAACATAAAAATATCACAAAGCTACTTGGTATATACGGAACGCAGGAACTTTTTGTCGGCTTCTGTAAGCTGAGCTCTTTCCAGCATATCCGGTCGGCGCTCATAGGTGCGTTTCAGCGACTGCTCCCTTCGCCATTTTTCAACATTTAAATGATGACCGCTTAGCAGCACCTCGGGTACCTTTTTACCGTGCCATTCTCCGGGATGAGTGTATTGCGGATATTCAAGCAGGGAGTTGTAATGGCTTTCCTCCTCAAAACATTCGTTATTGGATAAAACCCCATCCAACATTCTTGAAACACTGTCGGCAATTATAAGAGCAGGCAGCTCGCCCCCTGTTAAAACATAGTCGCCGATTGAAATTTCCTCAGGCTCAAGTTCTTCAATAACCCTTTCATCTATACCCTCATAATGGCCGCATAAAATTGCAAGGTTTTCATAACCAGCAAGCTCCTTTACCTTATCCTGTGTAAGGGTTTTGCCCTGTGGGGTCATGTATAAAAGGTGGGGTTTTTTGCCGATTTCATCACACAGCGCATTGTAGCACTGAAAAATGGGTTCCGCCTGCATAATCATACCCATTCCGCCGCCGTAGGGCTTATCGTCAACCCTGCGGTGTTTATCCTTGGTATAATTGCGGATATCCACCGAATTTATTTCTACCTTCCCTGCGGCTCTTGCCCTGCCTATAATGCTTTCGCCCAAAACGCCGTTGCACATATCGGGGAACAATGTTAATATATCAATCCTCATCAAATAATCCTTTCATGGGCTTAATTCTAACCACCTGATATTCGGTATTAACCTCCTTAACAATCTCGTCAATTGCAGGGATAAGGGTGTGCTTACCCCAGGATTCAACATCGTAAATATCGCAGGAGCCGTAATTTTGCACATCAACTATTTTGCCGTACTCCTCCTCGGTGTCAACATCGACCACATAGCAGCCTATAACATCCGCAAGAAAATAGGAATTTTCGTCAATTTTCGCCTCGCTGCGGTCGCAATAAAGGATTTTACCCTTCAGCTCCTCAGCCTGCTCAATTGTATTTATTTCACTAAACCTTAAAATGCCTGCATTTTTCTGTGCTCTTGCCGAAACAAGGGTAAGGCTTTTCTCTCCCCTGTTATCCAAATACACATTTTTAAGTTGCTTTACAAAATCTATCGAATCGCACCAAAGGGCAACCTTAACCTCGCCCTTTAAGCCGTGGGTGTTATTAACCCGTCCCAATTCCAAATATTTTTCCATATAATTTCGCTTTCTTTGCCTTAAGATATATTAAACACTCTGTATGCCGCCGAATTGCCGTCCCAATTTTGGTAGGCCTTAAAGCATGCCAAATCAACATTTTCGCCGCAGGTGTTGGTGTAACACATTGTGTAAAGCTCATCATCTGTGAGTTGATTGTAAATAGGCTCGTAGCCGTTTGCCTGATGGCTTGAAATTGCCCCTACTTGATAACAGTTTGAAAAGCTGTTGCCGCTGATATTAACGGTTGAACAGCCTGCCATAAACAGCACCCTGTTTGATTGCAGATAATCCGGGTTAATAACATTACCCTTGGTATCCTTGCCCACACCGTTAAATGTATTGTTTGTAATAACGGCATTTTTCCAATTCATCATATAGATACCGCCGTACATACATTCGTTAATACTGCAATTATCAATTGTTACATTGGTGTGGTATTGATTTTCCGAATATTGGTGGGTGCCGATTGCCCTTTGAACCTTATTAAAGTTGCAATTTGTAATGCTTACATTATAATTTGCGGTGCAATCGTAGGAGGTCCAGGTTTGTGTAAAGCCCCCGGTGTTTTTATCGGGAGTATCCAAATTAATGCACTCCCCTGCAGATTTTTTGTTAGGGTCGGAATGGTTTGAAAAACTGCAATTATTTACCTTAACATCCTTTGATGCGTCCATTTCAATAAAATGGCCGTAGCTTATGTTAGAAAAGGCGATACCCTCTATTGAAATTGACTTGTTGTGGCACATAACCACGGCACAGCACAGCTTGCTTGCAGGCTGACCTGCCATATCAATTTTGGCATTACCATAACCTATAAGCTTTGAATTGTGCACACCGTTATATTTGCTGTATGCGCCTGAAACCGCAGCCTTTGAGGGAGCACAAAAGGCAACCAATGTGGCGCTTGCTGAAATTGCAGAGCTTTTGGTATCATAAATTTTCTTTATTGTAGTTCCGTCAAGCAGCCTGATGGTTGTATTGCTTGGAATATACAAAACATTGCAAACATTATATTGCCCTGCTCTGAAGGTTAATGTGCAGCCCGGGTGCTTTTCAAAATATTCAAGATAAGAGCGGATTGTATAATACATTTTAGTAGTGCTGTTATAGCCGGAATAGTTTATAAAGCTGCCGTTTAGGGGCGTGCTGGTTGGGGTAAGCACAAAGCTTTTGGTATCACGCACATTAATTTTAATGCTGATATACATTCCCTTTGATTTTTTTGAGGAAACCTTAATAACCGCACTGCCCTTTGCCTTTGCACTGACCACGCCGCCGGAGCTGACCGTGGCAACGGTTTTATCGCTTGACGAAAAGGTAACATCGCCGCCGTAAACCCGCTTTGAGCCGTTATAAATAACAAGGGTGTTGCTGCAACCCTTTGCAAAGCTTATGGTTTTAAGTGGCGTTTTTAATGTGTTTGATTTAACTGTTATTTTAAATTTTGCATACACCTTGCCGTTGGATTTAAGCTTGGCTGTAATTGTAGTGCTGCCTTTTTTTGCGGCAGTTACCACACCTGAGTTTGAAACCGTTGCAACCGACCTGTTGCTTGATGAAAAGTTGCATTTTGATGCAGACACTTTTTTGTTATTAACCTTAACAGTTAGGGTGCTTGTGCAGCCCACATAAGCGGTTGAGCTGCCTGACAGCGTAAGTTTTGTTGCCGCCTGTGCGCTAAAAGGCATTGACAGCAGCGCCGTAAAGCAAAGCACCAGCGAAAGCAATAACGATAATCTCTTTTTAAACATAAATATTTCTCCAATTCAACATATTTAGGGATATGCTAAGAAAATAATACCATAGTTACAAAAAATAATCAATCTATGGTATGTATTATATTTTATTCAAAAATAATATTTTGACAGCGGCGGGCATAAAAAAAGATGACCATCAGGCCATCTTTTTTATTGCTTATTAATCAATTTCAACTGATATTTTTGCATCTCTGCGAGTTGCAGCGGCACGCATTACAACACGGATAGCCTTGGCAATTCTGCCCTGCTTTCCGATTACTCTGCCCATATCGCCATCAGCAACATGAAGGTGGTAAACAATTACTCCCTCTTCGTTAGGCTCGTCAACATCAATTGAAACATCATCAGGGTTGTCAACCAAGCCCTTAGTGATGGATATCAACAATTCCTCCAAAGAAAACACCTCCTATTTATTTCTTGCTTTCAGCAACTTGAAATTAAAGGATGCCTTCTTTTTTAAGAATGCTCTTAACTGTATCAGTAGGCTGAGCACCGTTTGCAATCCACTTCTTTGCCTTTTCAGCGTCAATCTTAATTTCAGCCGGGTCAACCATTGTGTTGTATGTGCCGATTTCCTCAATGAAACGACCGTCACGAGGATATCTTGAATCTGCTACTACTACACGATAGAAAGGAGCTCTTTTTGCACCCATTCTGCGAAGTCTGATTTTTACTGCCATTTTTAGTTACCTCCGTAAAATATATTTGAATATAATTATCAACCAATTAATTATTGGATTAATACTGTTTAAAGTCCGAACGGATTTTGACCATTTTGGCCCTTAACATTGCCCATAAGCTTTTCTGCCATTTCAGGGTTTTGCTGCATCATTCGGCGCATTTTCTTGCTCATTTTCGGGCCGCCCTTGCCGCCGAACTGCTTCATCATTTTTTGCATTTGCTTAAACTGAGCAAGAAGTTTGTTAACATCCTCAACCTGCATGCCGCAGCCCTTAGCAATTCTTCTTTTTCTTGAGGGGTTAATGATTTCGGGCTTTTCTCTTTCCTCGTTTGTCATTGAGTAAATAATTGCTCTGAAACGACCGAAAGCCTTTTCGTCAATATCCTCATCCTTAATTTGCTTACCTATGCCCGGAATAAGCTTAATGGTATCCTTAATGGAGCCCATGCGCTCAATCTGCTCAAATTGGTCAAGCAAATCGTTAAAGTCAAACTTGTTTTTTGCAAGTTTCTTTTCAAGCTCTGCGGCCTTCTTTTCATCAAGTGCAAGCTCTGCCTTTTCGATAAATGAAAGCACATCGCCCATACCGAGAATACGGGAGGCCATTCTGCTTGGGTGGAAGGTTTCAAGATTGTCAAGCTTTTCGCCGGTGCCCACAAATTTAATAGGCTTTCCGGTAACAGCCCTTACAGATAATGCCGCACCGCCACGGGTGTCGCCGTCAAGTTTTGTAAGAATAACGCCGTCAATACCCAGGGTTTCGTTAAAGCTTTTTGCAACATTTACTGCGTCCTGACCTGTCATTGCATCAATAACAAGCAAAATTTCGTGAGGATGAACGGTAGCCCTTATGTTTTTAAGCTCCGTCATAAGCTCCTCGTCAACATGCAAGCGGCCTGCCGTGTCAAGGAACACATAATCGTGGCCGTAATCCTTTGCATATTTTAATGCCTCTTCGGCAATTTTAACAGGGTTTTCAGTGCCCATTTCAAAAACGGGAACACCGATTTGTTCGCCCACAACCTGCAACTGCTTAATTGCTGCGGGTCTGTAAACGTCGCAGGCAACAAGAAGAGGTCTGTGGCCTTCCTTTTTAAGTTTTAAAGCAAGCTTTGCGGAATGAGTGGTTTTACCACTGCCCTGCAAGCCGCACATCATAACAATTGTCGGCGGATGGTTAGCAATGGCAAGCCTTGCCTCGTTGCCGCCCATAAGCTCTGTAAGCTCCTCGTTAACAATTTTGATAACCATTTGACCCGGTGTTAAGGATTCCATAACATCGGCGCCGATTGCACGCTCGGTTACCTTTTTGGTAAACTCCCTTGCAACCTTATAGTTAACATCAGCCTCAAGAAGTGCAAGGCGAACCTCACGCATTGCCTCCTTAACATCTGCCTCGGTTAATTTTCCCTTGGCACGAAGCTTTTTAAACGAATTTTCAAGGCGCTCACTAAGTCCTTCAAATGCCAAGTGATCACTCCTTACCGAGATATTCGGCTATTGATTTTATTTTAACGATATTATCGTTAATCTCACGGGAAAGGCTGTGGTCAAGGTTGTAATTATAAATTCTGTCTGCACAAGCCTTAATGTCGTTAAGATTTTTTTCCAAATCGGCAAACCTTGCAGCCAAGCCAAGCTTTGCCTCCATATCAAAAAGCTGAACCTCTGCTCTTTTAATAGCGTCACGCACACCCTGACGGGTAATGCCCTCGTTTTCCGCTATTTCAGAAAGTGAAAGATCTTCGTTATAATACAAATCTATAAAGTCACGCTGCTTGTTTGTGAGCATTTCGCCGTAAAAATCAAGCAAATAAGCAACTTCTAAATTTTTAGCCACAAAAATCTCTCCTTTCACAGTGCTGTAAAGCAATTTGCTTTGTAAAGCATTTCATCTTTACAGTGCTTGACTATTATACATAAACCCCACCCCATTGTCAATAGCAAAAATAATTTTGTTACCATTTTTAACAAAAGAACCGACAACATTATATTAATAATGTTTATCGGTTCGTATTGCATTACTTTAATTTTGCAATTGTAACGCCGTTTTCGCCTTCGCCGTATTTGCCAAGGCGGTATTCGGCAATGTTAGGGTGGTGCTTTAACTCCTCCTGCACCGCTGAACGAAGGGCGCCTGTGCCCTTGCCATGGATAATGCAAATTTCGCTTATTCCGTTTAAAACGCATTTATCAATAAACAGCTGCAAATTTGCAATCGCCTCGTCAACGGTTTGCCCACGCATATCAATTTCGGTTTTAACATCTGCATCGGCCCTTGATGATGTGCGGTACAAATTACGCTGGGGCTTAACATCCTTTTTCTTCTTTTCCGTCAGCATAATATCCGAAAGCTTAACCCTTGTTTTAAGCAAGCCCGATTTAACAAGAATATTGTTGTTGCCTATTTCAACAATTTCGCCCTCGCCTATATTGCGTATGATTACCGCATCGCCAACCTTTGGCTCACGGGGCAGCTTGTAATCGTCGTCCCAATTTTCGGCAATCTCCCTGGGGTTGATTAAATCGTCCATTTCTCCCAGCTGTGATTTAATAACACGCCTGGTTTTTCTTGCAATTTCCATTGCGTTGGTGCTGTTATGCTCTTTTTTAAGCTTTTCGAGCTCAAGCAAAAACTCGGCAGACTGGCGCTTTGCACTGTCTATCAGCTTTTCTGCCTGGCGCTTTGCCTTGTCGAGTTCCTTTTCACGGAGAACGTTTATTTTATCCTTTTCAGACTGAGCCTTTGCCTGCATTTTTTTAGCGCTTGCAGTTGCAAGCTCGGCTTTCTTCTTCTCCTCGTCAAGAGCCTGTCTTGTTTTTTCAAGTTTTTCAAGAACCGCCTCAAAATCACGGTTGTTTGAGCCCACTATCGACCTGGCATTTTCAACAACCTTTGGGTCCATGCCCAAGCGCTGTGAAATTGCAAAGGCGTTTGAACGGCCCGGCACACCGATAAGCAGGCGGTATGTGGGGCTTAAGGTGTCAACATCAAACTCGCAGCAACCATTTGTAACACCCTCGGTATCAAGAGCGTAAGCCTTAAGCTCTGCATAGTGGGTTGTGGTAGCAATTTTAGCCCCCTTTGAGCGCAAATCTTCAATAATAGAAACCGCAAGAGCGGCACCCTCAATGGGGTCGGTGCCTGCGCCCAGCTCGTCAATAAGTATAAGCGACGAAGAATCAGCCTTGCTCATAATATCAATGGTATTAACAATATGGGAAGAAAAGGTTGAAAGGTTTTGAGCTATGCTTTGCTCATCGCCGATATCAACAAGAATTTTATCAAAAACAGATATTTTTGAGTATTCTCCGGCAGGAATAAGCAAGCCGCACATGGTCATTAAAGTTAAAAGACCGATGGTTTTTATTGAAACGGTTTTGCCGCCGGTGTTTGGGCCGGTTATTACCAGAGTGTCAAATTCCTCCCCCAGTGAAATATCAATGGGCACAACCTTGTTTTTATCAATAAGAGGGTGGCGTGCCTTTTTTAAATTTATTTCTCCCTCGGCATTTAAAACAGGCTTAACCGCTTTCATTTTATATGCCAAATGAGCCTTTGCGAAAATAAGGTTAAGCTGCACGGCAGCCTCGTAGCTTGCCTTAACCGACTGGGCAAAATTACCTGCCTCAACCGATAATTCGTAAAGTATTCTGTCAATCTCGTCACGCTCCTTACCCTGGAGCATTTTAATTTCGTTATTTGCCTCCACAACGGAAACAGGCTCAATAAATACAGTTGCGCCGCTTGATGAGGTGTCGTGCACAAGGCCTGCAACCTCGCTGCGGTGCTCGCTTTTAACAGGCACAACAAATCTGCCCGAGCGCTGGGTAATTATTTGCTCCTGCAAAGCCTTTGCGTAGTGGGGCGAACGAACCATAGCGTCAAGCTTTTCACGGATAGAGGCGGATTTTGCACGGATTTTGCGTCTTATTTCAGAAAGTAACTCCGACGCCTTGTCAGATATTTCCTCCTCACTGATAATGCAGGAAAAAATCTTATCCTCCAAATATTTGTTAACCGTAATGCTTTCAAATAAGTAATCCAACGAGGTGTTAACCCCGCTGCAATGACTGCGCCAGTCATAAAGCACCCTTATGGCACGGAGAGTATAGCCGATTTTAAGCAGTTCTCCCTGATTAAGCGAACCCCCTGCTGCGGCACGTGCCAAAGGGTTATTAACATTTTTCAGACCGCTGAAGGAGGGTGCGCCGAATCTTTCAAGAAGTGACGAGGCGTCCTCCGTTTGGTCAAGGCGCTGACAAACAGTAATAAAATCGCTTGACGGCTTCAGCTCCAGCGCAAGCTCTGCGGCATCGTCACAGGAGGTTTCCGCCTTAAGCATATTCAAAACCTTGTCAAGCTCCAATGTTTCGTAGTTTTTATTCATTATATAAGTAATCCTTTATAAAATTCCAATGTTGTAAGCCTGCCGTCAACACATCTGAGCAGGTATTTTTCGGTAATATTTTCCAAAATGTTCAGGTTTTCAGGGGGAAGCTTAAAGGAAAACACCTTTGCAACATCATCCGTAAGGCAAATGTATCTTATTGCGGTAATTACACCCAAGGGTGCTGTTAAGGCGTTGTTGCGGTTGCAGTTTTCGCAGTAAATACAACCCTCCTCAACATCAAAATACATAATGTCGCTTTCATACTCCCCACAGCGGTAGCAGGCAAGCACATTGGGCATATAGCCACCAAGGCAAACCATTCGCATTTCAACAGCCGCTTTTATAAGCTTTAAATCCTTTTCCCCCTTGCAAAGAAGATAAAGTGCATTAAGTATAAGCCGCAGCATTTCGTGAGCAGGCTGCTCCTCGGTACCCAAATAATATGTAAGCTGCGCAAAATACTGAGCAAGGGCAAGCCTTTCAATATCGTTTCTTAAATCAAAAAACACCTCAATGGGCGAGGCGCTGTCAATAACATAGGCATCCTTGCCCTTATACAGTGTAAAATCGCCGTAAACAAACAATGAGGTTGCCGACAGATTTTTGTTTTTATAGGTTTTCGCCCTGCGAACAAAAGCCCTGACAATGCCCAAATCAGCAGTTAAAAGAGTGACAAGCCTGTCACTCTCCCCAATTGTCTGTTCTCTTATTATCAATCCCTTGGTTGTTGTCTGCATTGTTAGGCTCTGCCTCTTCCTGAACGCTGTTTCTATATTTTAAGTAGTCGATAACGCTGCCTGAATTAATAAAATTTTTCCACAAATCAATATTCACAAAAATCACCCACCATAGTTATTGTATCCTACGGCGGATGATAAAATTTGTTCCAAATTAATCCAAACCGAAATTGTGAATCAAGCCTTCACGATTTCGCCAATCCTCTTTAACCTTTACCCAGGTTTTAAGGTTGACCTTTATTTGGAAAAAGTTTTCCAAATCCTGACGGGCAAAGGTGGAAATTTTCTTTAGCATTGCGCCCTTTTTGCCGATTACCATGCCCTTGTGATTTTCTCTTTCGCAATAAATAATTGCCTCAATATCAAGAATATCCTGATTTTCACGCTCACGCATTTTTTCAATTGAAACCGCAATGCCGTGGGGAATTTCCTTATCCATAAGGCGCAGTATTTTTTCTCTGATGATTTCGGCGGCAAGCACTCTTTCCGGCTGGTCGGTCAATGTGTCGTCAGGGAAAAAGTGTGGCGACTCAAAGGAAAGTTTTTCCATTTCTGCAATAAGCTCGTCAACATTTTCGCCGTTGGTTGCACAAACGGGAACAATCGCCTCAAAATCATAAAGCGAGGAAAGCTGAATAATGCGTTGCAGCAGCTCCTCCTTATCAGCAATCATATCAATTTTATTTATTGCCAAAATTACGGGTATTTTAAGGGATTTGAACTTTTCCAGCAGCTCAAGCTCGCCCTTTTTCATATCGCCCTTTGATTCAACAACAAAAAGGCAGGCGTCAACGCCGCCGATTGAATCCCCCACTGCCTGATACATCTTTTCCCCAAGCTTGTTGTGGGGCTTGTGGTAACCCGGAGTGTCGGTAAACACCAGTTGCACATCTCCGTTGGTTAAAACGCCCATAATTTTTGTGCGTGTGGTTTGCGGCTTTGAGGACACAATGGCAATTTTCTGCCCAAGCATTTTGTTGAGCAGCGACGACTTGCCCACATTGGGGCAGCCCACAATGGCAATAAATGCGGTTTTTGTCATATAAAATTCCTTAGCCTTTCCGGCTACAAGCAGTTAACAAAAATTTATACGCCTTATTGTAGCCGGATAAGGCGTATAGCAAAATACAGTTATTTAAAAGCCGTTTTAACAATCAGTCGCCCATATAGTAGCTGTTATCTCTTTTAAGGCCGATTTTTGTTAACACGGTTTCTTCCTTTTCACGCATGCGCACCTCTTCAATTCCGCCCTGCTCGTGGTCATATCCCAGCAGGTGCAGCATTGAGTGAACAGTCAAAAAGCCGATTTCCCTTTGCAGCGAATGGTTATACATTTTTGCCTGCTCCATAGCCTTTTCAACACTGATAACAATGTCGCCCAGGATTTTTGCGCCGGTATCGTAATTTGTATCATACTCGCCGTTTTCTCCCATAGGAAAGCTTAAAACATCGGTTTCTCTGTCAACATTGCGGTATTCTGCGTTAAGCTGATGAATACGCTCGTTGTCAACAAAGGTAATGCTTACCTCGGCGTCATCAGTAAAATTCTCTTCCTCAAGAACAGCGTGACAGCAGCGGCGAATAAGAAGCCTTATTCCCGTGGGAATGGTTTTTACCTTTTGCTCGTTTGAAATAATAACCTTGACCTTTTGCATATTATTAACCCTCCCCTTATCTATGCTTAGTGTTTTTGGTTTTTTTCATCATATTTTTCGTATGCTTTTATAATGTCTTGAACCAATCTGTGGCGCACAACATCCCTTTGATCAAAACGAACCGTTGCAATGTCGTCAACATTTTTTAAAATGTTAAGCACCTTTTTCAGACCCGATTGCTTACCGTCGGGCAAATCAATTTGTGTAATATCCCCGGTAACAACCATTTTTGAGCGAAAGCCCAAACGGGTTAAAAACATTTTCATTTGCTCAGGTGTGGTGTTTTGCGCCTCATCTAATATTATAAAGCTGTCGTCAAGGGTTCTGCCCCTCATATAAGCCAGCGGTGCCACCTCAATGGCTCCACGCTCCTGGTAGCGCTGAAAATTTTCTGCGCCCAGCATATCGAACAAGGCGTCGTAAAGGGGGCGGAGATAAGGGTCAACCTTGCTTTGCAGGTCGCCCGGCAGAAAGCCCAGCTTTTCCCCTGCCTCAACCGCAGGCCTTGTTAAAATAATTCTGTTAACCTCTTTAGCTCTGAAAGCCGTAACAGCCATTGCAACAGCCAAATAGGTTTTACCTGTGCCCGCAGGCCCCACGCCAAAGGTTATTGTGTTTTGCTCAATTGCCTTGGTGTAATTTTTTTGACCCAGTGTTTTGGGCTTAACCGGCCTGCCCTTGGCAGTAATGCAGATTGAATCGGTGGTCATGGTAGAAAGCTTATCCTCGTTACCCTCGTTAACAAGTGACAGCACATACCGAACATTTTGGTCGGTCAGTGCCTCCCCTTTATTAATCAGAACCAGCAGCGAGTTAATCGCCCTGACCGCAAGTGAAACATTTTCGGCGTCGCCCATAACCTTAAGGTCCGAGCCACGTGACACAATTGAAACGCTGTATTCCCGTTCAATCATTCTTATGTTTTCATCAAAGGAGCCGAACAGCGACACCGCCTGCTCCATTGCTTCAAATGTAATTATTTGCTCAATCATAAAATATCTATTCCTTATCGGAGTCCGTATCGGGCAGGGTTACCTTGATTTTTTCAATTCTCCTGTCCTCAACCTTTAAAATTTCAAACCTTGTGCCGTTATATTCAACCTCAACATTAACATCTTTACTGGATGGCACAAAGCCCAACTTGCTTATAATAAAGCCTGCAAGAGTGTCATAATCCCCCTCGGGAATTTCAATGCCCAAGGTTTCGCAGGCATCGTCAATATCGGTAATGCCCTCAACAATATAGGTTTTATCGTCAAGGCGTTCAATATCCTTTTCCTCGTCGTCATACTCGTCCTCAATATCGCCCACAAGTTCCTCGACAATATCCTCAAGGGTAACAAGGCCGGCGGTTCCGCCGTATTCGTCAACAACAATTGCAAGCTGAATTCGGGTTTCGGTCATTTTGGCAAAAAGCTTTCCGCAGGGAATGGTTTCGGGAACAAACAGCGGTTCACGGATATAATCCTTAAGGCTTTCATCATCGCTGATTTTTGTGCCGATAAATTTAAGTAAATCCTTAACATAGATAATGCCAAGGATGTTGTCTAAATCCTCGTGGAAAACAGGTATTCTTGAATATCCCTCGTCAATAGCGATTTTGACGGCATCATAAAGGCTTTGATTATCCTCAACTGCGGCAATATCCGTTCTGTGGGTCATAATGTCGCCTGCATTGGTATCGTCAAAATCAAAAACATTGCTAATCATTTTACGCTGGGAAATTTCAAGGTCGCCCTCGTCCCCCTCAACCAGCTGTTTTATTTCATCCTCGGTTGAGCTTTCTTTTTTGAATAGTTTTTTAAAACTGCCACTGCCCATAAAGGCAACTACCTCCAAAGTTTTTTCTATATTATATAACAGAAAAATAAGATTGTAAAGTGTAAGGATATGTGTTATACTTAATTTCGGTGGATAAAATGCTCGAAATGATAAAAGAAGATAATGTTTGGGACTATTTAAAGCGCAGCAGCAAGCCCGTAGTGTTATACGGAATGGGGCTTGGTGCCGAAAAAATTATGGACACGCTTTCACAATACGAAATTGAGGTTAGTGATATTTTCGCAAGTGATGATTTTGTGCGTGGCCATTTTTTCAAGGGCTTTAAGGTGCTTAAATACAGCGAGGTTTGCGAAAAATACAATGATTTTAACATTGTTCTTTGCTTTGCAAGCCATTTGGATTCGGTTATTGAAAAAATAAGCCGAATCAACATTGAGCACACGGTATTTGCCCCGGATGTTCCCGTTGCGGGCGGCGGGCTTTTCAGCAGAGAATTTATTAAAGAAAATGAAGAAAAACTTGATTACGTTTACTCCCGCCTTGCAGACGAGGAAAGCAAGCGTGTTTATGTTGATATTTTAAATTTTAAGGTCAGCGGAAAAATCAAATATTTGCTGTCATCTTTTTGCGATAAAGGCTCGGTTTACAGCGATATTTTAAAGCTGAGCCAGAACGAAAGCATAATTGATTTAGGCGCCTACGATGGCGACACCATAAGAGAATTTTGCGCCGCAACAGGGGGAAAATACAGAAGCATTACCGCCCTTGAGCCTGACGAAAAGAATTTTAAAAAGCTGCTGAAAAACACCGATGGCATGGCAAATGTTAATTGCCTGAATATGGGTGCTTGGAGCTGCCG
Source organism: uncultured Eubacterium sp. (assembly GCA_934561395.1). Classification (GTDB taxonomy): domain Bacteria; phylum Bacillota; class Clostridia; order Oscillospirales; family Acutalibacteraceae; genus Eubacterium_R. The sequence goes on from CAKTGF010000001.1 coordinate 73,024, forward strand.
TGACACCTTGATTTTTTCAACCAAGGCAGGCAGAAACTCAAGGCTTTCAGCTGAGGGTACAGGGGTTAATGTAACGGATATTGACAGCCTGAACCTTAAGCCCACATTTATAAAAATGGATATAGAGGGCAGCGAACTTAAAGCCCTTTGCGGAATGGAAAAAACCGTTAAGGCGTTTAACCCAAAGCTTTATGTTTGCGCCTATCACAGGAACGAGGATTTATTTGCACTGCCCCTTAAAATTTGGGAGCTTAACGAAAATTACAAAATTTATTTCAGGCATTCAAAATACATTCCTGCTTGGGAAAGTAATTTTTATGCCGTTGCAGAATAGAATCAGAGGACATTAGAGCATGTTTATAGTTATTTACGCTGTTATTATTTTTACCGCTACCTTTTTGGGGGCTTTTGTGGGCCTTGGGGGCGGAGTAATAATAAAACCCATGCTTGATTTAATCGGCCATGACACAATAGATGTGGTTAACTTTATTTCAAGCTGTGCCGTGTTCAGCATGAGCATAAGCTCAACCGTAAGGCACATTATTGCAAAAACAAAATTGAATTTTAAGCTGATTGTTTATGTTTCAATCGGTGCGATTATCGGCGGTATTTTAGGCTCAAGGCTGTTTGACTGTTTGCTGAACATTTTTGACCAAAGCCTGCTTAAAGGTATTCAGGGTATTATTTTAGGTGTGCTTTTGGTGCTGTCGGTAATATACATAAATTTGAAAAGCAGAAAAAGTTTTAATGTAAAAAATCCCGTGGGGATAATTGCCGTAGGCTTGGCTCTGGGCACCATATCCTCATTTTTGGGAGTGGGCGGCGGACCTATAAATGTTGCGTTTTTGGTGCTTTTCTTTTCAATGACAATGAAGGAGGCAGCTGTTTACAGTGTTGGCACAATATTGTTCAGTCAGGCATCAAAGCTAAGCACAATGGCAATTAACGGCACAATACCGAGTTTTAGCCCAATAACGCTTATTGTGGCAATTGTCTGTGCCGTTATCGGCGGCATTTTAGGTGCAAGAGCAAATAAAAAAGGCAACGAAAAAACGGTTAAAACCATTTTTACCGTTGCAGTTGCCGGTATAGCCGTTGTTAATTTTTACAACGGTATAACAGGAATTATGTAAAGGAGAGGCTATGTCGAAAAAAAACATTATTTTTTATTTCAGCGACCAGCAAAGGTGGGATACGGTAAACCAACAAGTTACACCCAACCTTATGCAGTTGGCAAGTGAGGGTGTTAAATTTGAAAACAACTTTACCTGCCAGCCGGTGTGCGGCCCTGCAAGGGCTTGTTTGCAATCCGGCGTTTATGCAACCCAATGCGGCTGCTATTGGAACGGTATTCCGTTACCAAACACAATAACACCCCTTGCCCACTATTTTAACGAGGCAGGGTATGAAACCGCATACATAGGCAAGTGGCATTTAGCCTCTGACCGATTGCCGAATATCGGCCTGCATTGCGAAAGCACCCCTATTCCTAAGGACAGACAGGGCGAATACCAATATTTCAGGGGGGCGGATGTTTTGGAATTTACCTCCCACGGCTACGACGGCTATATTTTTGACGGCGACGGCAACAAGCTTGATTTTAAGGGCTACCGTGCAGATTGCATTAACGATTACGCCCTTGAATTTCTTGATAACAGAGATAAAAGCAAGCCCTTCTTTATGTTTGTGAGCCAGCTTGAGCCCCATCACCAAAACGACCATCATTGCTACGAGGGCTATAAGGAAACGGTGGATGATTACAAAAATTATCCCATACCAAATGATTTAAGCTTTCTAAAAGGTAACTATAACCAAATGTACCCCGATTATATGTCGGCAATCAACAGGCTTGACTATAATGTTGGCAGGCTGGTGGCTAAGCTTAAGGAGCTTGGAATTTATGACGACACCGTTATTGTTTACACCAGCGACCACGGCTCGCACTTTAAAACCCGTAACCTTGAATACAAGCGTTCCTGCCACGAAAGCGCAACCCACACCCCCCTTATCATAAAGGGCGGCGGCTTTGAGGGCGGCAAAAGCGAAAAAAGGCTTTCATCACTTATTGATATGCCCCCCACCCTTTTGTCAATGGCAGGCATACCTATTCCGAAAAGCTATATGGGCGTTGACCTTACAAAGCAAATCAACTCCCCTGATAAAAAACGTGATTGCGTATTTATTCAAATCAGCGAGGCTTCAAATTCAAGAGCAATAAGAACCGACCGCTATAAATACGAAATCCGTGATATGGCAATAACGGGCTACGCCCACCACAAGGCAAAGGTTTATTTTGAGAGCTATTTGTATGACCTTGAAAAAGACCCGATTGAAAAATACAACCTTGTTAAGGATAAGGCCTACGCTCAGGTCAGAGAAGAGCTTAAAAAAATGCTCATTGAGCAAATGAACGCCGCCGGAGAAAGCACACCCATAATAATGCCGGCATTAAAAGTGAGGACGAAATAATGGAAAACAAAAAGTATTTAACAATGAAAGAGCGAATTTGCTTTACAGTAGGCGCATTCGGTCGTTCGGGAATTTACACTCTTATGTCAATGTTTACCCTTGTGTTTTTTCAAAACGGCGCAGGCTTGTCGCTTAAGCAGGGCACAACAATTATTCTTATAGGCAGAATATTTGACGCACTTAACGACCCGCTTATGGGTATGATAGTTGACAGAACACATTCAAGATGGGGCAAAATGCGACCATATCTGCTGTTCGCTCCCGTGCCCATTGCAATTTGCACAATTCTTCTTTTCACGGCACCATTTACAGGGGCTGACGGTAAGGCTACAACAGCCTCATTCATTTGGGCGCTTGTAACCTACATTCTTTGGGGTGTTGCCTTTACCATTCAGGATGTTCCGTTCTGGGGTCTGTCGGCAGTAATCACTCCCCTTGAAAACGAAAGAACCTCCTTCATTTCAACTGCAAGGCTGGGTTCAACCTTCGGCGGAATACTTCCTGCCCTTCTTGTTCCTATTCTTTATCAAAGCAACTTGGGCTATTCAAAGGGCTTCTTTATTTCGGCGCTTATATTTGCGCTTCTGGGCTGCGGACTTTCAATTTTGATTTTCTTTGTTTCAAAGGAAAGAGTGCCGAAAATGGACCACACCCCGTCATTTAAGGAAACCTTTGTGGTTTTGGGCAAGGACAAACTGCTTATCATTGTTATTTTTGCAGCTGTTTTAGGCTCAACAATGGTAACTGCTAACCAATGTGCGGACTATATCGGCAACTACTTAATCATTCAAAATTATACCGACTTTTCAATGATATTTAAGGACGCCTTACCCGGCGCACAGAAAATTCTTGTTGATAATGTTGACGCCAAGGCGGCATACAACGGCTTTTGGATTCCCCGTGGAACCATTGTTACAACCCTTACCGTTGCAATCGGTGTTGGCATGGTTCCTGCAATGGCCATTTTCCCTGTTTTAAGAAAGAAATTCAGCCTTAAGCAAATTTATATCGGCTCTGCAGCATTCGGCTTAATCGTTCACGCTCTTTGCTATGTTGTATTTTCTCAGGATGTTACAAAGGTTAATATTTACGCATTGTGGGTATTCTTATTCTTGATGGGCGTTCCGCTTGGCATATATAATGTTATTACATATGCCCTTATTGCAGACGCCGTTGATTATATGGAATGGAAAACCGGCGAGCGCCACGAGGGTGTTTGTTTCTCGTTCCAAACCTTCCTGTCAAAGGTTAATGCAGCCATTGCAACCTTTGTTTTCGGCCAGATACTTGACACCACCGATTTTAAGGCAGTTAACAAATCGCTTGTGGATGTTGCCGGCAGGCAGATTTTCTACGAGCAGTCAGTTTCAACACAAAAGGCGCTTTTAGCACTTGTAACAATTGTTCCCGCCGTGGGATTTTTGTTAACAATTATACCCATGCTCTTTAACGACTTTACAGGCAAAACCAAGGAAAAGGCACAAAGAGAGCTTGAGGAAAAGCGCAAGGCTGTTATGGAAAACGAGCAGTAAGCAATACTATCAAACTATGTAAAGGAGAAACAGTTATGTTTTGTAAAAACTGCGGTGTTTATAACACCGACGATTCAGTTTTTTGCACCAAATGCGGCGCAAATTTAAAAGAAGAAAGCGGTAACGCTGAAAATGTTGAGCAACAAGGCTACACACCCGAGCCTGTAAATATTCAGCCGCCATACACTCCCCCACAGGGCAATGTAAACAATTATCAAATGAAAACCCCTGAGGAGCCAAAAAAGAAAAAAGGCAAGAAAAAGGCTGTTAAAGGAATTATCATTGCACTGGTTGTTATTATTGTTATCGGCATTGTTGCCCTGTTCTCATGGACAAGCATTGCAAGGGCGGCAGTGGGTAATATGGACTTTTATTTGTGGAGGGAGTCAAAGAACATTGTCAGCCTGCTTGACACAGGGGTTTTTGATAACCTTTCACACACCCAAACCTTTGATTCAGACACCGATGTTAAAATCGGCTATGACGGAGATGAGTTTGTCAGCGGCGGCGCTGAAATGTCTTACGATAAGGAAAAGCACTCAACAGCCGCAACGGTTAATATTGAGTACGAGGGCGAAAAAATCCCTGTATCAATTAATTATTGCGACGGTAAAATATCAGTTGCAAGTAAAGATATTTTAGGGGACGCCGACATTTATTTAGACCTTAACGATTTAAGCACCCTTGACCCCACAACACAATCGGATACTAATTCAGGCGCTCGCAGCACCCAATCATACGATATTGATTATGACAAAACAGTGTTAAACGAGGAAGCAAGGGAAAAGGTAATTGCCGCCCTGCCTGAAATTATAAAAAAGGCGGAAAAGGATACCCTTTCCAAAAACACAAAAACAAAAATCGGATTTGTTGACGGTAAGCCCTGCACAATTGTAACAATTGATGCAACAGCTGCCGATTGGGCAGAATTTGTTGACGCCCTTTGGGAAAACTGCAAGGACGATGACGACCTTATGGAGGTTATTGAAAGCACCGTTGATGCAGTGGGCATTATCTACGGCTACACCGCCGATGATTTACTTGATGAATTTGATGAATCAATTGACGATATGGTAGAGTATGCAGACGACGATATTTCTACAACCTTTACCGTTGCATATTCGTTAACCGGCAATATTGTTCAAAGAACCGTTAGTGTAAACGCTGATGATGAGGAGGAATATGTTGCCACATTAAACAGCAATATGTCAGGCAAAAATAAGCAGCTTTCCTTTGAATTAACTAATGACGGCGAGGTTAGTCATGAATTAAGCTATGATGTGTCAACCAAGGGCAACAAGCTGAACGGAGCAATTAAATATAGCCAATACAGCAAATATTATGGCGATAACACACTCAATATCAAATTGGAGGATATAGGCGTTGAAAAGTGCAACGGCGTTTATGTTCCCATTGGTAAATTAACTGCTAACGGCGGCGATAATTTCAATTTGAATGTTGAGGCTGACAGCTCCAAGGATTACTCCATCAGCGTTAAGGGCACTGCTGACGGCAGCGATTTTTACGGCACTGTTGACTCGGAATTAAGCGACAAGGCTGATTTGAAGGATTTTGAAGAGCCTGAAAAGGACAGCGAATCAATTTCAATTTTCGATTTGACGAACGGAAATTTCCCGGGTAATTATTACGGCTATGACCCAAGTTATCAGGACAGCTACGATTACAGCGACTACGGCAACTATGATTACAGCGATTACGGCAACTATGATTACAGTGACTACGATTACAGTAATTATGATTACGGAGATTATTCCGACGGCTACGATATGTAACATATAAGTAAAACAAAAAAACGGATGGTTTTTAACCATCCGTTTTTATTATGCCTTTTATTATTTTTAGTCGCAAATCAAAACGCCGTAGCCGCTTTTGCGCTTATACACAATTTTGGTTTCGCCGTCAATGCCAAGATATACAAAAAAGCTGTGGCCCAGCATTTCCATTTGAACGGCGGCCTCGTCGTCTGTCATCATATCGGGGGAAATGTGCTTGGTTCTTGTAATATCAACAGAGCTGTAATAAAACTCATCAAAATCATCCATTGTAACATCTTCGCTGATTGAATCCATTGAGCGAGCAATTTCATCAATTCCGCCCTTGCGCTTTTTATCAACAAAGAAAGTTTTAAGCTTGCGAAGCTTACGCTTTAAATCGTCAACAGCGGCGTCAACAACAGCCTCAATGCGCTCTGCCCTTGCCTCGCCCCTTATAAACGAGCCAATATGCTTAACGGTAATATCGCACTCATATTCATCCCTTTCCTTGGTAAGGGTAACATCAAACGAAGTATTTTCGGGCAACATTTTTTCAATGCGCTTTAATTCGTTTTCAATACCGTCCTTTGCGCCCTGCTTTAAGTCAAAGCCTCTTGCTGAAATGTTAATCATACTATAGACCTCCTTTTGAAGAAGATATGCTCCTTCTATTTGTATTATACCCTTAATAATTAAATAATTAAAGTATTGTAATTCAGGCGGATTTTTGGTATAATATTAGCGTTGCCGAGTGAAAAGGCCGACAAAAAAGCAGATGATATTTCATCTGCTTTTTATTATGCGCTTTTCTCTTTTATTATGCCCTGTATTTTTCAGCTTGAAGATTGAACATATAGGCATAGGTTCCCTTTTGAGCCATCAACTCATCGTGGGTGCCCTGCTCAATAATCCTGCCCTTTTCCATAACATAAATGCGGTCGGCATTAACGGTGGTTGAAAGCCTGTGCGATATAAACACAACGGTTTTATTATCCGCCGCCTCAATCATCGCTTGGTTAAGCTTATATTCTGCAATGGGGTCAAGGTTTGCGGAGGGCTCGTCAAGGATTACATAGGGGCACTGCTTGTAAAACGCCCTTGAAATTGCAACCTTTTGGCTTTCGCCCCCTGACATCATAGCTCCGTTATCGTCAAATTCCCTAAGCAACTGGGTGTCAATACCGTTTGCAAGGGATTTGCTGTATCCGCTGTGCTTAAGGGCTATTTTGGCTCTTTCCTTGTCAACCGCCAAATCAAGGGCAACATTTTCGCCCAACGTGGCTGAAAAGATTTGAAAATCCTGGAACACTGCGGCAAACCTGTCACGGTGGGAACTTACGGTAGCCTCCCTTATATCCTTGCCGTCAACAAGTATTCTGCCCTCGGTTACATCATAAAGCCTAAGCAGCAGGTTTGTAAGAGTGGTTTTGCCTGCGCCGTTATAGCCCACAAGGGCAATTTTTTCCTTGGGATGAATGGTCATATTAATATTTTTAAGGGTGGGCTCATCGTTACCGGGGTAGCAAAAGCTTACATTTTCAAGCTTAATTTCCTTGGGTTCGGCTACAGGCACGGTGTCTGCGCCGTCCTTTATTTTTTTATCTCTGCCTAAAAATTCACGGTATTTTTCAATAAGTCTTGCTGTTTCTGAAAAATTACGCACAACGCCCACGGTTAAAAACGAAAACGAGGTGGCAATTTGAAATGCGCCGTTAAAGGTGGCAACAAAATCCCCTGCCGACAGAGTTTTGGTTTTCAGCACACAGTAGCCCAAATACAGCGGCAGCAAAAACATAAAGCCGATTGCCTGAACGCCGGATTCCTGCCAAAAATAGATGAAGTCGATTTTGCCAACATATTTACGCTGATTTTCGATAACATCGTCTGCGGCGGCGTTGTAACGTTTTATAAGCAGGGGCTTAATATCGTTCATTCTTATTTCCTTGCAGTAATCCTGAAGATAAAAAATCCTTGCAAAATAGTCTGCCCTGCGGTGCAGGCGGTTGTTATCAATCTGCCTTTTGGCCTGATACTCCCCTATTTTTTTGCTTATGGGTGTAAAAATAACAACTATTGCACCCACAATTAAAAGGCACATAGGGTCAATGGTAAAAATAATCGAGCAAATTGTAACAAGGGAAACTATTTCCCCCACATACCGCTGAACAAGGCCCGAAATGCTTGTAATTCTGCTTGAGGATGACTCAATAACCAAAATAAAATTGTTGTAAAAATCGGGGTTATCGTAATTTTCAAGGTCAAGGGATTTTGCCTTTTTAAACAGCATTTCCGACATCTTTTTTTCGATTTTTTCCTTTTCAACGCTGAAAAACAGCTCACGGTAAAGCCAATTAAGCACCTCGGTCACAACAAGCACCGCCGCTATAACAATTACGGCGTAAACTATTTTCATTTTGTCCTCGCCGTTTTGAATTACATCAATAACATACTTAACGCCCAAAACCGAAATAATTTGAGTGGGCAGGCGCATTACGGCGCCGAAGCAGCACTCGCCTATAACCAAAAGCGGAGAAAGCTTGAAAAGTATTTTCATAAAATACATTATATTTGAAAATATCGAATGTTCGGTGGCAAGGCTGGGGCCTTTGGCTGCCTTTTTTGATTTGTTATGCATTTTCCTGCGCCTCCTCCCTGCTGTATGAGCTTGCCTGAAGGGTAAACATTTTGTTATATTCTCCCCCAAGCTCCATAAGGTTAGCATGGTTGCCCCTTTCAATTACAGTGCCGTTGCTGAGCACAAATATATTGTCGCTGAGCACAGCAGACGAAAGCCTGTGGGAAATGTAAATAACAGTTTTGTTTTTCGTTGCCTTAACCAGGTTTTCATACATATTATATTCCGCAATGGGGTCAAGTGCTGATGAGGGTTCGTCAAGTATTGCAACATCAAAGCGCCTTGCAAACATTCTTGCAACCGCCATTTTTTGTGTTTCGCCCCCTGAAAGGCCTGCGCCCTTATCGTCAAACTCACGGGTTAAAACAGTGTCTGCGCCGTTGGGCAGGGTTTGTACCTTATCCCAAACGCCGCTTTGCTTTAACGACTGCTCGGTAAGGGCACGCTCATTATCGTTGCACTCGTGGCACAGCACATTTTCGTTAACAGACAGGGCAAAGGTTTTATAATCCTGAAAAACCGTTGCAAATCGCCCTCTTAAGCCGTCAAGGGTGTATTCCTTAATATTTTTGCCGTTATACAGTATTTCGCCCTCAGTAACATCATAAAAGCGGAGCATAAGCTTTACCAAGGTGGTTTTGCCTGCGCCGTTAACGCCCACAAGAGCAACGGTTTCGCCCTTATTGATTTTAAGGTTAACATTTTTAAGTGAATAATGCTTTGCCGAGGGATACTTAAAGCTTACATTTTTAAATTCAAGGCTTTCAAAATCACTTGGTTCAAGCTCGCCGGATTTAATTTTAGGCTCGTAATCAAAAAAATCGTGCAGATTTTGAAAATACAGCGCCACATTTGACAGTTCCGCCAAATTATCCGCAATTGTCATAGTTGAGCTTCTTATTGAATTAATTGAGGACAGCACAACACTGAAACCTGAAATATTCAGGCTATCGTCATTAATAAATTGGTATGACGCAAAGGAATATGTGCCCACAATGGGAACAACCTCCCCGAAAAATGAGCCTATCATACTGTATAAAAACATTTTAAAGCCATACTGCTTAATAATTTGAACATTACGCTTTACCGCATTTTCGTATCTGTTAAGCATTACGCCGAAAATGTTTGAGGTTCTTATATCCTTTGAATAATCCTTTAAAAACACGGTACGCTGGGTGTAGGCTTTAATACGGTTATTCGTTGTCATTTCCATATCACGCTTAAACAGCACCTTGCTTTTATAAATTTCAACCGCAAACACCAGCATAACCGGCAGCAAAAACAGCAAATAAACAGGGTCAATGCTGATAACAACTCCCACAACCAAGACAAAGGAAATAAGCGAGCCCACTACATTGGCAAGACCAAGGCAATACGCCATAAAATAGCCGTTTGTAAGTATTTCAGTGGCACGATTATAGGAATCATAAAAGGCAGGGTCCTCATAGCAGGCAACATCAACCTGCGCCGCCTTTTCAAAAATCATATTGTTAAGCGCCTTGTAAAGCTTTTTATGGGCGGTAAGCTGGGTATAATCGCAAACAATCTGCACAACCTCGTTGACCAGCGCAAATGCCAAAAACATAAGCAGTATTTTAACAAAATATTCAAAGGTACAGCTGCCCTCTATCAAATTGAGCAGCACTTTTAAAAACAGCACGCCCTGCACAAACTCAGTAAACACCGAAAAAGCAACCTGCTCTATTATTGCCGCAGGCATCAGGCTTTTGTTGCATTTTGAAATAATTTTGTAGGCATAGATTATATTTTTAAACACCGGCACCTTAATATCATCATGGTGCGGAACCCAATGTCCGGGCATGGCTTTACCCCCCTATTTTCCAAATAGAAACATTTTAACACAAATCCGCCATTAAATCAAACAAAAAGCACCGATAAATCGGTGCTTTATAAGTTATTATTCTTTAGTGTTTAATCAAGCTTGTTGATTTCATCAACAATGCTTTCCATATTATCGTCAAGGATTTTTGCAGCATCTTCATCTGCTCCCAAGGTCTGCTTGGTGTTTAACTCACCCTCGTCTTTAGGTGCGTTTTTGCTTGCCCTGCGGGCAATAAGCTCGTTAAGGATTTGGGTATGCTCCTTATCGCTCATTGCATATTTTAATGTTGGTATAGCCGAAAGCAGCATACCGATTGCAGGTGGAATTGAAACAAGGAAGAACATTGCCGTTGCATATTTACCGCCGTTGTAAGCAGCAAAGCCGCCCTCAACACCTTCCTTAAGTGCCGCATTAAGCTTGGCAACATTAGCATCGCTGTAGCCAACATAGCTGTAAACGCCGGCTGAAATAAATGACGCAATACCTGCTGAAAGCTTGGTGATAAAGCTTTGACCTGAGAAGAACACACCGTCTGTACGGATGCCGTTATGGTACTCCTCATAGTCAACGCAGTCTGCAATCATAACAGACTGAAGAACATTTATACCACCCATTGCCGCTGATGCAAAGAAGAATGCAACGAATGTGAGCAGCAGCCAAACTGGGCTTGTGGCAAAGGCATTGCCTGCTAATTTGTAGAATACAAATACAAGTGCAAAGGGAACTGCGCCGCCGATTGAATAAATGTTATAAAGGGTTTTCTTTTCAATTTTTCTTGTTAATGCAGGGGTAATGCCCATTGCAACAAACTGGCCTGCGAAAATACCAACGGCAACAGCGCCAAGGCCCAATAAAATTTGGAAATTGATGCCTGTGATATTTCCTGCATCGTCGGTATTAAGCACATTCATAATATCGCCGTTTGCGTAATAATAGGTAACAAGGGTCATCATTATTATCATTAAAAGCTGAATAGGCGAACGGAGAATACCTGAAATTAAAATTTGACGGAAAGGCTTGTTGCCAAACATAATTTTAAAGTTTTCAACAAAGCCGTATTTCTTTTCGCTGTTGGATTCAACCCTTTCACGGGTAAATAAGCCTGCAAATTCAAACAAAATTGAAGCAATAACGGTAACAATAACCGCTGTTACGATAAACGCCCTTTGGCTTGCCATAGCGTTAACCCACGCCGTTGATTCTTCAGCGGTGCTAAAGGTCATAGCTGCGGCCTTTTTCTCAAAGTTTTCCGTAAACAGACCTGTTAACGCCTGTGCAATTTGAACAACCAAAACACCGATACCGCCCACACCTGCAACTATACGGGCAAGGCCGAGGATTTTGGAACGGTCGTTTTCATCTTCTGTCATAAGTGAGGTAATTCCCCAAAGCGGAATATCGCAAACTGTGAAAGCCATACCCCAAGCCACATAGGAGATTGCCGCCCAGGCAACAATCATAGCCTGCTGTGCCCTTGATGTGGCATAAGCGTAGTTACCGTTAATAAATGCAAGAATTGTAACTATTCCTATAACGGCCGGAAAATAAATAAGATAAGGTCTGCACTTACCCCATTTAGTTCTTGTTTTATCAACAATTGTGCCCATCATTGGGTCGTTGATAGCGTCCCAAACTCTTGCCAAAGCAAAAATCCAGCCTAAAGCCATAGCAGGAAGACAAATTACATTTTGGAAATAGAAATAAAGTCCCGTTGCTACAACATTGTAAATAAGATTTTGGCCAAACATACCCACAAGGTATCCGCCAAGTTCTTTTTTAGTGTATGTGCGTTTTGTTGTATCGCCCATTTTACTCACTCCCTCTCAGTCAATACTACCATTTTAACAGAAATGCACTTGTAATACAAGGATTTTTAATTAAATATTACTAAATTATTATTTGCACCAAGTTTGAAAAATCGCAAAAAAAATAATGCGGCAATTTTGCCGCATTGAATACTTAATTAATCGTCAGAGCCGTCGCTGTAAGAAATGCCGGTATAAACATCAACCACTGCAAATTCTTCCTTTTCAACAACTGGCTTTGTGTATGTTTCCTTCACTGTATTTACCCCCTTTTGGATTAATATCTATCGTTATATATTTTAATATATCCCAAAGCAAAAGTCAACAGATTTATATTACATCCTCCATAACAAACTGCTCTTTCCAGGTGCTGCGGGGTGTTGAGCACTTAAAATCAAGCAGCTTTAATCCCCTAACATGCCTTGCCCAAATTCCGTAGGCAGGTAAATTTCTGAACCGCCAGGATTCCGGGTAAACATCGCTGTATTCGGGAATATACGCCCTTTTATCATAAATTTCCTTATATGGGGCATAATTCAAATCAATATTTTTAAGCAAAACATTGCTAACATACTTTGTTACCTTGTTTTGGGTAAAGCCGGCAAGTATGCAGGGCATTTCAACGCCGTAGGCCTCAACATTTTCAACGGTAATGTTTTTAACCTCACCCAGCATATCAAAGGTGCTTTCCTCTGCGGAGGACGCCTTTTTGCGCTTTTCTCCAAACTCAACTGCGTTAGCAGTTTCGGCAGTAACCTCCTTTGCCCTGTTTCGGTTGCAAAGCCTGATAAAAATGGGGCAGGTTACACGCTCCATATTAATGTTACGAACCACCACATCGCTGACCTTTGAGCCGTCTGCCGATTCAATTGCAATGCCGCTGACCGAGCCCGGGTAAATATCGGTCATCATAAAGGAGCAATCCTCAACGATAACATTTTTAATATCATAAGTGGTTTCTGTGCCGATTTTAAAGGAATTTGTGCAGGAAATAATTTCGCAATTCATAATATGTATGTTTTCCATAGGCTTGTTGTTGCCGAGCCAAATTGCGTTTTTAAGGCAAATTCCGTCGTCTGCGGTTGAAACAAAGCAGTGCATAATATCAATATTGCTGGAGCCGGCGATGTCAAAGCCGTCGGCATTTGCAACATGGCGGTTGTTGTTGATAATAAAATCGGAAATCTGCACATTGTCACAATTTTCTATTCTGAACGACCAGTGGGCGGAATCCTCAATTATAAAATTATATGCCTTAATATCTGTGCAATTTTTAAAATAGATAGGGCCGCCGTATTTGCTTTCATGGGCAAAGCGTAACTGTGCACGGTTGTCACGGCGCATTTGAATAACATCTATAATCTCCGGGTGCACGGTAATGTTTTCATCAAGGAGCGGCTTTCTGCCGAAGAACTCGCCGTTACCCTTAACCTTGCCGCCGCCTGTTAAGGTGATATTTGTGCAGCCGTCGGCGCTGATAATTCCCCTGCCGTCATAGCCTATACCAAGCTTGTTGCTTTCCACCGCAGAGCCACGGCTTATAAAAAGCGTAACATTGGATTTTAAGGTAATTGTGGTTGCTACATAACTGCCGCCGTCAATAAGCACCGTGCCTGCGGTTTTGGCCGCTGCGGCAATTGCGGCATTAATAGCATCTGCATTATTGGGGGAGCTTGTGCTTGCACCGTAATTTCTTATATCATAAACATTTTCATTTGGAATCGGCTGATTTTTAATATATTCATCCTCAGGATAGTATGATGAATAATCAAAGGGGTAAACTGTTGAAAAAACATCGCCCTTTGTTATGCGTAAATCCTTGCCGAATAATAATGTTTTTAGCTTGTCGGTTACTGTTCTTTTATCTTTCATAAAATTAGATTTGCCTGATTAAATCCTTATCCTTACGAGCTGCCCACGCAATGTTATACGAGTGGTCGCCTACACGTTCAAGGTCCTGTAAAACCTTCGTGAATACCACGCCTGATGCGGTATGGCATTTCTTTTCTCTTAGGCGCTGAACGTGGTTATCCTGCGCCTGAAGAGTGAGCGAGTCGATTGTATCCTCAAGAAAATGAAGCTGGTGTTCCTCATCATCAAGGAGCTTTTTGTTAACAAAAGCGCCGATTGCTCTGTCGAACAGTTCCAAATCCTTTTGATATATTTCGTCAAATTCATTTAAGCCGCTTTCGGTAAAGCCAAGCTCACTGTCTTTAACAACCTGGGTGCGTTCAAGAATATTAATGGCATGGTCGCCTATTCTTTCAAGGTCGGAAATAACATGGAAAAGCTTGCCTATGTATTCCGAAACATTTGCGTTAAGCTGCTGCGAGGTAAGAGTTACCATAAAGTCCGTAATACTGTGGTTAAGCCAATTTATAAGCTCCTCGTTATCCAATATGGTGCGCTGCTTTGAAACATCGTTGTGCAAAAAGCCCTCGCAGGCCAAAACAAAGTTTTCACGCACAAGCTTTGCCATACGCTCAACCTCGCTGCCCACCTGAAGAACGGAGGTAAAGCTGTTGTCGGTAACCTTTTTATCAATGTAGGTAAAGCGGAAGGCGCTTTCATGCTCCTTGCTTTTAATGATTCTTTCCGAAATTCTAACAATAATGGGAACAAAGGGCAGCAGGAATACCGCCGTAACCACCTTAAAGATAATGTGGCAGGTTGCAACCTGAACCGAGCCGTTATCAGAAACGGTGGTCAGCCAATTTGTATATGGGGTAAGCAGTGCAATCGGGGTAAATATAATCATACCCACAAGATCGAAAATAAAGTAAATCAGCGCCGCACGCTTTGCGTTTGTTTTTGCCCCTATTGCCGAAAGGAACAGCGGCATTGCCGAGCCCACATTAACGCCGATAATAAGGTAAATCGCAAAACTCATAGGCATTAAGCCCTGCAACGCCAAAACCTGTAAAACACCGATTGAGGCACTTGAAGATTGCAGCACACTGCACATAACCACGCCGATGAAGATGCCTAAAACAGGGTTGTTTGCGGTTTGAATAAAGTTTTGGAAGGCCACACTTGTTTTTAAAGCGCCCATTGCCTCGTCGCCGCTCATATATTTTAAGCCGAAGAAAAGTATGCCAAAGCCTAAAATAATTTGGCCTATATAAGTTTGGGTTTGTTTTTTGGAAAACAACGCCATTGCCGCACCGATAAAAATGCAAATAGGTGCGATTGCCGAAACATCAATGGCAATAAGAACCGCCGTAATGGTGGTGCCTATGTTTGCGCCGATAATAACGCCCGTTGCCTGAGCCAAATCCATTATGCCTGCGTTTAGAAAGCCCATAAGCATAACCGTGGTGGCTGACGACGACTGAATTATCGCCGTAACCAAAACGCCCAGCAAAAAGCCTTTAAATCTGTTTCTGGTCAGTTTTTCAAGCAGGTTTTTCATTTTGTTACCTGCAACCTGGTTTAAGCCGTCGCTCATGTACTTCATACCAAACAGGAATAAGCCCAAGCCGCCCAACAGATTAATAATATTTGATATACTAATCCCCATATTCTTACCTCATTTTTATATTGGAAACCAAATTTCCTCTAATATAGTATCTTATATATTTTTTCAAATGTCAAGTTACAATATTATTAAAAGGCAAAATAAGTAAAAAGCAGAGGCTAATACCCTCTGCTCAGACTTTTAATTGGCTGTGAAATCGTCAAAATAACCCTTGTCAAAATCGTTGCCGCTTTTGTCACCGTTACTGTATGAGTTGCCGAAATTATCGCTGAAAAAATTGCCGTAATCATAGCTTGGCACAAGAGCGGTGTAAACAATTGAGGAAACAATTGCCACAATTGCAAGGATTAAAAACACCTTTGATATGCTCTTTTTCTTTTCGCCGCCCACAACCTTGTAGTTTTGCAGCGTCGCATTGCCGCAGTTTGTGCAAAAGGGCATACCGGGCGGGTATGTGGCATTGCAAAACGGGCAATATTTTGGGGTTACCCTTGCCGCCCTGCTGCGGAATATGAAATAATACAAAATCAGCCCCAGCTTTGGGATAAAAAAGCAAACAATCATCCACAGGGTTCTGTTTTTAATACCCTCGCCTTTACAATCATACCCCACTGCAAGCATTGCAAAAACAGACACCAGCAAGTCAAGCAGTGCGCTTATGAAAAATTCAACAGTAAATAAATCGGTAAACATAAAATTCTCCTAAAAACTATACATTAATATTTATTATGCACCTTTTCCGCAAAGCACAAAAAGTCCTTAATATTAATTTTTGTTCCGTCATCCAGCACGGCTGTGCCGCTCATTTTGCCGAAAACCTGATGCTGGTCGGTAACAATTGCCTTAACATCAATTTTAGCACTTCTGTCAATAATCGGCACAAAATCCATATCAAATCTGCCGTCTGACGACTTAATTGTCCACGGGTCAACAAAGTTATCGCTTATGTTAAACACAACATCGTCAAACTTATTTGCCCTGCCGTTATAGAAAATAACATTTTCGCTTGCGGCAGAGGTGTTGCCAAAGCCGTAGCCCAAATTAAAGCCGAACGGCACGCCGTCAACCTGACCTGAGCCCGAGCCCCAATACCAATAGTTATCGTAGGTCCAAACTCCCCTGCCCCAGTCAAGGCCTGCAAAATCCTTCTCCGGGTCAAGGGTTATCAGCCTGCCGTCATACTCTATTTTGCCGGAAGCTCTGAAGCAGTTGATTTTTTGGTTATAGTAAAATGCTTTTTCATCCTCATCCCAAGGGGTTGCAATAACCATAGAGTCCTTTGGCTCGTCGGTTAATGTGATATTGCAGCGAATACCCTTTCCCTTGTCAAATTGGGGATAATTCATTCTGATAATTCTTTTATCGCCGCAATGCTTAAACTCAATGGCAAGCTTTTTGTTTTTAAAGCGCACATCGCCCCTTGCGGATGTTGGGGGCATATTTGTTTTGCCCATTGGGAACGGAACTATTACGGATTCTGTGCACTCGGTTGCTGTGGAAAGGTTAACAAGGCTTACGCTGTGCAGACCCAAGTAGCCTAAATCTGACACCGTAAGGCACAGACAAAGTTTGTTTGAGTTTGACATTATGTAGTAATAATCCCACTCTTTAATCCTTGTTTTGCGCTTTTTAATTTGTTCTCTGCTGTAATTTTGAATAAGCTCTGTTGACCAGCCCGGTTCAATGAGTTTGCCGTTTTGGTCAAGAAGATTGTGTGCATTTACAACCTGATGATTACGCATAATAATTCACATAGCCTTTCCTGCTGCAATCGGTTTATAAAATTCCAGACGCCCTGTTGTAGCCTGCCAAGGCGTGGGTCTTAATTTGGAGCGGCGCTGTATTCACACCGTCCCCTTTCGGCTAATCACTAAATAACATAATCGTATGAATAGCCTTCTCTTTCTCTGTCAAGAATATCCTGAATGGTTATTGAGTCAAGATATTCATTAATAACCTTGTTGAGCCCCTGCCAAACATATAATGTTGAACAGACCTCCGCTCTGTCGCACTGCACTGTGTCGCCATCAAGGCAGGCAACCGGTGCAAGGCCGCCCTCAGTTATCCTTAATATATCGCCAACGGTATAATCGGCAGCGTTTTTTGCAAGCCTGTATCCGCCCTGATAGCCCCTGTTGGTTTTCAAAATATCGGGGTGGTTAAGCATTGATACTATTTGCTCCAAATATTTTTTTGAAATACCCTGGCGTGCGGCAATGTCTTTTAATGATACATAGCCGTCATTTTGGTTTTCTGCTAAATCTATAAGCATTCTAAGGGCATACCTGCCCTTTGTCGATATTTTCATTTTATCATCCCTTTACTGTCATATCTATAATATACCACCAAATAGGTAGGTTTTCAAGATTTTTAGTAAAAATAATAAAAAAGAGCCACCCGTGAAGCCACGGACAGCCCAAAAATCAATGCATTTTTGCGTTTTTAAAGTGCAACTCCTTCATACCCTCCACCTCATCACAAACGGGCTTTAAATTGCAGGTTGAGCAATCAAAGTTAACATTTGTCATTATATGGTTAAGGGTTTCGGTTATTGCATAGTTGCGGCTTGAGATTTTTTCAAGCCTGTCAAAATCCACCGATTGGTCGGTAATGTAAATAAGCTTTACCGCCCTTACGGCTTTATTTTCAAGATATTTGTTAACAAGCAGGTTTCCCACGCACTCAAAGCTTAAGCCCTCCTTAAGAGCGGATTTTGAAACACGCACCATCTCCTTATGGGAGGTAGAGGCGGTTCTTACCATAAAGCCCTTTGGAAAGTAGTGATACTTGGCGTACTCCACTTTTCTTATAAGGTTATAGGCAGTCTGCTCATCGTCAACATCGTCAATTTGTATTAACGATATTCTGCAATAGCGTGCTTCATCCTTAATTTGGTTAAGCTCCGGGCCGATTACAACAACCCGGCTTTCGCCCACCGGTAAGGACGAAACAAGATTAAAGCCTATTCCGTCAAGCTCATACTCGGTGTCTCTTTTTAAAATAACCTCATTTCTGCCTGCGTCCTGCCAAGGCTTACCTAAGGGGTAGGCTTTCTGCTCACGGCCATCAAGGCACTCGTTAACCTCTTTAACTAAGTCATCAAAAAAATTCATTATAGCTTTTTGTCCTTTTCAAGGCTGTCATAGTGGGGCTGGAGCCAATCGTAAATCTTGCGAACCAGCTTCATATCAAGGTTAAACCAATACAGTGTAAAGGTAATGCCGAAAAGTGCCAAAAAAGCAGCCAAAAGCTTTGCTAAAAGTTTAAAAAATTTCATAATGCTCTCCTTTATTGCGGTTTTGGACTATGCCCTTGCAAGTCCCTTTTGTCTTGCATATTCGGCAGCACCCAAAGCACCCATAAGCTGTGGGTCTGTTGAAAGGTCAACAACCTTAATTTTGAGCACCTTTTCAATTGCCTGCTTTAAGCCGTCATTCTTTGCACAGCCGCCTGTTAAGGTAATGCTGTCTGTTGCGCCGGCTTTTTTAGCCATTACAAAGCACCTTTTTGCAACCGCAAGCTCAATGCCCGCTGCAATTTCATCCATTGGCTTGCCCTCTCCTACAAGGGATATAACCTCAGACTCTGCAAAAACAGTGCACTGTGCGGTAATCGGAATGGTGTTTTTAGCCTTTAAAGAAAGCTTAGAAAACTCCGGCAGTGACATTTCAAAAGCGTTTGCCATAGCCTCAAAAAAACGGCCTGTGCCTGCGGCACATTTATCGTTCATTGCAAAGTTTTTAACTGTTCCGTCGGTGTCAATTGCAATGCCCTTAACATCCTGGCCGCCGATATCAATAATAGCCTTAACATTGGGGTTGGTAACATGAACACCCATTGCGTGACAACTGATTTCGCTGACATTTTCATCTGCAAAGGGCACCTTGTTTCTGCCGTAGCCTGTGCCGATAAGGTATGTAAGGTCGCCGGCGCTGTTTAAATCTGAAATTTGTGAGATTGCGTCGTTAAGCGCAATTTCCGCAGACTGAACAGGATTAATTTTACTTCTGTTTGTAACAGCGGCTGCAATTTTGCCGTTTTCGTCTAATATAACACATTTTGTGTAGGTTGAGCCTACATCACATCCACCAAAATATTTCATTATATAATCTCCTAAAAATTAAATTACCATGCAAGTGAATCGTCAAAATCAACAAGAGTTTCGTCAACAGGCTCCTCCTGCAAAACGGTTTGCATATATTGGTTAACATGGTCACGCATATCACGGCGTGAAATTGTTCTTGGGTCCATAAGGTCTTGGGGAACCCAAATAAAGTGCACGCCACGCTCTCTTGCCTGATCGTCAAAAATACCGATAAGACCGTCCATTCCCTTGCAGGAAATTTGGTCATACATAATTACCATATCGGCATTGTATTCCTCAACAATTCTCCAAAGCTCGTCAACAACATTTTGATAGCCGCCCTTGGTGTGCTTTCTCATAGTTGTTCTTTGAAGAGTTTTTGCAAAGGTTCCCAGCGCCTTTTCCTTATCTTCAGTGTCGTATTTGATATATGAAATCATGGTTTCCATATCCATTACAACATTAACGCCCCAGCAGTTTTCAAGCCAGTTTGCAAGGCTTGTATAATAGTTAGCCGGGCAGGACCAAACAATGGCTCTGTGGCGCATTTCCTTTGAGCAGTGGGTTTTCTTTTCATAGGCGTCAAGCATAAGCTTGTTAACCTTTTTATCAATTTTAAGGAAGCGGTCATCCATACCGCCTGAAATGTGGAAATAGAACAAACGGTAAAGCCAGAAGGTTGCACCTGTCATTTGCGGATAATCGGTTTTGTTAACATCCCACTTTTGAATTTCGTAATCAAGCTGTTGGTTATATTTTTTCATTGCCGCAAAGAAAGCGTTCCAATCAAAGGTTTCGCCCATTTGCTCTTCAATAAACTTAATGGTTTGCTTAACCTCCTCAACAGCATATTCCTGCACATCCTCGGCGTTGTAGCGAAGGGGAACATTTATAACATGTGTGGGAATGTTAAAGCGCCTGTCGATAAACGCCGAGTTCATAACCGAGCCGTCACATGGCATATTGCAAGTGATAGCGCATTTGCCCACAAGTGGGTAATCATCGTTAATAGCAACGCCTGCCTCAGCCGACGGTAACGGGCAAACATCCGCAGGAACACCATAGCTTTCGGTAATATCAAGATAAGGCGGAGTAATGTTTTGGTCAACCATTGATGTTAAGAAAATCGGAATTGTTGTGACATGGTTATCCTTTAAATTCGGAAAGCCTGCCATTATTTCCGAGGAAAAGATTTCATCAACATTAACGATTTTATCTGCCATTTTGGGATTTTTATGAAAATGCCTGTCGTTAGCCAACAGCATATTAATCATATCTGTTGTGGGCTTTACAAGGCCGTTCATGTGCAGGTGTGTTATTTTTAACTGTGGTCCTCTCAGTCCCTCGGTGTGGCGGTCAACCCATGCAGGGGCTGACAGATAGCTTGCCATCCAGCGGTAGTTCCAAATGCCCTTTACGGTTGAAACAGGGGCCTTGGCAACCATAACGCCCATATCCTTCCATGTAACCAGCCATCTGTAATAATCGTAGAGGGTGTCTGCGATGCCACGCCACTCTCTGTGCTTAAGGATACCTGTTTTATCCTCATGGAGCTTGCCGAGA
The DNA here is from genome assembly GCA_934561395.1 of uncultured Eubacterium sp. Taxonomy (GTDB): domain Bacteria; phylum Bacillota; class Clostridia; order Oscillospirales; family Acutalibacteraceae; genus Eubacterium_R. Next base: position 94,208 of record CAKTGF010000001.1, read on the forward strand.
TTGCTTGGCTGATTGCGCCACAGCTTTTTTAAATCTATCTTTTTCATTATTTAGCCTCCTTTGCCTTTTGAATACGCTTAATTTCAAGGCTTTCTACAAAGGCCTGAACTCTTGTTCTCAGCTGACCCGACGCATTGGCTGTATATTGCCTGTCAACAGTAACCGACGGAATGCCGAAATCGTTGGTAATAATGTGCGACGCCAAGGCTCTTTCATAGCCCCAGTATTCGCAGAACTTAAGTTGCTCGTAAATAACGCCCTCTGCGTGATATTCCTCAACAAGCTGCTTAACATAGTCCTTTCTGCCCTGAACCTTATCATGGCTCATATATCTTGGGCACTGGCTTGTGTTCATATAGTGCAAAATAATTTCTTCAAGCACATCGCCGTTTTCGGAAAGGTGTATTTCCTCCCTGCCCGGCAGTGAGCCGAAGCAGTATCTGTCGGCAACAACAAGTGCGCCGGAATCTTCAAATAATTTTGTGAAATCAGGGTCGTCAATTTCAGAGCCCACAACAACTACCTTTGCTCTGAAATTCTTTTTTGCATCGGGAACTCTTGTTTTAAGCTCCTCTGCGGTTTCCCTAAGCTTATCAATAATAAGGTATTTGGGGCAAACATAGGAAACAAGGTTGATAACATGGAATTCGTAGCCTGTAATTCTCGGGTTATCCTCTTTTCTGTATTCGCCGATTTCGGTTATAAGCCTGCAAACCTCGTTATGCTCCTCAACAGCCTTACGCATTGCCTGCTCGGAAATATCAACGCCGTAAACCTCGTGCAACCTGTCAAGCACCTTGGTTTGCAGCTGCTGCTTAAAGTGCTTTACCGTATGGGGCATAACCTTAAACGGTGCGTCCGGTATGGCAACGAAAAACTTTTCGTTGGGAACAAGATTGAGCACCTCGAAATGCTCATAGCAACGGTTCATTTCAGAACAGGTTTCCGAGCCGATAAGTGCGTCTAAATGATTGTAGCCGCCCTCAATACCACGCTCTACCAGCGCCTTTGAATAGCCGCACAGATATGAACTCATATAATATGTAGCAATATCCATTGAGCCGGTTCTCGGTGCACGGAGCCTGGTTGAAAAGCAGTTGTCAAGATTAAGCAGCACCTCAGGAATATGGTAGCAGGTGTAGGCAAGGCAGTGCTTGCCCTCTTTTTTAGCCTGCTGCACAAGCTCGTTGTTTGCTTCCTGAAGCAAATTTTCAAATTCAATTAAATACTTTAAATATTTCATAGTTCTACCCTTGTTTAAATAATTTTCAATTTGCTCAGCGCCTCTTCAACGCCCTTAACAATATTTGACTGCCGTGGCAAATTTAAAATACTTTTGCCCTGAATGTCAAATTCTGCCAAGTTATCATCATTTTGTATATATGATAAAACAGGTATGCCCTTAGTATCAATCAAATCGATTACGCTTTCGTTGGGAATACGGTTAATTATTGCGCCTATCTCCTCATACATAACCAGCTCGTCCGCAACCTTTTTAATGGTGGCGATAACCTGTGTTCCCTTTTTGCTTGCGTCGCTGACAAGCAGCAGGTGCGAAACCTTTTCCATAACTCTGCGGTTTATTTGCTCAATGCCTGCCTCGCCGTCAATAACAACATAGTCAAAATCGTTTGAAATAAGACTTATAACTTCTTTAAGATACGAATTAACCTTGCAATAACAGCCTGCACTTTCAGGTCTGCCAACTGCAATAAATGCAAAGCCGTCGGTTTCAACAAGGGCGTCAAAAATGCGGTATCTTGCGTCGCCCAAAAGTTCAATTGCCGCCTTGGCATTGCCCATTTCCACGGTTTCCACAATCTGCTTGCGTATATCGTCAATGGTTAATGTGGTGTCTATGCCCAGCGCAGTTGACAGCCCAACGGCAGGGTCTGCGTCTATGGCAAGTATTTTTTTATCCGGGTGCTTTTCAACAAGCAACTTAACTATTGTGGCAGAAACGGAGGTTTTACCAACGCCGCCCTTGCCTGCCACAGCAATGATTTTTGCCATTACCTCATCCTCTTAAAAATCAGTCTGTTAAAATTATAACAAACAATTACTGTGTTTTCAACCCAAAATTAGACATATTACGGTATATATTTCTAAAAACGAACAAAAAGCTCCTGCTTGAATATGATAAAGTATGTGTGCAACAAAAAAATTGTTAGAATTTTGAGCACACAAATATTATTTGGAGGTAATTACTATCACTATTTATAACGGAAACGATAGAATTTGCGAGTCAAGACGCCCTTGTCCGCCAAAACCACCATGTCCGCCATATCCGCCCTACCCACCTGAGCCGATTCCGATAGGTCCAACAGGTCCAACAGGACCAACAGGACCCATGGGACCCACAGGGCCCCAAGGTGTCCAAGGTATTCAAGGCGTTCAGGGTCTTCAGGGTGCAGTAGGCCCGACAGGCCCCCAAGGTGTTCAGGGAGCTAACGGCTTAAACGGCGCAACAGGCCCTCAAGGTCCTGCCGGAACAGCAGGAGCTACCGGCCCTACCGGTCCAACGGGACCGACAGGCGCAACAGGTCCACAGGGCGTTCAAGGTCCTGCCGGCGCTACAGGCGCAACGGGTGCTACCGGAGCCACAGGCCCAACAGGCCCACAAGGCGCAGAGGGTCTTGTAGGTGCAGACGGAGCAATCGGCCCAACCGGCCCAACGGGTCCTGCAGGCGCAACAGGTCCACAGGGCGTTCAAGGTCCTGCCGGCGCTACAGGCGCAACGGGTGCTACCGGAGCCACAGGCCCAACAGGCCCACAGGGCGCAGAGGGTCTTGTAGGTGCAGACGGAGCAATCGGTCCTACCGGTCCTACCGGCCCAACGGGTCCCACAGGTCCTGCAGGCGCAGCAGGCGGAGTTGACGCTTTTGCCAATTTCTATGCTCTTGACCAGGCAGATAATCCCGATGCGATAGCACCGGGCGCTGCAGTTGCATTTCCTAACACAACGGTTGCCGCAACAGGCATTGCTTTAACATCTCCCACTGAAGTTACACTTGAAAATGCGGGCACTTATCTTGTATCGTTTAATGTTGCAACCGAGGGTGCAGGTCAGCTTGTCCTGCTTCTTAACGGTGCTGAAATTGAAAGCACAAGGGTGGGCAAAACCACGGCAAACGACCAAATCACAGGCTCGGCAATTGTTCAGGTGGCTGCTCCCAACTCGGTTTTAAGCGTTATTAACCCCACAGCGGCAACGGAAAATCAAACAGTAGTTTCTACCGTAGGCGGTGCCTCAACAACCGCCGCACAGCTTACGATTGTAAAATTAGCATAAGTTTAAAGGGGCTTTGCCCCATACATATCACAAGGCTTGGAGGAAAACATATTGAAAATAGCAGTTTATGCCATAAGCAAAAACGAGGAAAAATTTGCCCGCCGCTGGATGAAAAGCATGAGCGAGGCTGACGGTATTTTTGTTACAGACACAGGCTCAACGGACAATACGGTTAAAACATTAAAGGAACTGGGTGCAACAGTTGAAACACGAATAATTGACCCATGGCGGTTTGATAAAGCAAGAAACGAATCACTAAAGCTTGTACCTGAGGATTACGATATATGCGTATGCACCGACCTTGACGAAATATTCACTGAGGGCTGGCGCAAGGAGCTTGAAAAAAGCTGGATACAGGGTGTAACCACAAGGGCACGATATAAATATGTTTGGAGCTTTAACGAGGACGAAACCCCGGGAACCTCATTTTGGTATGAAAAAATCCACGCACGGAAGGGCTTTAAGTGGGTGCACCCGGTGCACGAGGTATTAGCCAGAACAGACGGCGGCAAGGATATTTACACAACCGTTTATACCATGCGCCTTGACCACCACCCGGACAACACAAAATCAAGGGGGCAATATTTAGCGCTGCTTGAAATGTCGGTTAAAGAGGAGCCAAATGACGACAGAAACATGCACTATCTTGGCAGAGAATATATGTTTAACGGCCAATGGGACAAATGCATTGCCACCCTGAAAAAGCACCTTGAAATGCCCCAAGCCACCTGGGCAGACGAACGCAGTGCCTCAATGCGATACATTGCAAGAGCATATGTCAACAAAAATGACTTTGATTCTGCCGCAAGGTGGCAGTTGCGTGCCATTGCCGAGGCACCCTATTTGCGTGAGGGTTATGTTGAGGCGGCACAGCTTGCCTACCGCCAGGAAAATTGGATAAAAGTTTTCTATATGGTCAGCGAGGCACTGAAAATTACCACCCGCCCTGAAACCTATATTAACGAGGCGTTTTGCTGGAACGAAACGGTTTATGATTTGGGAGCGATTGCCGCCTACAACTTGGGACTGTATGACATTGCGTTGGAGTATGCCGAAACCGCTTACAAAATGAACCCACAAAATTCCCGACTGAAAAGCAATTTTGATTATATCGGCAAAAAGGTTGAATTATTAAAGGAGCACAACGCATAAAATGTTATGATAAAACAAATTAAGGACTGATTATCATAACGAAAGCAGCTTGGTGCAAGGGTCACATTCAGGCAATAATATTGGCATTTACAATTTTGGTTACGGCAGCTTTAACGGTTGCCGTTTTTTCCGTTACTCCCGGTGATGATTTTTCATCCTCATACACAGTAATAACCGGCTGGCATACCGCAAACGGCAGATACTTTAAAGCAGACGGCGCAAAAATCGGCAGCGAGGAGTCAATTTACGCAAAAATGCCGAAAGTTCCCGATTCGGGCGACAAAATAATAATTTACAGCAAGGGGCTGAGTATTAACCTTGGAACAAGAGGCAAGGAGGTTAAAAAATTCAACGGCACCGGCTACCCCTCATTTTGCGTTGTTGACGCAAACGATATTTCCAAAAATTCCGAAATATCACTGCGCCTTGAACCCACCAACAGCGGTGCAGCAATTATGAGCCCGATAATACTCACATCAAAAAATGATTTTATTTTCAGCACGGTGCTCAAATACAGGGGCTTGCTTGCATTTTCGGCACTGCTGCTTTTGACGGCGGCGTTTTTAATTATTTTTGCACTGCATAAGGCAAGGGCAAGGCTGCATTTTGCGGCAAAATTTGCTCGGGGCGGAATGCTGTCGGCACTTTCAGCAATTATTTTACTGCACAAAACCACCTTGCCGCTGCTGTTTTGCGGCAATGCACCGTTGGTTCATTATTTATATTACACAGCCATTATGCTTTTGCCCGCAACCCTTTGCGGTCTGTATTTGAGCCTTTCAAGGAAAAAAGAAACGGACGTTTTGCATACCCAGCTTTTTTCGCTGTTTTATTATGCTTTAAGAATGTTTTTGACGGTATTCGGCATAAGTCTGCAAGCTTGGGCTTTTACATACGGAATAATCACGGCTTTGACAGTTGCGGTTATCGTCTTTACCGTCCTTAAACCGCTTATAGCAAAATTGCGCTTTAACCGTGAGGCAGGGGTTATAAGAATTAAGACATAACGCACAAAAAATATTTTTAAAATTTGTTATTGACTTTAACGCTTAAAAGTGCTAAACTTGAAATGCAATAATTTAGCGAGGAAATATTTCCGGAAAGGACAATAACAATGAAAAAAGCATTAAAAAAAATTGCAGCTCTTGCTCTTGCAGTTGTGTTAATCGCAAGCGTATTTGCAGGATGCAGCAGCTCAAACAACAGTGACGGCGACTCAAAGAAGGCTCAAATCGGTCTTCTCTACTGCTCGGCAGAGGCTAACTCAAAATACCAAGTTGAAAAGGTTGGCGAGGAGCTCACAAAGCTTGGCTACACAACCAAGGAGTATTCATTCTCCGACTCAAACGACCTTGCATCTGTTCTTAACACAGCAGTTGCAGAATCAACCGCTCTCTACATTCCTACTGATAACACCTGTGCAAACAACACAGAGCTTATCAACAACATCTGCGAGCCAAAGGGTATTCCGATTATCGCAGGCGAGGAAGGCATTTGCGAGGGATGCGGCGTAGCAACACTTTCAATTTCATATTACGACCTTGGCGTTGCAACCGCTAAGATGGCTTATGAAATTCTTGTTAACGGCGCAGATGTTTCAACAATGGATATTTCTTATGTTGACGCATCAACACTTGTTAAAAAATCAGTTCCCGAAAGAGCAGAAAAGCTTGGCATTACAATTCCTGACGGATTTGTTGCAATCGGTTCAGACAGCGGCAGCTCAGAGAATACCATTAAAGAGGACCTCCCCAAGTATGACGGCGACAAGGTATTCAACATCGGTATCTGCCAGCTTGTTCAGCACGACGCTCTTGACGCAGCAACAAAGGGCTTTAAGGACGCACTTACACAAATGCTTGGTTCAGACCATGTAAAGTTTGACGAGCAAAACGCATCAGGCGAAAGCTCAACCTGCGCAACAATCGTTAACCAATTTGTTTCAAACAATGTTGACCTTATTCTTGCAAACGCAACACCTGCTCTTCAGGCTGCAGTTTCCGCAACACAAACAATTCCGATTCTCGGTACATCTGTTACAGAATACGGCGTTGCACTTGACATTGCAGATTTCAGCGGCAAAACAGGCATCAATGTTTCAGGTACTTCAGACCTTGCTCCCCTTGACCAACAGGCAGCACTCTTTGAAGAGCTTAACATTGCTAAAAACTAATTTAAAAACGAACTCGTAAAATAATCAGTAACGGCAACGGGATAATAATCTTGTTGCCTTTGCTTTTGAAGGAGAATTTTATGGCATCATTACTTGCATCAATGCCGGGTGCTGTGGCCTACGGTATAATTTGGGGCATAATGGCTATCGGCGTTTACATCACATTCAGAATACTTGATGTTGCCGACCTTACCGTTGACGGTTCAATGGCAACAGGCGGCATAGTTCTTGCTGTTCTTGTAAAAAACGGTACAAACATCTATCTTGCAGTGGCAATAGCATTTGTTGTGGGCTGCTTGGCAGGGTTAGTAACAGGCATATTCCACACATTTTTCGGTATCCCTGCCATCCTTGCCGGAATTTTAACACAGCTTAGCCTGTATTCAATTAATTTGAGAATTTCAAACAAAAACTCGAATGTTGCGGTAAGCGCAAGAAATATTAAAAACATTTTGTTAACCTCCGGCGACAACACAAAATCAATAATAGTGTGCGCTGTGTTTGCAATTGCAACAATCGCAATACTTTATTGGTTCTTCGGCACAGAGGTTGGCTCATCAATAAGAGCAACAGGCTGCAACCAGGCTATGTCCCGTGCCAACGGCATTAACACAAAGTTTAACATTATCTTTGGCCTTGTGCTTTCAAACGGCTTAGTTGCACTTTCAGGTGCGCTTTACGCACAATATCAGGGCTTTGCAGACATTAACATGGGCAGGGGTGCAATCGTTATCGGCCTTGCGGCAGTTATTGTTGGCGAAGTTATCTTCGGCAAAATCTTCCACAACTTTGCTTTAAAGCTTCTTGCTGTTGTTTTCGGCGGCATTGTTTACTACATTGTTCAAAACATTGTTGTTTGGCTCGGCCTTGATGCAAACGACCTTAAGCTGCTTTCGGCACTTGTTGTTGCGCTGTTCCTTGGTATCCCCTATTGGAAAGCAAAGCTTGCATCAAAGAATGTAAAAATTAAGGAGGTAAAGGAATAATGCTTGAAATTAAGAATGTTCACAAAACCTTCAACCCCGGCACAATTAACGAAAAGAAAGCCTTAAAGGGCATTGATATTACCCTTAACGAGGGCGATTTTGTTACAGTTATCGGCGGCAACGGCGCAGGCAAATCCACAATGCTTAATATGATTGCAGGGGTTTACCCTGTTGACTGCGGCAATATTATTATTGACGGCGACGATGTTACCAAGTTGCCCGAACATAAAAGGGCAAAATATATTGGCAGAGTTTTCCAGGACCCTATGACAGGTACTGCGGCCGATATGCAAATTATTGAAAACCTTGCGCTTGCATCACGCAGGGGCAAGGTAAGAAGCTTGGCTCCCGGAACCAAGAAAAAGGAAAAGGAAGAATACAGAGAGCTGCTTGCAAGCCTTGATTTGGGTCTTGAGGATAGACTTACATCAAAAGTTGGTCTTCTTTCAGGTGGGCAAAGGCAGGCTATCACATTGCTTATGGCAACCCTCAAAAAGCCAAAGGTTTTGCTGCTTGACGAGCATACCGCCGCTCTCGACCCCAAAACCGCAAAAAAGGTGCTTGATTTAACACAGGAAATCGTAGCCGAGCACAACCTTACAACCATTATGATTACCCATAATATGAAGGATGCTATCGCTATCGGCAACCGCCTTGTAATGATGAACGACGGAAAGATTATTTTCGATGTTCAGGGCGAAGAAAAGAAGGCGCTTACCACTGCCGACCTGTTAGACAAGTTTAAAACTACTTCAGGCGAGGAGCTTGATAACGACAGAATGCTTTTGGCAGACTGATAAATCAAAAAGGCATGCTGTGAGGCTGTTGAGAAAGGTTTTGAATTTCGTTTTCTTGCGAACTTTGCTGTACGATGGTACCGCTTGTGAGCAAAAAACGAAAAACGCCAAAATCGCCGCAAGCTCGATGCTTGCGGCGATTTTCTTTAAATTATGTTGTTATATAAAGTTTCGTTTCGGTATAGGATTGCCGTCCATATACTTAATGCTTTACAAAGCAACTTTGGCGTGTTTCAGGGCCTTTAACGACAGTCTAAACACCCAATCATTGATTGGGTGTTTTTTATGTTGCGTATAACGCCTATGCAAATAATTCTTTGTTATCCAAAATTCTTTTTCCTGCGGTGCATCCGGGGCAATCGCAATATTCAATGCCCTTTTCCAAAAGCTCATGCTCGTGGGCGTAAATTTTTTCGCATGTTTCAGCGCCCAAATGCGCCTTTGCCTCCTCGGTTTGCATAAAATCGCACACATCCTTGCATTTAAGCACATCCGCCTCACATTCTGCAACAAGAGCCTTTGCCTTTTCAGCCTCATCCGCTGTGCCGACGGCATCAAGGTAGCTTTGTGCCGCAGCCTTAATCTCAGCGCAGGCACTTTCAGCCTTTAATATTTCCTTTACCATTTCAATTTTAGTCATAATAATCACCATAGCCTTTCAGGCAACAAATAGTTTATTAAAAATCACCTGATTGACCTGTGTTGCCTGAACAGGCGTAAATGGTGATTTCAGCCATTTCAAAATTATGCCGCAGGCAAATTTTGAAGGCAATATAATTTGAATAGTGTGATTTTTCACACTATTCATCCTTTTCGATATGTTAAAGCATTTTTCTTATTTACCCAAACATCAATTTCGGCCCTTGAAGGTATCTCAAATAACGAAATTGTTTTATTTAATAATGCGTTATCAACATAGAAATCGCTTTCGCAATTACCTGCATTAACCTGTGAGTTTCTTAATTTAATCAATTCTTTCCAAGTTAAATCGTCTACATCAATATAATGCCATTCGACCTTTACACCGTGCATATCAAAAAAATCATTTGTCAGTTTTCTTTCAGCAGCTGTCCAAAATCCCCAATCCAAAATGACATTGCAACCTGCATTGACTGTTTCTACGGATTTTTTCATTAAATACTTTTTAACACGCTCTGCGAATGCATCATAAAACTCGCCTTGGGTGTTTTCAATTAAATCGTATGTTGCCTCATCTACTGAAAGAATCACAGCATTATACTCGTTTTTGATTTTCTTTGCATAGCAGGATTTACCGCTGCAAAGTTTGCCGCATATCGCAACTACTTTAGGCATAACTTTCTCCTATAAAAATCGGCACCATTTCGGTAATCTTGTTTTAAAGCAGTGTGACCAAGCAGGAATATAACCGCTTTTTATTGCAACCTTTTGTGAATTAATGTTTGCACAATCCGTTGTGTAATAAGGCTATGAGGCTTTTACAATTACATAGCCGTCGGTTAAGTTGGCCTTTACAAGGCTGCCCTTAAAGGTGCAGCGCCTGCCCATAAGGTCAATAAGGGTTATGTCCTCCCCCTCGCACTCCACTATCATAACATTGTTCATAATAGCATTATCCTCGTCTATTTCGTTTTTATACACTGTTGATAAACACATAGTTAAACACCTCTACTTTAAGTACGAAAGGGCCTGCGAAAGCAAATCGTTGCCCTTTTCGTAGCACTGAACGGCAGCCAAGATTTTTTCATAAGCCTCTTTATCGGCCTTTTCTATTTCCCGGGAAACGGTTATCAGCTCGGCGGTGTGGGAGCTGTTATGCTTTGCCATATATTCAAGCATTGCGACCGCCTCTTCCCTGCTTTGAACACCGCTTTTGTGATGATGTGTATGCTCGTGACTCATAAAATGCCCCCTAAAAGCTGTTAAAGATTATATACATTGATTGTAGCACTAATATGCAAAACATTCAACGATTTTAGATAAAGAAATTCTACATAACAGCTTATATTTTCACAAAACAAATTTGCTTTCAACCTGTTTTTTGCTATGCTTTGTTAAAAACCAACAAATTGTAATTAGTCCTCGCTAACTTGATTGTTTAATGCTACAAAACAAAATTTTGTTAAAAACAAAAGGTTGACTTTTTTTGAAGTAAAGCATATAATATTCTATGGTTAGCGAGGGCTAACCATAATATTGAGGATACAGTTAGTTTTAGTTAATAAAAAAAAGAAGGTGTAGCAAATGATGCCTCTTTCACTTGCAGGCGCAGGAGAAGAAAATATTATAAAAAGAATCGGCGGTAAGGACGAAGTTAAAGCGCATCTTGAAACTTTGGGTTTTGTCGCAGGTGCGAAGGTAACCGTTATCAACACCATTGCAGGCAATATTATTGTTAACGTGAAGGAATCACGGGTGGCAATAAGCAAAGAAATGGCACAAAAAATTTATGTTTAATATATAGGAGGAAACACTATGAAAACTCTTAAGCAAGCCGAAATCGGCAGCACAGTTAAAGTGGTTAAAATCCACGGCGAGGGAGCAATCAAAAGAAGAATTATGGACATGGGCATTACAAAGGGTGCCACAATTCATATTCGCAAGGTTGCACCGCTTGGCGACCCAATTGAAATAACAGTTCGTGATTATGAGCTTTCATTAAGAAAGGCTGACGCTGAAAACATTGAGGTTGAGTAATTAATTCAATTGTTAATGGTGGGATATTCCCTTAAATTTATATCATTAGGTTAGCGTTTGCTAACTATGAAACGGAGGAAAAGTATGAACATACGCATTGCGCTTGCAGGTAACCCAAACTGCGGTAAAACAACATTATTCAATGCGCTGACCGGTTCAAACCAGTTTGTTGGTAACTGGCCGGGCGTAACAGTAGAAAAAAAGGAAGGTAAGCTCAAAAAGCACAGCGGTGTTATCATCACTGACTTGCCGGGCATTTATTCACTTTCCCCATACACCTTGGAAGAGGTTGTTGCAAGAAATTATCTTATTCAGGAGCGCCCCGACGCTATCTTGAACATAATCGACGGCACAAACCTTGAAAGAAACCTTTACCTTACAACTCAATTAACCGAGCTTGGTATTCCGGTTGTTGTTGCAATCAACATGATTGATGTTGTTAAAAAGAACGGCGACAAAATCAACATTGCACAACTTTCACAGGAATTAGGCTGCAAGGTTGTTGAGATTTCAGCTTTAAAGGGCACCGGCGTTACAGAGGCTGCTGAGGCTGCAATTGAGGCTGCACAGGGCGAAAAAACAGTTCCTATGCACAATTTCTCAGGCATTGTTGAGCATGCAATCGCTCACATTGAAGAAGCAGCAGTACATAATATGCCCGAGGAGCAACAACGCTGGTACGCAATCAAGATTTTTGAGCGTGACAGCAAGGTTACAGAGCAGTTAAACTTAAGCCAAGCTGTGCTTGACCATATCGAGCAGGATATTAAGGCTGCCGAGGAAGAACTTGACGACGACTCTGAATCAATCATCACAAACGAAAGATATATATATATCGGCGAAATAATCCAGGGCTGCTACAAAAAGCGTTCAGCTGGCAAGCTTTCGACCTCTGATAAAATTGATAAGGTTGTTACAAACCGTTGGCTTGGATTGCCAATCTTCGCAGTAATCATGTTCATTGTTTACTGGATTGCAATGGTTGGCGTTGGTGCTCCTGCAACCGATTGGGTAAACGATAACCTTTTCGGCGACGGTTTCCACCTTTTCAGCATCGGTTCATCAGCTTACCAAGATGATGCAGACGCTTATGCAGACGCAGAATTAATCGTTGACGGCTACGATGCTTATGTTGAAGAAAACGGCACCGCCCCGACAGGCGATTTTGAATACGATGTTGAAGATGAAGAAACACTTGAGGTTTCACAGGAAACCGCTACTCTCGCTCAATACAGCGATGCAGTAAGCACACTTGAAAAATTCGGCAACGAAGAGCCTGACCCGGCAGACTACGGCGTTTGGGTACTCAGTATCCCGGCTGTTATTCAAAAGGGTCTTGATGCCGTTAACTGCTCAGAGTGGCTCAAAGGACTTGTTCTTGACGGTATTGTTGCCGGTGTCGGCTCAGTTCTCGGCTTTGTTCCTCAAATGCTTGTATTGTTCCTTATGCTTGCATTCCTTGAGGCATGCGGTTATATGTCACGTATCGCCTTTGTACTTGACCGTATCTTCCGTAAGTTCGGTTTATCAGGTAAATCATTTATCCCAATGCTTATCGGCACAGGCTGCGGTATCCCCGGTATCATGGCAAGCCGTACAATTGAAAACGAGCGTGACCGCAGAATGACTGTTATGACAACAACCTTCATTCCTTGCAGTGCGAAGATTCCGTTCATTGCAATGATCGCAGGCGCTATCTTCGGCGGTTCGGCTTGGGTTTCAACATCTGCATACTTTATCGGTATGGCAGCAATCATCATTTCAGGCATTATGCTTAAGAAAACAAAGATGTTCTCCGGCGAGCCTGCTCCGTTCGTTATGGAGCTTCCTGCATATCACTTTCCAACAGTCGGCAACGTATTGCGTTCAACATGGGAGCGTGGCTGGTCATTCATTAAGAAAGCCGGCACAATCATCTTGCTTTCAACCATCTTAGTTTGGTTCGCAACATACTTTGGAGTTGTTGACGGTCACTTCCAGATGCTTTCTGAGGACCAAATCAACAGCAGTATCCTTGCAGCAATCGGTAACTGCATTGCTTGGATCTTTAAGCCAATCGGCTTTGGTAACTGGCAGGCAACCGTTGCATCAATCACAGGTCTTGTTGCTAAGGAAAACATTGTTGGTACTATGGGCATCCTCTATCCTGACGGATGGACAGAAATTGCTGAGCAATTCACACCTGTTGCAGGCTTTGCATTCCTTGTATTCAACCTTCTTTGCGCACCTTGCTTTGCAGCAATCGGCGCTATGAAGCGTGAAATGAACTCACCTAAGTGGACATTGTTTGCAGTTGGTTATCAGTGCGCATTTGCTTATGCAATTTCACTTATGATTTATCAATTCGGTTCAGCATTCTCAGGTAACTTAAACATCATCGGCGTTATCTGTGCTTTGGCAGTGCTTGCATTCATCCTTTACATGCTGTTTAAGCCTTATAAGGAAGCAACACAGTTAACCCAAAAGGTTAAGGTTACAAGCAAAAAATAATTTAACTGACTAATTTATAAGGAGGCAGTAATATGGCTGAATGGTTATCTCAAAATATCGGTACAATTGTTGTTCTGTTAATAATAGTGGCTATTGTTGCTGCAATTATTATAAATACCGTTAAAAACCACAAAAAGGGAAAATCTTCCTGTGGCGGTTCCTGCGCAAATTGTCCGATGAGTGGCTCATGTCACACAAAAAGCAATTGAATAACGGGTGCATAATCAACAACGGTTGTGCACCCGCAAACATAATTTGTAAAGGAAGCGAACAAAATGTTTAAAACTGTTTTGCAAATCGAGGGCATGGCTTGTTCAATGTGCGAGGCACACATAAACGATGCTGTGAGAAAGGATTTTGCAGTAAAAAAAGTTAATTCATCATATACCAAGGGTCAAACAACGATTGTTTCAAACGATGAGCTCGATATTGACGCCTTGAAGGCGACTATTGATAAAACCGGCTACAAGGTATTATCTGCCGAGCAAACCCCCTATGAAAAAAATAACCCCCTCCATAATCCTTTTAAAGCAATTCGTAAACCTTGGTCAAAATAAAAAAAGAGAAGATTTTATCTTCTCCACAGTCTAAGCCATCCGCTATGCGGTTTGAGTTTAATACTTACATTTATGTTCAAAAGCCATTATACTTATCTGTTATACTGACCGAAAGTCGAAAATATGGATTTTAGCATTCAGAAAATGAACAAACTGTTACCCTGTAACAGGTAATTAATATTATTTTCACAATAGATTTATAGTTTGTTCTTTTGCAATTCGCAATTAGACTTTAATATGTAGTTAGAGTTTAGCAAAAGCATTTGCAGAAAGGAAAATTATAAATGTTAGACTATATTTCAGGCCAAAAAGGAACGGGTAAAACCAGAATATTAACCGAAACAGCCGTTTACACCGCAGAGCAAAGCAAGGGCAATGTTGTATTTGTTGAATACGGCAACAAGCTTTCAAGGCTGCTCCCCTTCTCTGTAAGGCACATTAATCTTGATGATTACGGCATATCGACTGCCGGTCAGCTATACGGCTTTTTTTCCGGACTTTGTGCTGCAAACTACGATTTAACAGATATTTTTGCCGACACCACAAACTGCAAGGAATTTTGTGAAAATTCAAACATTGATGAATTAATGGATGCTTTGAAAAGCCTTTCAAACAAAGTCGGAGTTGATATTCATCTCGCCCTAAGCGACGAATACAGCGAGAAAATATCATACACTGATGTCGCATAAATAAGTTTTCTACTATTTTCCATCATAACCACCCGTCAAACGGGTGGTTTGCACAAGGGCTATAAGCCGCTGATACTAACCCGCATCTCAAGGTGCGGGTTTTCTCTTTGTTCAAGCCTTATTGTTTTTGCCACTTTGGCATACCCCTGAAGAGGTTATTTTGAAAATGGGTCTGTATATTCTTTTACGCTCAATTTATCCAAAGCAATTTCCGTATTGGGAATTATTGCATGCCTTACTCAGGGCAACCCGAACCTTTTATATGCCATATTCAGGGCAAGTGAGCACTTTAACGCCTTACTCGGGGCAATAAAAAAGACAAACACTCAAAGTGACTGCTGCCACTCTTTGTGTTTGTCCTAATTATTTTGATTTGTTTTAATACTGTTTCACTTAAAAATAGGCATAATAAAAGCACAATAGAAATCAATCCATTGTGCTTAAATATGTGTGTTTAAGTATTCTTTTGCTTTTTCAATCATTGCATTACTTTGCAAATATTCAATGCCTTTCGGCGTTATCTTTAAAACAGTAACCTCGCAATCGTCAATTACAGGGTCAGCACTGATATATCGGTGTTCCACCTCTTTGCCTGTTATATATTGTCCGTCAAGCAAGCTGCGGATAATGTACAGCCAATAATCAGCCTTTATATGCGGATTTATTGCTTTTACAACGCTGTGACTGTCAACTATCGGCTTTCCGTTTTTTAACTGTTTATACAAATAGTTTAAAACTTGATAAACAATAACAAAATAATCGTCTTTTTGCACGCTCGCCTTGCTCCTTATTTTTAGGAATAATAAAAGCACCCCAAAAGGGTGCTTTTTAAATCTTATTCTACTATTAACGAAAAAATGTTTTTTTTGTTTGGATTTGTCGGGAAAATTATGCTTTTAATTTCACAATTCTTTCCATCAATTTCAATGACTTGTCCTACTTTTAAATTCTCAATATTCCGAGTTGTGACCGCCCTACCGAGAGAGGTTTTATATTCCTCGATGATATTCACTTTCGTCATACTTAACCCCTACTTCCTTTTCAAACCTTTTCTCCCACAAAGTTAAATTTGCTGTAATTTCATTTAAATCATCGTTAGTAAATCCATATGCTTTATGGTTTCGCTTTAACATTCGGTTTGCGGCTATTTCTCTTGCATATAGCTCAGTCGGCATTGATGTATTCAACTCGCCGTATGTTTTGGCTTGTTGTGCGTGTATTGTCTCCTCAAACATTGCCGATGCCGAAGGAATTTTCCCGATATGCATAATGTAACCATTTGAATATGACGCCTCAGCGCCCAAAGCATTAAGGAATTTTAAATCATCGCCTTTTGCTTCCATAACGATTATGCCGTTTTTCTCAAGACCTTTTTTCATTTTATTGTATAAAGTCTCGTCCATTGGGCTTGTTGATTGCCCGTTCACTATTTTAGTTTGTGTTGTATTATTTATGTTACCATTCTTTGCGGATTTAGTCAAGGGCGGCTTTGCAACCTGTTCCTGCACAAGTTCTCGGCTGTAATCTCGTTTTAAGCCGTGTTTATCGCAATGGGCTTGCAGCTCAGCTTGTTTGTTTTTCAGCTTTATTTCAAGCGCTTGTGTCGCTTGCTTATCGCCTAACGGCTTGATTGCGGCTATTTCCTTTTTCAGCTTTCGGATTTGGCGCTCTTTCAGCCTCTGCTCTTGCGTTGCCTTATATATACGCTCGTTTTCCTCTGTGTCGCCGTATTTGATAGGATTGGGCTTGCTTATGCCCGGAATAAACGCAAACATTCTATGTCTGCAATTAACGCCGCCTAAACCGAGATAGTAATTAACACACAAAAAACAAAAAGCTCTATCAGAACGATAAAATTATGTGACGAGTGTATTCGGTTATTAAGTGAGTTAAAAGCAAATCAAATACCAAAATCGAAGTACATATTTCCGTCTACCGTAACAGGAGAGATACGAGATACCTCAGCAGTCACACGAAGATTACACAGAATACAGGACAGAGCAGGCGTGCCGAGAATACGCTTTCACGATTTACGACACAGTTTTGCCACCTTATCCCTTGAACAAGGAATGGATATTAAAACAGTATCGCACATGTTAGGTCATACAGACGCCGGATTTACAATGAACACCTATATGCATGTAACGGATTCCATGCAAGAAAATGTTGCAAACACAATGGGAAATTTACTCGGCGGAAATGTGGCAAATTCATAAATGGTCAATAGATGGTCTTGAGCGAAAAATCGAATAAACGAACAAAATCTCACTCCGTAAAAAAGAGTGAGATTTTTTGTTGCGAATTGAATTTTGAAATTCATTTCAGAAAAAGAAAAAACCTGCGAAAACGCCGTGTTTACGCAGGTTTTGGAGCTGATAGTCGGACTCGAACCGACGGCCTGCGCATTACGAATGCGCTGCTCTACCAACTGAGCCATATCAGCATTTTTTCATTTTTTCGCTTGCTTTGAGCCTGAGTCGGCGAACAGCCTTCCGTTTACGAATGCGCTGCTCTACCAACTGAGCCATATCAGCATTTATTCAATTTTTCGCTTGCTTTGAGCCTGAATCGGTGAACAGCCTTCCGTTTACGAATCAGTTACGCTCCCGACTGCGCTACACCAGCGATTATTAAAATAATAAAATATAAACTATCAAATCGAACTGCCATATATGTAACAGCAAGGCCGTTTACAAAAGCTCTAGCAGGGTTTGGAAAACAAACTCAACACTTGATTTTCTGACCTGATTACGGCCGATTTCGCCAAACTGCATTGTATATGTTTTAACCGAGCCGTTAACCGAAAAGCCAAAGCAAACCATGCCAACAGGCTTTTTATCTGTTCCGCCGCCGGGGCCTGCAACACCTGTTATGCCCACGCCCACCTGGCTTTTGGCAGTTTGAGCAACACCTGCTGCCATTTCATAGGCTACTTGCTCGCTGACAACGCCGTATTTTAAAATAGTATCGGTGTTGACGCCTAAAAATTCCATTTTAGCCTCGTTGGCATAGGTAACAAAGGAAACATCAAGCACCTTTGAAGCATTTGTAACGTTAACCAAATTACCGCAGCACAAGCCGCCCGTGCAGGACTCTGCGAAAGATATATGATAACCCAACTTTAATAATTTGTCAACAACCTGCTCTTCTAAAGCCATTAAATCACCTTTTATTTAATACCGTTTTGAATTTTTGCGGCAGTAAGAGTATTTCGCATAAGCATTGAAATTGTCATAGGGCCTACGCCGCCGGGAACGGGTGTTATAAAGGAGCATTTATCCTTAACTCCCTCAAAATCCACATCTCCGCAGAGTTTGCCGTTTTCATCCCTGTTCATACCGACATCAATTACAACTGCGCCGTCCTTTACCATATCTGCGGTAACAAACTTTGCTTTGCCGATTGCAGCAACAAGAATGTCAGCCTCCTTGGTAATATCAGCCAAATTTTCGGTTTTTGAATGAGTAATTTCAACAGTGGCATTTTCGTGAAGAAGAAGCATTGCCATAGGCTTGCCCACAATGTTACTTCTGCCCATTACTACCGCCTTTTTGCCGGTAACATCAATGCCTGTTGAATGAATAAGCTCCATAACTCCGGCAGGTGTGCAGGGCAGGAAATTGTAATCGCCAATCATAATTGCACCCACATTCACCGGGTGGAATGCGTCAACATCCTTAATGGGGTCAATAAGGTTAATAACCTCTTTATCGTCAAGATGCTTGGGTAAAGGCAGCTGGCACAAAATGCCGCTGATTTTATCATCATTGTTAAGGGTTATAACAAGATTGTTAAGCTCCTCCTGTGTAGTATTCTCAGGTAATGCGTATTTTACACTGTAAAATCCACATTCCTCGCAGGCACGCTCCTTATTCCTTACATAAACCTGAGAGGCGGAGTCGTCGCCAACAATAATTACTGCAAGACCGGGAGTTATTCCCTTTTTCTTTAATTCCTCGCACTCAGCCTTAACCTGTGCTTTAACAGAGGCTGAAACTGCTTTTCCGTCTATAATTTGCATAATTCATTTACCGTTTTCATCATCGGTTGATGGCTCAACAACGATTGATGAATATCCGTCCTTATCCTTATATACTGTTTTTTTAAGCATTGTGCCGTCTGCAGCCAGTGCCATTTTGGGGGGTAGTGTTCCCTTTTTCTGCTTTAAATAGAATATCACAAAGCAAACAAGAGCAACCACAACTATTATTGCAGACAGCAGCTGCGAAACCCTGATGGTTGTATGGGCGATATAAAGAGAGTCGGTTCGCATACCCTCAACAATCATTCTTTCAGCGCCGTAGAGAACTCCGTAAAGCATAAATATTTCGCCCTTAAACTTTCTGTGTTTTTTAACTATAATGTGCAAAACAACAAAGCTGAGCAGGCACCAAACACTTTCGTAAAGGAATGTTGGGTACACGGGCAGGTCAGGGTTAACCTCAATACCCTTTGCCGCAAGTGCCTGGCTTGAGTCAAGCAGGGTGTCCCTTATTTTAGGCGACCACATTCTGAACAGTGCGGTGGTGGTGTTTGTGCCAAATGCCTCCTGATTAAAGAAGTTGCCCCATCTGCCGATACCTTGTCCTATAAGCAGACCCAGCGAGCCTAAATCAAGAAGATTTAAAAAATCAATTTTACCTATTTTACAGCCGATTGCCGCACCGATTAAGGCGCCGATTATTCCGCCGTAAATTGCTATGCCGCCGTTCCATATTGCAGGAATTTCGCTTAGATGCACTGAATAATAATCCCATTCAAAGGCCACATAATAAAGCCTTGCACAAATTATGCCAAGTAAGGTACCCCAAATCAAAACATCGGTCATACCGTCAAGGGACATTTTCCATTTATACGCCATTCTGCCGCCGTAAAGCACAGCCAGTGCAAAGCCAAGAGCAATGATGATGCCGTACCAATGTATTTGGTAGCTGCCGATTGAAAAGGCAATTGACGGCAAATCAAAGCTTATTCCAAGGCCGTCAAAGGTAACATGTGTAATATTTTCCATAATTTTACCTCGGTAATCAGTTATCTGTCAAGATTACAATTATTTAATATAACATATTGTCGGCAAAATTTCCACTATTAATTACAATAAAATATACAATAAAGCCAAAATAAGCATATTATCTGCGCCCTCACGGGATAAAATCATTACCAAGGCCAGTATTAATGCGCTGTCGTCAGACTTAAACATATCCCCAAAAAGGGAGGCCATAAAATCCGAGCCGCCGCCCCTTTCCCTGTTGGGCGCATTATCAGATTGACCCTGACCTTGGGGGTCATCCTGAGGAGCGCTGTTATTTTGAGTTTCCTCGGGCCTGTTAACAAAGTTTTGGGCTCTGTTTCGCATTTCCCTTACTCTTCTTTTTGCCTCATCAATATCTGATGCCGAAAAATCTGCCATTAGAACAAATCCTTAAGATATGGTAAAACATCAAAAAGCTTTAAAATTCTTATTGCCTGGTCGGCCTTTTTTTGGGAGTCCTTGGATAAATGGGGCTTTAGGGCATTTATTAAATCCGCATTTTTTGATTGTGACGAATTCATTTTATCAATAATGCCCTTTGCACGCATCATCATTTTAAAATCATCGCTGTTTAGGTTAAGGTCTCCAAGGGCAGCAAGTGCGTTTGCGTTTGCATTAGCATTTGTGCCCGGGTTTGAATTTACATTGCTTTTCGGCTTTGCAGGCTGGGAGCTTTGAGCGGTGTTTTCCCCCAATATTGAGCCTGCAACGCCCTTTAGCATTTCAATATCCTCAGCAGATAAGGAGGATATAATATCATTAATATTATCCATAAAATCACATCTTTATTTTTTCATTAATTTGTCGATTATAGCCTTTGCCTCAGGGGTTGAAAGTAATTTATCCATGGTTGACTTGTCGTTTAAAATGCCTTTGATTTTTGCAGAAGCCTCGGAGGATAGGTTTTTGTTTATATAATCCTCCACATTTCCGCTCTCGCTTGCCTTTTTCAATTCATTAACATTGATATTCGCCTTTGACGCCAGGTTGTTTAACTTTTTTTCGTCGATATTTTTCATTGAATATTCTCACCCTTCATTGTATAATCATATTAATAACTATGATGCCGACGGGGGTTTTATGAATGAGAATAGTTGTTACATCTGATGTTCACAAAAGGCAAAAAAGCCTTTTGGATATTATCGAAAGGCACCTTGAAAACGCAGATTTGTTCATTAACCTGGGCGACAGCGAGGAGGATGTTGACGCCGCCCTGCTGTTGTATCCCAATTTAAAAATAGAAAGAGTTGCCGGCAACTGCGATTGGTCGTCTGCACTACCGATATGCAAAACAATAAATGCAGAGGGCAAAAAAGTATTATTTTGCCACGGCCACACCGTTTATGTTAAGCACGGCTACGAAATGCTTGAGGAGCGTGCAAAATCGGAGAATGCCGACATTTGCCTTTTCGGCCACACCCATGTTCCCTACCTTGAACGCAAGGACGGTATTTGCTATATGAACCCCGGTGCGGTTTGCGACGGTGTTTACGGCATTATTGACATTGTGGGCGGAGAAATTATGGCATACCACGCTAAAATTGACTGATTTAATTATGCACTTGTATAAATTTGCATTTAATGCTATAATAAGCTTAATCAATCACGGAGAGTGCGAAAATGAAAAAGAATAAATGCTCTGACAAAACAAAGGCTAAAATTGCCCTTGCTTTAAACGAATTGATGAAAACAACATCGTTTGAAAAAATTACCGTGTCGGATATTACAAACCAATGCAAAATCCACAGGCAAACATTTTATTATCATTTTCAGGATAAATACGAGCTGCTTGATTGGATTGTTTATAACGATATATTAAACCCGCTGGTTACAGATTTAACCATTGATAATATTTTTGATAAAATTTATGACCTTTTTGAAACCATGAGCAAAAACAAAAGCTTTTATCAAAACGCCATCAAACTCAACAGCGACGATTTTTCCAAATGCTTAAGCCGTGTTGCTTATGACAAATTTATAAATATCATTCACGAAATAGGCACCGCTCACGGCATTAATAGCGACGACCCCAAAAACACGGTTTTGGTTGCGGAATTTTTCAGCTACGGCATTTCGGGAATAATTGAAAGTTGGGTTTTAAACGGAATGAAGGAAAGCCCCAAGGAAATGAAGGAAAGAATTGAAATGCTGGTTGATTCCTTTAAGCAGTTGCTTATACAGAGAACAAAAAATACTACCGATTAAATATCGGTAGTATTTATTTTTTACTCAAACACAAATTTACCGTCTTTGTAATCAACAGTGCATTTTGTATTTGGCTTTATTTTATTTTCAAGAATAAGCTCAGAAAGTTCATCCTCAATTTTGGTTTGAATTGCACGCCTTAAGGGCCTTGCGCCGTAAACCTTGTCAAAGCCTGCGTCTGCAACAGCCTCAACAGCCTTGTCGGTAAATTCAAGGTCAATGTCCAAATCCTTAACCCTCTTTGAAAGAACTGCAAGAAGTCGCTTTGCGATTTCGTTAATATCCTTTTTCTCAAGCTGATTGAAAACGATTATTTCATCAATACGGTTAAGAAATTCAGGCTTAAAGGTTTTCTTCAAATCGACCATTACCAAATCCTCAATGGTTTTGTTTGCATCTGAGGATTCGCCGAAGCCAAGAGCTTGCTTTTGGTCGGTAATCTTTGATGCGCCCACATTTGAGGTCATAATAATGATTGCATTTTTAAACGAAACCTTACGACCCTGTGAATCGGTCAACACGCCGTCCTCCAAAATTTGAAGGAGCATATTGAACACATCCGGGTGCGCCTTTTCGATTTCATCAAAAAGAACCACGCTGTATGGCTTGCGGCGGATTTTTTCGGTTAACTGGCCGCCCTCATCAAAGCCTACATATCCCGGAGGCGAACCGATAAGCTTGGATACCGTGTGCTTTTCCATATATTCCGACATATCAAGTTTGATAATGGCGTTTTCATCGCCGAACATAGCCTCTGCAAGGGATTTGCAAAGCTCTGTTTTGCCCACACCGGTTGGGCCTAAGAAGATGAACGAACCAATGGGTCTGTTAGGATTTTTAATACCTACCCTGCCACGGCGGATTGCTCTTGAAACAGCGCTTACCGCTCTGTCCTGACCTACAATTCTTTCATGCAAAACCTGCTCCATATTAAGCAGTCTTTCGCTTTCCTCTTTGGTAAGCTGATTTACGGGGATACCTGTCCAGCTTGAAACAACCGAGGCAATTTCCTTTTCAGTAACGGATTTTACATCGTGGAAAGTTGCGTTTTTCCACTTTTCCTTTTCTTCGTTAAGAAGTGACTGAAGTGACTTTTGCTTATCCCTGATGCTTGCAGCACCCTCAAAGTTTTGCTCAGCAATTGCAGATTGCTTTTCCTGCTCAAGGCGCTTAATGTCATCCTCCATATCCTTTAAATTCTCGGGTATGGTTTGAGCGTTAAGCCTTACAACAGAGGCCGCCTCATCAATAAGGTCAATTGCCTTATCGGGCAAATATCTGTCTGCAATATAGCGTGATGACATTTTAACGGCGTTTTCGATTGCCTCGTCGGTAATCTTTACCTTGTGGTGCGCCTCATATCTGTCACGCAAGCCCTTAAGAATTTCAACTGCCTCCTCCTCGGTAGGTTCGCCAACCGTTACCGGCTGGAAACGGCGTTCAAGGGCAGCGTCCTTTTCAATATTCTTACGGTATTCATCAATGGTTGTTGCGCCGATAACCTGAATTTCGCCCCTTGCAAGTGACGGTTTTAAGATGTTTGCGGCGTCAACGGCACCCTCTGCGGCGCCTGCACCCATAATGGTGTGCACCTCATCAATGAACAAAATAACATCCTTTTGCGAACGAACCTCGTCCATTGCTTTTTTAAGACGTTCTTCAAAATCGCCCCTGTACTTAGTGCCTGCAACCATTGAGGTTAAGTCAAGCGCAACAATTTTTTTGCCTTTTAAAAGCTCCGGCACCTCGTCTTTAACGATTTTAAGTGCCAATCCCTCTGCAATGGCGGTTTTACCAACACCGGGCTCGCCGATAAGGCAGGGGTTGTTTTTGCTGCGCCTTGACAAAATTTGAATGACCCTTTGTATTTCCTTATCTCTGCCGATAACCGGGTCAATTTTGCCCTTCTTTGCAAGGTCGGTTAAATCCTTACCGAATTCGTCAAGGGTGGGAGTTTTGGTTTTGCCCCTCTTGCCGCCCCTTTGAGCCTCACGGTTGTCGGTTTCGCCGTTGGAGATTGACTGAACAAGGTCCTCAAGCAGAGCCTGCTCGTCAACTCCCAAATCGTTAATGAACTTAACTGCGTAAGAGTCGGTTTCCTTAATAAGTGAAACCAGCAAATGCTCGGTTCCCACAAAGGAATGCATCATGCCCCTGGCAATCTGAAATGAAAGTTCAATTATCCTTTTTGACCTTGGCGTAAAGTCTTCGGGAGAAAGGCTGGTGGGAACACCCGTTCCTATTTCTGTTTTAATAAGGTTATCAACATCCTCAAGGGTAATGCCCTTGTCATTAAGAGCGTTGGCTGCCAAGCCGCTGCCCTCCTTTAACAGGCCTATTAAAATATGCTCACTGCCGACATAATTGTGGCCGTAATTTTCGGCAGCCTTAATTGCGAGGTTAAGAACCTCGTTTGCCTTTTGAGTAAAAGAATTAAATCTATACATAACAATACCTCCTAACTAAACTACACAAAGCGGAGGCTTTGGTGTAATTATTCAAGTTTTTCTCTGACAATTTGCGCCCTAAGCTTTGCGCAGCTGTGCTCGTTAAGCTCTGTTTGAGCCGAATCAATAAGGCTTGCGTTTTGTAAGCCGTAAAGCATATCGCCCAAAGCTTGGTAACTTATGTCAAAATATCCCATCGCAACACCGAGTCTGACCAATGACAGCTTGTTAATAAATTCGCTTTGGTCAAGTATTCGTGCCGTTTTAAGTATGCCCAAGGTACGGTAAACTTTATCCTCAAATTTATCATTTTCTCTCAGTTCCTCACGGGCTGCACGCTCCTGCTTAACAATTTGGTCGCAAATAGCGTTTACATTGTCAATGGAGTTTTTCTCGCTTATGCCCAGTGAGATTTGATTTGAAAGCAGGTAAATGTCGCCCTCGCCGTTGGGGAAAAGCTCCCTGAGAGAAAGCCCAAGCTTGCCAACCATTGACATCAGCTTGTAGATAGCGTCCTTTTGTGCCAATGCCGGCAAATGCAGGGCAAAACTTGCCTTTAAGCCCGTGCCCAAATTAATGGGCGAGGCTGTTAAAAATCCGAATTTATCGTTATAGGCAAGCTTAAGACCATCTATGAAAAGGTCGTCAATGCGATTTGCTCTTTCAAAAGCCTCCTCAAGGTTTTGACCTGCTGAAAACGAATTGATTTTAATGTGGTCCTCCTCGCACATCATAATTGAAACGCTTTCATCCTTTGAAAGCATGAACGAGGCGTTTGCAGCATTTTTAGCCATTTGCGGGCTGATAAGCTGCTTTTCAACAAAGGATACTGACCTTGCCTTTGATACATCCGCAAGGTTAATCAAATCAAATTCGTTTGCAACTGCCGAGCTTTTGACGGTTGCGTAAATTTTCTTTGACACTGCCTTGCGCATATCCTTATTCATTCTGTTAGGGAAAGGAGAATCCGCTAAATTACGGGCAAGCCTGACCTTTGAATACAGAACCACATCCGAATTATTACCGTTGCCTTGATACCACTTGCTCATTGTTAATCCTCCTTGGTTAACTCATTAATTTTATCACGAATAACTGCGGCGTCCTCAAACCTTTGTTCCTTAACAGCCTGCTTAAGCTGCTGCTTTAAATCCTCAAGGCTGTCGGTCTTTTTCGTCTCATTTTCAACCTTTTCGCTTTTGTCCTCATCTTCAACATAGGTAACATGCTTGCCAACATGCTTTGCCCTGCCGTGGAGCTTTTCAATGCTTGGGTTAAGCCTTGACTCAAACTTATCATAGCAATGAGCGCAGCCAACCTTGCCTGAATTGACAATATCGTTAAAGGATGAACCGCAGTAGCCACAGCGTTCAACGCCTGTTAACGAGTTAAGCGCCGCAACGCCTGCGCCCAAAAGATTGCCGAAGAAGCTGTCTGTTGTAAAGGGTTCAAATTCAAATTCGTCCATTACTCCAAGTTCCTCCGCACATTCCTGACAAAGGTGCATTTCTTCCTTTTTGCCGTTTATAATCTTCCTAATATGAGTTGTTGCTTCTCTTTGATTGCAATGTGAACATTTCATAATAATTTCCTCCTATACATTTTATTTGGCACACTAATCAATATATGCCAACAGCATTTTTTTAAGCTGATTTGCACGGATTGTGTTAATCACGCTCTGCGGCAGGCCCCTGAAATTACTGTCAAGCACCGCCGCCGTCATAGCCTTTGCCGCTTTTTCGTCAATTAATTTTTGATAGCTGCAATTATAAATGTGCGCCCTTGCGGTTCGCTCGTCAATTTCGGTACCGATACTGTTAATCAGCGCCGTTATTGCATTTTCTCTGCTGTCCGCTCGGGTAATCAGGATATAACCTCCGCCGCCACGTCGGCTTTCTATTCTGTAACCTGCCTCAGGTGTAAACCTTGAGGTTATTACATAATTAATTTGACTCGGCACACAGCCGATACGGTTTGCTAAATCATTTCTTTGGATTTGAACGCTTGATGTTTTATCGTCAAACATATCAAGTATCATATCCGCTATAACATCTGACATTTTCATTTGATTAATCATCTCTTTTCTTAAGGGGCAAAGGTCAAATTTCATTTTCTGACTTTGACTTTCTTTGTCCTTTGACTATGTTATAGCACAAAGGTCAGGAAAAGTCAATACTTTTTTTAAAATTTTTTTGACCTTTAATTTTTGCCGCCAAAAGCCTTAAAAAGCAACGAAAAAACGGCAGGCACAAAGCCCGCCGTTCCCTGCTTTTCAATTAGCAGCCGCAACCGCAATCGTTGCCGCAGTTACCGAAGCCTCCACAGAGGATAAGGATGATGATAAGGATAATAATCCAAGAACCACAACCATTATTACAATTATTGCAACCCATTGTCGAACCTCCCTTCCCGTTTCTAACTCATACTATGAACGGGAAAGAAAATGTGTTACATTGATTTTAAATTAACATTCCGCCGTTAACTCCCAGCACCTGACCGGTAATATATCTGCTTTCTGCAAGCATTAAAACGGCGTCGGCAATTTCAACGGGCTCCCCAAGTCTGCCAAGGGGCACCTCGCAGCACAAATCGCCCTTGTCAAACTGTGCGTTCATTCGGGTGTCAATTATGCCCGGTGCAATGCAGTTAACCGTTATGCCTGACGGGGCAAGTTCCTGCGCCAGCGCCTTGGTTAAACCGATTATTCCTGCCTTGGTCATTGAATAAAGCACCTCGCAGGAGGCACCGCACTGACCCCAAATTGAGGAAATGTTAACAATTGCCCCTGTGCCTGATTTAATCATTCTCTCGGCGGCATATTTTGAGCAGTAAAACACCGCACGCTCATTAACCGCCGTTACATAATCATATTCCTCGTCGGTAACATCGTTAATTTGCTTAATCAGCGAAACGCCGGCGTTATTAACCAACAAATCAATGTGATATTCAATATTTTCAAATAACGCCTTAATATCGCTAAGGCTTGACAAATCGCATTTAACGGCATTAACCCCCGGGTAATCGGGCTTGGTTTTGTTATAGGTAATAAACACCGTGTAGCCCCTTTCAACCAGCCTTTGGGCAATTGCTTTTCCTATTCCCGTGGCACCGCCTGTAACCAATGCAGTTTTCATATTACACCTCTGTAAAATCGTTTTTAAATACAGTTAAATATTAACATACCTTGTTGAAATTTTCAATTAATTAGTATATAATTATATGACAAAATATAAACCTTACAGAAAGGCTGTTAATATGGATAAGGAATTTTACACTGTTTCGATTTATGTTGATAAAGACGAAAATATGATTGGCATTCCCTGCGGCGAAAGCGAAAAATACGGCATTGCCGACATTGACACCGTGCTGCTTTTAAAGCCCCCTTACACAGACAAGGCACTTGAAAGCTATGTTAACAAGGTGCTTGATTCCTGCTACACAAAAATGCACAACGATAAAGAGCCACGCTCAACAATAGAGCGCTACACAAAGAAAAACAGCTTTATTGAAGCCACTGCGGATTACACCATGATTTCAATTGTAAAAACAAATGCCTGCTATTCCCTTATGCCTGCATTTAACGATATTGAAAAGGGCCCCATTGTTATTGACGAGGATGAAAGAATCGTTCCCATTAAATATAACGTGGGCGACATTGCAGAGCATATCAGGGATTTTATAAACGTTTATGTTAAAAGCGACCCGTTCTACAGGGAAAAGGCAGAGCTTAAAAAAGAAAAAGAAAATAACTAACGGAGTTTTTTATGCATTTATTAAAAATCAACAAGGAAAACTATATCGGTCAGGCAGACCCGTTTATCCTTAAAGCAAACGGAAGATATTATATTTACACCACAGGCCACGATGGCATTTATGCCTATCAGTCAGACAATTTGTTTGACGGCTGGGAGTATTACGGCATGGTAATGACCATGGCCGACCACGATTCGTTTTGGGCGCCCAGCGTTATTGAGCTTGACGGCAAGTTTTATATGTATAACTCAATTGAAATATATAACGATGAGCCTGACAAGGGCGGCCACAGGGGCGCAATGCATGTTTCTGTTGCCGATAACCCACTGGGCCCGTTCACAAACACCAAGCAGCTGCTGCACCCATTTTCAATTGACAGCCATGTTGTAAAAACCGATGCCGGCTTGTTTATACTTTACTCATCAAATATCTTTGAGGGGGAAAGAATCGGCACCTGCATTTATGTTGACAAGCTCACAGACCCCTACACCGCCGAGGGCAACCCGGTTTTGCTTATCAAGCCCACCCTTGACGAGGATATTTACAGGCGTGACAGATATAAAAAGGGCCAGCATTGGCACACCATTGAGGGCGCTTTCTATTTTAAAGAGGGCGATTGGCAATATATTATGTATTCCGGCAACTGCTTTGAGCAGCCCACATATTATATCGGCTACGCAAGGGCAAAAACAAACGAGCCCGATTTAAGAAAGATTAAATTTGAAAAATATCCCGATGAAAACACCTACCACCCTGTTATTGCCGCTAACGAATTTGAGGAAGGCACCGGCCACCACTCAATGATTAAGGAAAACGGCCAGTGGTACGCAATTTATCACGCAAGGGATTATGACGACGGTTTAAACGCCAGCGCCTTTGACGCAAGAAATGCAAGAATTTGCAAGCTTAATGTTAACGACGGCATAATCACCGCAGAAAGATATAAAGACCATATTTAACCATACACACAAATACCCCCGCAGGAGCAATCCTGTGGGGGTATTTTATCAGCCTGTTGTTGAAACAACAATAATTGCTTTTTCGTTTTCGATTTTTAACGAAAAGGTTTCGTACCTTTCCTTATCAAGGTCTTTAATTTTATCCGACGGCGTAATTTCATAAGAAACATCAACATTATATTCATTATCCTTTGAATTATATGTTACCGAGCCCACAGATATAAGCCTTGCGGAATATGCGCCGCTGAAGGTGCCCTCCTGCTCTTGGTAAAACCAATTGAAAAACTCCTGTGAGCAGTAATCCTGCATACCCTTAAAATCGCCTTTTTCAAAACAGGCAAAAAATGCCGATACACAGTCATTTACCAACACGGCAGAATTCTCCGCCTCAGTGCTTTCAACAGTAGTGCTCTGCTTGCTTTCGGTATTATCCGCCGAACCTTGATCTTTTGCACAGGCGGAAAAGGAGCAAATCAGAACAACTGCCAAAAATACTGTAATTATCTTTTTCATATCTCTTTCTCTTAGTAATAACTTCACAAACAAAACAAGCGATAAACGGTGTTGCAATTTTTGCCAATATGCCGTTTATCGCCTTTTTGTTAGTAATTAATCATATAGTGTTTAATTTCCCATTCGGAAACAGCCATTTTATAGGAATTCCACTCTTCCTTTTTGCCGTTAATGTAGTTTCTGAACACATGCTCGCCAAGGGTTTCCTTAACAAACGGGTCAGCCTCTGCGGCTTTAATTGCCTCCTCCAATGAGCCGGGCAGACAATCAATACCCAATTCGTCAAGTTCTGCCTGAGAAAGTGCATAAACATTTTCATCATAAGCAGGCGCAGGCTTTAAGCCTTTCTTAATGCCGTCAAGGCCTGCTGCAAGGCAAAGTGCCATTTCAAGATATGGGTTGCAGGTTGGGTCGGGGCTGCGGAGCTCAACTCTTGTTCCCTTACCCCTTGACGCAGGGATACGAACAAGAACAGACCTGTTTGAGGTTGACCATACAAGGTATGACGGTGCCTCATAACCGGGAACCAATCTTTTATATGAATTTACTGTTGGGTTTGAAACAACGGCAATGCCTTTAACATGGGCCATAATACCTGCAATAAAGGAATAAGCCGCATCACTTAAGCCAAGCTCGCCGTTAGGGTCGTCAAACACATTTTTGCCTGTTTTTAAATCGTAAAGTGACATATTGGTGTGCATACCCGAGCCACAAATACCCTCAATCGGCTTTGGCATAAAGGTTGCGTGCAAGCCGTGCTTTGTTGCGTAGGTTTTAACAACATGCTTAAAGGTCATAACTCTGTCGGCAGAAGTCATAACATCGCCGAATTGGAAATCAATTTCGTGCTGACCTTTAGCAACCTCGTGGTGTGACGCCTCAATAGTATAGCCCATTTCTTCAAGGGCAAGGCAAATATCCCTACGGCAGTTAGAGCCTGTGTCAATTGGGTTAAGGTCAAAATAACCTGCCTTATCGTTGGTTTCAAGGGTGGGGTTACCGTCCTCGTCAACATTAAACAGGAAAAATTCACATTCGGGACCCACATTAAAGCCGTAGCCCATTTCGGCAGCCTGGTCAATAACCTTTTGAAGAACATTTCTTGGGTCGCCCTCAAAGGGAGTTTTATTATCCACCTTATAAACAGAGCAAATGAGCCTTGCTGTTTGGGCGTTTAAATGCTTTCTCCAGGGGAAAATTGCCCATGTGTCGTAATCGGGATGAAGGTACATATCGCTTTCATCAATTCTTACAAAGCCGTCAATAGACGAGCCGTCAAACATACAATCGTTATTAAGTGCCTTTTCAAGCTGTGAAAATGTAATTGCCACATTCTTCATAATACCGAACAAATCGGTAAACTGAAGCCTGATAAATTCAACGCCGTTTTCCTTTGCATCTTTAAGTATTTGCTCCTTGGTGTACTTACTCATAATTAATTCCCTCTCTATTGTAAGTTGAAAAAAAGGCGCCCCAAATAAACGGAACGCCTTTGTTCTGATACGACACTATTATATACATAAATTAACAATTTGTCAATCAATATAAAATAAATGCATTAAGTTATTCAAAATCCAAAAAATCCTTATCAATTATATCGCTTACCAAGTTCTTAAAATAGCTTACAGTAGCACCCGACTGTGCCTGATTTGCCGCAAGCTCATCGGTATAATCGTTAAATTTGTAAACAGTAAATTTGTAGCCCGAACCGTTATTTGTATAATAATCAATAACCGGCGCAAGCTTTGCGTTTGTAATTTGGATTTCGCCGTCAATACGCTCTACCGTAATTTCTGCCATACCGCCGCACATTTGGTTAAGGTTTGTTTGGTGGCTGATAAAATTGCCGATTGAATAATAAACAAGCATTTTTTTGCCTGTATCCTCGTTGGTGTACCACTCAACGGGCTGGAGCACATGGGGATGGGTGCCGATTACTATATCAACCCCCAAGTCTGAGAAAAGCTTAACGTATTCCTTTTGCTGCTCCGAAACATCATGGCTGTTTTCAGTTCCCCAGTGTGGGAATACCATAACAACATCGGCATTTTCCCTTGCCTGCTTAACATCCGATGTTACCTTTTCCTCAGTTAAAAGGTTAACCAAATAGGGCTTATCATCGGGAACCGGGATACCGTTTGTGCCGTAGGTGTAGTTAAGAATTGCAAACTTAATATCATTTTTGGTAACATATGTAATTGTATTATATTCATCCTCAGAGCCGTTTGTGCCCACATGGGTAACATCGCTGTGGTTTGCAAAAAACTCAAGTTCCTTTTCAATGCCTGCGGAGCCAATATCCATTGAATGGTTGGTTGCACAGGTAAACACATTAAAGCCTGCGTTGATTGCAGCCTCGCCAACCTCCCACGGAGTGTTAAACATTGGGTAGCCGCTGTATGCAAAGCTGTCGCCGCCAAGCATGGTTTCCTGGTTAATTACAGCCAAATCGGCCGCCTTAATATAGCTTGAGGTGTTTGCGTAAAAGGCATCGTAATTTAAGCTGCCGTCTGACTGCTCGCCCGCTGCAATGCAGGTGTTGTGAATAAGGTTATCACCCACCGCAACAATATTAACCTTTGTGTTAAGGGGCGTTGTATCTGTGGGCTGGGTGGTTTGCTCAGCTGTTGTAGAATTTGTGGGTGCTTTTAGGTCATTATTCTTTGTAATATTTCCGCTGACAGCAAGAGATACCACAACTATAACCGCACAAAGCACGGGAACAAGCACCGGAAGTGATTTTTTTAAGTTAAACTTGCCCTTAGGCATAATATCAACTCCATAACTGTTTTATTTTTTATATTATATCAATCAACGCCCGGCAAATCAATTACTATTTAAAAAAATTAAGCATTTGTAAATATTGACAACGGAGTGGCTAATATAGTATATTAATGGTTACGGTTTAAAAATTAATATTTTGGGGGTTTTAAAATGCTTGAATCGTTTTTCAGTACCGCTTCAACACCTGTTGTTTTGGTATTATTCATAGTCGGCTTAGTCTTAATCATCAAGGGCGGCGACTGGTTTGTTGACAGCGCAAGCTGGATTGCAGAGGTGCTTGGTGTGCCGAAATTTGTTATAGGCGCAACAATTGTTTCAATTGCAACCACCCTGCCTGAAATGATAGTAAGCATTGCCGCAACTGTAAAAGGCAATGTTGAAATGGCGGCAGGCAATGCAATCGGCTCTGTTACCGCAAACACCGCAATGATAATGGGCCTTTTCATTGTATGTATGCCCTTTGCGGTTAAAAGAAAGGATTTTGCTCCAAAATCGCTTATGATGTTCGGTGCCTCCGCACTGCTTATTTTAGGCTGCATTTTCACAGAGCAAAAGCAATTGGAATTTGTGGGCGAAACCCATAATTTCTACTCACTTTCAACAATCGGCGTTATTTTACTTTTGGTTGTATTTATTGCATTCTTTATCGAAAACTTTATTTCAATGAAAAACGCAAGCACGCAAATTGAGCCAAGCCCGGATAACATTGGATTACAGGAGGAGGACAACATTGTCCCCACAAAAAGCAATGTAGCCGCAAGCGAATGGGTTAAAAATGTTGTTATGTTTATTGTAGGCGCAGCGGCAACCGTTGTGGGCGCTCAGCTTTTGGTAAACGGCGGCACCGTTCTTGCAGAGGATATCGGTATTCCGCAAAGGCTTATCAGCGTTATTGCCATTGCGATAGGAACCTCGCTGCCCGAGCTTGTAACAACAATTACGGCATTAAGGAAAAAAGAGGGTGCACTCTCTGTGGGCAACATTCTCGGTGCAAACATTATTGATTTAACCCTTATTCTTCCCATTTGCTCATTTGTTTCGTTGGGCAAGGGCCAGGGTGCACTTGCAGTTGCCACAAGTTCTGTTCAAATTGACATGGTTGTTTGCCTTGTTGCAATCGCCGTTGCTGTTATACCCACAATTATTACACAAAAATTCCACCGCTGGCAGGGTGCAGTAACCCTTATCGGCTATATCGGATATGTAATTGCAACAGTGGTTGTAAAATAGCTTATAGAAATTCAGAGGCTGTTGAGAAAGGTTCTGAATTTCGTTTTCTTGCGAACTTTGCTGTACGATGGTACCGCTTGTGAGCAAAAAACGGAAAACGCAAAAAGCACTGTGAACTCGATGTTTGCAGTGCTTTTATTTGAATTATGTTATTACAAAATTTAATTTGGGGATAGTATTGCCCACCATTTACTTAACAATATATTGCAAAACAACTTTGGCGTGTTTAAGAGCCTTTATCGACAGCCTAACGGTATCTTAGTAAGATACCGTTTTTATTTTTATTGACAAAAGTTCTTTGCTCGTTTACACTTATATTAATAACACTGCAAAAACAAAAGCAATAAAACCGAGGTGGATATATGGATAACGAAAAAATCACAAGCATAAACGAAGGTGCCGAAAAGCCCCGGTTTGTTTTTGAATTTACGGAAACCTACGGCGAATGGTCAACCGTGTTCAAAAGCATATTGTTCCGCAAAATACCGTTATGGCTGGCTGTGATTGAATTAATTTGCTTAATGCTCATAACCTTTGATTTGTTCCTTATGGGCGACACCGTGCCGTCATTTACTAAGGTAATTGCAATCATTTTGGTAATAATAGCAATTACCGTATTTTTCCTGCCGAATATTGAAAGCCGTTTAAAGCTTTCAGCTGCAAAGCAAATGAGCGGTGGCGTTAAATACCCAACAAAATACACAATATCGGACAAAATTTATATTGACGAGGGCAATATTCATCAGGAATTTAATTTTGAGGATGTTACAGGTATTTATGAAAAGGATAATTTAATTATCATAAAGCTCCACAAAACGGTTTACGGATACATAAGCAGAAGTGCAATGAACGATATCGAGGCTCAAAAGCTTATCAATTACCTAAGGATGAACACTAATCTTCCGAAAGAGAAGAAAGCGGGAAAAATTTTCTTTCCTGCTTTGGTTATAATTTTGTGCCTTGTAACGGCTTTATATACCGGCGCCGCATTAATGACTGAGGTATATGTTAAAAATCACATTTCATATATGTCAGCCGAGGAACTTGCAAAACTTAACGATACACAGCTTTTTGAGGGCTTAATGAAAAGCTATGATAATCAATATAACTATTCGGTTGATTATTACTCCGATGAATTTGACACCTTTTACACGGTGGGCGAGTTTTATAACGAGTTTGAAAACGGCGGTCTGTGCTCATATTGGTATAACACCGAAGGCAAATATTCAGATGATTTGGAAGAGGCACTCATTGAAATCGGTTGTGAAGATATTGCAGAGGAATATCAAAAATTCATAGATGATAACAACATTAACGATTTTGACTGCTTTTATACCAGCAATTATGACACCATAGCTGACAAATACCCTTATGACGATTTTAACAACAGCAACAAGGTAAACGATGATGAGCTGTTTAATTCGCTGATGAAATATGTGCGAAATAATCTTGACAGCATTACCCAACCCAAAGAAGAATTAATATAGCATATATTAAAAAATCCCGTTAATACGCAAGTATTAACGGGATTTTGTTGTTAATCATCATCGTCGCTTGAAAGCTTGAGCACTGCCATAAACGCCTCCTGTGGCACCTCAACGGAGCCGAATTGGCGCATACGCTTTTTGCCCTCTTTTTGCTTTTCAAGGAGCTTTTTCTTACGGGTAACATCGCCGCCGTAGCATTTTGCAAGCACATCCTTACGCAACGCCTTAACGGTTTCCCTTGCAATAACCTTGCCGCCGATTGCAACCTGAATGGGTATTTCAAAAAGGTGGCGTGGTATATATTTTTTAAGTTGCTCGGCAATTCGTCTTGCACGCTGATAAGCCTTTTCCCTGTGGATAATAAAGGAAAGTGCATCGATAACATCGCCGTTAAGCATAACATCAACCTTAACCAAATCGCTTTTGCGATAATCCTTAAGCTCATAATCAAAAGAGGCGTAGCCACGGGTTCTTGACTTTAGTGCGTCAAAGAAATCGTAAATAATTTCGTTAAGGGGTAATTCATAATGAATATCAACTCTTTCGGGAGTGATATAATCCATATTTTTAAATATTCCCCTTTTATCCTGGCACATATCCATAACCGTTCCCACAAAATCCGAGGGAACATAAATGTGGGCATCCGCAAAGGGCTCCTCGCAGTAATCAATATATGCAGGGTCGGGATAATTTGTTGGGTTATCAATTTCAACCATTGTGCCGTCGGTTAAATAAATTTTATAAACAACCGAGGGAACAGTGGCAATAAGGTCAAGGTTATATTCTCTGTCAAGTCGCTCCTGAATAATTTCAAGGTGCAACAGTCCCAAAAATCCGCAACGGAAACCAAAGCCCAGAGCGCCCGAGGTTTCAGGCTCGTAGGACAATGACGCATCGTTAAGCTGGAGCTTTTCAAGGGCGTCACGCAGAGCCTCGTAATCGGCACCATCGGCAGGATACAAGCCGCAATAAACCATTGGGTTAACCTTGCGGTAGCCGGGAAGCGGCTCCTTTGCAGGGTTTTGTGCGGTTGTTACCGTATCGCCCACATGGGCGTCGCCAACGGTTTTAATTGAAGCGGTAATGTAACCGACCTCGCCTGCACAAAGCTCCTTGGCAGGCTCCATGGAGGTTGCACGCATATAGCCCACCTCAACAACATTAAACTCTGCGCCGGTTGACATAATTCGCATTGTGTCGCCGGCTTTAATTTTGCCCTCTTTTATTCTTACATAAACAATTACGCCCCTGTATGAATCGTAAACAGAGTCAAAAATAAGGGCTTGCAAGGGCTTATTGTCATCCCCTGTGGGGGGCGAAACCTCATTAACAATGTATTCAAGCACCTGCTCAACATTTTCTCCGGTTTTGGCACTGATTCGTGGCGCATCCATGCACTCAATGCCCACAACATCCTCAACCTCCTTAGCCACACGCTCGGGGTCTGCGGCAGGCAGGTCAATTTTGTTGATAACAGGCAATATATCCAAATCGTGGTCAAGGGCAAGGTAGGTGTTAGCAAGGGTTTGCGCCTCGACCCCCTGAGAGGCGTCAACAATTAAAATTGCGCCCTCACAAGCGGCAAGGGAGCGTGAAACCTCGTAGTTAAAGTCAACATGCCCCGGGGTATCAATAAGGTTAAAAACATATTCCTCGCCGTTTTTGGCAACATAATTAAGTTTTACCGCATGGGCCTTAATGGTAATGCCCCTTTCCCTTTCCAAATCCATATCGTCAAGGATTTGCTCCTGCATTTCACGCTTTGCAACGGAGCTTGTAAGCTCCAAAAGCCTGTCTGCTAAGGTGGATTTTCCGTGGTCGATATGGGCTATAATTGAAAAATTCCTAATGTGATCTTTATTTACTGACAATTTGTTTTCCTAAACCTTTTTTAATTTATTAATTTCCTTTTTAACTGCGGATTTTTTATACCGCATACGGTCAAATATTCTTTTAATATAAAAATACGGCAGCAAAAACGGCAGTTTGTTCAGCAAGGGGTAATTATCCCTCATAACAGCCTTGCCGGGGAACAGTCTTGAAAGAACATAACCAAGTTTTCCGCCGTGTGCCTTAACCTTTTCGCTGTAGCTTTCGCCCTTGCCGTAAACGGCACCGTTAAGCATATCAATAAGCAGGCACATTTGCTCATCATTACATTCGCCGTCCTCAAAAACGGCATTTGCCAAGCCGTCAACCATAACTTTAAACTGCGGTATTGTAATATCCGGCAAATCCTCAATAAGCGAGGAGTTGGGGTTATCCTGAATTTTTTGGAGCAGCTCGTTGATATAATCGAAATCAAGGTCTTGGCTGTTTTTGTTAAGCAAATACATATCGCACAAAAAGCGAACTCCGCAGCCCTCCATAATATAATGCTTAAACATATGCAGCAGGGTAAAGGCGTAAAACAGCTCATCGCTCATTTTGTAAAGCATGGTGCCGCCCCCTGCCGGGGTTGCGGTGCTCCAAACCAAATCGGAGGTGAAAATTTCCTTCATATATTCATGGTTAAAAAGCTCAAAATGCAATTCCAGCATTGTGTAGGGCTCTTTAAAATAATCATCCGATTTAAAGGTTGAGCTGGAGCAATAGTAGCCGTAGGCTTTCATAATTTCTGCAGCCGCTTCACGACATTCAAGGGGTATCATAATATCATTATCGCTCATTTGGCGCATAAGCGTTTGGGGATACAGTTCCCTTAACACCAAGCCCTTGAGCAAAATGTATTTAATACCCTTTTTGTCGAACTCCGCTAAAATGCTTTCTCTCTCATGGTTAACCACAAGAGTTTTTTGCAGCTCGGTCAGCTTATAATTATTCCATTTGGATTTTTCCTCATCGCTTAATGCGTGGGCCTCCTCCAAGCACGGAAGAATAATGTTGTAAACCTGCTGAACATTTGCAAGCTTTAACAGCCTTTCGGTGTCAACCTGATTATCAACCTCCGCCGGCTGCTTTAAAAGCGCACACCTTAGCAAAAGCAACAGATAATCCTTTTCTCTATCGCCGGTATTAATCATAAAATCTGCCCTTATCAGTCTAAAATATCCATATCTTTAAGCTGTGCCAATATTTCCTTAACATCGGCTCTGATAACATCCTCGGGTGCGTCGTACTTGTCGCACATAGCCTTAACAATGCTGTCCTCGGTTTGCTCTGTTTTCAAAAGCTGAAAAATAAAATTAGCTGTGGGGTTGTTGTTAATAAGCCCGTGGAATTTTTTAGACAGCGAGCCTGTTGCAATTGCAAAATCTCTGCCGTCAACACTGCCGAGAACTATTTCGTCTTTAAGTTTCATACTACCATTCCTTTTAATTATGCGAGTTTTTCAAGAATCTGCCTTGCAACATAAATGCCGCTTGCAGATGCGTGTGAAAGCGAGTGAGTTACACCCGAGCCGTCGCCGATAACATAAAGTCCCTTATGCACGGTTTCAAGGTTATCGTTAAGCTCAACCTCCATGTTGTAGAACTTAACCTCAACGCCGTAAAGCAGGGTATCCGGGTTAGCTGTGCCGGGTGCAATTTTATCAAGGGCATAAATCATTTCGATAATGCCGTCCAATATACGCTTTGGAAGAACAAGCGAAAGGTCGCCGGGGGTTGCAGCCAGTGTGGGCTCAACCAAGCCTTCTTCAATGCGCTTGGGTGTGCTTCGTCTGCCGCTTACCAAATCGCCGAAACGCTGAACGATTACGCCGCCGCCAAGCATATTTGAAAGCCTTGCAATGCTTTCGCCGTAGCCGTTTGAATCCTTAAACGGTTCTGAAAAATGCTTTGCAACAAGCAGCGCAAAGTTTGTGTTTTCCGTTTGCTTTTCAGGGTCCTCATAGCTGTGGCCGTTAACGGTAACAATTCCGTTTGTGTTTTCGTTAACAACGCTGCCCTTTGGGTTCATGCAGAAGGTGCGAACCTGGTCTTCATAATTCTTTGTTCTGTAAACAATCTTGCTTTCGTAAAGCTCGTCGGTTAAATGGCTGAAAATTACTGCGGGCAGCTCAACACGAACGCCGATATCAACACGGTTGGAAAGTGTGTTAATGCCAAGGTGCTCGCACACGCCCTCCATCCATTTTGAGCCTGACCTGCCAACCGAAACAATGCATTCCTCGCAGGTAAAATTGCCCTTCTTGCAGCTGACGCTGTAGCCGCCTTCATCAAGCTTGTTTACGGTTTCAATGTGGGTGTTAAAGAACCAATCCACCTTGTCCTTAAGCTCGGCATAAATATTTTCAAGCACAACATAGTTAATATCTGTTCCCAAATGGCGAACGGATGCCTCAAGCAGGTTAAGCTGGTTTTGCATGCAAAGCTTTTTAAACTTTGAGCCTGCTGTTGAATAAAGCTTGCACTCCTCGCCGCCGTGGGTAATGTTAATATGGTCAACATATTTCATCAAATCCATAGCCTGCTTTTTACCGATATATTCATAAAGGGTGCCGCCGAAATCGTTTGTTAAATTGTATTTACCGTCTGAAAAAGCACCTGCTCCGCCAAAGCCGCTCATAATAGCGCAGGTGGGGCACTTTATGCAGGATTTAACCTTTACGCCGTCAATGGGGCATTTCCTTTTTGCAAGCTCGTTGCCCGATTCAAAAACGGCGATTTTTAAATCGCTGTTCTTGGTAGCAAGCTCGTAAGCGGAAAAAATACCGCCCGGCCCCGCACCGATAATAATTACATCATAATCTTTGTTAGTCATGTTCTTTACCTCTCATCAGTTACTTACTTCCATTGAAATGAGGGGAAGCTGGCTCATTGTTATTTAATAAATTCGGCCGAACCCGAATGTATAAGCTTGAATTTTGTTATAAAGCATTACGGCTTTTATTACCTTAGGCTCCCTTGTAAAGGGCACCGGCAAAATAAAATTTTATTCTAAATTTTTAAAATCTGTTAATTATCCGCCTTAGTCAACAGTGCTACCGCCTCAACATGAGGGGTACGGGGGAACATATCAACCGGGGTTACCTTTTGGGTAACATAGCCCTTATCCCTTAGTATTTCCAAATCACGGGCGAGGGTTGCGCTGTCGCAGGATACATAAACAATTCTGTGGGGGCTCATTCGCTTGATAACATCGAACAAATCCCTTTGGCAGCCCTTTCTTGGTGGGTCGAGTATTACAACATCGGGGTTAATTCCCTTGCTTTCAAGCTCCTTAGCGGCCTGATAAGCGTCGCCGCAGAAAAATTCCGCATTGTCAACGCCGTTAATTTGAGCATTTTTTATTGCGTTTTCAACGGCCTGGGGCACAATTTCAACGCCGAACACCCTTTTTGCCTTATCTGCCATGGTTAAGCCGATCGTGCCTGCGCCGCAGTAAAGGTCAACAACAGTTTCGCTGCCGCTGAGGCCTGCATAATCCCCTGCGGTTTGGTACAGCCGCTCACACTGGTCATGGTTAACCTGATAAAACGAATTTGGGGAAATAATAAATTTTTTACCCAGCAAAATATCGGTAATGGTTTCGCTGCCCCAAATTACCTTTGTTTCGCTGCCTAAAATAACATTGCTTTTTTTGCAATTAATGTTAATGCAAATGCTTTTCATGCCGTCAATTTTCAGCAGTTGCTCAATAAGCAGGTCTTTTTGGGGAATATCGTTACCGTTAATTACGGCGCAAGCCATAAGCTCCCCTGTGGCAAAGGCTTTACGCAAATAAATGTGCCGCAAAAGCCCCTTGCCTGTGTTTTCGTTATAGGAGGTAACGGCAGCCTGTTCAATCCATTTTGCAAAGGCATTTAAGCACTGCTTAAACTCCCTTGGCTGGAGCAAGCAATCATCGCAGCCGATAATTCTGTGGCTTTTGTAGGCATAAAAGCCGGCGCACAGCTCGCCGTCGTTAATTGCAACGGGGTATTGCGCCTTGTTGCGATAGTAATTAATGTTGTCTGCTCCGATTACATCGTCAACCGCCAGTTCAAGGTGCCCGATTCTTGTTATCGCATCCTGCACCCTGCTCTTTTTATAAACAAGCTCCTCGGCGTAGGTCATATTTCTAAATGAACAGCCGCCGCACTTGCCTGAAACGCTGCAATCGCTTTTAATTCTGCTTTTTGAATAGGTTATAATTTCCTTAACTGTGCCAATTGCATAGCTTTTTGTTGTTTTGATTATGTGGGCAATTATTATATCCCCGGGAACTGCCGAGCGAACAAACACAGCAATGCCGTTGTAATGCCCAACGGCGGAGCCCTCCGAGGTCATTGCCTCAATATTAAGTTTTATATCGTCATTTTTCTTAATATCCATAATCCACCTAATTCAAAGTTGCACAACAATACAAGGTAATAATACCACAAATCAAAGTCAAATACAACATTTACACGAAAAAAACAACAGTTTTGTAACGAAACGGTTGTTTTAACTAATATATAATTTTAATTAGCCCTTAAGGTCTATTCCCTCTGATTTCAGCTCTGCGATAATGGAGTCTGCAACCTCCTGAACCTCTTCACGCTTTAAGGTCTTTTCAGGGTGAGAGAAGGTTATGCGGGTTGTGATTGACTTGGTGTTATCCTCGGTGTTTTCGTAAACATCGGTTACCTCAACCTTTTTGATAAGGGAGCACCTTGCATCCTCAATTGCTTTGAGGATTGGGGCAAATCTTTCGCTTACAAATGAAAGGTCAATTTCAATTGCCGGGAACTTTGAAGGCTCCTCGTATTCAATTGACGCATTGTTGATTGCAGAAAGTGCCTTAACATCCAGCTCGGCAAACACGATAGCCGACTTTTTGTCGATTTTCTTTGAAACGGTTGGATGAACAATACCGATTTCGCCGATTTCTACACCGTCGCAAATAATTTTGTTAAGGTTAACAGGGTGCTGGTAATTGTGCTCAGCCGACTTTTTTTCAAAGGTAATTGACCTGTGCTTTAAGTCGTCAACCACGGTTTCAAGCATATCTCTAAGCTCAAAATAAAGAATCGGAATAGGCTTGATTTTTGAATAAAGGGTTATTGCAAGATTTTTCTTTTCAATGCAAAGGTTATTTTCGTCAATGCCTGTTACAACACGGCCGATTTCAAAAATGCCAAACTCCGGCGCAAAGCCCACATTTGACTTAACCTGGCAAAGCTGAGTTGGGATAATCGACTTACGGATAGTTTCAATGTTTGGGTTGGTAGCGTTTGCAAGCTTGATTTCGCCCTCAACATCAATGCCCAAAGCCTTAAGCTCATCGTAATAAGCCCAAACATAGCTGTGAAGTTCGTGTAAAGAGTAACGCTTTACAAGCATATCCTTAATTTTGTCCTCAACGGTCTTTTCAGTGTCAGGGCGAACAGGATAAAGCGGGCTCCTTGTGGTGTGAACATCAAAGTTATCATAGCCGTAAATACGGGTAATCTCCTCAATAATATCAGCCTGAATGGTAACATCCTTGGTTGCACGCCATGACGGAACAACTACTGTAAAATTATCGTCCTTAACATCGGCGGTAAAGCCCAGCGAGTTAAGTGTGTTAATAATTGTATCGTTAGGAATTTCAATGCCGGTGTATTTGTCAACAAAGGCCTTGTCAAATTCAAGCTTAACGGTGTCATACTTAAAGGCATATTCGTCTGTAAGTGCCGAAACAACCTTTGACTGTGGGTCAATATCCTGCAAAAGCTTGATGAATCTTGCGATTGCGGTTACTGTCATTTCAGGGTCAAGGCACTTTTCATAGCGCATTGATGCGTCTGTTCTGTGAGCAAGGCGAACTGTTGATTTACGGATTGACGCCGCATCGAAGGTTGCGGATTCAAGGGTAAGGGTTGTGGTATCGTCAACAATTTCGCTGTCAAGTCCGCCCATAATACCTGCAATCGCAACAGGTGTGTTGTCGTTGCAAATCATAAGGGTGTTTTCGTCAATATTTCTTTCAACACCGTCAAGGGTTTGGAACTTAAAGGGCTTGTCAAAACGCTTAATTCTGATTTTTTCAACCTTGCGTGAATCAAATGCGTGCATGGGCTGACCCATTTCAAGCATAAGGTAGTTTGTAAGGTCTGCAAGGAAATTAATTGCTCTCATTCCGCAGTAGTAAAGGCGGATTCTCATATCAACGGGAGAAACGGCCCTTGTAATATTTTCAACCTGCATGCAGGAATAGCGCTGGCAAAGAGGGTCGACAATCTTCATATCAACCTTTGGCAGGCTGTCATACTTGCCGGTGTCAATAACATCAAGGGGCTTTAGTTCCCTGCCTGCAAGAGCGGCAAATTCACGGGCAATGCCGTAGTGACCCCAAAGGTCAGGGCGGTTGGTAAGTGACTTGTTATCAACCTCAAAAATAATATCGTCAATGGCGTAAACCGATTTAATATCTGTGCCGTTGGGAATATCGTCGGTAATATCCATAATGCCGCTGTTATCGTCTGAAATGCCGATTTCCTTTTCAGAGCAGCACATACCGTATGAGGTGTAGCCTGCAAGGGCCCTTGGTGCAATTTCAATTTCGCCGAGCCTTGCACCAACCTTTGCCAAGGCGGTTTTCATGCCAACCCTTACATTGGGTGCGCCGCAAACAATGTCAATAAGCTCGTCCTCGCCTGCGTCAACCTTTAAAAGATGAAGTTTTTTGGAATCCGGGTGGTTTTCAACAGATTTGATTTCGGCAACAACAACGCCGCTTAAATCGGCACCCTTGTAGAAAATTTCGTTTTCAACCTCTGCTGTTGAGAGTGAAAACTGATTGATAAGCTTGTTTAAATCAAGACCCGATAAATCAACAAAGTCCTGAATCCAGTTCATAGATAAAAACATTTATTTCACTCCCCTTTCTTACTCGTCGTCGGTAAATTGGCTCATAGCCTTAAGGCTGCCGCCGTTTAAATCACGAATATCTTTAATGCCGTATTTCATCATTACAAGCCTTGTAAGACCCAAGCCAAAGGCAAAGCCTGTGTATTTTTCAGGGTCAATGCCGCCCATTTTTAATACCTCGGGATGAATCATACCGCAGGGGCAAAGCTCAAGCCAGCCGCTGTGCTTGCAGCTTGGGCAGCCCTCGCCGCCGCAAATAAGGCAGCTTATGTCAAGCTCAAAGCCCGGCTCAACAAATGGGAAAAAGCCCGGGCGAAGCCTTACCTTAATGTCCTTTTGGAACACCTCTGAAAGCATTGTTTTCATAAAGTAGATAAGGTTTGAAATTGAAATATCCTTATCAACCATCATACCCTCCATTTGGAAGAAGGTGTTTTCGTGGCAGGCGTCTGTTGCCTCGTTTCTAAAGCACCTGCCGGGGAAAATTGC
Source organism: uncultured Eubacterium sp. (assembly GCA_934561395.1). Lineage (GTDB taxonomy): Bacteria > Bacillota > Clostridia > Oscillospirales > Acutalibacteraceae > Eubacterium_R. The sequence continues at coordinate 138,672 of CAKTGF010000001.1, forward strand.
CTTAATGGGCACGCCGTCCTCCTCAAGGGGCTTTTTGTATTTTCTTAAAATAGCGTTTTGCGCCGCAGAGGTCTGTGATTTTAAAAGCTGGCCGTTGGTTAAATAATAAGTGTCCTGCATATCACGGGCAGGGTGGTTTTTGGGCACATTAACCGCCTCAAAGCACTCGTAATCGGTTACAACCTCGGCATAATCCTCAACGGTAAAGCCCATTGATTTAAAAATCTGCTCGCACTGGCGCTGAACAAGTGTAATGGGATGATATGAGCCCCTGCTGAGGTTTGTCGGCATTGAAAGGTCAAACTCGGGCATCATTTCGATTTCCTTTTGAATTTCCCTTTCCTTCAGCTCTGCTGTTTTGTCTGCAATTTTGTTTGCAACAATGCCCTTCAGCTCGTTAACTCTTTGACCGAAGGCCTTTTTGTCCTCATTTGAAAGCTCCTTCATACATTTGAGCAAATCGGTAACGCTGCCCTTTTTGCCCAGGTATGAAACTCTTACATTTTCAAGCTCGGATAAATCCTTGATGTTGTCAAGCTCTTTTTCAAACTGAAGCTTTAAATCTTTAATTCTGTTATCCATACTACCCTCCGTAAAAAAAATAAAAACGCCTCATAAAAATGAGACGAAAAAATCCGTGGTACCACTCAAATTGCGGCAAAGCCGCCACTCAATCGCTTTAACGCAGCGCCACGCCCGCCTTAGTTGCTCGACGGGGGCTTAATGGCTGAAATTCAGCCCCTGCACCCTATATGCTCGCACCAAACGCATACTCTCTTAAAAATGTGCAAAAACCTACTTACACCAAATCATTGCCTTTTTCCTTATGCATTGATTATAAACCGATAAGGGCTTTAAGTCAAGTTTTTTAGGGGTTTTGGCACAAAATTTTAGGCAAAACTATTGTAATTGCGTGCATTTTTGTATATAATGAATGGGTAGTTAATCTTATAATGGGTTTTTATACAGACAATATCTCAAACGGAGGTGACTTTACTGTGACAGATAAGACTATGACTTTCAGAATAGGCAACGAGAACGAGGATTATATGAAGGACACCCTTACCCAGGTTTACGATGCCTTAAAGGAAAAAGGTTATAATCCTATTAACCAAATTGTAGGCTACATTCTTTCTGAGGACCCAACCTACATCACAACTCACAAAAACGCTCGCAGCTTAATCAGAAGGATTGACAGAGATGAGCTTTTGGCAGAAATGGTAAAGTCTTACTTGGGCTAATCCCATTATTATAAAATAAAGGAGGGTTTACTGTTGGCTGAGGAAAAAAAGACTGCGCCAAAGCAGCAAGCTAAAAAGCCTGCCCCCAAAAAGGCTGAGGGCAAGCCTGCCGATAAAGAAAAATCGGCACCCAAAAAGCTGCTTGAATATAAGGGCAGACCGTTGGTTAGAAGCGGCAACACCGTATATTACGGCAACATTAACGATGCATATATCGTTCGCCTTAACATTAAGGGCGCTAAGGATTATAAGGATATTACCCTTGCAGATGATATTATCATTCAGCTTTTAAGCACTGATGACAGCCTTTCCCCAAAGGACCAAATCATTAAGAAAAGCGAAAAGAAAGGGCTTTATAACGCACTTGACCTGGGCGTTACCTGGCTTGAAAGGCAGTTAAAAAAAGGTTAATAAACAACAAAAAGGCACATCAAATGATGTGCCTTTTTTCTTTTGCTTTATCTTATCTTGTTGTAACTGATTTTTTGCTTGACCATTTGCTGTAATAGGTTTTGTTTTTGCCGTTAACCTTAACCGTTTTGTAGGTTCTTACACGAACATAATATTTCTTTTTGCTTGAAAGGTTTTTAATTGTTCTTGAATAGTTATTTGAACCCTTTGCGGTAATGCGCTTGGCATTTTTCATATTTTTGTTTCTGCTGTATTGCACTTGGTAGCCCGAAACATTTGCGCATTTATCCCAATCAACTCTGATTTGATCCTTTTTAGTGGTTGAGGTTTTACGAATTGATGTTCTGCTGAACGATGGAGTGTAGGTAAGTTTGAAATCATAGCTATTATTTTCATAATAATCCCCAAATGTGAAAACTAAATAGTATGTTCCCTTAGGTAATGTTGCGCTGTAATTTCCGTAATAATAACCCAACCCGGCATTGTATCCGTCACTTATACGGTTACTGTCACTCGACCACAGATAGCGCTCTGTGTTTGAGGTTTTGTATATGTTCATTCTACAATCACCGGAGTCCATATACTTAACTATATCCGTATCTTCAGAAGTGAGTTTAATATTAATCTTGCCCTTTGCGGGTAATGTAAACTTTACAACATCAAAGTAATATCCATCATCATAAGCGTCTGTGCTGTCTACAGATTCAGAATAAGTTGTGTTAAGGTTAACATTGTAAGCTGAACTTACCCAGCCGCCGGCAAAAGCTGTCATACTGCCAACGGATAAGGCAGAAACAACTGTTGCAACGGATAAAATAATGCTTAAAATTTTCTTTTTCATATTGTTTACTCCTTAAATAAATTAACATTGCATATTTAAAACCAAAAGCAAAAATGCCACTTTAAAGGTTCAAATACAACAATCGTTGTTTTTATAATACATCATTCGTTGTATTTTGTCAACATCATTTGATGTATTGTGTAATAATAAATAAAAAGTGTTGTGAAAAGGCTTGCACAGCACCCTATTTGCCAAGATTAATTGGTCAACATAGGGACTATTTAACAAATTATCGGTAGCCTGAAAGGCAATGAAAATTATTATGCAATATTATCAACGAATACGGGACTTGCGTGAGGACCAGGATTTAACCCAGGACCAATTGGTTAAAATACTGAAAATGCACAAAACCACATATACCAACTATGAGCAAGGCAAGCGTGAGCCTCCCTTTGAATTTATAATTAAATTAGCAAAATTTTACAATGTGTCAATTGATTACATTGCCGGCATAACCGATAATCCCGAAAAATTGATTAAATAGCAAAAAACAGGAAAGCAAAGGCTTTCCTGTTTTTTTGTTGTGGGTTATATATTTTTAATCGGAGAAATTACAAATTCTCCAAAAAATAGCCGATTTTTATATTATTATAATTGCAGGTATGCAGTGTGTAGGTATTATTATCATAGCTGAAGCTGTCGCCTGTGGGGTTAACCACAATTCCGTAAACATAATCAAAGCCCATTTGGTTATAGGTTTTGACAATGGATTTTTGGGATGTGAGCATATTATCATCAATATTTTCATTGGTGCAAACCGAATATTTGTTATAAGAGCGGTCGGTACATTCAATTGTAGCATAGCCTAATCTGCCGTCTGTGGTTTGATAAATGCACATAATGACATTATCCTGCGTAAAGCTGTCAATAATGCGTTCAGGGGCCGACAGTGAGCCCACAGCGGCATCCTGGGTCAGCACATCTTCAACAGTTTCGTTTGAGGTATCATAATACAAATAACCCAAGGCTCCGACAATTAATAAAACAACTATAATTAACCTAATTTTTTTCATATTTTAAATAACTCCGTAATACAAAATGTGCAGCTGCTTGCAGCACATTTTCATATTACATAATTAGCGATATTTTGTCAACAACAGTGAGGCAAAGAAAAGAAAGAACCGGAATTCACGGCTGTGAATTCCGGCTTTGTTATTAGTTATAATTGTAATTAAACAAGCTCGATGATACACATCTCTGCAGCGTCGCCACGACGAGGGCCTGTTTTAATGATACGAGTATAACCACCGTTTTTATCTTCATACTTTGGAGCGATTTCATCAAAAAGCTTTTTAACAACGTCTTCCTTAGTAACATAAGCAAGAACATATCTTCTTGATGCAAGGTCGTTTGTCTTAGCCTTGGTAATCATTCTTTCTACCATTGGCTGAACTTCCTTAGCTCTTGTAACGGTTGTTTCAATTTTGCCGTTTTCTAAAAGATAAGTAACTAATCCTCTGAGCATAGCCTTTCTTTGGTCAGTTGGGCGGCCCAGCTTTCTGCTACCTGGCATTGAAATTCCCTCCTTTAGTCCTCTTCCTTGCTAAGTTTGAAACCGAGTGAGTCAAGCTTGCCGATAACCTCGTCAAGCGACTTACGGCCAAGGTTTCTAACTTTCATCATATCTTCTTCGGATTTGCCAATCAAATCCTCTACTGTGTTAATTCCCGCTCTCTTCAAGCAATTGAAGGAACGAACAGAAAGATCAAGCTCTTCAATAGTCATTTCAAGAACCTTTTCCTTGCCGTCATCATCTTTTTCAACCATAATTTCGGCGTTGCCCATTTCGTCTGAAAGGTCAACAAAAAGGTTAAGGTGCTCGTTAAGAATTTTAGCAGCAAGAGAAGCTGCCTCATCAGCCGGAATGGTGCCGTCTGTTTCAACATCGAGAATGAGCTTGTCAAGGTCAGTTTGCTGTCCTACACGGGTGTTTTCAACAGTGTAGTTAACCTTGAGAACCGGAGTATAGATTGAGTCGATAGCAATAGTGCCGATTGGAAGATCCATAAGCTGCTTATTTCTATCGCAAGGAACATAACCCCTGCCATTGTCAGCGGTAAGCTCCATAACCACATCTGCGCCCTCATCAAGGTATGCAATGTGAAGCTCCGGATTAAGAATCTCTACATCAGAATCGTGCTCAATGTTGCCGGCGGTAATTTCGCCTTCGCCTGAAGCCTTGATATAAAGAGTTTTTGGATTCTCATCATGAATCTTAAGAATAACATTTTTAAGATTAAGGACGATTTCGGTTACATCCTCTCTAACGTGAGGAATTGTTGAAAATTCGTGTAATACACCGTCAATCTTAACGGAAGTGATAGCATATCCCGGAAGTGAAGAAAGAAGAACTCTTCTCATTGAATTTCCAAGGGTTGTGCCAAAGCCTCTTTCAAGCGGCTCAACAACAAATCTGCCTACGCTTCTGCTTCCTTGAGTAGATAAATCTACTATTTCGATATTAGGCTTATCAATTTCGATCATCTAAAAGCCTCCTAAACTTTGTTTTGTTTTACTAATTACTAATTAATAGTTTACGCTATTACTTAGAGTAGAACTCAACGATTAAATGCTCTTCAACAGGAGTTGCAATCTCTTCTCTTTCAGGAAGAGCAACAACCTTTGCTGACATAGCATCTTTGTTAGCTTCAACCCACTTTGGAACAGGACGAGCAGAATTATCCTCAACAAGAGTTTTGAATTCATCAGTTGTTTTGCTTGTATCCTTAACAGCAACAACGTCGCCTGGCTTTACAAGGTATGAAGGAATATCAACCTTGTTACCATTTACAGTGAAGTGAGCGTGGTTTACAAGCTGACGAGCCTGTGCTCTTGAGCTTGCAAAGCCTGCTGTGTAAACAATATTGTCTAAACGACTTTCACAAATTTGAAGAAGGTTTGTACCTGTAACGCCTTCCTTGCGCTCAGCCATAAGGAAGTATTTGTGGAACTGACCCTCATTAACTCCGTAATAGCGACGAGCAGTTTGCTTTGCACGAAGCTGAAGTCCGTATTCTGAAGTCTTTTTACGATTTTGACCATGCTGGCCGGGTGCATAAGAGCGGCGCTCCAATGCGCATTTGCCTGAATAACATCTGTCGCCTTTTAAGAAGAGTTTTTTACCCTCACGACGGCAGAGCTTACAAGCAGGTCCTGTATATCTTGCCATATCAAGTAACCTCCGATTAATTATACACGACGTCTCTTAGGTGGACGACATCCGTTATGTGGGATAGGAGTAACATCTTTAATAAGACTTACATCTAAGCCTGCAGATTGAAGAGCTCTGATTGCTGCCTCACGACCTGCACCAGGTCCCTTAACGTAAACCTCTACTGTTTTCATACCATGCTCTGTTGCGATTTTAGCAGCAGTCTCGGCTGCTGTTTGTGCAGCAAACGGAGTTGACTTCTTTGATCCACGAAAGCCCATTTCACCGGCCGAAGCCCATGATACTGCGTTGCCCTGTGTATCAGTAATAGTCACGATGGTATTGTTGAAGGTTGACTGAATATGAGCAACGCCACGCTCAATATTCTTCTTCTCACGTCTTTTACCACGAGAAGCTGTCTTCTTTGTAGCCATACTGATTTCCTCCTACTTTACTTTTTCTTGTTTGCTATTGTCTTTTTAGGACCCTTACGAGTTCTTGCGTTGTTCTTTGAGGTTTGACCTCTTACAGGAAGGCCCTTAATGTGGCGCGTGCCACGATAGCAACCAATTTCTTTAAGTCTCTTGATATCGAATGCAACTTTTCTTCTCAAGTCACCTTCAACATCAAGGTTATGAGTGATGTAATCGCTAAGCTTCTTTACATCGTCTTCTGTTAAATCTCGGCAACGAGTATCCGGATCGATTCCTGTTGCTTCGATAATCTTGTCAGCTGTTGTGCGGCCGATACCATAAATATAAGTAAGACCGATTTCAACTCTCTTGTCATTAGGTAAGTCAACACCTGAAATACGTGCCATTTTACAGTTTACCTCCGATTATTAGTTCAGGATTAGCCCTGACGCTGTTTATGCTTTGGATTTTCACAGATAACCATTACTTTTCCATTACGCTTAATAACTTTGCATTTGTCGCAAATTTTCTTTACAGAAGGTCTAACTTTCATTTGAATTTCCTCCTTGAATTTACTTAGAACGCCAAATTATACGACCCTTTGAAAGATCGTAAGGTGACATTTCCATTGTTACCTTATCACCGGGAAGAATGCGAATGTTGTTCATTCTAAGCTTTCCGCTGATATGGGCTGTAATAATGTGGTTGTTTTGCAGCGCAACCTTGAAAGTTGTGTTTGGTAACGCTTCAACCACAGTACCTTCAACTTCTATCATATCTGACTTAGACATCTGATACCTCGCTAATTATTACGATTTGATGTTTATTTCTTAACTGGAATCACATTACGGCGTAGTCGCCTGCAATTGCAATTAACAACTTATGCTTTTGTTAAAATGACGGGGCCGTTTGATGTTATGGCAATTGTGTGCTCAAAGTGAGCGGCAGCCTTGCCGTCAGCAGTTTTAACAGTCCAGCCATCTGAAAGCTGTTTAACCTTATAGGTTCCCAGATTAATCATCGGTTCAATTGCCAATGTCATTCCGGGTAATAGTCGGATACCGCGTCCTGCGTGTCCGAAGTTCGGTACACTGGGTTCTTCATGAAGCTTTGTGCCCACGCCGTGGCCTACATAATCTCTAACGACCGAGAAGCCACGCTCCTCACAGTAGGTTTGTACCGCATTGCCTATATCGCCGATTCTGTTGCCGGGAACCGCTTGTTCGATGCCCTTGTAAAGAGCCTCCTGAGTGGTTTCCACCAGCCGCTTTACCTCGGGAGAGCAAGTCCCGCAGATAAATGTTGCAGCATTGTCGCCGTTATAGCCGTTTTTGGCAGCGCCCAAGTCAATGCTTACAATGTCGCCTTCTTTGACAACACGCTTTTTGCTTGGAATGCCGTGGATAACTTCATCGTTTATAGAAATACATGCGGTAGCAGGAAAACCGCCATAATTAAGAAAATTTGGTGTTGCACCGCATTTTTTTATAAAATCATAAGCAATTTTATCAATTTCGTAGGTGGTTATGCCCGGCTTAACAGCCTCACCTGCTACTTTTAATGCTTCAGCAGAAATTTGACAAGCTTCTTTCATAAGCTCAATTTCTCTGCTGCTTTTTAGCACTATCATGTTAATCCTCCAATGCAGCGAAAACGAGCTTTGTTGTGTCTGCGACCTCCTCTTGGCCCTCTACAACAACTAATTTACCTAAGCTGTCGTAAAAGTCCTTAAGCGGCTCTGTCATCTCGTGGTATTCCACAAGGCGAGCCTGCACAGTTTCCGGAGCATCGTCCTTACGCTGAATTAATTCGCCGCCGCAAGCATCGCACACGCCGTCAACCTTTGGCTTTTTGTAAAGCATGTGGTAAGAGTTGGCGCATTTTGCACAAACACGACGACCGCTCATTCTTGCTGTAATCTTCTCATCGGGAACCTCAATATCAACAACCTTGTCAATATCAATTCCCATATCCACAAGGGCCTTAGCCTGCGGAATTGTTCTTGGGAAGCCGTCAAGAATAAAGCCGTTTTTGCAATCGTCTTCTTTAAGACGATCCTTTATTATTCCGATTACAACCTCATCAGGCACAAGTTGACCGGCCTCCATATAGGATTTAGCCTTCAAGCCCATCTCCGTGCCGTTCTTAAGAGCGGCACGAATAATGTTACCTGTTGAAATTGCAGGGATGTTATACTTATCACAGATCTTTTCTGCCTGTGTGCCTTTGCCGGCACCCGGAGCACCTAAAAGAATGAGTTTCATAAATATCTCCTTTATTAATCAAGGAATCCCTTATAATGGCGCATCATCATTTGAGATTCAAGCTGGCGAACTGTTTCAAGTGCTACACCTACCAAGATGATAAGTGATGTACCACCCAAGGTAATTGACATACCGCCTGTTCCGCCGTCTTCCAAAGGCTTGATAGCAGCGTCACAAATAAGTGAGTAAACAATTGGGAAGAGTGCAACAACAGAAATCATAAGAGCACCGACAAGAGTTAATCTTGAGATAATCTTAAGAATATAATCTGATGTTGGTCTGCCCGGTCTGTAGCCAGGAATTACGCCATTGTTTTTACGAAGATTGTTTGCCATTTCAATTGGGTTGTACTGAATTGTACTGTAGAAATAAGCAAAGAAGATGATAAGAAGGAAGTACATTCCAGCGTACCACCATGAATCACTTTGGAAAGCATTAAAGAATTTCTCTAATGGCTTGCCCTCGTACTTATCCGATGTTAAGAACATCTGAACAGTGCCTGGAAGTGAAAGAATTGAAGAAGCAAAGATGATTGGAAGCACACCGCTCATATTAACCTTAATTGGCATGTGAGTGTTTTGACCGCCGTACATCTTTCTGCCAACAACACGCTTAGCGTATTGAATAGGCAATCTTCTTTCGGCATTATCAAGCAATACGATGTATGCAATCATAAGGAAGAATACAATAACTACTACCGGAACAAGAACATAGTAAACTGTTCTGCCTGTATCTAAGTAGCCGAATAACTGCCTGATAAGTGTTGGGAAACGAGATACAATACCTGCAAAAAGGATAATTGAAATACCGTTGCCGATACCGTCAATTGTAATCTGTTCGCCAAGCCACATAATTACTGCTGTGCCTGCTGTAAGAACTGCAATGATAACCACTGCCTGGAAAACTGCGTCAAATCCTGTGAAAGCAGCGCCGCTGGCGTCCTTCATAAGATAGTTGTTTGCACGAAGGAAGAAGAAATAAGCAAGTGACTGAAGTAAGCCGAGAACGATTGTAACAAATCTTGTAATTGTGTTAATCTTCTTTTTGCCCTCTTCGCCCTCCTTCTGGAGCTTTTCAAGCGCAGGAATTGCAACTGCGAGCAACTGCATAATGATTGAAGCGTTGATGTAAGGAGTGATTGACATAGCGAAGATAGTTCCGTATGTGAAAGCACTACCTGTCATCAAGCTTAAATAAGTTAAAATTGTGTTGCCCTTACCAACCTCAATTTCATCAACGATGTCAAGAAACGGAACAGGAATTACTGAACCGATTCTGAAAACAAGGATGATAAAAGCTGTAAAAAGAAGCTTTTTTCTAATATCTGGGAGTTTGAATGCGTTAATGATGGTTTTGATCATTTAAAGCACCTCCACCTTGCCACCAGCTGCTTCAATTTTTGATTTAGCGGTTTCACTTACAACATCAACCTTAACTGTTAATGCCTTTGTGATTTCGCCTTTACCAAGAACCTTTACACCGTCAAGTGTCTTCTTGATAAGACCGCTTTTGATAAGGCTTTCTGCGTCAACAGTAGCACCGTCATCAAATCTGTCATTAAGAGCAGAAACATTAACAATTGCATACTCTGTTGCAAAAATGTTATTGAAACCTCTCTTAGGGATTCTTCTTTGAAGAGGCATTTGACCGCCCTCAAAGCCCGGGCGTCTGCTGTAGCCTGAACGAGCCTTTTGACCCTTGTGACCCTTACCGGCTGTTTTACCTTGTCCTGAACCGGCACCACGACCGATTCTCTTTACAGCCTTCTTTGAGCCTTCAGCGGGAGAAAGTTCATGTAATTTCATTTGAGCACCTCCCTTATTCCTCTACGATTGTAACAAGGTGTGAAATCTTCTTGATTTTACCTTGTGTTTGAGCATTGTTCGGTTGAACTGTTACGTTGCCGATTTTACGAAGACCAAGTGAGTGGGCTGTTGCAATTTGGTCCTTTTGGCAACCAATTAAGCTCTTTGTAAGCTGAATTTTCATGCTAAACCCCTCCTTAACCTACGATTTCTTTAACGCTCTTGCCACGGACAGCAGCAACCTCTTCAGCAGTGCGAAGCTGGCTTAAGCCGTTGATTGTTGCTCTTACAACGTTGCAAGGATTGTTAGAACGGATTGCCTTTGTACGAATGTCCTTAATACCTACTGTTTCAACAACAGCACGAACAGGGCCGCCGGCAATAACTCCGGTACCTTTTGGGGCCGGCATAAGGAGAACCTCGCCTGCACCGAACTTACCGGTGATTTCATGAGGAATTGTTGTTCCTCTAAGTGAAACCCTAACTACATTTTTCTTTGCATCTTCGATACCCTTGCGGATTGCATCAGGAACTTCGCCTGACTTACCAATACCAAAGCCTACAAGACCGTTGCCATCGCCTACAACAACAAGTGCTGAGAATTTGAAAATTCTACCACCCTTAACTGTTTTAGATACACGGTTAATGGCAACTACTCTTTCTTCAAGTTCCATTGAAGATACGTCAATCTTATTAGTCATAATAATTTACTCCCTTCTTTAGAACTCAAGTCCGCCCTCACGAGCGCCGTCAGCAACTGCTGCAACACGTCCGTGATACACGTAACCGCCACGGTCGAATACACATTCTTTAATGCCCTTCTCTGTGGCTCTTTCTGCTAATTTCTTACCAACAGCCTTAGCTGCTTCAACGTTTCCGCCGTATTCAGTAAAATCTTTTTCAACAGTTGATGCCTGTGCAAGTGTTACGCCTGCAACATCGTCAATAAGTTGAACGTAAATATTGCTGAGGGAGCGATATACGTTGAGTCTTGGACAATCAGCTGTTCCACTGATCTTACCACGCACACGAGCGTGACGCTTTTGTCTTGCTTTGTTAGAATCTTGTCTTGAAACCATTGTATTTCACTCCTTTCTTTATTTCTTACCTGCTTTGCCTTCCTTACGGCGAATATGCTCTTCAGCATACTTAATGCCCTTGCCCTTATATGGCTCCGGCGGTCTCTTTTCACGAACCTGAGCTGCGAACTGACCAACCATTTGCTTGTTGGCACCGCTAACAACAATTGCGTTAGCGCTTGGGCATTCAACCTTAACACCTTCAGGAGGTGTCATTTTAACCTGGTGTGAGAAACCGAGGTTCATAACAAGCTCGTTGCCTTGCATTTGAACTCTGTAACCAACACCGTTAACCTCAAGATTTTTCTTGAAGCCTTCTGTTACACCTGTAACCATGTTTGCGATAAGTGCTCTGTACAGGCCATGCATAGCTCTGTGGTCCTTATCGTCTGATGGTCTTTGTAATGTAATCTCGCTGCCGTCAACAGTAACTGTGATGTCCTTATTAACATCCTGAGTAAGAGTACCGTTTGGTCCCTTAACGGTTACAGTGTTAGCGTCGTTGATTGAAACCTCAACGCCGGCAGGAATTACGATTGGCTTTAAACCGATACGTGACATCCTAACTGCACCTCCTTACCAAACAAATGCTAATACTTCGCCGCCAACGTTTTGCTTGCGAGCTTCTCTGTCTGTCATTATACCTTTTGATGTAGAAACGATAGCTACGCCGAGACCCTTCATAACCTTGGGCATATTCTCTACATCTGAGTAGATTCTAAGACCGGGCTTTGAAACTCTTCTAAGGCCTGTGATAACCTGAGCCTTATTCTCGCCGTACTTAAGTGTTACACGGATAACACCTTGCTTTTCGTCTTCAATAACTTTATATGATGCGATATAACCTTCATCAAGAAGAATCTGAGCGATTGCCTTCTTCATATTTGATGCAGGAATATCTACTGTTTCGTGTTTTGCTGAATTGGCATTACGAATTCTTGTAAGCATATCAGCAATTGGATCTGTAATATGCATTGATATTTCCTCCTTATATATTTAGCAATTCTCAGTTCTTACCAAGATGATTTTTTTACTCCGGGGATTTCGCCCTTGTGAGCGAGTTCTCTGAAGCAGATACGGCATACACCATACTTACGAAGATAAGCATGAGGTCTACCGCAGATTTTGCATCTGTTGTATGCTCTTGTTGAGTATTTAGCAGGCTTTTGCTGCTTAACTTTCATAGATGTCTTAGCCACGATAAATCCCTCCTTACTCTGCAAACGGAGCGCCCATTAACTTAAGGAGCTCTCTTGCTTCTTCGTCAGTGTTTGCGGTAGTTACCATAATGATATCCATACCACGAACCTTATCAATCTTGTCGTAATCGATCTCAGGGAAAATCAACTGCTCTTTGATACCCATAGCATAGTTGCCACGGCCGTCGAATGAGTTTGGATTAATACCTCTGAAGTCACGAACTCTTGGAAGTGCGAGATTGAAGAATCTATCAATGAATTCATACATTCTGTCACCACGAAGAGTAACTTTAACACCGATTGGCATACCCTCACGGAGTTTGAAGTTAGCTACTGATTTCTTTGCTCGGCAAATAATCGGCTTTTGACCGGTAATTTGTGTGAGGTCAGTTACAATAGCGTCAATTACCTTTGAATTTTCACGAGCTTCGCCGGCGCCAACATTGATTACAATCTTGTCAAGCTTTGGGATTTGCATAACAGACTTGTATTCGAATTTCTTCATCAATGCAGGAGCAACTTCGCTCTTATAGGTTTCTTTTAACCTTGCTGCCATTTGTTATGTCCTCCCTTTCTTAAAACTCGTTACCGCATTTCTTGCAAACACGGATGCCGCCCTTCTTGTGGCCAACACGAACTGACTCGTTGCACTTAGGGCAAACTAATTGTACTTTTGAAGCGTAAAGAGCTGATTCAACCTCTACAAGTCCGCCCTGCTCGCCCATCTTTGTAGGCTTAACATGCTTTGTAACAACGTTAACATTTTTAACGATAACCTTGTTCTCCTTAGGACTTACAGCGATAACCTCGCCCTGAACACCCTTTGATTTACCGGATAATACCTGAACGGTATCTCCTGTTTTAACAAACATTTTACTCATAATTCGCACCTCCATTAAAGTACTTCCGGAGCGAGAGAAAGAATCTTCATGTAATCTTTTTCACGAAGCTCTCTTGCTACGGGTCCAAAAATACGGGTGCCTTTAGGGGTTTTGTCTTCCCTAATAATTACGGCAGCATTTTCGTCAAAACGAATATACTGACCATCATCACGACGTACACCTTTAGTTGTACGAACGATGACTGCTTTAACAACTTCGCCCTTCTTAACGATACCACCCGGTGCTGCCTTCTTTACTGAAGCAACGATGACATCGCCAATGTTAGCGTATCTTCTGCCTGAGCCGCCGAGAACACGAATGCAAAGAAGTTCTTTAGCACCTGTGTTGTCTGCAACCTTAAGACGACTTTCTTGTTGTATCACAGCGTTTTCCTCCTTCGTACTGCAAAATAACACTTTGCTAAGTTGCAGTTATTATTTCAATGACTAAATTAATAGTATATTTCTTAAAAGCCGTAAATCGTAATGATTATTTAGCCTTCTCGATAATTTTAACAACACGCCAATTCTTATCTTTGCTGAGCGGACGGCATTCCATAATTTCTACTCTGTCGCCAACGCCGCATTCGTTATTCTCGTCGTGTGCCTTGTATTTAACAGAGCGGTCAACAATCTTACTGTAAAGAGGGTGCTTAACTCTGTCCTGGATTGTAACAACAACGGTTTTATCCATTTTATCTGATGTTACGATACCAACTCTTGTCTTTCTGAGGTTTCTTTCCATATTCAGTTACCTCCTTAGGAATTAGCATTTTCAAGTTCGATAGCTCTCTCAACTGTCTTGATACGAGCAATATCTTTCTTGACTGCCTTAATTCTCATAGGGTTGTCGAGCTGGTTGATAGCTTGTTGGAAATGAAGGTTGAAGAGCTCTTCTTTAAGCTCTGCAAGCTTCGCTGCTCTCTGCTCTGCAGAAAGTTCTTTGATTTCTGATGCTTTCATTACTGCTCGCCTCCCTCTTCATCTTTTTTTACGAACTTACATTTTACGGGGAGCTTGTTTGCTGCAAGTCTCATAGCCTCACGAGCAACCTCCTCGCTAACGCCGCCAAGCTCAAACATAACTCTGCCCGGCTTAACTACTGCTACCCAGTAGTCAACATTACCTTTACCTTTACCCATACGAGTATCGGCAGGTCTTGCGGTAACCGGCTTGTCAGGGAAAATCTTAATCCAAACCTGACCGCCACGCTTTGTATAACGGGTCATTGCGATACGGGCTGCTTCGATTTGAGCTGCTGTAATCCATGCAGGCTCTGTTGTTGCAAGGCCGTATTCGCCGTAAGAAACCTTGTTACCTCTTGTTGCAGCACCTGTCATACGACCTCTGTGTTGCTTTCTGTGTTTTACACGCTTAGGTAAGAGCATTATTTATTTCCCCCTTCCTTGCGATTTGTTCTTCTTTTCTTATTGCGTGATTCTCTGAGAACCTCGCCCTGATAAATCCAAACCTTAACACCGAGTCTGCCGTATGTTGTAGCAGCTTCTGCTGTACCGTAGTCGATGTCTGCACGGATTGTTTGAAGAGGAATTGTACCCTCTTTGTATGTTTCTGAACGAGCAATTTCAGCGCCTGCGATACGGCCTGAAACCTGAACCTTGATACCACGAGCACCAAGTCTCATTGTGTTTCTGATAGCACCCTTAACTGCTCTTCTGAAAGCAACACGGCGCTCAAGTTGTTGAGCGATTGATTGAGCAACAAGTGTTGCGTCCAAATCAGGTTGCTTAATTTCAATAATGTTAATGAAAACCTCGCTAACATCTCTACCGAGCTTCTTAGCGCAGATAGCCTTGAGTTTTTCAATCTCAGCACCCTGCTTGCCGATAACCATACCGGGCTTTGCACAGTGAACGTTGATTCTGATTCTCTTAGCATCTCTTTCAATTTCTACTTTTGGAACACCTGCTGATTTGAGTGACTCTAAAAGAAACTCACGGAGCTTGTGATCTTCAACAAGAAGGTCAGCAAACTCGCCTTTCTTAGCATACCAGCGAGAGTCCCAGTTTTTGATAACGCCGATTCTTAAACCGGTTGGATTACATTTCTGTCCCATTTAACTTTTCCTCCTCGCTTAGTCTTCCATTTCCTTGAGTACAAGGGTAATGTGTGATGTTCTTTTGTTAATTCTGTAAGCTCTGCCCTGAGCTCTTGGCTGAATTCTCTTAAGAATCGGGCCGGGTGCTACATGTGCCTGAGCTACATATAATCTTGATACGTCCATATTAAAATTGTTCTCAGCGTTAGCCATTGCTGATTTAAGAACCTTTGATACAGGCTCGCAAGCAGCTTTTGGTGTGAACTTGAGAATAGCCATTGCCTTGTCAGCCGGCTGATTTCTGATTAAATCGAGAACAATCTGAACCTTTCTAGGAGAAATAC
This sequence comes from uncultured Eubacterium sp., assembly GCA_934561395.1. GTDB lineage: Bacteria > Bacillota > Clostridia > Oscillospirales > Acutalibacteraceae > Eubacterium_R. The sequence continues at coordinate 154,359 of CAKTGF010000001.1, forward strand.
GAACATATGTTGCTTTTGCTTTTGCTTCCATCATAAATCTCCTTTCAATTACTTACCGGTCTTTGAGCCGGCATGGCCTCTAAATGTTCTTGTTGGTGCAAACTCACCAAGCTTGTGTCCAACCATATCCTCTGTAACATATACAGGAACATGCTTTCTTCCATCGTGTACGGCAAATGTGTGACCTACGAACTCCGGGAAGATTGTTGAACTTCTTGACCAAGTTTTAATAACTTGCTTGTCGCCTTTTTCGTTGAGAGCAACTACTTTCTTCATAAGGCTTTCTTCTACAAAATAGCCTTTTTTAGCACTTCTACTCATTTAATCTTCTCCTTTCGTTTATTTACCGTTACGACGGCGAACAATCATCTTGTTAGATGCCTTCTTCTTGCTGCGTGTCTTATAACCAAGAGCAGGCTTGCCCCAAGGTGTGCAAGGACCGGGACGACCGACTGGTGACTTACCTTCACCACCACCGTGTGGGTGGTCGTTGGGGTTCATTACAGAACCACGAACTGTAGGTCTCCAACCCATGTTTCTCTTACGACCCGCTTTACCGATTTTAACATTTGCATGCTCAGCGTTACCAACAACACCAACTGTTGCGATACACTCCTTCGGTACGTTTCTCAACTCGCCTGAAGGGAGTCTGAGAAGAGCGTAAGGGCCTTCAAGAGCCATGAGCTGTGCGCTGTTGCCTGCTGATCTTGCAAGCTGAGCACCGTTGCCCGGATAAAGCTCTACATTATGAACGATTGTACCAACAGGCATATTCTCTAATGGAAGAGCGTTACCTGTTACGATATCAACATCTGTACCTGCTACAACTTTGTCGCCAATCTTTAAACCTTCAGGAGCTGTGATGTAGCTCTTTACACCGTCTTCATATTGAATAAGAGCAATGTTTGCTGAACGGTTAGGGTCATATTCGATTGTTTGTACTGTTGCAGGAATATCGAACTTATTTCTCTTAAAGTCGATTACACGGTACTTTCTTCTGTTTCCGCCACCACGGTGACGAACTGTAATTCTTCCGTATGAGTTACGACCTGATCTCTTATTGAGTGGCTCAAGAAGAGATTTTTCAGGAGCAACCTTTGATAAAGAAGAATAATCGATAACCGACATGTTTCTGCGACCGTTTGTTGTCGGCTTATAAACTTTAACTGCCATTATTAATCTCCTTATTGTGAATAACTTTGCGAAGGGATGGCACCCTTCATACCTCATCATTCACGATTTTTGTTGCTGTCTATATAATAGGTATATATTACTTATTAATATAGTGATTACATCATATCGTTGAAGAACTCAATTTCCTTTGAATCCTCTGTTAAGGTTACAACAGCCTTTTTCCAAGATGGAGTGTAGCCTACATTGTAGCCTTGACGACGCTTGCGGCCTCTGACATTGATTGTGTTTACCTTTGCAACCTTTACATCAGGGAAAACTGTTTCAATAGCCTTAGCGATTTCAATCTTGTTTGCATCCTTTGCAACCTTGAAGGTATATTTTTTCATCATAATACCCATCATTGATTCTTCAGTGATGATTGGCTTGAGAATGATATCTTGAGCTGTTTTCATTATGCATATACCTCCTCAATTTTCTTCGCTGCGTCCTTGAGTACGATGAATGTATCGCAGTTAAGAATGTCATAAACACAAAGTGTGTTAACTGTAACAACCTTAACGCCCTCAATATTACGAGCTGACTTATAAATCTTTTCGTCTGCCTCAGCAGTTACGATAAGAGTTTTCTTGGCAGCCTTAAGCTTTGCAAGCATTTCAACAATTTCCTTTGTTTTGATTGCTTCAAGCTCAATCTTGCTGACTACCTTGATTTCTTCACCAGCAACCTTTGTTGAAAGTGCTGATTTCATTGCAAGTCTTTTAACCTTTTTGTTAAGGTTAACTTTATATGTTCTTGGCTTAGGACCAAGAGCGATACCGCCGTGTGTCCACTGTGGGCTTCTGATAGAACCCTGACGAGCACGACCTGTACCCTTTTGTCTCCAAGGCTTTGCACCGCCACCGCTTACTTCTGAACGAGTGAGAGTTGACTGTGTGCCCTGACGCTGGTTAGCAAGATAGCTAACAACTGCGAGGTGCATTGCATTTGCATTTGGCTCAATGCCGAATACTGAATCTGCAAGCTCTAAATCTGAAGTTTTTCTGCCCTTTTGGCTATAAACTGCAACTGTTGCCATTTCAATCTCTCCTTTCGTTAAGCTTTAACTGCGTCTGCGATTACAACAGTTCCGCCCTTAGGACCCGGGATTGCACCCTTGATTGCGATGAGATTGTTCTCAGCGTCAACCTTTACAACCTTAAGGTTTTGAACTGTTACATTTTCGTGACCGTAGTGGCCTGCCATCTTCTTGCCCTTGAATACTCTTGATGGGCTTGAACAAGCGCCGAGTGAACCTGCGTGACGGTGGTTAGGACCTGTACCGTGGGTCATTCTGAGCCTTGAGAAGTTCCAACGCTTGATTGCGCCGGCAGTTCCGTGACCCTTGCTTGTTCCCTTAACATCAACTACGTCGCCTGCTGCGAATGCATCAGCCTTGATGATACCGCCAAGCTCGTAAGCTGAAATGTCTTCCAAACGGAATTCCTTGAGTGTTCTTTTTGGAGCTGCGTTAGCCTTGTCGAAGTGACCCTTCATTGGCTTGTTGACTCTGTTAGCTTTAACATCGCCGAAACCAACCTGGATTGCTTCGTAGCCATCGTTTTCCATTGTCTTGATTTGGGTAACTACGCATGGACCTGCTTCAACAACGGTAACAGGAACAGCATTTCCTGCTTCGTCGAAGATTTGAGTCATGCCGATTTTCTTACCGATAAGACCTTTCTTCATTTTATTTCCTCCTTTGGTTATTGGTTGGGGTTCACACCCAACATGACCTCAGCGTTTGTTGATATTGATTATAACTTGATTTCGATATCAACGCCTGCTGGGAGCTCAAGACTTGTCAGAGCTTCAACAGTTTTGTTTGAAGGTCTGAGAATGTCGATGAGTCTTTTGTGTGTTCTTTGCTCAAACTGCTCACGGCTGTCCTTATACTTGTGAACAGCACGAAGGATTGTTACCTTCTCAACTTCTGTAGGAAGCGGAATTGGGCCGCTAACCTGTGCGCCTGTTCTCTTTGCAGTTTCAACAATCTTCTCAGCTGCCTGGTCAACTAAAGAGTGATCATAGCCCTTGAGACGAATTCTGATTTTTACTTTACTTGCTGCCATTTGATTTTCCTCCATGAAAATTTTGTGGTGCGAGTGCTAAACCATTCTACAACTAAGCCGTGTGTTTCCACATCTTCTATTTTTAAAACCGAATGACAAAATATCATTCGGGCGCAGAATTAGCCTTTATAAAGTAAGCGTTCGCAAGTCACTTGCTTTCAAGGTGGTTTAGTAGTTTTCGCCCGGTTTAAAATCGGACATACTCCGTCGAAATTCCCGCTGGGTTTAGCGCAACCTCCGACATCATCGCATATCAATTATGTGATTAACTCTTTATATATAATATATAAAGAATCTTCACACGCTCGGCTATTATATTATATAAATAGGCGCTTGTCAAGCGTTTTCAGGCAAAAAAATAAAAAAATTATTAAATTTTTGAATTTTTAAAAATTCGTACAAAATTACAAAATTGCTTTTTAAATTTCGTTAAAAATGCACAAAGCGCAAATATTGTAAAAATAGTGGATTAAAACCGCTTGGCACACTATATATCGTTATATAATATACGTATATATAAAGAAAAGACAGGCGAGCCTGTCTTTTCTCAATATTTTATGCCGATGTTTTCATTTGAAGCTTAAGCTTATCTGCAATCATTGCAATAAATTCGCTGTTTGTGGGCTTGCCCCTTTGTGCCTGAATTGTGTAGCCGAAATATGATGAAAGCACATCCACATCTCCCCTATCCCAGGCAACCTCGATAGCGTGGCGTATTGCACGCTCAACACGGCTGGGAGTGGTGGAATATTGCTTTGCCACCGTTGGATAAAGTATTTTGGTTACAGAGCCCAGCATTTCGTTATCATCAATACAAAGCATAATTGATGTTCTTAAATACTGATAGCCCTTTATATGGGCAGGAACGCCGATATCACGCATTATCTTTGATATTTCAAGCTCGAGGTTATCCTCGGCAAAGGGTCTGTATGAAAGCTTGGTTCTTTCTCCACGCCAATTGATAAGGCTTTCAACACGCTTGGCAAGGGCAGCCGGCTTAATGGGCTTGATGAAATAATAATCGGCGCCTGCAGCTATCATTCTGTCCTCAAAATCCGAGGTATTTATTGCCGACATTAAGATTATTGCAGGCTTTTCGCTGAAGCTTGCGTTAATCCTTTCCATAACATCAATACCGTCAGAGGAGGACATAAACACATCCATAATTACAGCGTCGAACTTTTGAGCCTCCAAACATTCAAGCACCGTATCCCCGTTTTTATCACAAAGAACAACATCAAAGCCGAGCGCCTTAAGCTCCTGCTCGCACGCCATTCCCACACTATTACTTTTATCTGCAACAAGTATCTTAGCCATTGTTTCCATAGCTTAACCTCCGTTTTAAAAATTTATATTACACAAGGTGCGCACCCTTTGTTGCTTCCACATATTACCATATAAATTCTTAAAATGCAATACTTTTGCACATTTTTTTGTGTACTTTTTTCACTTTTTTATTTTTTAGACATTATTTTTCAGCATTCGACTCCTCTAACATGGTTTCCGCAAAGATAGCGTAGCCCTTTTCCGGGTTGTTAACAATAACATGGGTAACAGCGCCCACAAGCATATTATTTTGAATAATCGGGCTGCCGCTCATGCCCTGAACAATGCCCCCTGTTTTGCTTATCAGCTCATCATCCGTAACCTTAAACACAATATCCTTTTCTCCGTTGGATGAATAATTGATTTTTGTGATTTTAACATCATATTCCTTAATTTCATTACCCGACAGTGTGCAAAGTATTTTAGCGTCACCCCTTTTAACCTCCTGCTTTGAGGCAACGGTATAAGCCTTGCACTTTTCGGGAACAGCCGTATATGAGCCGTAAATGCCGCAATAGGAGTTTTCTATAAGCCTGCCAATGGTGTAATCCTGAAACTCACAGCAAAGTGAGCCTGTGCTGCCTGTTGAGCCCTTTTGAACATCCGTAACCTCGGCGCCCACGGCCTCGCCCTCCAGCAAGGGCATAATTTCATTGGTGTCAACATCGTTAACCTGATGTCCCAGAGCCGCAAAGGTGCCTGATTCCTTGTTATAAAATGTAATAGTGCCTATTCCCGCCGTTGAATCACGCACCCACATACCTGCCTTGTAAAGCCCCTCACGCTTGGAATAAGCAGGGCTTAAAACAAAGGTTCTGTATCTGTCGTCCCTTTTGATTTTAAGGGTATAAGGCTCGCCGTTATTATCGTTCAGTATTTCTGTTACATCCGAGGAGGTATAAACATTCACGTTGTTTATTGCAACAATAACATCCCCCACCCTTATGCCTGCATCCTTTGCAGGGTTAACCTGCTTTCCGTCAACATCCACATTTTGTGTGCCCACAACGATTACGCCGTCGGTATAAAGCTTAATTCCGAACGCCTCGCCGCTGACATATACCTGCGGCAGGGGCTTATTTGCTACGGTAACATTTTTAACGGGAATAACACCCAGCAAATTAAGTGTTTGCCGACTTGGGGTTGAATTTTGATAATCAACGGACTGTGCCTGGGATGATTGGCTGTAGGAATACACCTTTGACGGCTGATTGTAATTGCCGCCGTAAACAATATAATTGTCAGGCATTAAATAATTGCCCAAGGCAACCATAATTAACACAACGGCACACACAACAGCAAGGAATGCATCAAAAATTTTAATAGCTTTTCTCATAAAAAATAAACACCCATATTTATTATGGGTGCTTATCTCACATTTTATTAATTTTTTTGATTATGAAGCAAGGTCGCCTACAATCATCATATAATCGCCGATTTGAACACCAAATTCGGGGCCGCCCTCCATCATAAGGTTTTGGTTAGCTGTCATTTGGAACATATCGCCTGTGCCCAAAAGGATTTTTAATGCTGATGTAGGAGAGTCAAATTTCATATTAAAGAACGGCTTTGCTCTTTTATATGCTCCCCTGCCTGCTCTTGATTTGCCTGCTTTAATACGAATGTAGGCTGTGCACTCGGGATGACCCACAACCTCCCACTGATAGCAGCGGTCGGGGGATTTTAAAGCCCATTCGTGAATTTGGGGATGCCCCAACTTGTTAAGCTGTGAAATACCCGATGAAAGCAGGTAGAAATAAAGCTTGCACAGAAGAATTGATGTAGCCTCATCATTCTCCGGCGGCTCTTTAATACCCAAAAGGGCAGACATTTTAAGAAGAACCTGCATAAACTTTAAGAACTTGGGAAGTGACTTAATCTTCATTTTGGGAAGCTTGGTCATATCCCCTTTCATAAACGCATTCATCTTTTCCATTGATGAAAATGCAAGCTCTCCGTCGATTTTATCCTGACCCAGGTATTCGCCCAGTTTAACGGTCCACTCTCCGTTTTCAACGATAAAGTGAACAGCCTCTTTATCCTCAGCGTTTACCTTGGCAGATACCTGATATATTGCGTTAACGCCCTCAAACTTCTTTTTAAGCTCGGGAACATCGGTAGCAATGGTTTTCATAAGCGGCAGTGCTCCTGCCATAAAAACCTTGTTGGTATAACGTACCTCATCGCTTGACATAGTAATACACTCCTTTCAATATTTGCAAATGATTTTAGAATTCGTCATCCCAAGCGTCATCTGCTTCAAAGTCGGCGTGCATTATCTCCTGAATTGTTTCTGCAATACCGTTAGAGTCAATTTTAGCAAGCGCAAGAAGGTCCTCCTGCAAACCGATTGTTGAGAATGCATTTTGGTGACCCAGCATTTTAAAGGCACAAGCCTTGCCTGACTCGGCAACAACCTCTGCTACCGCAGAGCCCAATCCGCCCATAACCTCATGGTCCTCAACCGTGATAATACGGCGGGTATCCATAACAGCGCTGAGAACAGCCTCTCTGTCAATAGGCTTAATTGTGTGCATATTGAGCACTCTTACCTTAATGCCTGCATCGGCCTCAACCATGCGGGCAGCCTGCATAGCCTCAAACACACATGAGCCGCAGGCAATAACGGTAATATCGGTGCCCTCGTTCATAACCGAGGCCTTATCCCACTCAAACTTGCAATCGTCAACATTTTTATAAATAACCTGGTCAAAGCCACGGTTAATACGAATATAAACAGGGCCGTCAATATCATAAGCTGCCTTAACCGCATGATATGTTTCGGAGCCGTCACAAGGGCAAATAACGGTCATATTAGGCAAGGTTCTCATGCAAGCCATATCAATAAGCGAATGGTGTGTTGAGCCTGCCTGGCCGAAGGAGGTGCCTGCGTGGGTTGCAATAATTTTTACAGGAACATTTTGATAGCAAATATCAGTGTGAACCTGGTCAAGTGAACGGGCAGATGCAAAAATGGCAAAGGTTGACGCAAAAGGAATTAAGCCGTTTTTAGCCATACCTGCGGCAACACCGAAAAGGTTTTGCTCTGCAATGCCCACATTGAAAAATCTTTCAGGGAAATGCTCGCCGAACATACCGATTTTTGTTGATTTTGCAAGGTCTGCGGTAAGAGCCACAACATCCTTGTGTTCCTCGCCAAGCTCACAAAGGGCAATACCATAGCATTCAGCAGTAGAAAGCTTGGTAGTATCTGTCATAGTATAATTCATTCCACCCATAATTATGCCTCCTTTTCTGCACGCTCAAGTCGCTGTGCCAAATACTTGTCAAGTGAAGCAAAGGCTTGCTCCCTATGCTCGTCATCAAGTGAACCGTAGTGCCACAAATAATTATCCTGCATAAAGTCAACGCCTGCGCCCTTAAAGGTATCCATAATAATGGCGGTTGGCTTGTCGCCGCCCTCCTGATGGTTTTTAATAGCTGCCTCGATAGCGTCGTTAAGCTCCTTTATATTCTGACCGTCAACACGGGTTACATTAAAGCCAAAGGCGTCAAACTTTTTGTCAAGAGGCTCAACCTTCATTTCATCGTCAACCCTGCCGTCAATCATGCACTTGTTGTTATCAACAAGCACAACTACATTTGAAAGCTTAAATTGAGCGGCGCTCATTGCAGCCTCCCAGTTTGAGCCCTCGTTAAGCTCGCCGTCACCGGTAAGAACATAGTTCATATAGTCAATGCCCTTAACTCTGCCTGCAAGGGCAAAGCCCACAGCAAGGGAAAGGCCGTGACCCAGTGAACCTGTTGAACAGTCAACACCCTTAACCTTGTTGCAGTCAAGGTGCATACCGATTTTTGCGCCTGTAAGGTTAAAGATTTTAAGCTCCTCCTCAGGCATAAATCCCAAATCAACAAGAATAGGTGCGTAGCCTACCGCACAGTGTCCCTTTGAAAGAACAAATCTGTCCCTATCCTCCATTTTAGGATTGCTTACATCAAATTTTAAAAAACGATGATAAAGAATTGTCATAGCGTCCATTGCGGATAGCGAACCGCCAACGTGACCCGAGCCGCCCCAAATAGCTGTTTGAAGGCAATATCTTCTTAACTGATCTGCTTTCTTTTCAAGGCGTACCCATTCGTCTTTATCAAATGGCTTGAAATCTGCTGGCATATAAATACCCCTTTCATATATGCTTTATTTACTACGGAAAATCCGTTTTAGCCGATTATTTTAATCCCAATTCAGGGTGGTTAGCCGCAACAACACCGAATGCATCCTCTGCAATGTCAATTGCAAGCTTAATATCATCATCAGACAATGCCGCATTGATAAAGTGGTTGTGGTGCGATGCAAGGAATAAGCCCCTGCTTACACATTCTGCAATCCACTCCTGATGAAGCATTAATGTGTCGTCATTAGCGATTCTTAGATAGAAAAGTGCAGGCTCGCCCGATACAACAAGGTTAAAGCCATGTTCCTTACCTGCTGCCTTAAAGCCGTCTGTAAGCTTAATTCCCTTTTCTCTGAACATTGTGGGAACATCAAGGCGCTTCATTTTCGGAATACAAGCAAGGCAGGCAGCGAACGGCTCTGCGCTCATCCAATAAGAGCCTGTATAGACAACGGATGATGCGGTATTCTTCATGTGCTCCTGACCGCAAACAGCAGACATATTGTAGCCGTTTGCAAGCGCTTTACAAAAGCAGATAAGGTCTGCCTTAAAGCCGTAGTAGTGGTCTGAGCCCTGAATATCCAGACGGAAACCTGTTCTTACATCATCAATAATAAGAATCATACCGTGGTCGTCGCAGAACTTTCTTACCTTTGCCCATTCTTCCTTTGTTGCGGTTTTGTTATCAAAGAAATTGCCGTGGTCGTAGGGCTGTGCAATAAGGCCTGCAACATCGCCGCCGCAAGCGTCATAAGCCTGCTGCATAGCGTCAATATCAAACCAAGGCACAACAATGTTGTTTTCAACCTCCTCAGGCAAAATGCCAGGGTAGTCTGCCTTTTGCGCCCACTGGAAATCGCCGTGGTAGTAGCCTTTAAAGAACATCATTTTCTTTTTGCCTGTATGTGCTCTTGCACACATTACAGAAAATGTGGTAGCGTCTGAGCCGTTTTTCATAAAGAAAGCCCAGTCAGCCATGGCTACGGTGTCCTTAAGCAGTTCTGCACACTCAACCATTTTGTATGAAGGCGAGGTTGTGCAGTTACCTGTTTTAAGCTGTGCCATTGCGGCTGCGTCAACATCATCGTCGCAGTAGCCAAGCACATTAGGGCCGTAGGCGCACATCATATCAAGATATTTGTTACCGTCAACATCCCAAAAATATGTACCCTTTGCGTGGTCAGACATTAACGGCCATTTTGTAATTGGTAAAAACAAGCCCTCAGACGGTCCCAAGTGGCCGTAAACACCTGATGGGATTGCATTAAGTGCACGGTTGAACCATTCCTGTGACTTTTCGTGTGTATATTCCGGATATTTGCTCATTATGCTATTCCCCCTTAACCAAGATATACGGCAACTCTGTCGAGTATTCTGTTAATATTGTCAATCATATTAATCATACCGCTCATATAAATATTGCCTGCACAAAGCTCTGCCATTGTGGAAGCAGTACCGTTAAAGAGTCCGTTAGCAAGATCAATAGTTTTAAATTCCATAATTGCTCTGGGAGTATCGGGCTTTTCCTTGATAAGTTCCAGCTTATGGTCACGGCATCTTATTGTTACATAGCAGGCGTCTGTAATGCCCATTTGAATATCGCCGTCAACAATGTATGATGCGGAAAGCTTGCTGATACCGTCGGTATTGCCCAAAGCGCAAATTGCACCGCCGATGGTGTACATTGTTAAAATTGTGGATTTTTCAAAAAATGCTCTGTTCTTTAAGTCCTCTTCACTTGGCATAAGATATTTTGTTAAAATATTTGTAAGCGTTGTGAATGGGCCGAGCAGGAACGAAAGCACCTGTGCAACGCCCTTTACGGGAATGCCCGGCTTGCTGTCGTCAATAAGCGCATTAAACTTTTCAGGCGACGCAAATTTCATTTTACATGTGCAGCCGTAGTCGCCCTCGGTCATTTTGCAGCCGTCTGCAGTGAAATGGTAAGTTACACACGGGCCGTCTGTAACCTCAAAGCAAAGTGAAACAGGCTTTTTAAGGCCTTGGCAAACTGCTTTTGCCTCATCGTCCATTTGGCATAAATTCTCAAGAGTTGCGAGAACACCGTAGGCGTTAACAAAGGCTAATGCTTTTGCTTCTTTCAAAATAATTCCTCCTTAAAACGATTCTGTACAAATTTACACAGAAAATCGTCATAGTATTCTTGATTATTATATCATAATATCTAAATTATGGCAATAACAAATCAGTTACAATAAAAATAAAATTGCCGGGACTTTCATCCCGGCAACAGTTTTGGTATTAAGTTAAGTTTTGATATTTAAGTTAAATTGAAACCTCGTGAGCTATATTATACATTTCCATATCAATTGTTTTGGTCATATTCAACGCCTCAAAAATGTCATAATCAACAACCTGCTCCTTTTGAGCCGCAACAACCCTGTTGCCGATGTTGTTCATTAAAAGCTTAACGGCATAGTTGCCCATACGGGTAGCCATTACCCTGTCCTTAACGGTGGGATAACCGCCACGCTGAACATGGCCCAAGTTTGTGTAACGGGTTTCAACCCCTGTTTTGGCTTGAATATCCTTTGTAAGCTCGTTGCAGTCAATGCCGCAGCCCTCTGCAACAATGATAATGAAATGCTTTTTGTCTGTGCGCTGGGTTTTCTTCATGCGCTCGATAACATGCTTTTCAATATCAACGGGAACCTCCGGAATAAGTATTGATGTTGCGCCGCAAGCCATACCTGCATTAAGTGCAAGGTAGCCTGCACGCCTGCCCATAACTTCAATAACCGCACAACGGTCGTGAGATTCGGAGGTATCACGAAGACGGTCAACCATTTCCATAATTGTATTAAGGCAGGTATCGTAGCCGATTGTGTAATCGCAGCAGGCAATATCGTTATCAATTGTGCCCGGGATACCAACGCAGGGAATACCCCTTTCGCTTAAATCACGAGCGCCACGGAACGAGCCGTCGCCGCCGATAACAACAACACCCTCAATGCCATGTTCCTGACAGGTGCGGATTGCCTTTCTCATACCCTCCTCTGTTGCAAACTCAACAGAACGGGCAGAATAAAGAATTGTTCCGCCACGGTTGATAATATCAGAAACCGAACGAAGGTCCATCTCTACAAAATCGCCGTTAATAAGTCCGTTATATCCTCGGATTACTCCGTAAACCTTAACACCATTTTCACAAGCTGTTCTTACAACCGCACGAACAGCCGCATTCATGCCCGGTGCGTCGCCGCCGCTTGTTAAAACTGCAATAGTTTTCATAATTATTCCTCCAAAATTCTTGGTTATAACTTAAACGTTGCAAAATGCATAGATTATATTTTACTTAATTGCCGACAAATTGTCAAGTATTGTCAATAAATAACAGCAATATTTTTATCACCAAGCAGGTTTTTCAGCTCCGCTATCATGGTGTTGTTAACGCTTACAAAGCAATTTCGGGGCTGGAGATGATAGGTTTTGGTGTCGTTATAGTAATAATACAAGGGCAAATCGCCGTCAAAAATAGATGTTATAATGCTTGCTTTTTTAATTCTTTCATCCTCGGGATTGTCGAATTTAAGAAATAAGCCCTTTCTTTTGTGAGCCTTGCTCTGTTGGGGCTGTTCTTTGGCAGGTATTTTGTTTAAATCGGGTTTAAAAACAGTGTCTGCCAAAACTCGGGGCTCCTTTTCCTCTTCAATTGACAGCGTTCCCGTAACCGCAATAACATTACCCTCGCCCACAAGGCTTGAATACTGCAAAAACTGCTTTGGGAACAATATTATTTCAACAGTGCCGTACAAATCCTCAATGGTAACAAATGCCATGTTTGCCTTGTTGGCCTTGGTTTGCTTTACGGTTATGTGGGTTATAATTCCGCAAATTGAAACCCTGCCGCCGTCCTTAATATCAGCGGTAACGCCCTTTGCCGCCTCAATCAAATCAAAGGTGTGGGCAAAGCCTGCGTTTTCAACATATTTTTCGTCTTTATCCATAGGATGACCTGAAAGATAAAGCCCGGTCATTTCCTTTTCCATTTGCAAAAGCTCCGTCTTCGGGAATTCCTTAACATCGGGCAGCTCAAACTTATAGCCGAAATCATCGCTGACATCAAATAAGCCCACCTGACCGTACATAGTCTTTCTATGCTGCTGCTCAATATTTGTTACTAAAACAGGCAGGGCTTGCAGCATTTGCCGCCTGTTTGCGCTGAAGCAATCCATAGCACCGCAGCGAATAAGGGATTCCACCGCCCTGCGGTTAAAGCGGTTGCCCTGCATTCTTGAGCAAAAGTCAAACAAATCCTTAAATTCGCCGTCCCTGCGTTTTTCCATAATCTCCTCAATGAAATCATTGCCCAAATTTTTAATACCCAAAAGGCCGTAATTAACTGTGTTGCCGTTTGCAGTAAAGCCCTTCATTGAATTGTTGATATTTGGGGGCGCAAGCCTTATTCCAAGGCGCTTGCACTCTGCTATATACCGTGAAACCTTGTTTGAGGAATCCAAAACAGAGGTTAAAAGAGCCGCCATAAATTCCGCAGGATAATAATGCTTCAGATAGGCGCAACGATAAGCCACAAGGGCATAGCATGCCGCATGGCTTTTGTTAAAGGCATAGGAGGCGAAGTCGGTTATTTTGTTAAAAATGCCGTTGGCAATCTCCTGTGAAATACCGTTTTCGGCACAGCCTGAAAGAAAGTTTTCACGTTCCTGCTCCATAACATCGTGCTTCTTTTTAGACATAGCACGGCGCACCACATCCGCCCTGCCGTAGGAATAACCGGCAAGTGAGCGCAAAATCTGCATAACCTGCTCCTGATAAACGATACAGCCGTAGGTATTCTTTAAAATAGGTTCCAGCTGTGGCACATCATACTTGATTTCGTTTTGGTGCTTTGAGTTATAAACAAAGGTGTCAATCTGACTTGCCGGGCCCGGTCTGTAAAGGGAGGTGGCTGCGGTTAAATCCTCAAGAGATTGGGGCTTAAGGTTTGTAAGCATTTGCTTCATTCCGCTTGATTCAAATTGGAATATTCCCTCGGTTTGACCCTTTGCAAACTGCTTATAGACAGCCGCATCATCAATGGGTATGGTGTTTATATCAATGCCCACAGCCTTTGCCGTGTCGTCAATAACGGTAAGAGTGCGCAGGCCTAAAAAGTCCATTTTTAAAAGTCCCAGCTCCTCAAGGGTGGTCATAATGTATTGGGTTACAATTAAGCCGTCGTTTGAGGCAAGGGGAACATAGGATGATACCGGGTCGTGAGTAATTACCACGCCCGCTGCATGGGTTGAGGTATTTCTCGGCATGCCCTCAATTTTTTTTGCGGTTTCAATAAGCTTGTTAATCTCCGCATTTTCGCTCATTGCCTTACGCAACTGAGCACTTGAATTAATTGCCTGCTCAATGGTAATGTGAAAGGAGTTTGGCACCATTTTTGCAACAGCGTCAACCGCCGCATAGGGCATACCCATAGCCCTGCCCACATCACGGATTGCCGCACGGGTTTGCAGGGTTCCGAAGGTTACTATTTGCGCCACATGGTCGGCGCCGTATTTTCTTGTAACATAATCAATAACCTCTTGCCTGCGCTCGTAGCAAAAATCAATATCAAAATCGGGCATTGAAACACGCTCGGGGTTTAAAAAGCGTTCAAAAATCAAATCGTATTTCATTGGGTCCAAATCGGTAATACCAATGCAATAGGCCGCAATTGAGCCTGCACCCGAGCCTCTGCCCGGACCTACGGGAATATCCTTTGATTTTGCAAAGGCCACAAAGTCCTGCACTATCAAGTAATAATCCGTATAACCCATTTTATTTACGGTTTCAAGCTCGTATTCCAAGCGGTCAATGTAGCTTTTAGGCGGATTTTGACCGTATCTTTTATATAGCCCCTCGTAGCATTTCTTTTTGAAATACTCAAAATGGTCCATATTGTTCGGGGTTTCAAAATAAGGCAGCTTGGTGTTGCCGAATTCAAAGTCAAAATTGCACATATCCGCAATTTTTTCAGTGTTTTCGATTGCTTGGGGAATATCTGCAAACAGTTCTGCCATTTCCTGCTGCGATTTCAAGTAAAAATTATCGCTGTGAAATTCAAGGCCTGTGTCCTCGCCGATTGTGTGGTTGGTTGCAATGCAAATTAACACCTGCTGTATTTCGGCGTCCTCTTTGTTAACATAGTGCACATCGTTGGTGGCAACAACGGGTATTCCCGTTTCGGCATTTAACCTTTTTATGCCGTCAATAACCGTCAGCTGCTCCTTTAAGCCGTGGTTTTGAATTTCAAGGTAGTAATTTCCGACTCCGAAAACCTCGTTATACCACAATGCCTCACGCTTTGCGCCCTCGTAATCTCTTTTAAGCAAAAGCTGTGGAATTTCCCCTGCTAGGCAGGCCGAAAGGCACACTAAGCCCTCGCTGTGTTTTTCAAGCAGATCACGGTCAATTCTCGGCTTAAAATAGAAGCCGTCGATATATGAAAGTGACACCATTTTAATTAAATTTTTGTAGCCGATTTCATTTTTAACAAGAAGAATAAGGTGGTTATACTCCTTATCAAGCACCTTGTCCTTATCAAACCTTGTTCTCGGCGCAACATAAACCTCACAGCCGATGATGGGCTTTATACCCTGCTTTTTGCACTCCTTGTAAAAATCAACTGCGCCGTACATATTGCCGTGGTCGGTAATTGCAAGGGAGGTCATACCCAACTTCTTTGCACGAGAAACAAGCCCGTCAAGGCGGCAGGCGCCGTCCAACAGGCTGAATTGGGTGTGAAGATGAAGATGTGTAAACATATTATCCCTGCTTTACTTCGTTGGCAATGTCAACAATACGCTTTAAGCGGTGGTTAACGCCGCTCCTTGACAGCGGAGGGTCGAACATGCCAGCAAGTTCATTGAGAGAGCTGTCGGGATTTTCAAGCCTTACCTCTGCCATTTCCTTTAAGGGCTGTGAAAGACTGTCAAGACCCACAGTGTCCTTAATTTTTAAAATTGCGGCAATCTGCGGTGACGCCGCTCTAACCATTTTTTCTATATTAGCGGTTTCACAATTTGCCTTTCTGTTGGCCGAATTGCGGATTTCCTTAACTATTTTAATGTTCATCATATCGAACATTGAGCTTGGGGCGCCCATAATGTAAAGGCTGTCCTCAATAGCTTCACTCTCTTTAAAATAAACTATGTTGTAGCCCTTTCTGTTTGTTAACTTGGGCGACAGCTCAAGTTCCTGCAAAAAGGTAATAAAGCTTCGTGACAGGTTGTGATAAGCTATGGAATACTCCAAATGGTAGCCCTTTTCCGGGGAAGATACCGTTCCGCAGGATAAAAATGTCCCTGCCAAAAATGCACATTGGCAATTTGGGCACACAAAATTTGAAACATTTATTACCAAGCCGGTTTCCCTTTCACCATGGCCGAAATATGTAAGCAACTTTGCGGACTCCGCCTTTTTAAGCACTATTGTAAAATTTTTGCCTGCCGGAGAAACGCTTATGCTTGCATTAATATTACAAAGTTCCTTTAAAAGAGCCTTAAACAACTCAATAATATTTTTGTTTTCAGACTGAAAGGTTACATCTCTGAATGAAAAGCTTTTAGCAAAAAGAGCCATGCCATACAGCAAGCTCTTTTTACAACATATTTGTTCATATTCGGTTTTTACAAGTTCGTCTTTAACCTGTGATGAAAACGACATTTTAACTCTATCCTATTTACTTTCTGTCAATATCTCTGTGGTTAACGCTGATGTTATCCCAATGGCGTGAAAAATGCTTAACCAGCGCCTCTGCAATGGCTACGGAGCGGTGGTTGCCCCCTGTGCAACCGATTGCAATAACAATTTGGCTCCTGCCCTCTTTTATGTAAAGGGGATTTAAGAAATCCAGCAAATCAATCAGTTTGTCAAGCAGAGTGTGCGCCTCTTCAAAGCTGAAAACATAATCGTAAACCTCCTTGTCACGGCCTGTTTTGTCACGCAGAGCCTCAACCCAATAGGGGTTAGGAAGGCAACGAACATCCAAAACAAAGTCGGCATCGGCAGGAATACCATGCTTAAAGCCGAAGGACACCACATTAATGTGCATTACCTGCTTGTCATCGCCCAGCAAAATTTGTGTAAGGCGGTTTCTTAATTGGTTTGAATTAAGGTCGGAGGTGTCGATAACAAAATCCGCTCTCAGGCGAACAGGTGCCAAAACCTCCTTCTCGTAATTAAGTGCATCCTCAATGCTGCCGGAGAATTTGTCGGCATAAGGGTGCTTTCTTCTTGTAAGTTTATATCTTTTAAGAGCAACGTGATTTTTAATATCAAGGTATATTACCTTGACATTGTCGGCGTCATACTTAAGTTTGTCAACAACATCGGTAAAGGCTGAAAACACGCCCTTTGACCTAACATCGGTAACAATAGCAACCTTATTGTATTTTTCAGACTTGTCCATAAGGTTCATAAAGGTGGAAATAAGCTCGGCAGGCATATTATCAATACAGTAATAGCCTATATCCTCCAAAAAGCTCATTGCCGTTGACTTGCCCGCACCGGACACACCTGTTAAAAATACTACATCCTTCATTATAAAAAATCCTCCGAAAACTACTTTGTTACTCTTATTTCCATTTCTAATTTAACGCCCTTTTCCTTAAGCACCTTATCTGATACCATGCGGCAAAGGTCTAAAACATCCTTGCAGGTGGCGCTGCCCTTATTGATAACAAAGCCTGCGTGCTTTTCGCTGACTGCCGCACCGCCCACACTTGCACCCTTTAAACCGCACTCCTGAATAAGTGCGCCTGCAAAATAGCCCTCGGGTCGCTTAAAAGTGGAGCCTGCCGACGGATATTCAAGGGGCTGCTTATCTTTTCTTCTGCCAATTAAATCATCCATTTTAGCCTTAATATCACTTGCTTTGCCCTTTTTAAGCTTAAGGTACAGGCCTGTGATAATGCAGCCGTTGTCATAATAAGCGGAATGACGATATGAAAGTTTAAGCTCATCTCCGCTTAAACTGCCCACATTGCCGTTTTTATCAACATGCTCACATTTCAACAAAACATCCTTCATTTCGCCGCCGTAGGCGCCTGCATTCATAAATGCCGCACCGCCGCACGAGCCGGGAATACCGTAGGCAAATTCAAGGCCGCTTAATTCATTTTCAAGTGCAAAGCGACAAATTTTCATAAGCGAAGCCCCTGCATCGGCGTAAATAGTGTCGCCGTCAATTAGCTTAACCTGTGAAAAACGGTTGCCTATTTGAATAACGCAGGCGTCAATACCCTCGTCTGCAACAAGGAGATTTGAGCCGTTGCCCACGGGGATATATCTTATACCAAGGTCATTGCAGGCCTTAACAACGCACTGTATATCCTCCTGTGAAGTCACATAAGCAATAATTGAAGCATTGCCGCCTATTTTAAAGGTGGTATGCTCGCTCATCGGTGCATTAAGCCGATATTCTATTTTGTTTAAGTCTAAAATTTCAACTAATCTGTCCAATATATCACCGAATTAATCTATACGGCCGAGTATTGCGGCACCGATAATACCTGCGTCATTACCAAGCTCAGCCTTCATAATTTTTGTTTGCATTTTTGAGTAAACGCTGTAACGCTCTGCCTCAATATATCTTCTGAGTGGCCTTAAAAGGGTTTCGCCCTCGTTGCATATACCGCCGCCAACACAAATAATTTCAGGCTGGAGGGCGTTAACAAGGTTAATAAGTCCGCAAGCAATATACTTAATGTATTGGTCAACAACCTTTATGCCTGCAATGTCGCCGTGGCGCATAGCGTCAAAAGCGGTTTTGCCGGAAACCTTGCCCTCTTCCTCTGCAAGCTTGTGCATAATAGAATCAGGATATTCCTCCATTGCACGCTTTGTTTGGTTAATAAGTGCGGTTGCCGAAGCATAAGCCTCCCAGCAACCCTTACGGCCGCAGGTGCAGGGCTCGCCGTCAACAACAATTACCATGTGGCCGCACTCGCCGCCTGCATAGTTTACGCCTGTAACGATTTTGCCGTCAATAATAACGCCTGAACCTACGCCTGTGCCGAGAGTAACGGCAACAAAGTTCTTTGAGCCGTTGCCGCAGCCTGCATAAGCCTCGCCCAATGCGGCGCAATTTGCGTCGTTTGCTATATGAATCGGTTTGTCCCCAAGGCGCTCCTTCAGCATTTTCTTTGCAGGAACATGGTCAAAATTAAGGTTGTTTGCAAATTCGATAACACCGTCTGCATTGGCTGTGCCCGGTGTACCGAGGCCGATTGACTCGATATCATCCATTGTTAAGTTGGATTTTTCAACAGCCTCTTTTGTAACCTTTGCAATATCGTCAAAAATCTCATCTGCAGAGCGTGGCATAGCCGTGGGAGTTTTTGCCTTTTCAATAATATTGTAATTTTCATCAACAACTGCGGCAACAATATTTGTTCCGCCCAAATCAATTCCTACTGTAAACATTTTTATTCCCCTTTAAAATTTATTTATGAATTTTGCCAAATTTCAAGCTCTTTATCCGTTGGCTCCATATCGTCAATGCCAAGCGAATGCATAAGCTCCTTTGCACCGTTGTAGCCCATTTTCTTTTGTCGGTTGTTCATGGCTGCGGTCTCAACAATTACCGCAAGGTTACGGCCCGGTGTAATAGGCACCGTGATAACGGGTATCTTAACATCCAAAATTTTGGTATATTCATTGTCAAGACCCAAACGGTCGTAAGCCTTTGTGCTGTCCCAATCCTCAAGTTGTATAACCATATCAACCTTTTCGCTGGGTTTAACGGCGCCCATACCGAAAATTCTCCTTGCGTTGATAATACCTATGCCCCTAAGCTCAATAAAGTGCCTTATGTTACTTGGCGACGAGCCCTCAATGGTTCTTTCGTTAACCTTACGCAGTTCAACCGCATCGTCGGCAATAAGTCTGTGACCACGCTTGATAAGCTCAATTGCGGTTTCTGATTTTCCTGCGCCGCTTTCGCCAACAATAAGTATGCCTTCGCCGTAAACCTCAACCAAAACACCGTGGCGTGTGATACGGGGAGCAAGTTCTCTGTTCAGGAAGTTGATAAGCGCCGCCAAAAATGGCGATGTTTCCTCTGCCGTGGTAAGAAGCGGAACCTCATACTCTTGGCATGCCGATATTAAATAATCGGGTATTTCAAGACCCCTTGTAACAACCGCTGCCGCCGGATGAAGCCCCAGCCAATAGCCAAGTGCTTTTTGCCGTTCCTCGTCAGACATATTCTGCAAAAATCCAAATTCGGTCCAACCTAATATTTGAATTCTCAGCGGGTCAAAATAATCAACATATCCCGTTAAAACAATGCCCGGCCTGTTAACCTCGTTTGTTTTAATTTGGATTTCCTCGGCGGATTTGGGAATATACACAATTTCAAGATTGTGAGCCTCAATAATCTGCGCCAAAGATACCGAATATTTGTCAGCCATATTTAAACTCCTAAACAAAATATTTCAGAGTATATTATATAATAAACACTTCTAATTATCAAGGCATTATTTACTTTTTGTTTATTATTAATTTATTTTACAAATGGTGTGCTTTATGCTATAATAACTTGACTTGGAGGTATAACCATGGATAACAAGCTAAAAATAGCCATCGGCACCGAAGCATTTCCCCCAACAATCGACGGAATAAGCACTGTTGCCAAGTGCTACGCAGATATTATTAACAAAAAATTGGGCGAGGCGGTAATCGTAACCCCTAAAAACCCAAACCAGCAGGATTACAAATATCCCTACGAAATTTACAGATACAAAAGCCTTTTTACCTTTGGCGAGGGCTACCCGGTGGGCTGGCCGTTTAAAGAGCAGTTTGCGTTGGATATTATTGACAGAAATTTTGACATTCTGCACTCACACTGCCCCATTGCAACCAGCTACTTTTTTAGGAGAATTAACAGAATAAAAAGAATTCCCCAGGTGTTAACCTACCACACAAAATACGAATATGATTTTGAAAAAAGAATCCCATCCGTGCTTATAAAAAAGCGTGCCTACGGAATGCTTTTGAACAACATTAAAAGCGCCGACGAGGTATGGGTAACCAGCAAGGGCACCGCCGATTCGTTAAGAAAGGTGGGCTACGAGGGCGACTTTGTGGTAATGCCCAACGGCTCGGATTTGCCCGTGGCTCACATTACAGACGACCAAAGGGCAATGATAAGAAGAAAGCACAATATACCTGCCGATGTGCCCGTTTTGATATTTGTGGGCAGGATGATGTGGTATAAAAATATTAAAATCATCCTTGACGCCTGCAAAATTTTACAGGCAAACGGCAGGGATTTTAGGCTGCTTATGCTGGGTATGGGTCCCGATGAAAACGCCATAAAAAAATACACAAGGAAAATAGCCCTTGACGATAAGGTTATTTTTACAGGTCAGCTGCTTGACAGGTCAGAGCTGCAAATCTATTACGGCACTGCCGATTTGCTTGTGTTCCCCTCGCTGTTTGACACAAACGGCCTTGTGGTAAGGGAGGCAGCCGCTTCTGCCACACCGTCCCTTTTGGTTGACGGCAGCTGCGCCGCAGAGGGCATTGTTGACTGCGAAACAGGCTTTTTGTGCTATGAAACCGCCCACAGCGTTGCCAAATCAATTGACAGCGTTGTTGACAACAAGGATTTGTTGGGCAGGGTTGGCAAAAACGCTCAGGATAATATTTATATATCCTGGGATGACAGCGTTAAAAACGCCTATAACAGGTATCAGGTGGTTATTGATAAATTCAACTCCACCTACCACGGAAAATATAAATATTAAGAATAAAAACAGGGCGTTCTTTGTAAAAAAAGATGTCCTGTCTTTTTAATATAAAAGGCTCCCTTGTAAAGGGAACCATACACAAAAAACACCACGGTTGCCCGTGGTGTTAATTATTTGGTTTAAATTATTCAGCGTCAGCCTCTGCCTCTGCAGGTTCGTCAGCCTTCTTTTCCTTCATGAGAACGAATTTCTCCATTGGGAAGAGAACAACCATTTGAACAAAGCCTGCTGCCATTGAAGCGATAAGACGAGCAATTGATTCGTTAGTAACAATCTTTAAGAACCAATTTGAAGGCTCAAGCTTTAACAATGCACCAACGATTGCGCCCTGCATCCATGTTGAGAAAAGGATAAGTGCAAGAAGCAATACAATGTAGATAACAAAGTTGTACCAAGGTGCGTCAGACTTAAATGTTGTCTTTTTGTTCTGATAGAAACCGTAAATGTTAGCAATAAGGTTTGAAAGAAGGAATGGGAGAACATAACCCCAAGTAACAACGCCGTTGATAACATACTTTGTTGCTTCTTCTGAACCGGTTGTGAACATTGTAGGTGTGAATATGCCCCTCAAAAACTCGGGAAGCAAGGTGTGAATTTGGTCACATACGAGTGGTAACAAAGCAGCAAGTGCAAGCTGAATGATTGTTACAAGACCTGAAACAACAAGGAACTTTACAAGTTGCCACAGGGTTTTCATAAATGAACCCTTTTCCTCAGCAGCGTTATCAAGGCCGCCAAGGCTGAATTTTTTCTTTTCATCTGCCATATTTTTTACCCCTTTATATTTATTTGTTTGTTTTATGACTTTTTCATTATAACAAGTTTATGCATGGATTGCAACAAAAATTTATTGAAGCAGCAAACCGAGCATTGCGCTGCCTGCACAAGCGTGGATAATTGCAATAATTGCCCAAACGATAAGTGCAACAATTCCAACCAAAATTGCAATTACCAAAATTACAAGCAAAATAAGGATTGTAAGCACAAGTGGGCCCTTTTTGCTGGGCTTTACAGTGTCCTTAACTTCCTTTTCCTCAAACATTTCGGCAGGAGCGGGGTTATTTTCGTCAAAAATCGGATAAAGCGGAAGTGTTGCCTCGGCGTCGCAATAGCCCGAGTTCCAAAGAAGGGGCTCAACAAGGGCACGAACAGTGGTTGCACCCTTTAAGAATTTGCCGATTGACAAGCCGATTGTGTTAAGAAAGCTGTCGATAACATTTAAAAGGCCACAGGTAAGCTTATACTCCCTTGTTTCCGGTCCGTAAGGAGAATCGCCGCAGTAAAGGTTTTGAACCAGCTCCAAAATAAAGTCGGTTACCTTATTGTCGGCAATATCGGCAATATCCTCTTTTTTAAGGCCTGATTCCTTTTTGCAAAGGCGCCAAATTTTCTTAAATGTAAGCTTGTTTAACCATTTTCCGATAGGCTTAATCAGCCATGCAAGCTTTTTAACCTTTTCCCCGGGGATTGAAAATGCAGGGGTCATTTCTGCAAGGCGGTCAATATCATTACCCATTGCCCAAATAACCTCGCCAATCATGCCGAAGAAAAAGCCTTTCATATATTCGTCAAAAGGCTTGCCCTTTGTGTCAAGACCGGGAACATCCTTAATCATAATGGTGTCAACATCAATTTTAGCGTTTTTAGGGTCAATAATAACATTACGCATTGTGGGAGGGCAGCCAATCATAGCGCCGCAGGCAATGTCATAAAATCTGTTGCCCTTTTTGGTTGTGGTGTAGCTGATGTCGTGAATATGTGTATGACCTGTAAGCATGCAGCAAAGACCTGCGTCTGCAAAAATCTCCCTTGTAGTTTCGTGATTGCGCTGCATATCGCCCTTGCCGATAATGGCATAAAACGGCGACGGTGCAATCATTGGGTGGTGGGTCATTGCAATTACAAACTGGTCGTTTTTCTTTGCGTCCTCAAGCTGCTCCATAATCCAAGCCATACAATCGTCGGAATAGCCTGAGCCTCGCTCGCCGTCAGGCTTGTAGTTGGTATCGTCGTTAAGAGCGAAAAGCCTGTAGCCCGGTGCAAGCTGAACCACATAGCTCATTGAATCCGGATGTGTTGAAATAGCCTCGTTAGGGCCAAATTCATAGTACATATCCCAAAGGTCATGCCTTTCCTCAATTGCAGGAACCTTAATTTGATTGTCGCCGTCGTAACCGTCGGCAACGCCGCCGTCCCTGTAATCATGGGTGGCAGTGATAACATAAACCCTTTTGCCACGCTTTTTCAAATCATGCAGCATTTCAATAAATTCCTTGTGCGATTCAATCTCGCCGTCACGGGTGGTATCCCCTGCAAGAACCACAATATCGGTTGATGTGTCCTCACAAAGCATATCAAAACCTGCTTTTATTACCAGGTCGGAATCCTTAATTACCTTTTGGCTTTTGGATTCTGCCTTTTCGTAGGCCTTACCCTCTGTGCCGCCCTTTCTTGAGTAATAATGAGTATCTGTAATAAACTGAATTTTAAGCGGCTCATTATTGCTTCCGTAAATTTTATTAGCCATATTAAAACCCCTTTTCTAAGGCAATTATTTGCTTGTTATCTTTAATTCTCCTGCTTTGACGTTGCCGTCAACGGTAATTTCAATTGCGCCCTTATTACGCATTTTGAATTCGCATTCGTCGCCGTTTAACAGCACGGTGTATTCGTTTTTATCGTCAAGAGTAACAATAATGGTGTATTTATCGCTGTTGCCGCAGTATTTAAACTTAATATTCGCACTGTCTGATGTTACTTTTTGGTAATCGGTCCAAACATCAAGGCCTGTTGTAACAGTGCCCACCCTGTAATATGCGTTAGCCCAAATGCAAACAGGTGCCGAAAGTCCGCCGAAATTATGGAACCAGCCGCCCCTGCGTGTGGAAATACCGAAACATTCGTAAGTGTTATATGTAAAGTCGGTTTCGGCCTTCCACATCTCCAGTGCTCTGTCAGCAATTTCAAAGGCAAAATCGCCGTCGCCGTTATCAAGCATGGTTTTCCACACAAACCACTGGTGGCTCATCCAAACATTGCCGTTCCAATAGCCGTCCTCATGGTAATACGATGCGGTCATATCAACAGCGCTTACACCGGCAGCCGACCACATTTCCTTAGGATTTTTAATGTGCTCAATGAGCCTGTTTTTACGCTGTCCCTCAACTGCTCCTGCAATTAAAGGATAAACGCCGTCAAAGCCCTTGTCCCAATTTTCGCCGTTTTCCGTTTTCATAATGTAAGGCTTTTCAGGGTCTTTATCATACATGGTATAGCCGAAATAGCCTGATTCCTCGTCCCAAGCCAGGTTGTTAAGTGCGTTTGTTGACAGCTCAATATCACTGTCATAAACGGCAACATCCTCATCCTTGCCAAGGTACTGTGCAACCATTTTCATTATCTTGCCTGCACGGATAATTTGCGAGGTTGAAAGGCAGGGGCAGGAATATTCCTCAGCCTTGTTTTTAATCATTTCCACTTGGCAGGGGTAATCGTCCATACCCGAGCAGGAATACCAATAATCATAGGTGGTGAGCAAGCCGTTATTAAACTTGCCGCAGGTTGAGCCGTCAATTCTGCCACGCAAAAATTCATAATAGCGCTTCATTTTCGGGTACATAAAATCAAGCTCGTGCTTGTTCTCTGTGCGCTTTAAAAGCTCAAAATATTCAACAAACTGTGTGGGAACAAGTGAACCGTGGAGCAAAAATGCAAAATCCTTGTTTTCATCATCGCACAAATACATATCAAGGGCATATTGGCAAAGGTCGTTTGACTCCTCAAGCAAGCCCATGCCGATAAAGCCGCTGTCCCAAGTATAGAATGAATCCCAACGCTTACCCGGGGTGTGATGAATAACATTTTTCCCATGCAGATATACCGGGTAAACGACATTTGTTAAAAGAGTTGATTTTAAAATCTGTGTGGAAAGGGCATATTTTTTACCCTCCTCAATAAGTCCGTCAGCCTTTACTCCCAGCCTTGCATTTTTGTATATATTTTCATATTCGTCAGTTGTCAAGGGCTCTGTTTTACCCTTTGAAACAACAATATACTGAACATTGGTTGAGTGGGGCTCAATGAAAATGGATTTAACCAGAGAGTTGTGAAAATAGCCCACATCGCTGTGCTTGCGCTCAAACGAGCGTGAAAAGGTTTCAGCCAAATCATCATAAGTAATATCGCCGTTAGACAGGCGGTTGATAAGGGCGTCCTCCAAACTGCCGCTTTCAAGCTTGCGCTGGCGGGTGTTTTTGTCGTGAGTTAAAATAGAATAGCTGCAACCATCATAGTTGTATGTTAAGGTTGCCCTTTGGCCGTTTCCGACATTTTCAATTTCGGTATTCGGAACAAGCTCGTATGGGCATTGCTCAACGGTTACAGTGTCGTTTTCGCCAACGGCTGCAATAAAGTCAAGTTCAATTCCTGCACCGCCGAGGCTTGTGAAAACCGGATTTTCACAATAATCAATATATTTAACTGTAAGCTCATTTGAGCCCTCAAACACTGTTTTTTTGCCGTTAATATCAAATACTGCGTCGCCGTCGGTTACGGTTTTGTATCTTACCGCAAGCTTTGGGCAGGAAATGCCCTTTGCACTAAGCTCATAAGCAACGGTATCCCCTTTTTCAACGCCGAAAGGCTTAAGGTTTAAGTAGTGAACATGGGCGTTGTCACACCTGTCACCCAAGCCGCAGCCAAGGTAAAAGCTGCTGTCCCTGAACATACCTCTGAATAAACCGTCAGGGGTTTCGCCGTCCCAGGGGCGTGGGGTGTTGTATTCAAATTTTATGTAATCATTTGCATTAACGACAACCCCATTGTCCGGGGCGTTAAGCTTTGCAAATGTTTTAAATGGAAATTCAAGTGCGCCGAATATATTTACGACGCAGTTTTGCGAAAGTTCGGTGTTATTAACCAGCTCGCAACGGGCGAGATATGAATTATCGTCGATTTTTGAAAAGGACACATCGGCATAAACCCTGTCCTTCCACATAAGCTCATATCTGTATGAAAAATAGCTGTAATCAGCCGCACATTCCCACAAATGATATGATGACGGCACCGTTACATTGGGCACCGGTGTTGACGAGTTCCAAATGGTGGGATGAATGATAAAATCAAACCTTGCACCCTCGTCCTCAAGGTTTTGGGCAATATGTGAGATGCCCATATATTTTTTTGAATAGGGTCCCCATAGGGGCATTTTTATTGTTTTAGACATAGTTATAACTCCGCATAAAAATTTACACTATATTATCACTTAAAAAGGGTATTTTGTCAATATAATAACGAGTAAAATTAAAATATATTTGACAAAATTTCGCTTATAAAGTAATATATTAATTACAGTTTTGTTTTGTACACAAATTTGTCTTTATATAAAATTCGGAGGTAATCCAAGCAATGAATATAGATACCAATGTGCGCAAAATTTTGGTTGCGCTGCTGAGAAGGTGGAGGTTGATTGTTGTTTTTGCAATCATCGGCGGCCTGTTAGGCTATGTTTACACCGCCAACTTTACCAAGCTCACATATACATCAACCGTTGAATTTTTGGCTTATGCCGTTGATTCACAGCAGGAGCTTAACGATTCATCCACAAGTTCGTCTGCCGCAAACGGCGATTCAATGCGTATCAGCTACACCAGCAAAATGAACTACGCCATGAAAATGCTTGACACATACATCGAAATTATGAACACAAACGAATTTGCAAACCGTGTTACCGATGATTTAAACAAGCGCATTAATGCAAATTACGACGCCGGCACAATTAAAAACGCCATTACCGTTGAGCCGGTTGAAAACACCGCCATGTTCAAGGTAACGGTTGTAACCCACGATGCCGATTTGTCATACGAAATCGCACACCAACTTGAAACCACCGTTCCCGAAAATATGGAGGAAACCAACAGCGGCCTGGTGCACGCCTCTGTTGAGGATAAGGCGGTTAAAGCAAGCTCTGCAGGCAGCTTGGGCTATCCTAAAAAAATAGCAATCGGCGTTGTTGCAGGCATTGTTTTGTGCGCCGTTTACATTATTTTGAGAAATCTTCTTGATATAAGAATTAAAACCGAGGAAGAATTGGTTGAAAAATATAACATTCCTGTTCTGGGCTCAATTCCCAACTTTGAAACAAAGCAGGGTCAAAGCGGCTCAGGCAAAAAGAAGGGGGCAAGATAATTATGGCTAAGAGAAAGAAATTCCATAACGATTCATCCGCTCCCTCAAGGCAGCTCCTCCAAAACCTGCAAATGGACCCTTCGTTAAAATTCAGGGTTGAGGAGGCATATAAAAGCATAAGAGCAAATGTTATGTTCTCCGTTATGAAAAAGGGCTGCAAAAAAATTGTTGTGTCATCCTCCTCTCCAAACGAGGGAAAAACCACAACCACAATTAACCTTGCAATCACTTTTGCACAGGCAGGCCAAAGGGTTTTATTGCTTGACTGCGACCTTAGAAAGCCAAAGCTGCACCACTATTTTTCAGTGCCCAACTCCCCGGGCTTAACCAACTATTTGGGCTCGGTGGTGTCAACCTCACGCAAGGATAAGGTTGATTTGTACGAGGTTATCCATAAAACGGAATACAGCAATTTATACGCAATATGCTCCGGCTCAATTCCGCCCAACCCGGCTGAGCTTTTAGGCTCGGAGCTTATGGCAGATTTTCTCAGCGAACTTGAAAAGGACTTTGATTATATAATCATTGACACCTCGCCCATAAATGTTGTGTCTGACGCATTGCCCCTTATCAGGGAGTCTGACGGCGTTGTGCTTGTTGTTCGTTCAAATCAAACAACCCACCCCGATATTCAGCGTGTTATTTCATCCCTTGAATTTATCGACGCTAAAATATTAGGCTTTGTTGTTAACTTTGCAGGCAGCAGCTCCACGGGCAAATACGGCAAATATATGGGCTACCGCTACGGCGGAAAATACAGTTACGGCTATGGCTACGGTTACGGATACGGCTATGGCTACGGCTACGGCGCAGGCTCAACCCCGTTACCGAGGCAAAGCAAATCAAAACTCGGCACAAAAGCAAAATACGACCCAAGAAATGATATTTAAGGTTTTATTTTATGTATATTGATAATTTAGTTGAGGTTCACAGCCATATACTCCCTGCTGTTGACGATGGCTCTAAAAGCGTTGAAATGAGCCTGCAAATGATTGATGCGTTGCAAAAGCAGGGCGCTAAAGCAATAATATTAACTCCCCACTATTATTCCGACGAAATTTCACTTGATGATTTTTTAAGGAAAAGAGAGCAGGCATTTAACGCCCTTGAAAGAGCTTTGCCCCCGGGCAGCCCAAGGCTTATTCCTGCGGCGGAAGTTTATATCAGCAAATACATTTTTAATTACGACAGCCTTGATGAGCTGTGCATAGGCAATTCAGGCTATGCTCTTATTGAGCACCCCTTTACCTCCCCGTTTGATGAAAGCGATTACGACCGCCTGGTTAATATGTATTGCGACTATGGCATCAAGCCCGTGCTTGCACATATTGAAAGATACAGAGCCCTGCTTGAGGATACCTTCAGGCTTGACCAATACATTAAAATGGGTTGCCTTGTGCAGGTTAATATTAACTCCTTTTACGATGCACCCAAAAGCATAAGAAAAAAGCTCTTTGGGCTGCTTGAAAACGGCAGAATCCATTTTGTCGGCAGCGACTGCCACAATTTAACAAGCCGCCCGCCGGATTTCAGCAAGGGTTTGAGCGCTATTGCAAACACCTGCACAATTGAAGCGGTTGAGGCACTTATGCATAATGCCAATGAATTGATAAAATAAAGAAGCGGGACCCTTAACTGGCAGGAACAATACTTTTTTTACAACACAAATTGCAACAGAGCAAAAGCAACGAACCTGATTTAGACATCGGCGGATTTTAATTAAAGAAACAGCGCACACGGTAAAAAAGAGCGAATGGGTAACCATTCGTTCTTTTTATGCTATATGTTTAATTATGCTGCATTATAACTGAAAATTTTTTATGTAGGAATCTATGCACTGCTGAATAATCTCCTCAGCCTCATTACGGGGTCTTACCTCGGTAACGGTGGTTTCCTTGTCATGCTCCAAATTTTTATACACAGCAAAGAAATGCTTGATTTCCTCAAATCTGTGAGGTGGGAGCTGGTCAATATCGGTATATCCGTTATAGTTGGGGTCATTTACCGGCACTGCGATTATCTTTTCATCCTTAGCACCGCCGTCCTCCATAACAAGAACGCCGATAGGGTTACATTCAACAATGGTCATAGGTCTGATTTGCTCGCTGCACAAAACTAAAACATCAAGTGGGTCGTTATCGCTTGCATAGGTTCTGGGAATAAAGCCGTAGTTTGCAGGATAGTGAGTTGAGGTAAACAAAACCCTGTCAAGCTTGAGCATACCTGTTTCCTTATCAAGCTCATATTTATTTTTGCCGCCCTTTGAAATTTCAATTACGGCATAAAATCTGTCTTTCTTAATTCTTTTAGGCGATATATCGTGCCAAATGTTCATAAAATAATACCTCCGTTTTTTGGTTAATTATAGCACAGCTGTTGCAAATTAACAACCAAAAGCCATAATTAAACCTTACCTTTGCCCACAAAAAACAATCTGGGCATTTTTAAAATTACCTTGCCGTTTGCCCTCACATCGTAAAGTGAATTAATATTTTCTTTTAATTCAGCGACAAATTCTGCCCTTTTTTCGTCGTCAAGGGCGTCTAAATACGGGCGCAGGCCGCTGCCCGAATACCAGGAGAGAACCCCGTCGGCTCCGTCAACAGTGTGGTAATATGTGGTGTGCCAAATATCAAAATCACTGCAATATTCGCAAAGAATATCGTAATATTGCACATCGTTTAAATTATAAAAATCCCTTATTCCCTGCAAGCACTGCCACTTGCTTTCCCTGAGCACCTCGTTCAGCATTTTATAAAACGGTGCCGTTTGAATTAAGGGCAGCTGAACCGCAATGGTTCCGCCCGGAGCAAGGCTTTCAAACACATTTTTAAACAGCTCCTCCTGCTCAGGTATCCACTGAAAACAGGCGTTTGAAAAAATCAAATCAAAGCTTTTGTTTAAATCGCAAAGCCCAACCGGAACAGTGCATTTTTCAAAAGAAATGCCGGGATAAGTTTTCCTTGCCTTGGCGAGCATATCGTCGGAAGAGTCAATGCCTAAAATTTCTGCGTTTGGAAATGCGTTTTTTAAGGCATTGGCGCTGTTGCCGGGGCCGCAGCCTATATCAAGTATATTTTCAGGGTCTAAGTGCCTTATTCTCGATATTAAATCAAGGGACGGCTGTGTTCTTTCCCTTTCAAATTTAAGATACTGATTTGAGTTCCAATCTCCCATCGTATCACTCCTAATCGTTTTTTAAGGACGAGCCGAAAACATCGGCAACCTCGCTTATTGAAATAAAGGCATTTTTGTCAATTGAATGAACAATATCCTTCATTTTACCGATTTGGAAACGGTTTAAAACAAAGTAAATTACCGTGCGGTCACGGTCGGAATAATAGCCCTTAGCGTCAAAAAAGGTTATTCCGTTGCCAAATTCCTCAGACAGCCTTTTGCAAATTTCATCATGCTTTGTAGTGATTATCATTGCGGATTTAGAGCGATCAAAGCCCTCAACAATATAGTCGATTACCTTTAGCGCAACAACATAGGTAACAATTGAATACAGCGGCAAAATCCAGCTGTTAAGCACAATTCCGCATATAACATAAAGAATAACATTATATATCATAACAAATGTGCCAACCGACATCGAAAGCTTTTTGGCAAAAATAACAGACAAAACCTCTATGCCGTCCATAGCGCCGCCGTAGCGAATGGCAATACCGCTGCCCACGCCTGAAATAAAGCCGCCGAACACTGCGCACAAAAACAAATCGTTTTTGGCAAGCGGCGAAAACGCCGAAACATCAATTGGCAAAATATCCGTAATTACCCAAGCGCTTATGGAATAAATCGCCACAACAAACACGGCATACACCGTGAAAACCCAGCCCTGCTTTTTTGCGCCGAACAAAAATATGGGTATGTTAAGCACCGCCAAGAAAACGGAAAGCGACAGCCACTCGGGTGTAAGCTGTGACAAAAGCATTGATGTGCCGGATATTCCGCTGTCGTAAAGGCGAACAGGCTGAAGAAACATTGTAACGCCGATTGAATTGATTATGCCTGCCAAAAACAGCATAATAAAATTTTTAATCTTAAACTGTTTGATGAATTTCATAAATCGTCCCCTTTGCTTTTTTACATTTTAACATATATTGGCTTTTTAGGCAAATTCCAAGAAAAAAATTATATTTTAGTTCACAAATAACAGGGCTGCCTACTCTTTCAGTTCTTCGATAAAAGCCTGTATCCTTGTGGTTGCAAGGCTGCCCTTTGAAAAAGCCTTAAATTCCTCGGCGCTGACCAAGGTAACACCGTTAATTATATTAAAATTCTCGTCATAAGCGTCCCACAGTTCCATTTTAATCCCTCGTAATTATCAATTTTAATTCGCCGTTTGTATTTTGTATTTCATTTTTTATAAATTCAGGATACAAAACAACCTTATCCAAATCATCAATATTAAGCCAGCTGAAATGATTAACTCTGTTGCTTTCATTAATCTCAAAATCGTTTTCAAAGCGATTAAAATCAGTATTTTCAATATCAACAATATAGTACATTCCTATCTCGTGATACTGTTTACCGCTTTCAGTAAAAAAGCACTCGTTAATCCATAAAGGTTAAATCAACGCCTTGGGCAATGCCTTTTATGTAGTCGTCCGCCTCCTTGTGAGAGTGAAAAATAATTACATTACTGTTGTATTTTTCAAGCAGCGCCTTAATTTGAGGCACAATATCGCAATTAAAGCTTTTGATAAAATCAATCAGTTCGTCGTTGGCAGGCAGTTGGCAGGGCATTTCAGGTCTGTTGCCTTTTCTGTTTTGCGCTCCTTGAATACAAATTTCGGTGGGCAGGTCAAACCAAAATACAACATCTGCCTGCTTAATTCTCAATTCAAGCGTGCTTTTAAAATTACCGTCAATAATAAAGCTGTCCTTTTTAAAAATTTCCCGCTGCCGTTCAATCAACTCCTCACGGGATATGTGGGTGCAGTCGCTGTTCCAATAAACAGAATCCAAATGGAACAACTCAATACCGGTTGCGTTGTGCAGCTTGCGGCTAAAGGTACTTTTACCTGCACCCGGGCAACCGATTACAACAATTTTTTTGTAGTTAAACATAACTTACCTCCTAAAAACAAAAATCGCCCTTGCATAGCTATGCAAGAGCTTTACTGCTGTGTTCGGAATGGGAACAGGTCATCTCAATTTTCATCAGTTCCAACTGATATGGTTAATTATATCATAATCGCCTGATTTTTGTCAAATACAAAACGAACAGAGCGTTATTATAACAAACAGCAAACGGAGATGATCGTTTAGTGAGCACCTCCGTTCGGTTTGGATTATTTATTAAGCTTTCGCTGAATGAGCTTTACGATTTCAACAATAGGAATTACCATAATTGCGACTACCAATGAGGTAAAGTATTCTGCTGCGCTGATTGCGGCGAAATCGAAGGCTTCCTTTAAGAACGGGATATAGATAACAGCCGTTGAAAGGACTAACGAAAGTGCCATTGCACCGATTAAATACCAATTTATGCTGCCCATTTTAAATATGGACTGGCGGCGTGAGCGCATATTGAATGAATGGAATATTTCAGCCATTGAAAGGGTTAAGAACGCCATTGTCATTCCGTTTTGGTGGAGGAATTTATTGCTGATGTCGTCAACGGCGAAAATATCGTGAAGTGACATTTTACCGTCAGCTGCCATAACAATGCCCAGCACATAAGCAACCAGTGTTAAAACGGTAACCATAATGCCCTGCCAAGCAACATCAAAGCCAAGGCCGCCTGAGAAGATACCCTCCTTGCTGTCACGGGGAGCACGCTTCATAATATTTGGGTCGCCCTTTTCAAGGCCGAGCGCAAGAGCCGGGAAGCAGTCGGTAATAAGGTTAATCCACAACAGATGCACAGGCTCAAACAAAGTAAATCCAAGCAGAGTTGCAATAAAGATTGACAAAACCTCCGACAGATTGGATGAAAGCAAAAATTGAATTGAGTTACGGATATTATCGTAAATTCTTCTGCCCTCGTCAACGGCGGAAACAATGGTAGCAAAGTTATCGTCTGCAAGAACCATATCGGCAACATTTTTTGTAACATCCGTGCCGGTAATGCCCATGCCAACGCCTATGTCGGCATTTTTAATTGACGGTGCATCGTTAACGCCGTCGCCGGTCATAGCGGTAATTTTGCCCTTTTTCTTCCAAGCCTTTACAATTCTTACCTTATGCTCGGGCTGAACACGGGCGTAAACGCTGAATTCTTCAATTCTGTCATCCAGTTCCTCATCTGAAAGCTGATTAAGGTCGGCGCCTGTAATTGCACAGCTTGCATCTTCAATAATGCCAAGCTCTTTTGCGATTGCAACGGCGGTATCCTTATGGTCGCCGGTAATCATAATAGGTCTGATGCCTGCGCTCTTACACTGTGCGATTGCATCAACAACCTCGGGGCGAACAGGGTCAATCATACCTGTTAAGCCAATGTAGCAAAGCTCCTGCTCAATATCCTCATCTTCTATTGACGGCAGCTTTTTATATGTTCTCATTGCGGCGCAAAGCACACGGAGCGCCTTGTCTGCCATTTCCTTGTTAGAGTCGGTAATTGCCTGAGCAATCTCCTCGGTCATCGGCACCTTTTTGCCGTTAAGATAAGCGGTGGTGCAACGGGAAAGAATAACATCAGGTGCGCCCTTTGTGTATTGCACATAGCCCTTTTCAGTTTTATGGATAGTTGACATCATTTTTCTGCCTGAATCAAAGGGAACCTCTGCAACTCTTTCAAACTTAGAGTCAAGCTCAGACTTTTTGTGTTCAAGGGTATTTGCATAGGCAACCAGCGCCGCCTCGGTAGGCTCGCCCTTAACTGAACCATCCTCCTGCAACTCGGCATCATTGCACAATGCCATTGCCATAGCCAAAAGGTTTTCATCAGTGCCCCTATGCTCAACAACGGTCATTTTGTTTTGAGTTAAGGTACCTGTTTTGTCAGAACAAATAATTTGTGTGCAGCCAAGGGTTTCAACTGCG
Organism: uncultured Eubacterium sp.; assembly: GCA_934561395.1. Taxonomy (GTDB): domain Bacteria; phylum Bacillota; class Clostridia; order Oscillospirales; family Acutalibacteraceae; genus Eubacterium_R. Next base: position 189,012 of record CAKTGF010000001.1, read on the forward strand.
GTAAGCTTGCGGATAACCGCATTGCGCTTGCTCATTTTTGTAACGCCGATTGAAAGAACAATTGTTACAACCGCTGCCAAGCCCTCGGGGATAGCAGCAACAGCCAATGAAACAGCCACCATAAAGAACGAAAGAGCGGAGTTAAATGTAATTGCGTCACCCACAATAAGAGCACGGATAATATCAAAAGCAAATATGAAAATGCATATTGCAAGAACAATTATTGAAAGGATTTTTGAAAGCTGGTTAAGCTTGATTTGCAAGGGAGTTTCCTCATCCTTAGCCTGTGCAAGAGCGTCGGCAATTTTGCCCATTTCGGTGTTCATACCTGTTGCAACAACAACGGCCTTGCCCCTGCCGTAAACAACATCCGAGCCCATATAGCACATATTTTTTCTGTCCCCAAGTGGTACATCGTCGGAACCCAGAGAGTCTAAAATCTCTGCGGTTTTGTTAACAGGCACTGATTCGCCTGTAAGTGCCGATTCCTCAATTTTCATTGAGGCGCTTTCTATAATTCGGCAGTCTGCGGGCACGCTGTCCCCTGCCTCAAGAACAATGATATCGCCAACAACAAGTTCCTCGCTTTTAACATCAACAAGAACGCCGTCACGGATTACCTTTGAGGTGGAGGCGGTCATTTCCTGCAGGGCCTCGATTGCTTTTTCGGCCTTTGACTCCTGATAAACGCCAAGCACTGCATTGATAATTACAACGACCATAATTATTATAACATCGGCAAAGCCGCCGTCCTTGCTGACAGTGGCAGTAACGGCACTTACAATTGCAGCAACAATCAAAATAATAATCATTGGGTCTGCAAGCTGTGACAAAAAGCGCTTGTAAAGGGGCGTTTTTTTGCCTTGGGCAAGCTTGTTTTTGCCATTTTCCTCAAGTCTTGTATCGGCTGCGGAGGTGCTCAGACCGTTAACCGTTGTGTCGTTTTCCGCAAGAACATTTTCAATTGTTGACAAATACTCTTTCATAATAATCACCATAGCCTTTCAGGCAACAAACATTATATTATAAATCACCAGATTGACCTGCGTTGCCTGAACAGGCGTAAATGGTGATTTCAGTCATTTCAAAATTATGCCCCAGGCAAATTTTGAAGGGTTCGTTTGCGACCGCTCGCAGTGCGAGATTAAAGAAGCAATAAGAACTGACAGCGGTCAAAATTTAGGAGCACATTTGTGTGCGAAAGTAAATTTTGGGCACCGCAACTGATGTATAATTTAATTAGTGTGATTTTTCACACTATACTCCTTTGTAATATATAAAAAAGACTCATACATAGTATTCCAACTATGTATAAGTCTCATTCTTAAAAACTAAACCAGCCGTTTTGCGGCATGATGTTGATTTAGCTCACGCAAAGGCGTGGAACTACTCCCTCATACGATGGTGTAATTATAACATTTTTTGCAAAAAAAGTCAACCGAATAATTACCTGAAAATGATTACTCAGCATCCTCTTCCTCAATCTCAAAATTAAGGATTTCGCCGCAGTTCGGGCACTCAAAGCTACCCTCTAATACGGTGTCCTCATCAACTGTAAATTCAGCATTGCATGCAGGGCAGGTAATTTCATATTCCTCTGCATCTTCAAAGCCGTCACAGCCCTCACAGCCCTCGCAGCCGTCAAAATCATCGTCATACACTGCCTCTTCAACTGAGGCAAGGTCATCATCAATATCGTCAAGCTGCTCCTCAACAACATCAAGCTCTTCTGTAATATCAAGAACATCATCGTTAAGGTTTTCAAGAACATCAATAATTGCCTTGAAGATTTTTGTTTCTTTTTTGTTATCGTCAAGGTCAAGGCCATCAATAAGACCCTTTAAATAACCTAAAGCTTCTGTAGTTTCCATAATAATACCGATCCTTTCGGCTGCAAGTATTTCCTTATAGCACACGCCCTGTTGCAGCCCTGCAAGGCGTAAGGAAATTTGAGTTTAAAACAGGCAGCCACAAGGACTGCCCACGATTTTTAATTATGCACGCTCCATATATTCGCAGGTACGAGTGTCAATTCTGATCATATCGCCCTCGTTAATGAACAAAGGAACACGGATTTCTGCACCTGTTTCAACAGTTGCAGGCTTAAGTGTGTTTGTTGCGGTGTTGCCCTTAAGGCCCGGCTCAGTATGAGTAACCTGAAGAGTTACAAAGGTAGGCGGCTCAACGCCGAAAACCTTGCCCTTGTAGGAAAGAATTTTACATTCCTCATTTTCCTTAACGAACTTAAAGCTGTCAGGAAGGTCAGCCTCTGATACCGGCTCCATCTCAAAGGTTTCGTTATCCATAAAGTAGTACATACCGTCATCGTTGTATGAATATTGCATATTTCTTCTTTCAATATATGCAGTAGGATATTTTGCCGATGGGTTATAGCTCTTTTCAACCACTGAACCTGTAATTACATTCTTGGTTTTAGTTCTTACAAACGCAGCGCCCTTACCCGGCTTTACATGCTGAAACTCGATAACCTGAAGAACGTTGCCGTCTTCTTCAAAAGTTACGCCGTTTCTGAAATCACCTGCTGAAATCATATTTATACCTCCGAATATTTATAAAATATCAATTTACTAATACATTTTACAGTATTTCGAGCAATAAATCAATACCCATTTTGTAACTATCCTTGCCATAGCCTGAAATTTGTTTAACACAAACCTCGGTTATAACCGAAATTTTCCTGAAATCCTCTCTTTTATGAATATCGCTCATGTGAACCTCAACAAAAGGAGTGTAGTCGCTGACAGCCTCAATAGCGTCACGAATGGCGTAGGAATAGTGGGTGTATGCCCCTGCATTGATAACAACGCCGTCGTAATCGTCCTTGCTTTGATGAATAACATCAATAATGGCGCCCTCATGGTTTGACTGATAAAAGCTTATCTCTGCCCCCTTTGAGTCGCCGTATGCTTTGAGTTGGGCGTTAATATCATCAAGGGTTTCAGCGCCGTAAACATTCTTTTTTCTGATACCGGTCATATTAAGGTTTGGACCGTTTAAAACAAGTATTTTCTTCATATTTATCACCAAGGGTAATATACCATAACTTGGCAAAGGGTTCAAGGCTTTAAGGGCAAAAAATTAAGCAGGTCAAAGACCTGCTTTTTTAAGTAACTTATTTGTACTTTCTTTTACGAGCAGCTTCACTCTTCTTTTTACGAGCGACTGAAGGCTTTTCGTAATGCTCTCTCTTTCTTACCTCTTGGATGATGCCATCACGAGAAGTTTGGCGCTTAAATCTTCTAAGAGCGCTGTCAAGAGATTCATTTTCCTTAACTTTTACCTGACTCATTATATTCCCTCCCTCCGACCATCGGGGGTTATTTAATACTCAATAAAAAGTAAACACAACTTTTCATTTGTCGCAATGATTATATACAAAACTTAAGTGGATGTCAAGCATTTTATCAAATAATGTTGAAATTTAGTTAATAATCATAAAAAAGGCTATGCACAGTCGAATTTGTATTGTTAATTAGTTAAATTTTATGTAGGTATAATTTGAACTTTGGCTGTAATATTTCTTGCCGTTCTTTTTAACAACACACACTGTTTTGTAATAGTAGCCCTTGCCCTTTTTAACACCGGTGTCCTTCCATGAGGTTGTTGAACCGTTTTGCACCTCTTTAACCAAGGTGTAGCTGCCTGATTTTGATGTGGCACGGTATATTCTGTATCCACCGGCGGAGGCTTGCTTTTGCCACGAAACGCTGACGCCGTTTGACTTGTTTTTCAGTACCGGTGGGCTCATTTTTGCAGGGCGAGCCTTAATTTTAACAGCGCTTGAATAATAGCCCGAACCCACATTGTTTATCGCCTTGACCCTAAAGTAATAATTTTTACCTGTGGTAAGGGAGCTGACAACCTTGCTTGTGCCCGAAACGGTTGCATAGGTTTTCCAAGACCCGTTTTCTGCCTTATACTGCACAACATATTTAGTTGCGTTTTTAACCTCGCCCCATTTAACGGTAACCGAGGCAGGCGTTTTGTTTGAAACCGTGACGCTCGGCTTTTTAACGGTGTTTTTAACCCCTGTGCTCACAGGGGAATAGGCGCTTAAATAATCCTCGCCGTTTGATGTGGTGTATCTTTTAACCTTATAGTAATATGTAACGCCGTATTTTACGGTTTTATCGGTGTAATCCGCCGCCGCAGAATCCTCAACACGGGCAATTTCCTCAAAGCCTGAATTTTTTTCGGTGGAGCGGTAAATATAATATCCGCTTACAACCTGACTGGGAAGATATGATATGTTAATTCCGTCGGAATTAACAGCGGCACTTATCTTTGAAGATGAGGGCGGCATTGCCTGCTTTGTGTGAAGGGTGTATTCGCTTGCTGCAATACTGTTTTTTTCTGCAACGCTGACTGTGTAGTATTCCCCGAGGGTTAAGCCCTCAACCACCGCAACAGACTCCGTGGTTTCGGTTTGGGGCACAATAACATTGCCGCTTGAATCAGTCACCGAATAAACGAAGGCGGTTTGCAGACCGTCGCCGCTGAAGGTATAGCGCAGCGAGGTGTTTGAAAGTCTGCAGGAGTTAACCGACGGTGCGGAAAGGGTGTAGCTTGCATTAAGTTCCGCCTTTGCGGATTTGTATTCGGTTGCGGTTTCGTCTGTGTAATATCTGTAAACCCGGTAGCAGTAGCTTTTGCCTGCCTCAACGGCCTTGTCGGTATAGCTTGATACAGTGTTGCTTTTTATGTTCTTTAAAAGAGCAAAACTGCCGCCGTCAGTGCTTTTATAAATTTTAACGCCTGTAATATCGTCCCTTACATTCCAACTTACAACAATACCGCTTTGGCTGAGCGAAGTCGCCGCCGATGTAGGTGCCGGCGGCAGCGGTGCCTTACTTTGAGGGTCGCAATAGCTCATCCATTTTCCGCCCACATAGGCACGAACCCTAAAGCCGTAGCTTGAGCCTGTTTTAAGCCCTGTAATATTGTAGCTACTGCCTGTGCAACTATTGGTTGCGGTGGTATATGAGCTGTCATTTTTGCCCTTATATTGCACTTGGTACTTTGTGGCGTCGGGCAATTTAGTCCAGGCAACAGTAATGCTTTTTGTTCCGCTGCGAGCCAGCCTGATTTCAGGCACAAAGGAGCTTGACATATAGAACAAATCGCCGTATTTTGAATATCTGTTAATTGAAATGCCAAGGCCACCGTTTTTCATTTTGCTGCTGAAAATAGCGTTAAGTGAATAATCGCCGTTTGAAACGGTGGTGCTGACTGTTGGGGATTGCCTGAATGACTGCCAATAAATCGTATCAAAATGGCAGGTGTCTGATGTGTTGCCGTGAGAGGCATAATTTGAATGGTAAATTACCATTTTTTCGCTGTCAACGCTTTGCACCATAAAGGTGTGGGTACTGCCGCTGTTTGTAAGAGAGCCGTAATGAACAATATCCCCCGTTAAGGCATTATTTGTGAAAAAGGAAATAATGCTTTCTACATCGGTGCTGCTTGGGCTTGTATTTTTGGTTGTAAAGGTGTCAACCGTGTAATAATTGCCGGTGTCGTGCCTGCATTGATATGAGCTGTAAAGCCCCTCGCCGTTATATGTAACGCCGTAAAGTTTTTCACACACTGAGGCAATAAAGCCGTAGCAGTTGCCTGTAACTGCGGCGGTTTTCTTTGGCACATAGCCCTTTGTTGTTTGTATATATTCAAGCTTGTCTGCGGCAAATTGCTTATTTGCGGAAAATGCCGTAATGCCGTTTGCGGAAAATGCCGACAGCAGCATTATTAAAGCCATAAAAATTGAAATCGTTTTTTTCACTATCGCACCTCCAAGCACAATAACAATTATTATAGCACATTGTACATCAGCGGTCAATTTTATGCCGAATTTTGCCGAGAAAAAACTGCATAAAAACCAATTGTTAAGCAAAAGTAACATTTTTATTAAATATCATTGTTAAAATATTGACAATGTAATCTTGCAGTCCTATAATGTGCTTAGAGCATGGCTCTAAAATACTTTTTTACTAAGGAGTAATAAAAAATGGCTAACAGGTTTGTATTAAACGAAACAAGTTATCATGGAAAGGGCGCAATTAAGGAAATTGCAACCGAAATCAAGGGCAGAGGCTTTGCAAAGGCATTTGTTTGCTCAGACCCTGACCTCATCAAGTTTGGTGTAACTAAAAAAGTAACTGATGTTTTGGATGCTGCAAACATTGCATACGAAATATATAGCGAAATTAAACCAAACCCCACAATTCAAAATGTTCAAACAGGTGTTGAGGCATTTAAGAAATCAGGGGCAGACTGCATTGTTGCTATCGGCGGCGGTTCATCAATGGATACCGCAAAGGCAATCGGCATTATCATTAAAAACCCTGATTTTGCAGATGTAAAATCACTTGAGGGCGTTGCACCCACAACAAACAAGTGCGTGCCTATTATAGCAGTTCCCACAACAGCAGGCACAGCAGCCGAGGTTACAATTAACTATGTAATCACAGATGTTGAAAACAACAGAAAAATGGTTTGCGTTGACCCCAAGGATATTCCCGTTGTTGCAGTTGTTGACCCTGATATGATGTCATCAATGCCAAAGGGTCTTACCGCCGCAACGGGTATGGATGCTTTAACCCACGCAATTGAAGGCTACATTACTGCTGCCGCTTGGGAGCTTTCGGATATGTTCCACCTTAAAGCAATTGAAATTATTTCACGCTCACTGCGTGGCGCTGTTGAAAATACAGAAGAGGGCAGAGAGGGCATGGCTCTCGGTCAATACATTGCCGGCATGGGCTTTTCAAATGTAGGCCTCGGCATTGTTCACTCAATGGCTCATCCTCTCGGCGCTGTATATGACACACCCCACGGTGTTGCAAACGCAATCATTCTTCCAACAGTTATGGAATATAACGCACCGGCCACCGGCGAAAAATACAGAAACATTGCAAAAGCAATGGGCGTTGAGGGCGTTGACGATATGACGATTGAGGAAGCAAGAAAGGCTGCCGTTGACGCAGTTAAAAAGCTTTCACAGGATGTTGGTATCCCTGCCGACCTTAAGGATATTGTTAAGCCCGAGGATGTTGACTTTCTTGCACAGTCTGCTTATGACGATGCTTGCCGCCCCGGCAACCCAAGAGAAACTTCCGTTGAGGAAATCAAGCAATTATACCTTTCGCTTATGTAATGGCATAAAATACAAAAAAGACTGTGAGTGTGCACTTTATGTGCCCTCACAGTCTTTATTTTTATTGTTTAATTATAACCACTCTTTAATAATTTCGGGATTTTCAAAAATCTCGTCAAGCTTTTTCATAAAGGGAACAATGTCGCCAAGGTCGATTGCCCTGTGGTCAAAGGCAAGAGTAAAGGGAAGCCTTTTGCCTGCACGAAGGGTGCCGTCATCTTGAACAATTGCCTCCTCCTGCACGCTGCCGATCGCAATTGCGGCAACCTGCGGCGGGATAATTTCAAGAAGGGTGCACTTGCCGTGCCAATCTCTATACACCGAGCCCAAGTTTGAAACGGTAATTGTTCCCTGCTCGATGTCGTGTTTTGTTAATCTGTCTTTCTCGGGGATGGAGTAATACTTTTTCTTAGCGTCGCCGGAAAGAGTGTGAACCTTGTGCTTGCCTGTTTTTGAGCCGATTAATCTGTAAATAGTTTGGCCTAATTTACCCTGTGCAAGGCCGTCAAGTGTATTTGAAAGTGAAACCTCATACATAACCTCGTTCATATCGCTGTTGTTGGCTCTGCGTGCGGCGTCCTTGATTGCAGCCTGCATTTCTCTGATAGTTTTGTTGTGCATATCGTGCATATTAATGGTCATCATTTCGCCGTTATCAAGAATCATGGGCATTGAAATGTTGACCTCGTTAAACTGGGTAACAGAACCCCTTACAAGCTTGCGGTTAAAATCAATATGTGAATTGATAATTGGGCAAGCCTTAATACCCTCAACAATTATCCTGAGCATAACTGTGTTAACGGTAATTTTTGTTTCAGGTGTGGCGTCCTTATTAATTTCCTTGATAACATCAAAAACCTTTGTACATTCCGGTTCGTATGTAAGTGTAGCGTGAGGGATTGTTTCCCAGCTTTCGGATGTCATATTTGATACGATTTTTCTGGCAATACCAAAATGTGTTTTTTTGATTGGACTTAATTTTTGTTTCATACTGTCAGCTCCTAATTTTTATTTGTTTTTGTAAAATGCCACAGCCCAATAATAAACGGGTATAGCAATAAAAGATATAGCTCCCGGTGCCCAAAGACCGTATAATAAACCAAGTATAAGATAAATAACAATTATTATCTCAGGAACAGGAAGTGAAAAGAGAAATCCTTTTTTTGTTTTTGCAAAGCACGCCCCGGCAAAATGATAATAAATTGGAATGCTTAAAAGCATAAGCCAGCTTGGGTGCCATTTGCCAATGAAAAGATTGAGCACCACATAAACGGCAACTATCAAAAATACAAAAGGGAATTTTACAAGTGCCTTGCCAAATCTTTTCCTTTTTGGATAAGACTTATCCTCAGGCTTGGTTTTTTTCTCTGTTGTATCTTCTGCCTCGTGGGCAATTTGCTCTGCATTTTCAGCAGGGGTATTATTTTGTAAATCGTCCTTACCCGGCAGCTCCTTATCAGAATTAATTATATCGTCAAGAGTTACATTATATATACCTGCCAAGGCTATTAAATTGTCTGTATCTGGAGAGGACTCGCCACGCTCCCACTTAGATACAGCCTGACGGCTTACACCTAACTTTTCACTTAATGCCTCCTGGCTGTAGCCATGAGATTTTCTTAATGCTTGTAATTTATCAGCTGTTTTGATATCCATATTTCCTCTTTGGGTATCAGCTGTTTGCTATACCCCAATTATATTGTTGCACCAACGGCAACACAATACATTTTAGTTTACATTCTCAAAATTTAACGCAACTATCGGTTGCAACCGCCTAAAACAGGCACTTTTTAGCTATTTTTAACTCTTGCTTCCAAACGGTAAATGGGCAAGCCTTGTGATGAAAACTTTTCCTCATACTCGGTAACAATGTTACCTTCAAAATCGCTGTTATGTAAATCAAGTGAAATATTTGACAGCTCGTATCCGTTTTTTGAAAAGGATTCAATTGAAAATTCAAAAAAGTGCATATTGTCTGTTTTTTGGCAAACAGGTGCACCCGGCTTTAAAAGTGTTTTGTAAATGCCCAAAAATCTTTCGCTTGTGAGCCTGTGCGAGGCATAGCTTTTTTTTGGATAGGGGCACGAAAAATTAAGAAAGATTGTTTCAAAGGTTTCAGGTGGCAAATATGATTGCAGGTATTCTGCCGCACAGTTTATAAACTTGATATTTTTAAGCCCCATGCTCTGTGCCATTTCGCATGCCAAAACAATAACATTTTTAACCTTTTCAACACAGATAATATTTACATTGGGATTGTTTTTTGCAAAGGTGCAACCAAACTGACCCTTGCCGCAGCCGATTTCAAGGCAAACCGGGTTGTCGTTTTTAAACAAGCCCTTTAAATCCAAAATATGATTTTCAACTAAAGCGTCATTAAAATTTAAACTGTCGTTTCGCAGTGTAATTAAATAATCATCCACACCGCTTAAGCGAGAATCAAGATTCTTTTTATGGCGCATTCTCATACACATCACCGTTTTTATACAAAAAATATTATTGAGCATTATTATAAAGGATTTTATATATTTTTACAATAGCAAATAAAAAAAAACAGAAAAAACTACAAAAGCCCATAAAAAAAGAACCGAGCATTAAAACCGCTCGGTTCCTTTAATATTAAATTGCAACAATGTTAACAAGCTTACCCGGAACATAAATTTCCTTTTTAACGGTTTTGCCTGCAATAAGCTCGGCAATCTTTTCGTCAGCCTTGGCTGCCGCAATAACATCTTCCTTTGGCATATCAACTGAAATTGTCATACGGGAACGCACCTTGCCCATAACCTGAAGAACAATCTCAACAGTGTTTTCAACTGTTTTTTCCTCGTCGTATTCAGGCCATTTTGCTTGGTTAACCATTCCGCCGAAATTCATAACCTCCCACATTTCCTCGGTAACATGAGGAGCAAACGGGTTAAGAAGAATCGTTAACGTTTTAAGCTCTGCTCTGTTGCAGCCCTTTTGTGTCATTTCGTTAACAAGGGTCATCATTGCGGCAATAGCTGTGTTTGCCTTAAGGTTATCAATGTCAAATGTAACCTTTTTGATTGTTTTGTGCATAAGAGACTCAAGTTCGGGTGAATAAGAGTCACCGTCGGTAACTTTTTCCTGAAGGTTCCAAAACTTTTCAACAAATCTCTTGCAGCCCTTGATAGAATCGGAATTCCAGGGAGCAGCCTTTTCAAAATCGCCGATAAACATTTCATAAAGGCGCATGGTGTCGGCACCGTAGGTGTCAACTATCTCGTCGGGGTTAACAACATTGCCCCTTGACTTTGACATCTTTTCGCCGTTCTCGCCCAAAATCATACCGTGTGAGGTTCTCTTTTGATACGGCTCCGGGTTGGGAACAACGCCGATGTCGTAAAGGAACTTGTGCCAGAAGCGTGAATAAAGCAGGTGGAGTGTTGTGTGTTCCATGCCGCCGTTGTACCAATCAACAGGTGCCCAATAATTAACAGCCTCTTTAGAAACAAGCTCTTTATCATTGTGGGGGTCCATATATCTTAAGAAATACCATGATGAGCCTGCCCATTGTGGCATGGTGTCGGTTTCTCTTTTAGCAGGGCCGCCGCAGCAAGGGCATGTAGTATTAACCCAATCGGTCATTTTAGCAAGAGGAGATTCGCCTGTGTCGGTGGGCTCGTATGACTCAACGTTGGGAAGAGTAAGTGGGAGCTCACTTTCATCAAGGGGAACATAGCCGCACTTGTCGCACTTAACAATCGGAATAGGCTCGCCCCAATATCTTTGACGGGAGAATACCCAGTCACGGAGCTTAAAGTTAACCTTTTGGTGGCCCTTACCCTTTTCTGTGAGCCAATCGGTAATAGCTTTTTTAGCCTCCTCAACAGTCATGCCTGTTAAGAATGATGAGTTGGTCATAACGCCTGTTGCACAATCTGTGAACGCCTCATTTTCAACGCCCACGGTTGAGCCTGCAACAACCTCAATAATCGGCAGGTCAAATTTCTTTGCAAACTCCCAGTCACGGGTATCGTGAGCAGGAACCGCCATAATTGCACCTGTGCCGTATGATGTAAGTACATAATCTGAAATGAATATAGGAATTTCGGTATCGTTAACCGGGTTAATACCCATTACGCCGTCAAGCCTTACGCCTGTTTTTTCCTTGTTAAGCTCTGTACGCTCAAAGTCTGACTTGTGGGCAGCCTCCTCTTGGTAAGCACGAACAACGTCCATATTCTTAATGCTGTCTGCCCACTTTTCAATAAGCGGATGCTCGGGAGAAATTACCATATATGTTGCGCCGAACAGAGTGTCGGGCCTTGTGGTATATACGGTTAAGGTGTCGCCCAAGGTAGTGCCGAAATCAACCTCTGCACCTGTTGAGCGGCCAATCCAGTTGCGCTGCTGAACCTTTACCCTGTCAATAAAATCAACATCGTCAAGGTCCTTTACAAGACGGTCTGCATATTCGGTAATTTTAAGCATCCATTGAGATTGATTTTTACGGATAACCTCGCTGCCGCAACGCTCGCAAACGCCGTTAACAACCTCCTCATTTGCAAGAACGCACTTGCAGGAGGTGCACCAGTTAACTGCCATTTCCTTTTTGTATGCAAGGCCCTTTTTGAAGAGCTGTAAGAAAATCCACTGTGTCCACTTATAATACTGCGGGTCAGTGGTATTAATCTCTCTTGTCCAGTCAAAGGAAAAGCCCAGTGCCTGAAGCTGGCTTTTAAAGTGGGCAACATTATTTTTTGTAACCTCTGCCGGATGAATGTGGTTTTTGATTGCAAAGTTTTCAGTGGGCAGGCCGAAAGCGTCCCATCCCATGGGGTAAAGAACATTGTAGCCCTCTAACCTTTTTTTACGGGCAACAATATCAAGGGCTGTATATGAACGGGGATGACCAACATGAAGACCCTGACCTGACGGATAAGGGAATTCAACAAGGCAATAAAACTTTGGCAATGTGTAATCATCCTTAGCGGCAAATGTGTTTTGGCTGTACCAAACATTCTGCCACTTTGATTCTATTTTTTTAAAATTATATTCCATCTATTTTGCCTCCAAATATAGATAATTTACAGATTATTATTTTATTCTTTTATTATGAGATTGTCAATATCAACCTTTTCGCCATCCTCCCACAGGCGCTCAATTTGATAAAAGCCACGCCTGTCTTTAAGAAGAATGTGAATAACAACCCCGATATAATCAAGGCAAACCCAATCGGTTTTTTCGCCCTCAATATGGTGGGGCTCAATGCCCTGCTGTGAAAGCTTAAACTCTACCTCATCGGCAATTGACTTTAGCTGGGTGTTTGAATTTGCAGTGGCAATAACAAAATAATCGGTTAAAACAGTAATTGACGAAACCTTGATTACCTCAATATCATCGCCCCTTTTACTGTCTATTGCCTTAACCGCAATATCTACAATTTCTTTATAATTGTTTTCCATACTGATTATTAATTGTTCCTTTCCTGTTGCTGATTATTTTTATCTATCTCCCACAGTACCCAATTGTAGCAGCTAAGGGTGTCGGGATGAATTTGCTTATTTTTGCCTGCCAAATCCACAATTGTGTGCTTTAGTGAATAAAGCATTCCGTCAAGCAGACTGTTATCGGTTCGCTGCCGCATTTCTTCAACATCGGGATAGCTTCTGTCAGCCGATGTGAAATCCGCAAGGTAAATAAGCATTTCAAAAAGGGTCATATTTTCCCTGCCTGTGGTGTGATACCTAATGCCCGAAATAATATCATTATCGGTTATGCCCAAATGATTTTTAACATAGGCTGCGCCGCTCATTTGATGGTAAACATTTTTGTTGCTGATTTCCAAGGGGGTCATTTTGGTGCCGTCAGCCTCAATCTCAGTTTTTTGGGTTTCAAGCTCGTCCTCCTTGGTTATATCGTGCAAAACCCCTGCAACATAAGCCTTTTCGGGGTCAATATTATATTTTTTTGCAAGCTCCGCCGCCCTTTCTGCCACACACATTGAGTGGTTAAAGCGATAGGGCGAAAGCCTTTCCTTAATTAAATTAACATATTTATCAGTATTATACATAGAGCTCGTGCTCCTTTATATATTCATTTACCGCTTTTGGCACAAATGCCGATATATCCTCTCCACGGGCAACCCTTTGCCTTATTTCCGTTGAGGAAACCACAACCGGCTTGGCTGTAAGCACATTAATGCCTGCAAGTTCCTTGTTTTGGGATAAAAAATCCGCAACAGCCTGCCTCTGGCACTCCTGCCGTGTTATTGCGCTCACATCGGAAAGGCGCAGTATATCACGATACCTGTACCACCTTTGAAAATTAAACAGCTGGTCGGAACCGATAAACAGCACAAAGCTGTCATTGGGGTATTGCTCCCTTAATTTTTTTAGGGTTAGATATGTGTAGCTTTTTTCCCTGCTTTCAAGCTCAATCATTGAAATTTCAACATTTTTTGCATATTTAAGTTCGCTTATTGCCAGGTTAATCATGGCTATTCTGTGTTCGGCAGAAATCAAGCCTTCAGCACTTTTGTGGGGTGGGTTCGCCGTGGGGATAATCAAAAGCCTGTCAATTTTACCAAAGGCCGCCTCTGCACGGCAAAGCTCGTCAATCAGGTGCAAATGCCCATTATGAATTGGGTTAAATGCACCCCCGAATATTCCTATTCTCATATTACTTTGTTCTGCTTTGCTTTTTGTTTTTATCCTTATTTAAACGGTCGTAAACAGCGTAGGGATTTTTTGCTTCCTTTTCCCTTTGGCGCTGACGAAGACCTTTAATTTTAACCTTTTTCTTTGCGGTTGCCTTGGCGGTGCCTGAGCCCCTTTTTTTCTTTTTCTCGGCAATCTTGTCAGGGTCGGCCTTACGGTAAAGAACAATAATTCCGCCGATTACTTGAATAACCTCCGCCCCGAGTTTTTCCCCAAGCTCGTTTGCAAACTGACGGGGTGCGTCAGGCGCTGTTTCAAGATGAACTCTTACCTTGATAAGCTCACGGTTATCCAAGGTATCGTCAATTTGATTAATCAGATTGTCGGTGATACCTTCCTTACCGATTTGAATAATTGCGTCAAGACCGTTTGCCTTTGCACGCCACTGTGCACGTTCCTTTGATGTCATATAATTCTCCTATAAAACCTTTTTCAATTCAGTAGTTAATTTTCTCAATGCGTTGCCACGGTGGGAAATTTTATCCTTTTCCTCGCCCTCGTATCTTCCGAAAGATTTGCCGTTAATAATGAACAACGGGTCGTAGCCAAAGCCTGCGTTGCCGTCACGCTCAAAACCGATATTTCCGTGGCACTCCCCACGAACGGTTATTTCCTTTCCGTCGGGGAATATGCAGCATATTGCACACACATAGTAAGCCGTTCTCTTTTCCATGGGAACGCCGTCAAGGAGTTCTAACAAAAGGTTGTTGTTATCCTCATCGTCAGCATTTTCCTCATTGTCGATATTTTTGCCGTTTTTATCATAAATGTTTGCAAAACGGGCTGAATATATACCCGGTGCGCCGTTAATGTAATCTACGCAAAGGCCGCTGTCATCGGCAATTGCCGGCATACCGGTAATTTCGCAGGCGGATTTTGCCTTTATTTTTGCATTTTCCTCAAAGGTTTCGCCGTCCTCAACAACATCAGGCAGGGTTATGCCCAGCATTTTGGCAGTAACCACATTAACACCCAGTGGGGATAAAATGCGCTGCATTTCCGCAAGCTTTTTCATATTGTTTGTTGCTAAAATAAAATCCATTAATCTTCCTCTTCTTCATCTGCCGATGAAATAAATTCAGCAATTTCATTATCGTCATCATGGGTGGGCTTAATGTCAAACAGTGCCGATGCAAACGCCTCTGCATCAAAGGGCTGAAGGTCGTCAATTTTTTCGCCCACGCCTACAAATTTTACAGGAACATCAAGCTCGTTATTAATGGCAAGAACAACGCCGCCACGGGCTGTTCCGTCAAGCTTGGTTAAAATAATGCCCGTAATTCCCGCTGCGTCCTTAAAGTCCTTTGCCTGGTTAACGGCATTTTGACCTGTGGTTGCATCAAGAACCAAAAGGGTTTCCCTTGATGCGTCGGGCAGTTCTCTGTCAATAACACGGCTGATTTTGTTAAGCTCATCCATCAAATTCTTTTTGTTATGCAGTCTTCCTGCAGTATCAATAATAATAACATCCGCATTTCTTGCCTTGGCAGACTGAATTGTGTCAAAAACAACTGCCGCAGGGTCCGAGCCCTCCGCATGCTTAATCATGGGAACATCTGCACGCTGCGCCCACACCTCAAGCTGGTCAATAGCCGCAGCCCTAAAGGTGTCGGCAGCGCCGAGAACAACGCTCCTGCCCATATTTTTAAGCCTTAAGGCAAGCTTGCCTATGGTTGTGGTTTTGCCAACGCCGTTAACGCCGATTACAAGAATAATTGACGGTTTGGTGCGCAGTTTTAAGTAGGAACCGCCCCAAACAACACCGGCAACAATATCCTTTAATGTTGACCTTACCTCTGAAACATCGGTAATTTTATCATTTTCGATTTTTTCCTTTAAATCATTAATTACTCTTTCCGCTGTGGGCAGGCCAACATCGCCCATAATCAAAACCTCTTCCAGCTCCTCAAAAAGCTCGTCGCAGATTTCGTCGTATGTTTCGATAACCTCGTCAACCTGTGCGGTTAAGCCCTCGTCACGAGTTTTCTTTAAGCCCTTTCTGAGCTTGCTAAAAAGTCCCATAATCTCTCCTTATCTGTAAGTAACTATCCCTCAAGCCCCATTTTAGCCGCAAGTTCTGCGGATTGAAGCTCAAGAAGCTTTGAAACACCCTTTTCCTGCATTGTAACGCCGTAAAGCACATCTGCCTCTTCCATAGTGCCCCTACGGTGAGTAATGGAAATAAATTGGGTTTTATCGGTCATTTTTCTCATATACTTTGCAAAGCGTTCAACATTAACATCGTCAAGGGCAGCCTCAACCTCGTCATAAATACAAAATGGAGAGGGCTGCACCTTGAGAACAGAGAACAAAAGCGCCATTGCCGCAAGGGATTTTTCGCCGCCCGAAAACAGGTTAATGTTTTGTACCGATTTGCCCGGCGGCTGAATTTTAATTTCAATTGCGGATTCAAGGCAGTTGTCGGGTTCCTCCAAAATAAGCTCGCCCTTACCTCCGCCGAAGAAATCCGCAAAGGATATTTTAAATTCCTCGTTAATTTTGTTAAATTGGGAAAGGAATTTTTCGCTCATTGAGGCAGTTAAATCCTCAATAATCTTTTGCAGCTCGGATTTTGACTTTTCAATATCGTCAATTTGCTCTTTAAGGAATTCGTACCTTTCGGAAACCTCCTTATACTCCTCAATAGCGCCCACATTAATTGAGCCGAGAGCCTTAATTGCCACTTTAATTTCGTGCAGCCGCTTTTTAGCCTCGGTCATATTTTCAATTACAATGCCCAGCGCCTCCGCCTCGGGCTTTGTGAGTTCATACTGTTCAAAGAGCATATCGCCCAACTCGTCATACTCACGCTTCATATTATTTTTGCGCTCGTCAAGCCTTACAATTTCTGCGGAAAGCTTTTCCTTGTCTTGATTTTTGGCTTTTTCAAGGTTTCTTAAATCAACGCTTTTCTTTTCAAGCTCGTCACGGGCGGTAATTTGGTCCTGAACTGAAAGCAAGGATTCCTTTGCGCTGCCACGGAGCTTGTCCGCCTGCGCCTGAACCTCTGCAATAGATAAAAGCAGGTTTTCGTTTTTAGCCTTAATTGCGCTGATTTCATCATTAATGCTGTTAACCCTGTCGCTTTGGTTGGACATTCGCAGCTCCAGCTCCTCCATAGCAAGCCTTGCCGCCTCGGTATCCCTTGCAATTGTAACAAGGGCAAGGTTAATATCCTCGCTGCGTGCCCTGATTGCCTCACGCTTTTCGGCAATTTCGTCTGCGCCCTCGTTTGATTCGTTTAATTTTTGCTCAGTTTCTGCAATTTGCCTGTTAACCTGCTCAACCTCTGCACTTGCCTCACGGTTAGCCTGCTCAAACAGCATAATTCTGCCGTCTGCATTTTCCTTTTCACGGAGTATTGCCGACTTTTGCTCGTTTAACAATGACAGCTTGTCGCCAATCAGCTTATCGTCGCCCTCTGCACGGATAAGCTCCTCCTTAGCGTTGCGAAGGTCGGCGTCCGCCCCCTTAAGGTCTGCGCCTGCCCTGTTAGCGTCCTCAATTGCCTTTTTGTATTCTGCGGCAGATTCCTGAACACGGGTGGAAAGCTTTTCAGCCTCCTGCTTAAGCTCCTCAATAAGATTTGCTCTTGAAAGCACACCTGCGCCCTTTGAGCGTGAACCGCCGGTCATTGAGCCCCCGGCGTTCATAACCTGACCGTCAAGGGTAACAATTTTATATCTGTTTTTATATCGCTTTGAAATGCCGATTGCGCAGTCAATATCCTCAACAACCATTACCCTGCCCAAAAGGTTGGCAACAATGTTTTTATATTGGCTGTCGCACTCAACAAGGTTTGCGGCAATGTCAACAAAGCCGAAATTATCGTCTAAATCCTTTTCCTCCATAAATCTGGGTTTGATAGCCGAAATTGGAAGAAATGTTGCACGGCCCTGATTGTTTTGCTTTAAGTAAATGATTGCACGCTTTGCGTCCGCCTCGTTGCTGACAACAATGTTTTGCATTGCCGCACCCAAGGCAACCTCAATAGCGGTTGAATACTCGTTATCAACGCTGATAAGCTGTGACAGTGTGCCGTGTATGCCTGAAAGCGCATGGGATTGGCTTTGCTTAAGCACGGTTTTAACCGCACCTGAAAAGCCTTCCATGTTCTTTTCCAAATCCGACAGCATATTTGCTCTCGATTTCTTTTCCTCAAGAGTGTGCAGCAGCTTTTCGTATTCGGTCTTAAGCTTTTCTGCCTTTTCGGTTTTTGATGAAAGCTTTAATTGGTAGCCGCCCATTGAATTTTCATATTCGTCAATTCGCTCTTGCAGGAATTTAAGATTTTCGCCGCTTTCCTCCTTGCGTGAGGATGCAAGCTCAATTTCCCTGTCAAGCTGTGAAATATTTTCATCAATGGTTAACCGGCGTGCCTTAATCTCCTCAATTGAGGATAAAGCCTGTGAGCACTTAACCTTGCAGTCTGACAGCTTTAAGGTAAGCTGCGAAAGCTGTGCGTTAAGCATGCTGTTCCTGCCGCTGATTTCCTCATTGTCGGAAAGTATTTGGTTGAGCTCGCCTGTAACATTGCGCAATTCAATATTCTTAGCGTTTGCAAGCTCCTCGTTTTTCCTGATAAATTCCTTTTTCTCTGCGATTTGCTCCTCAAGGCTTGTGCTGGAATTATCGGCATCGTTTATGTCTGCCTGCAAGCGCTCAATGGTTTCATTATTATGCGAAAGGGTTGCGTTTAAAACGCTTATTTCGCCGTCCTTACGCACAGCCTCCTCCTCAAAGGCGGAGGCGCCTATTCTCTGTTGCTCGATTTCAAGGTTGATTGAGGCAATGCCTGCGGCAGCCTCCTCAATTTGGCGCTCAATGCTTTCCAAATCCTTGCCGCACAGCTCATATGAGGCGTTTGCAGCGTCTATTTTATGTTCCTGCTCACGCAGTTCCACTGTAAATTTGTTGATTTTGTTAAGCCAAACACCTATTTCAAGGGTTTTCTTTTCCTCGCTGTATTCAAGAAACTTTTTTGCCTTTTCACTTTGGTTTTTAAGAGGACCCACACGGCTTTCAAGCTCATTCAAAATGTCCAAAAGCCTTACAAGGTTTTCCTGCGCCTGCTCCAATCTGCGCTCGGCATCCTTACGCTTGTGGCGAAAACGGCTTATGCCTGCCGCCTCCTCAAAAAGCTCACGGCGTTCCTCGTTTTTAGCGGAAATGATAGAATCAATTTTACCCTGCCCTACCATTGAATAGCCGTCTGCGCCAAGTCCCGTATCCATAAACAGCTCGTGAATATCCTTGCGGCGAACAACCTCGCCGTCAATTTTATATTCGCTTTCGCCTGAACGGTAGTAGCGGCGGGTAACGGTTACTATCTCTCCGTGGTCCTTTAAAGCGCCGTCGGAATTATCAAGTGTCAGCACAACCTGAGCAAAGCCCAGGGGCTTTCTTGTTGATGTGCCGCCGAAAATAACATCCTCCATTTTTGAGCCCCTAAGTGACTTTGTAGAGGTTTCGCCAAGCACCCAGCGAACGGCATCGGAAATATTGCTTTTACCCGAGCCGTTAGGGCCTACAACGGCGGTTATGCCCTTGCCGAAGTTTAATTCTGTTTTATCAGGGAATGACTTAAATCCCTGCATTTCAAGCGTTCTTAATAACATAAGCTTAACCTATTTTCTGATAATTTTTAAATCGTCCTTTTCAACCTTATCGGTAACAGTGACCTTTATGTTGTAGCCCTGTTCCATAAGGAAATAAATATTGCGTTTTTGCTGCCCCTTAAGCTGTGAAACGCTTTTTGGATTAACCAATATTTCATAGCTTGCAGGGGGATATTTTAAAATGCGGTTGAGCATATAACGAGATTTAACAATCTCTCCGAAGGAATCATGAAATGCTCCCGCAACCATATTCTTTTTAATATCCGTTGAGGAATGAAGCCCCAGCCTTATTACGGTTATGCCGTTTTTCTCAAACATGGGCACAAGCCTTGTGCACAAATTTGCGGCGTCGTCCACCGTTTGGGGCTTGTAAATTTCTTTTTCGTAAAGCTCTGCCAAATATGTATTTTTCAGCACAACCGTGGGGTAAATTCTTACCGTTTTCGGCTTTAAGGCAATTATTTTTTTTGCGGTTTCAACTGCCTTTTCGTCGGTATCGGTATAAAGCCCCGTCATCATTTGAAGCCCTAATTCAAAGCCGTATTTTTTAATAAGTTCCGAGGCTTTCACAACATCGGCGGAAGTGTGCCCACGCAAATTTGCCTTAAGCACATCGTCATCCATTGACTGTGCCCCAAGTTCAATTGCGGTAACGCCCTTGCTTTTGAGCAGAGCTAAAATTTCATCGTCAATAAAATCGGGTCGGGTGGAAATTCTTATTCCCGTAATTCTGTTGTTATCAATATATTCATGTGCAGTGTTTAAAAGCTCCAGCATATACGCCCTGTCAATTGCAGTGAACGAACCGCCGAAAAATGCAATTTCATAAACATAGCCCTTGCGCTTAAGTGCGGTTTCAACCGCTTGCCTGACATCTGCGGAGGTGGGCTGCGCCTGCTTGCCCGTAATGGTTTTTTGGTTGCAAAACGAGCACTGCTGCGGACAGCCGTTATGGGGCACAAAAATACTTATATTTCCCTTTTTCATTATGACAACCCCATTAGCGAAAGCGCTTCTCTTGCGGCAAGTTGCTCAGCCTGCTTTTTACTTTTTCCCTCGCCCCTGCCGATAACATTTGAGTTTAAATGAACCTCGGCAACAAAGCGTTTGTCATGGTCGGGGCCGTATTCATCCACCAAAACATAGTTTAAGGTTTCATCCGGGTTTTGCTGAACAACCTCCTGCAAATGGGTTTTGTAATCCTTAAAATTGGTGTGCTTGGTTTCAACCTCACGGGATAAAAAGCGAAGAATGTGCCTTTTTGCGTTTTCCATGCCGCCGTCAAGATAAATTGCGGCAATAAGCGCCTCAAAGGCGTCCTCCAAAACAGAGGGGCGGTTTGCTCCTCCGCAGGCTGCCTCGCCCTTGCCCAGGTAAAGGCAGCTGCCCAAATCAATTTCCCTTGCAAATTCGGAAAGGGACTGTGTGCAAACCAGAGATGAGCGCAGCTTTGAAAGCTTGCCCTCGGGCATATTGGGAAATTTTTCGTAAAGATACTCCGCCGTTACTATTGAAAGCACCGCATCCCCCAAAAACTCCATTCTTTCGTTGCAGGGTATGGCAGTTTTATTTTCATTTGCATAGCTTGAGTGAGTAAGCGCCTCGGTAAGCAGTTTTTTATCCTTAAACTTATATTTAATTTTTTCCTCAAGAGTAGTTGTATCAATCTTCATTTTTTAACTCGTTCTCTATTTTATCTATCAGGTCGGTTTTTAAAAAGCATACCGCCTGTTTAATTGCGTTTTTAAATGTGCGTGCGTCAGCAGAGCCATGAGCCTTTATAACGGGCTTTTTAACGCCCAGCATAACTGCACCGCCGTATTCCTTGTAGTCAAACTGCTTTTTCATTTCGTCAATACCGGGCTTAACCCCAAGGTATGAAAGCTTTGAAAGGGTGTTTTTGTAAAACGCCTGCTTAATGCCGTTCATCAGCACCTTTGCCACACCCTCGTAGGTTTTTAAAATCAAATTGCCCGTAAAGCCGTCGGCAACAATAACATCGGCGTCGCCGAAGGGGATTTGTCTGCCCTCAATATTGCCCACAAAATTGTAGCTTGCCTTGCTCATAAGGGCATAAGCCTCTTTAACAACAGAGGTGCCCTTTGTGGGCTCTGTGCCGTTGTTGGCAAGGGCAACCCTTGGGCTTTCGTAGCCCAAAACATTTTTCATATAAATTGAGCCCAGCAGACCAAACTGATATAAAAAATCAGGCTTACATTCGGCATTTGCGCCGCAGTCCATAAGAAGAATGGGCTTTTTGGCGCTTGGCATAACCGAAGCGATTGCAGGCCTTTTAACGCCCTTAATTCGCTTGGTTATAAGTGTTGCGCCAACTGTGATTGCACCTGTGTTGCCTGCGCTGACGAAGGCGTCGCCCTCGCCGTCGTTAAGCAGCTTAAAGCCCACTGCAAGTGAAGAATCGGGCTTAGCTTTAAGAACCGACCTTGGCTCGTCGCACATGGTTATAACATCGCTTGCGTGATGAACCGTAATATTGTGCATATCAAGGTTGTTATCCTTGGCACAGCTTTCAATCTGCCTGCTGTCGCCCACAAGCACAACTTTTTCAATATTAAATTCCTTGATTGCTGAAATTGCGCCCTTGATTATTTCAAGGGGGGCGTTGTCGCCGCCCATTGCGTCAACTATAATTTTCATTATACAATCTCCTGCAGAAAGCTGTTGCAGGCAGTTAAAACCGCCTTGCTTATTCCAACGCCAAATTATCAAGCGCCCTGTTTGCAAGGGCCGAATAGCGTTCTCTTTTATCCTTTATTTTAGGCTCAATAGGCGGCAAAATACCGAAATTTGCACCCATTGGCTGAAAATTCTTTACGGTTTCGTCGCTGATATAATCGGTCAGCGCACCCAGCATTGTATATTCGTTAAGTAAAAGCGAAGGCCTGTTTTCTCCCCTGCGAACTGCGTTAATGCCTGCCAGCAGGCCTGAGGAAGCAGACTCCATATATCCCTCAAACCCTGTGATTTGCCCTGCAAAAAAGATATTGGGGTTGCTGCGCAGGCTGAAATACTTGTTAAGCAGTCTTGGGGAGTCTAAAAACGAATTTCTGTGCATAACGCCGTATCTTACAAACTCGGCATTTTCAAGGCCGGGTATCATTGAGAAAATGCGTTTTTGCTCGCCGAATTTAAGATTTGTTTGAAAGCCCACCAAGTTAAACATGGTGCCCTTGCTGTTTTCTCTTCGCAGCTGCACACAAGCCCAAGGTCTGTGCCCCGTTGCAGGGTCAACCAAGCCAACGGGCTTCATTGGTCCGAAGCGTGGTGCGTCAAGCCCTCTTTTAGCAAGCTTTTCAATGGGCATACAGCCCTCATAAACATCAAAATCGTGAACAACTGCGCCCTCGCCGTTAACAAGCTCGGCAATAAAGCTTTCATATTCCGCCTTGTTAAAGGGGCAGTTTATATAATCGTCCTCGCCGCCACGGTCATATCTTGATGCACCGAACGCCTTTGACATATCCACGCTCTCGGCGGTAACAATCGGCGCCGCCGCATCGTAGAAAGAAAGGTAATCGCCGCAAAGCCTTTTAATTTCATCGCTTAAGGCGCCATCGGTTAACGGGCCTGTGGCGATAATAAGAATTTCATCATCGCTGACGGCGATTTTATCATACACCCTGTTTTCAATCTGAATGTTTGGGTGTGATTTTATTTTTTTTGTGACGGTTTTGGAAAAAACATTTCTGTCAACCGCAAGAGCACCCCCGGCAGGAACCGCACAGTCCCTTGCAACGGGAACCGTCAGCGAGCCGAGCCTTGCCATTTCTTCCTTTAAAAGCCCTGCGGCACTGTCAAGCCGAGCAGCCTTTAAGGAGTTGGAGCATACAAGCTCCGCAAAATCATTATTTTTATGTGCCGGCGACAGCTTTAAGGGCTTCATTTCCACAAGGGTTACCTTGTAGCCTGCATTTGCAATTTGCCATGCAGCCTCGCACCCTGCAAGTCCGGCACCTACTACTGTAAATTTTTTCATATTACTTTTTTCTCGGAACAGGCTTTGTAAAGCCGCAGCCCTCTGTATCGGGGCAGTAAAGCACATTGCCCTTGCGGCGGAACAGCGATTTGCCGCATTTTGGGCAAACCTCCTCTGAGGGTAAATCCCAGGTCATAAAGTTGCAGTTTGGGTAATTTGAGCAACCGTAGAATGATGTGCCACGCTTTGTTTTCTTTTCGATAACATCGCCGCCGCACTCCGGGCACCTTGCCTTTGTTTTGAAAACAAGGGGCTTGGTGTTTTTGCACTCCGGATAGCCCGGGCATGCAAGAAACTTGCCAAAGCGGCCTACCTTAACAACCATATTTCTGCCGCACTTTTCGCAGACAACATCAGTTTCCTCTTCTTTAAGCTTGATTTTAACGCCCTGCATTTCTTTTTTAGCCTTTTCAAGGGGTTCCTCAAAGTCGTTATAATAAAGCCTTATCATATCAATATAATCTTTGTCGCCGGAGTCGATTTTATCTAAATCATCCTCCATTTTTGAGGTGTATTTAACATTAACAATGTTTGGGATTTTATCCTCAAGCAAGTTTGTTACAGCCTCGCCCAGCTCGGTGGGAACAAATTGCTTGCCCTCACGCACAACATATTCCTTTGAAAGAATTGTGCTGGTAATTGTTACATAGGTTGACGGCCTGCCTACGCCGTTTTCCTCCAGCGCCTTTGTAAGGGAAGCCTCAGTATATCTTGCAGGGGGCTGAGTAAAGTGCTGGTTGCCCAAAATCGATTTAAGCTTAAGCACATCTCCCTCTGCCATAGGCGGCAACGGTGCCTCGGCAGCGGTTTTTGCGCTGTCATCAGTCTTTTCTTCATACAAGGCAGTAAAGCCGTCAAACTTAACGGTATAGCCGTTTGCATTGAAAACATAGCCGTTTGCGTCAATCTCTATTTTCATGGTTTCCTGAACGCAGGATTCCATAAGTGAAGCAATAAAGCGCTCCCAAACGAGCTTGTAAATTTTGTATTGGTCGGAGGTAAGGGAGTCCTTAACTCTGTCGGGGGTAACATCCGGCATTGACGGTCTGATAGCCTCGTGACCGTCCTGTGCGTTGCCCCTTGTTTTATAAACTCTCGGCTTTGCAGGCAAATACTTTTCGCCGTAGGCACTGCGAATATACTCGTTGCCCGCTGCCCTTGCCTCCTCCGAAATACGGAGAGAGTCGGTTCTCATATATGTGATAAGACCCACGGTGCCGAGGCCCTTAACATCAACACCCTCATAAAGTTCCTGTGCTGCCTTCATTGTTCTGCGAGCCTGGAAAGAAAGCCTGCGTGACGCCTCCTGCTGGAGGGTTGAGGTAATAAACGGAGGTGTGGGATTTTTCTTTCTTGTGCCCTTTTTAACGGATTTTACAACATACTCCGCATTTTCAAGGTCCATAAGGATTTTGTCGCTTTCCTCCTTGCAGGAAATGTTTTTATCCCCAAGCTTAAGCTTGTTACCCTCCGGGTCACTGACTAATACAGCGCCAAAGGTTTTTCTTTCGGGGGGATTGGTAAACTTTGCGTCGATTGACCAATATTCCTCAGGCTTAAACGCCCTGATTTCGTTTTCCCTGTCAACAACAAGGCGAAGAGCAACCGATTGCACACGGCCTGCCGACAGGCCACGCCTGATTTTTTGGCTTACAAAGGGAGAAAGCTTGTAGCCGATAAGCCTGTCAAGAATACGGCGAGCCTGCTGTGCGTTAACAAGGTCAATATCGATTTTCCTAGGCTGTGCCATACCGT
Organism: uncultured Eubacterium sp.; assembly: GCA_934561395.1. Lineage (GTDB taxonomy): Bacteria > Bacillota > Clostridia > Oscillospirales > Acutalibacteraceae > Eubacterium_R. The sequence continues at coordinate 214,242 of CAKTGF010000001.1, forward strand.
TTTTAACGCCGGTTTTTGTAATCTCGTTAAAGGTTACACGGTTTTCATCGTTCATATCCAAATCAAGAATAGTGGCAAGGTGCCATGAAATAGCCTCTCCCTCACGGTCGGGGTCGGTTGCAAGGTAAACATAATCTGCCTTGTCAGCCTTTTTCTTTAAATCCTTAACAAAGGTTTCCTTGCCCTTGATAATTGCATATTTAGGTTCAAAATTGTGTTCAATATCAACGCTGAGCCTTGCAGGGGGCAAATCACGAACATGACCCATTGACGCAATTACATCATATCCCTTGCCAAGATAGCCCTTGATATTTTTTGCCTTTGCAGGCGACTCTACAATTACTAATTTTGACATATCTGAATCTCCTTAATATATGAAACGGCAAAGCCGCAAATCATTTCAATTTATATCTTTTTCCCGAGGCACTTTCCACAAGCCCCCGCATTTCAAGCATTGTCAGCGCAGACAAAACTCTGCCTGAATTAAGCGCCGATGCGCCGATTATATCGTCAATCCCCTTTAAGCATTGGTCAAGGGAATTATAAACGGCAAGTTCGTCGCCCTTAAGCTCCATAGCGGCACTCTGCCTTTTTACTGCCGCCGCTCTATCCTTGGCAATGTCCTCAAACTTAAGCTGGGGCGCCTTGGCAACATTTGCCGATTTGTCAATGCCGTCCTCCAAAAGCTCCCTTACTGTTTTAAGCCCTGCCGGGTTAAGGCTTGAAAAGCGTTCGGCATAAGCATTAACTATAACCCCCGGGGAGGTGGCAACGGTTGCGCCGTCGTCAATCAATTTGTTGGTGCCGTAAAAGTTGTAATCAAATATAGAAGCGGGAACGGCGTAAATATCCTTGCCCTGCTCCGCCGCAAAGCCTGCGGTAATCAGTGAGCCGCTTTTAACCCCGGCCTCAACCACCAGCAGGCCCACACACAGGCCGCTGATAATGCGGTTTCTCATAGGAAAACTTTGCCTTGTGGCAGGAGTGTTGGGCGGATACTCGGTAATAAGCGCTCCGTTAGCTTTAATTTCATTTCGCAGGGCTTGGTTAGATTTTAAATAATCATCCCCAAAGCCGTTACCCAAAACGGCAACTGTTTTTGCCCCTGCCGAAAGTGCGCCCTTATGTGCTGCGCTGTCAACGCCTATTGCTCCGCCGCTGACAACCAGTGCGCCGCAAAGAGCAACGCCCTTTGCCATAACCCCTGCACATTTGATTGCATAGGTTGAGGCCTTACGGGTGCCCACAACGGAAACAACCGCATAGTCGTCAATTTTAGGCAGCACGCCGTCAACATACAGCACAGCCGGCGGATTTGCAATTTCACGCAGCCGCTGAGGATATTCCTCATCGTCATAGGCTATTATTTGCCAATTATTTTTGGCACATTCATCAATAACCGCCTCAGCCGTCTCTATTTTGCAGGATGAGATCCTTTCAACCTGCTTTGAGGTTAAAACCGGGCTCATTTTAAGCTCTAAAATATTTGCGTTGTAAATTTTATCAACCGAGCCGAAGTATTCAACAATTTCCTTAAATCTTGCTCCTGCGCCCAGGCACTGCTGAAGCCAAATCCAATAGCATTTGTTTGACATTAACGCAACATCTCCCACATTGTAATTGATGCAGCCACTGCGGCATTAAGGCTTTCCGCCCTGCCAAGCATCGGAATTGTAATTGAATCGTTTGATGCGGCTATTACCTGCTGCTCAACGCCATTAGCCTCGTTGCCGATTACGCAGGCGCTTTTTGAAGAAAAATCCGCTTTAGTAATGCTCAACGCATTTTTATTAGGAACGGTTGAATAAACCTTGTAGCCTTTATCCTGAATGTTTTTGATAAATTCAATCAGGTTATCCGTTGTTAAAACATTCATTCGCAGCACCGAACCCATTGAGGCACGCACCGCCTTTGAATTAAAAATATCGCAGCAATTATATGCCACCACTGCCGAAATGCCCAGCGCCTCGCCGCTCCTGATTATTGAGCCGATATTTGACGGGTCCTGCACATTGTCAAGAATAATTACCTTTTCCCCAAGGGGCTTTTTTATATCTTGCATTTTGCAAACGCAAAACACACCCTGGCTGGTTGAGGTTTCCCCCAGCTTTTCGGCAACCTCATCGCTGATAAAATATGAATTATCTGCAACGGCAATAATTTTGTCCGCCTTTTCGGTATATTTATTATATGCTTGGGGAGTAATCAAAAACAGCCCTACTCCAAAAACAGAATTAAGGACATCAAAGCAAAGCCTTGCCCCCTCCAAAACAAAGGATTTGTTTTCATGCCTTGCCTTGGAAGATGTTAACAGCTTTTTTGTGTCCTTAATAAATTGATTGTTTTTACTTGTTATTGTTTCAAGTGTGATTTTTTCCATACACATCTCCGTTGCGTGCCATAAATAGTTTTCGTTTAAATAAATCACTATATTTTATTTTAATTAATATACATTATAATGCTAAAAAAATCAACACCAAAAGCAAATTTTTTACAATGTTGTAAACATTGCATAAAAAATTAACCCACCGACTTAAAGCGGTGGGTTAAAAGCTGAATTATTTTGTAAGTGCAGCCTTTGCGGTTTCTGTGAGAGATGTGAAAGCCTCTGCGTCAGATACAGCGATTTCTGCAAGCATTTTTCTGTTAAGGTCAACGCCTGCCTTCTTAAGGCCGTTCATAAATGTTGAGTAGTTCATGCCGTTCATCTTGCAAGCAGCTGAAATACGAGTAATCCACAATCTTCTGAAATCTCTCTTCTTTTGCTTTCTGCCGATGTAAGCGTATTGACCGCTTTTCATTACAGCCTGCTTAGCTGTCTTAAATAAAGCGTGCTTTGAACCGTAGTAGCCCTTAGCTGCCTTTAATACTTTTTTTCTTCTTTTACGAGTCGCCATAGCGCCTTTAATTCTTGCCATTGTTAATTACCTCCGATTTATAGTTAATGCCCTAAATTACTTGTAAGGAACGAGTCTTTTGCATTGCTTTTGGTTTGTAACATCAGCAACTACTTGCTTACGAAGATTTCTCTTACGCTTTGTTGACTTTTTGGTAAGGATGTGAGAGGTATAAGCATGTGCTCTCTTTACCTTGCCGCTTTTTGTTGTCTTAAAACGCTTTTTAGCGCCGCTGTGTGTCTTAATTTTTGGCATAATTTATTCCTCCATTAATTAAATACTAACTTATTTTGAAGCCTTCGGCGACATAAACATAAGAATCTGCCTGCCCTCAAGCTTTGGTTTTTTATCAATAACAGCCTCCTCAGCCAATTCGTCCGCAAAACGCTGCATATTGGTTTCGCCCAGCTCGGGATGAGCCATCTCTCGTCCACGAAGGCGGATAGAAACCTTAAGCTTGTCGCCCTTTGCAAGGAACTTTCTTGCCTGATTAACCTTAGTGTTAAAATCGCCGATGTCGATATTCAACGAAAGCCTGATTTCCTTGGTTTCAACAATCTTTTGTTTTTTGCGATTTTCCTTTTCACGCTTAGCCTGCTCATAACGGAACTTTGAATAATCCATAATTTTTGCTACGGGGGGCTTTGCCTGAGGCGCAATTTTAACAAGGTCCTTGCCCTTTGAATCTGCAATAGCCTGTGCTTCCTTTGCGCTCATAATACCAAGCTGTTCGCCATCCTCTGTAATTACTCTTAATTCCTTGTCTCTGATTTCGCCGTTAAGCTGTGGAGCATCTTTGCTGATAAAAAACACCTCTTTAGAAAAATTAAAAGTACGAGCTGAAAAACGCTCGTACCCTCAATAAATCCAAATGAATCTTATTGCCCTTTTTGCAATGCTTGAGGGGAGAACGTTACGCTCTTCTTTGTTTTGACGGTGTTATATTAACACACGCCCAAGTGTTTGTCAAGCATAATTTTGCAATATTTATTTCTTTAGCGAAAATTCATTTTTTATTCATATTTAGCCATATATATGCCCCTGTTTTTTGCGGGCGGCATAAGGGCTTATCGCCTCTTATAAAGAACATGCTTAAAATGTGTGCCGTCAACATTAAAATCGGTTAACTGCTCGGCAGTGTAGTCGTTTTTATTAAATTGAGGGAAATATACATCGGCATCTTCGCACTCGCCGTCAATCTCGGTTAAATAAAGCTTTTGGGCGTAGGGCAAAAATTCCTTATAAATTTTGCCGCCGCCGATAATAAACACCTTATCGTTTTTTGAAAGTTCGATTGCACCTTCAATGCCGTCTGCAAGCTCAGCACCCTCGGCAACATAATCTTTGTTGCCCGTAATAACAATATTGCGCCTGTTGGGCAGTGCATGGGGCAGAGATTCAAAGGTTTTTCTGCCCATAATTACGGTGTTGCCCGTGGTTGTTTCCTTAAAGAATTTCATATCCTCACGAAAATGCCAGATAAGGTCGTTTCCCCTGCCAAGCTCGTTGTTTTTGCCGATAGCGGCTATCATTGAAATATCCATAAATTCCCCTTATTGCGAAATCGGAAAAGAAATTTTACCGAGATGCTTGTAATCAATCAGCTTAACATCCTTGCAGTCCCTTGAGGAGTCGAACTTAAAGAAATCGTCAACCTCAGGGTTAAGCCACAGCTTTGGCGCAGGCAAATCCCCTATTTCATCCATACGGCGAATTTGCTCCTTAATACCGTCAACTTGGTTAACATAAATGTGAGCGTCTTTAATGCTCCAATCCATTGTGCCGGGCTTTAAGCCGCAAACCTGCGCAAGCATGCACAGCAGCGTTGCATATTGTGTAACATTAAAGGGCAGACCCAAAGGAACATCGCAGGAGCGCTGATGAACCCAGCAGTTTAAATATCCGTCGGTAACATCCCACTCGCTGCTCCAAACACAGCTGGGCAACACTGCGGTGTCAAGGTAATCATTCTGCCAAAGGGTCATAACCATACGCCTGTCCTCAGGATGATTTTTAAGCTTGTCTATCAAATTTTGTGTCATTTGAAACTTGTTGACTATGTAGCCGTAGGCGGTGCCGATGGTGTGGGCATATTCCTTGCCGAAATCCTTGTGCACTTCCTTTTTAACAAGCGTTCCGTTTTCGTCAGGCACCATTTGGGTGGCGTTCCAAATTCCGTTTTCGTCAATTTCCCACTCGTTCCAAATTTTAACATCACGCTGCTGAAGCCAGCGAACATCGTTTGACTGTGCCTGATATATCCACAGCATTTCAAGAATCGCCTGGCGAATAAACAGCTGCTTTGTTGTCAATATAGGAAATTCCTGTGACAAATCAAAATGAAAATGATGTGACGGAACTTTTATTGTGTTGGTTCCCGTTCTGTTTTCAACCTCAATGCCCTCGCTCAAAATTCTTTTGCAAAGGCCTATATAATCCTTATCCCATTTAGACATAAAATCAAATCCTTAAAATAAATTTAGTGTATTATAACAAATATCAATCCTCTTTCCAAGGGTATTTTTGCTGCAGCTTTAAAAATTCGTCATAGCTTTTTGCGAAATGGAAGTCTTGGTTCAAATCGGAATAAAAATAAATGTAATCCGTTTTCGGGTAATTAACCGTTGCGCTCATAATCGCATCGCCGGAGTTTGTTATGGGCCCCGACGGCAAGCCTTGGCAGCGGTAGGTGTAGTACGAATCGTAAACCTCTTGCGAAAAGCCGTATTCATCCCTAAGCTTTGCGGCATAAAAATATGTTACATCCGACTCTAATTTCATACCCCTTGAAAGCCTGTTCATAAATACCGAGGCAATATTTTTCGCCGAGTCGTTGGTTAAGGCCTCCTCCTGAACAATTGAGGCAAGGGTTACAAGCTCATAAAGTGTCATATTGTTATTTTTGCAAAAAGCGGTCATATCATCGGTAATATGCTCGTCAAACGCCTCAAGCATTTGGGCGGCAACATCCTTTGCGTCGCTGTTTTTTGCAAAATTATATGTTGCAGGGAAAAGAAAGCCCTCCAGCTGATAGCCGATTAATTCATTGTCGGGAATATCCTTTAAAAAGTCATAATCAAAGCCGTCCTTGCTTTTGCAGACCTCTAAAAAATCCTTTGCGGAGCAAATTCCGTTTTCCTCCAAAATATCAGCCATTTCCATGCAATTTTTGCCCTCGGGGAAGGTTACCTTAATGCCCTCGTGGGAAATATCGGGGTTATTAAGCTTTTCAAAAATCTCCTCATAGCTCATATTTGCGTTAAGCTGATATTCGCCGTTAATAAACACAAAATCGGGGTGGTATTTATCCATCCAATTTGTCCAGGCAATTGATGAAATAACCACCTTGTTATTGAAAAGCATTTGGGCAACCTCATACTCAAAATCCTTGCTTTCTATAACCAAGGTATAGTCAATATCCTTTTGGTTTTTACCGTTAATATCGTTTTTTACAGCGGTATAGCCGTAGCCGAACACACCTGCAATCAGCGCCGCCACAACTAAAATAATTATTATCTTAACCGATTTGTTAGCTTTGTTTTTACTCATTATTTCCCCTTATCATTGGCAAATGCACAATGCCCCTGTCTATTATAGTTTTGTCTGTAAGCTTTTTAAAGCCCAGGCTTTGGTAAAAGCCCACCGCATGGAGTTGGGAATCCACCAAAATTTTATCGGCGCCGCCCTCCTCTGCACGGGTGCACAAGGCGTTAACAAGCATTTTGCCCACACCTGTGCCACGGCAAGAGCGTAAAACAGCTATTCTGCCGATTTTTACCCCCTGCTCAGTGTGAGCTATTCGCCCTGTGGCAACGGCAAGATCACCGTCATAAATCAAGGCGTATTCTGTGGATAAAAGGCTGTCGTAAGAGTCAAGCTCCTCAGCGGCAATTGCCCCCTGCTCCTTTTCAAAAACGGTATTTCTGATTGATAAAACCTTTTCAAAATCGGGAGAATTGCAGTTAATAAATCTTATATCCATAAAAACACCTGTTAAAACAAAATTTGCTTGCTCTAAATTGATATTTTAACACAAAAATATACAAATTGAAATACCATATTTAAAAAACTCCGATTGACTAATTAAGGCATTTAAATTATACTATCATTAGTATTTTTACGGAGGAAAGCAAATGCCGATTTATGATATTGCCGGTTTAAAGGTAAAAATGGACAGATGCGGCGGAAGAATTGAGCGCCAGGGCGTTGCCTATCTTGCCGAAAATCAAAGCGAAAACCAGCATATTGACATTGAAATTTTGGTAGATGACCAAAGAATACAAAATGCGGTTAACGAGCACCCGGAGCTTAACAGCGACGATTGGGAATATATGATAACCGGCTCTGATTTTTACAAGGCGGCTATCAGGTACAAGGGCTTTCTTTTGCACTCCTCCTGCGTTGTGGTTGACGGCGTGGCTTATGCCTTTTCTGCTGATTCAGGCGTGGGCAAATCCACCCACACACAGCTTTGGCTAAAAAAATTCGGCGACCGTGCCTATATTTTGAATGACGATAAGCCCTGCATAAGAATAATTGACGATAAGGTATATGCCTGCGGCACCCCATGGAGCGGCAAGCACGATTGTTCAAGGCCTGAAATAGTGCCGCTGGGCGGAATATGCTTTATTCACAGGAGCGAGGAAAACACCATAAAGCCTGCGGAAACAAAAAAGGCGGTGTTCAATGTTTTTGCCCAGTCAGTTCATCGGCTGGGGCCCAACGCAATGGAAAGATTTTTTGACATTTTGCAATTTATCTTTACCCATGTGCCCATTTATGATTTGGGCTGCAACATTTCAGATGAGGCAGTGGATGTGGCATATAACGCAATGAAACGAAACAAGGAAGACTTAGTATAATGAAAAAAATAATATCCGCTTTACTTGCGGTTCTTATGTGTTTTTCGTTGGCAAGCTGCACCTCAAACGGAAGCGGCGACGCCGTTTTAGAGCAGCTGACGGATTTTTCCACAACTGCGATAGGCTCTGACGGCGAAACGGTTGTTGCGGAAGAAAGCAACGCCGACGAGCAAACCGCCACCACAGCCGAGGCCGCTGCCGATAATAACAGCACAACAAACGGCGGCGAAGAAAGCACCACTGCTCCAAAAGGCGGCGATACATCAACAAGCAAAGCAAAAGCCCCAAGCAAAAAAGCGGGCAATCAAGAAAACGGGCAATTAAGCACAACAAAGCAGACTACCAAAAAAAGCAGCAAACAGCCCACAATAAATAAAAATCAAGGTGAGAGCTTTTGCTACATTACCATTGACTGCACCAAGATACTTGACTACTTAAAAAAGCACGGCAAAAAGGGTTATGAACAATATCTGGAATACATTCCCAAAAGCGGTTATATAATTCATAACTACAAGTGCACATATAAAAGCGGCGACACTGTTTATGATATTTTGAAAAGAGCCTGCGATGAAAACAATATTGATGTTAACGCAACCGACAGCGTTTACGGCATATATGTTGAAGGCATTAATAACATTTCTGAAAAGAATTTCGGCAAATACAGCGGCTGGATGTACAGCGTTAACGGAACGCCGCCGCCAATCAGTTGCGGCAAATTTAAAGCCTCCCCAAGTGACGAAATAATATTCTATTACACCTGCTGATGCATATTTACACAAAAACAAAACCATCCATGAGGGGCGCACTACATAAGGAATAAATGCTCAAAAAGCTTAAACCAATTACTTCCTTGTGCAGTGCGCCCCAACGGGTGGTTTTGTTATTTACCGTTTATCATTTTGAAAACTTTTGTTTTATTAACAGCGTTTACGGTTGACTGAATTATGGGGCCCGAAAGTAAAACGGTAGCAATTGTGCAAATTCCAAATTTTCCGCCGAGCAGCACACCGATAACTACCATTAAAATATCAAGCGCCATTCTGACAATTTTTACTTTCCAGCCATTCTTTTCCGCAAGTGAAAAGGTAACTGCCTCGTATGAGCCTCTGCCGAAATCTGCGGCGGAATACAGCCCTGTGCCGAATGAAAATATCACAATGCCCAGCAGCATTAAAGCAAAATTAACCGCTTTAATATCCGTATAGTGTTGAATTTTTGTGAACACGTCCACAAAAAAGCTGTAAATTATTTGATAAAGAATTGTGCCCACATTGATTTGTTTTCGGTCATAGAAAAGGGCAAAAATTATCATTGCCGCAGCAACAACAAGGGACGCTGTGCCGATTGTCATACCCGTTACATTCGTAAGCCCCTGCCAAAGTATGGCAAGTGTGGCGCCGCCAAAGCCTGCGCCTATTGCAAGCGTTATTCCGTAAGCGGATATTATTGAACCGACAATAACTGTAATTGTTTTTATTGAATATTTTTTTAATTTCATATTACCACCAAAAAAAGACTATAAACTCTACTGTTATGTTCAGAAACAGCAAAATTTATAGTCTCAGTCAGCCTAGACAGCTTTATTTTTTCTTGATTATAAACCCGAGGTTTTATAAAATCAACGGTTACAACATTTGTTTTATATATTCGCTCGTGGTTTTGTTATATCGTTTGAGTAATTTTAGTGTGCCACTTAGGTTTGTTATTCATCATCAAAATCTATTTTAAGCAATATTTTTTCTTTGTTGTGGGGTTCATCTTGGGTTTTGCCGTCCTTTTGCCGTTTAGCCTCCAACTCCTCAATATATTCGTTGCGAAGCTGTGCGTTGGTTTCCTTAACCGCCGTAAACTCCACATTCTTGTTTTTAAAATATCTGTAATTTCTGAAAAGCATAACAATACCAAAGGCAACTGCCACTGCGCCGACGGTTATTGCAATTTGCACAACAGAGGTCCAGCAAGACTTTACCGCCAGGTTATAAACATAGTTATCGCAGAATTTATATTTGCCGATAGGACCCAGCAAATTTGAAATTGTGGGAACCAAAACCAGCAAATAACCTGCCGTTACAATGCCCATGCCGATATAGCTGTATTTTCTGTGCCTGCCGTAATTAACCAAATCAAGAATAACTATTGACGCAACCAAAAGCACCGCAGGTATCACAATAAGATAAACCATAATTTTGCTTTGAGCAAGCTTAAACAGGCGCACATTTGCCGTTGCATTGCCGCCGAAATACTCGTTTGCAGCGTCAACCGCCAAACAAGCCGCCTTTGAAACCTCCGCATCCGAGGCGCTTATGCCGTTGGTGTTGCAATATTCGGTCATTGATGATTTTATGCTGTTATACAAATCCTCATCATCGGAAAACCTTGTGGAATAGCTGTAAAGAAAGTTTTTTGTAACGGTGCTGAATATAACGTTAATATCCCTTTGTGTTATTGATTTTGTCATAACCTCAATGGGCACATCAACCTTGCCGTCATATTTTTCAAGCTCGGTGCTAAAGCCCTCAATCGCCTGCTGCTGGCAGCTTTGGAGCTTTGACTCCACAAATGACGAGGAGGAAAACATACCGATTATGCCCACGCTGAAGGTTAAAACAAAAATTGAAAGGGCAAGCACCATTGATAATGCAAAGTTAAGCAGTACCATAAGATAGTATTTTACTTTTCCGTTAGTCAACGGTATCACCCCCATTAACTAAATCAGCAGTATAAACTGTGTAAAGATTATCCTGGTCAACACTGTAAAAATTAGTGTAGGGAAGGCACAAAACCAGCGTGTTGTTTTTAAAATATGATTTTAAATCATTTTCTTCAACACCGTATTTTATGCCGCTTATTTTGTAGCTGTAGGTTGAATGCTTATAAACCTCCAGCTTAACACCGTCGCCGATTTGGGCGCCGTGCAAATAATTGAATTGGCTTTTTGTGTTGGTGCCCGTAACCACCATTGAGCCGGTGGTCCAGGGTTCAGTTGAGCCCTTTTTCATAATCAAGGCGTCAAGCTCATCGCCGGAGCCGTAAACAACGGCGCTGTTAATATTAAGATTTTCAATGCTGATATTGCCTATGTAGGTTTCCTTTTCAAGGGACTTAAAGCTGTCAAAATCAGTCAGCTTATAGTCGGCAACATCAACCTGGTTTGCAACAATGGGCGTTTCGTTATTTGATGAGGCAACAAGCCTTGGCATTGCAACAAATGAAGCCGCAAGAGCCAAAAGCGTTACCACCAAGGGAATAAGTATTGAACGCCTTGCAAAGTTGAACAATAAAGAGTTCATATAAACCCTCTCCAAAAAATGAATTTGTTAACTATTTGTTAATTATATAACATTCTCACAAAATTAGCAAGCAAATAGCCGCTTTATTTATAAAATTTATATTAAAAAGTTATTTTTGTAAAGGCATAAATCATATTTATCATTACAAGATTAGGGGGAGAGATTTATGCTTTCAGCATTATTATCGGCATTAAGTGCAAATATTTTGTATTTTATTTTGCACATTCAAAACGGCTCGTCATTCCCGAAGCCGTTAAACTCAAAAGAGGAATACGCATACCTTGAAAAAATGGCAAACGGCGACAAAAACGCCCGTGCCGTTTTGATTGAGCGAAATTTAAGGCTTGTAAGCCATATTGTTAAAAAATATTATTCAAAAACCAACGATACCGACGACCTTATTTCAATAGGCACAATCGGCCTTATAAAGGCAATTGACACCTTTGATTACACCAAGGGCACAAGGCTTGCCACCTATGCCTCAAGGTGCATTGAAAACGAGGTTTTAATGCATTTTCGCAACATAAAAAAGCAAAATAACGACATTCATTTAAGCGACGCCATTGATACCGACAAGGACGGCAACCCGCTGACCATTGAAGATATTATAAGCGACAGCAACGATTTGGCGGAAAACCTTGAAACCAAAACCCAGTGGGAGCAGGTGTCAAAAATAATTGAAAATATGTCCGACCAAAGGGAAAAGGAAATAATAATTTTAAGATACGGCCTTAACAACAAGCGCCCCCTTACCCAACGGGAGGTTGCGGAAAGGCTAAATATAAGCCGCAGCTATGTTTCAAGAATTGAAAAAAAGGTTTTGTCGGATATAAGAAAAAGAGTTAAATAGAAAAGTGCCCGCAGCCGTGAAAAGCTACGGGCATTTTTGCATTTTTTACTTAATAAACTTAATCATTTCAAGCGCCGCATTTACATCGCCGTCAACCTTAAGCTTGCCTGTTGTGAAAGCAACAACCGGGTCAAGCTTGCCGTTAATAAGCTTAATGAAGTTTGTGCCGTTCATAGTAATGATAGCATTTCTGTCATAATATTCATAAGGCTCAACATTAACCTTGCCGTCCTTAATTTCAATATAGAAAATTCCGCTTGCAGCCTTACCCTCAATATTGATTTGGAAAGCCATTGTGCCTTGAACAGATGAAACGTTAACATCGCTGAACTTGTTTCTTGCAGCCTCAACGATTGACTCATAAGTCATAGCCATAATATGTACCTCCTATATACATTTTACAAAATTGTACCACAAAACAGGCATAATTTCAAGCATTTTAAATCGACATTATATTGCAAAAAAACAAGAGGGACGATACCGTCCCTCCGTACCTGTAATTTTATTCGGCCTCAAACAGGTCAAGTATTGACTGTGAGGTGTATTTGCCGTTTTCCTGACCGAAATTAACAACTGCACTTTCAATAACAACTGCGTCGCCGCCACGATCATAAATTGCAAAAGTAACGGAAACCTCTACATTACTGCCTAAAAAGTCTGTGCTTGCGGTGTAATCATAGCAGGTATATTCGTTGTCGCCGATTTTCTTTGTGTATTCATCGCCTTTTTTAAGGTCAAGGTTAAGCTCGCTGACTGTTTCGTTTAGGGTGTCAACATCCTCTTCCAAAACATCAAGCAGGTCGCCGTCCTCATAATAGCTCTTTGAGCCATTGGTGTAACGGTAGGTATCAACGATTGCATACTCATAGGAGGAATCGCCGTCATTTTCATACTCTGCAGAAAACTCATAATACTGCCTTGTATCCGCATCCTCCTCGGTATAGTAATAATTACCATCATCATCCTTTTCAATCTTACCGCTTACCTCCTTGTTGCTTTCGTCCAAAGAGTCCTCCATTTCACTTTTACCGGGCTTAGAGATTGTAAAATCCTTAGGTGCGTCGAAAACAAGGCCTACGGATTCATTTGTGTAGGTGTTGCCGTCAAGTTCGCCGGCCTCAATAGACGACGGAGCAAGGAACACTGCCAAAATAATGCCGAGAATGATAATACCCACAACAACACACACAACAATAACAGGTGCCTTGCTCTTCTTTTTGGGAGCGGGTGCTATTGGCATTTGCGGAGCATTATACTGCTGATAAGCCGGATTTGGGGCATAATATTCGCCCTGTTGAGCAGGCTGATATGGTGCTTGCTGAGGTTGGGCGTTATAAACCGGCTGCTGTTGCGGTGCCTGATACGAGGGCTGCGCCGAAGCCTCGTAAGGGGGCTGCACAGTGGAGCCTTGCTTTGCGCCGCAGTTTGGGCAAAAGCCCGAATTTTCAGGGATTTCCGAATTACAGTTAAAACATTTCATAAAAATTCTCCTCTATCCGTTTTTGTAATTACCAAATTAATGATACCACGCAAGCGTGCGCTTGTCAATCTTGCAGGGCTGTCGGTGTATAAATTGTTTTATATATGCATAATTGCAGCTTATGCATTAAAAATAAATGTGTGAAAAAAGCTGAAAAACAGCCCTTGACAAATACCCCCATAGGGTATATTATATGTGCAGAAAGAGGTGCTGATATGGATAAATGCGAGCGTTGCTGCTGTGACAGAAAAAGGCACAGAACAGACGATGAATTAAAATCACTTGTTAACAGACTAAACAGAATTGAAGGTCAAATCAGGGGCATTAGAGGTATGCTTGAAAACGATGCCTACTGCACAGATATAATTAACCAGGTGGCGGCGGCAAACGCCGCACTTAACTCCTTTAACAAGGAGCTTTTGGCAACCCACATTAAAACCTGTGTCACCGATGACATTATTGCAGGCAAAACCGAAACCGTTGACGACCTTTTAAAAACAATAAAAAAACTGATGAAATAAAGAAGGTGGAATATGACACAGTATAACATTACCGGAATGAGCTGTGCCGCCTGCAGCGCAAGGATAGAAAAGACGGTAAGCACGGTTGACGGGGTTAAAAGCTGCTCCGTAAGCCTGCTGACAAACTCCATGGGTGTTGAGGGCGATGTTCCCCCCGACACAATAATAAACGCCGTTACCAAGGCAGGCTACGGCGCAAGCCTGAAAAACGGCGACAATAAGGCATCAATCCCAAAAAGCAGCGAGCTTGAAAACACTGAATTAAAATCCACCAGAAACAGGCTGATTTCTTCACTGGTATTTTTACTGCCCCTTATGTATATTTCAATGGGGCACGCCATGTGGGGCTGGCCGCTGCCAAGCTTTTTTACCGACAACAGCGTTGCAATAGGCCTTGCCGAAATGATTTTGACGGCAATTGTTATGGTAATTAACCAAAAATTCTTTATTAACGGCTTTAAGGGCATAATCAACAGGTCGCCTAATATGGACACCCTTGTTGCCATGGGTGCAGGCGCATCGTTTATTTACAGCGTATATATAGTATTTAAAATGACCCTGCCCGAGCATTCGGGAATGGCCCACATGGCGCACGAGCTTTACTTTGAGTCGGCGGCTATGATTTTAACGCTGATTACGGTGGGCAAAATGCTGGAGGCATATTCAAAAGGCAGAACCACAGACGCATTAAAGGGTCTTATGGACCTTGCCCCAAAAACCGCAACGGTGCTGAAAAACGGCAAAGAGGAAACCGTGCCCATTGAAGCGGTTAAAAAGGACGATGTTTTCATTGTAAAGCCCGGGGACAGCATACCCGTTGACGGTGTGATTATTGAGGGCAGCGGCGTAATCAACGAATCGGCGTTAACAGGCGAAAGCATACCTGTTGACAAGGCTGAGGGCGACAATGTTTGCGCCGCAACAATCAACCAATCGGGCTACATTAAATGCCAAGCAACCCGAGTTGGGGAGGACACCACCCTTTCCCAAATCATTAAAATGGTAAGCGACGCTGCCGCAACCAAGGCACCCATTGCCAAAATTGCCGACAAGGTTTCAGGAGTATTTGTTCCCACAGTTATAGGCATTGCGCTGGTAGCATTTTTCGTTTGGCTGTTTACCGGTCACGAGTTCGGCTACGCACTATCAAGGGGTATATCCGTTTTGGTAATCAGCTGCCCCTGCGCCTTAGGACTTGCAACCCCTGTTGCCGTAATGGTAGGTAACGGAATAGGCGCTAAAAACGGCATTTTGTTTAAAACCGCCGCCTCACTTGAGGAAACAGGCAGAATACAAATTGCCGCTCTTGACAAAACAGGAACAATTACCCAAGGCGCACCAAAAATTACAGACATTATCCCCTTTAACACAAGCGAAAATCAGCTGCTTTCAATGGCATATTCAATCGAATGTAAAAGCGAGCATCCCCTGGCAAGGGCAATTGTTGATTATGCCGACGAAAAGGGCATTGATAAATTTGATGTTGATAATTTCAAAGTGCTTTCAGGCAACGGCTTGCAGGCAGAATACAACGAAAAAACGCTTGTAGGCGGCAGCTTAAAATACATTTCATCACAAACAGAGCTTGATGATGAGTTAAAGGAAAAAGCAAGCGAATTATCGTTGCAGGGCAAAACCCCAATGTTCTTTGCCTACGGCGGCAAGCCCTTAGGCATTATTGCCGTTGCCGACACAATAAAGGCAGACAGCCCTGAGGCAATCAGGCAACTAAAAAACATGGGCATTAAGGTAGTTATGCTAACAGGCGACAATGCCAAAACCGCCAACGCAATAGGCAAGCAGGCAGGGGTTGACATGGTAATAGCCGATGTTTTGCCCGACGGCAAGGAAAGCGTTGTTCGCAAGCTTAAGGAGCAGGGCAAGGTTGCAATGGTAGGCGACGGAATTAACGATGCCCCTGCCCTGACCCGTGCGGATGTGGGCATTGCCGTTAACGCAGGCACCGACATTGCAATTGATGCCGCAGATGTGGTATTAATGAACAGCAAGCTCAGCGATGTTGCGGCGGCTATCAGGCTGAGCAGGCGCACTCTTACAAATATTAAGGAAAACCTGTTTTGGGCATTTATTTATAACATTATAGGTATACCCCTTGCCGCAGGTCTTTGGATACCCATTAACGGAATGACTTTAAGCCCCATGTTCGGTGCGGCTGCAATGAGTTTGTCAAGCTTTTGCGTTGTTTCAAACGCACTGAGGCTTAATTTGATTAACATTCAAAGCACCAAACGAGATAAAAAAATTAAATCCGTAAATATTGAAATTAAGGAGGAAAACACAATGAAAAAAACATTTAATGTTGACGGAATGATGTGCCCCCACTGCGAGGCAACAGTTAAAAAGGCGGTTGAGGCACTGCCCCAGGTAGAAAGCGCAACGGCCAGCCACGAAAACAAAACCGTTGAGGTTGAGTTGAACGCCCCTGTTGACGACAGCGCAATTATTAACGCTATCACAGAGGCAGGCTACACCGTTTTTTAATTAAATAACGATATATAACAAAAATTTGTACTGTTTACACAACCGCAAAAATGTGGTAACATAACAGTACAAATTTTATTTTTGGGAGTTTTTATGGAAAAGACAGTTATCAGCAATGATGTAACAGTTAAAATCAACGGCTTTAAGCCATTTACCGCAAGCGCACCTTTTTCAGATTTCGGCGAGCTTATAAAGGCCAACGCCATTGAAAATCCACTTGTTTGCAAAAATGCAGACGAGGTTGTTAACAGGGTTGAAAAGGAAAAAATGATAATTGAGGGCAGTTTTGATATAAGCGATGAAATGCTGTCATACGGCAATGTTCACATTTGCTGCAATAAAATTGACACCATTTGCAGCTGCTACATTAACGACCGCCTTGCCTTCAGGAGCAAGAATGTGCACATTCCCATTGATTATGACATTAAAAATCTGCTGACTCCGGGAAAGAACACATTAAAAATTGAGCTTTCAAGTTCAGTTGATTATATTGTGGGCAAACAAAAGGATAAACCGCTCCCACCCAACAACAACGGCATTAACGGTGCAGCATATCTTCGTAAGGCCTCCTGCCATTTTGGCTGGGACTGGGGCCCTTGCGTTCCCTACAAATACATTGAACCGATAGAGATTGTATGCTACAACAAAAGAATAGAGAACACTGTTATTAAGCAGCACTTTGACGATAACATCGCCGTGATTAACGCCTCTGCCGACAACGCACAGGAAATTTTTGTTTTAACCCCCGGCGGAGAAAGAATTGACGGCAGCAACGGCCGTTTTGTAATTGAAAATCCCGAGTTATGGCAAACACATGATATAAGTGAGCGTAAAGCTCAGCCACTTTACACCGTTGTGTTTAAAAATGAAGAAATGACCGTTGAAAAGAAAATCGGTATTCGTTCAATAAAACTTAACCAAGCCCCTGACGAATACGGCACAAATTTTCAATTTGTGCTTAACGGCAAAAGCATTTTTGCAAAGGGCGCATGCGTAATACCATTTGCGGCAATCCCCGAGGATGCAGACAACGGCACCGTTGATTATTACCTTGATTTATGCATTAAATCAAACTTTAATATGCTGAGATTGTGGGGCGGCGCCGAATATGCCAGCGATTATTTTTTAAGCCGCTGCGACGAGCTGGGAATACTTGTTTGGCAGGATTTTTGCTACGCCTGCTTAATGTACCCCTTTTACGAGCCTGATTTTCTAAACAGCTGTATTGAGGAGGCGCAGGTAAATGTTAAGCGAATTGAACACCACCCAAGCCTTGCCCTTTGGTGCGGCAACAACGAGCTTGAAGCTATGTTCTCATATTTGCCGAGAAACACTGAAATTGTTAAGGCTTACATTGACTTTTTCTACCACAAGCTGCCTGAAAGTATTAAGGATTTAACGGAAATTGACTACATACCCACCTCCCCCTTGGGAGATAAGCCCTTTAGCAAAAACACTGCCGACGGCGTGGGTGACACCCACATGTGGAATGTTTGGCACGGACTTAAGCCACTTAACTATTATGAAAAGCGCTACACCAGGTTTATGTCTGAATTCGGGTTGGAATCACTGCCGTCAATGGAGGCAATAAAAACCTTTGCAGACGACAGCCAGCTTGATTTGGCGTCAGATGCGTTTATGAGCCACCAAAAATGTGTGGGCGGCAATGAAAAAATGATGTTTTACCTTAAAGACAGATTTGACGATCCTGTTCATTTTGACGACCTGCCCTATTTAACGGGAATTGTTCAGGCCGAATGTGTTAAAAGCGCCGCCGAGCATTTCAGGCGCAACAAGGGCAGATGCAACGGCGCACTGTTTTGGCAGTTAAACGATGTTTGGAGCTGCCCCAGCTGGTCATCCGTTGACTTTTTAGGAGTGCCCAAGGCCTTAATGTATTTGGCAACCGATTTTTTTGCAGCTGTTTCAGTCAGCCTTAAGAATGATACCCTTTTCATTACAAACGACACCGTTTATGAAAAGAAATTCAACGCCAAGGCGGTTATAATGAACGGCAACAAGGTTGTTTCGGAAAAGGAAATAACGGAAGTTCTTGCCCCCAACAGCATAACCACCGTTAAAATAAAGGCACTTGATTCAAACGAGGTTTTATCAGTCAGCTTTGATGATAAAAAATATTGTTTTGACAATGTGCCCACCCTTGAAAGGGCAAAAATCAGCGCAAGGCTGGAAAACGGCCAACTGATTATTAAATCAGACAAATACGCAAAATATGTTTATATTGACAGCAAGGATGTGAACGATAACTATTTTTGCCTGCTGCCCAATGAGGAAAAGCGCATTGATTTTTCAGGGAACACGCTGCCTGCAATTAAGTGTGAAAACAACATAGAGTTCAGCAAAAACAAACTTAAAACACTTATTAACCAAATCACATACAGGCTAAAGCCCATGAATATTGCAAACGCACTTTATTACGAATATAACTAATATAATTGATAAAACGGACACTGATTTTTAAATCAGTGCCCGTTTTCCTTTAATCCAAAACCTGATAATAAGTTGTAAACTTATTCATTTTTTCCTCAAACTTATCCTTTGGCTGTTCCTTTGGAACTTCAATGGGATATTTGCCGGTAAAACAACCGTCGCAAAAACCCACTGCCGAATTTTCGGCAAGCTTGTGAGTTGCCTCAATTGATAGATACGCAAGGCTGTCAACGCCGATAACCTTGGCAATTTCATCAACGGAATCATACTTGCAGGCAATCAGGTTTTCTCTGCTGTCAACATCCGTGCCGAAATAGCATGGGTATCTAAAGGGCGGCGATGAAACCCTCATGTGCACCTCTGTTGCCCCTGCCTCACGGAGTAGGTTAACAATTCTTGCACATGTAGTTCCACGAACTATTGAATCATCAATCATAATAACTCGCTTACCCTTAATATTTTCCTTAATAACATTAAGCTTAATTCTTACTGCATCCTCACGCTGGTTTTGTGAGGGCTGAATAAAGCTTCTGCCTATGTATCTGTTTTTTATAAAGCCGATACCGTAGGGTATCCCACTTTCGTTTGCATAGCCCAAGGCGGCGTCAAGCCCGCTGTCGGGAACGCCTATAACAATGTCGGCGTCAACAGGACTTTCCTTGGCAAGAAAGGCACCTGCACGCATTCTTGAATGTTCAACTGATGCGCCGTCAATCACACTGTCGGGTCTTGCAAAATATATGTGCTCAAAAACGCAAAGCGTTCCCTTTTGCACACAGTTTTTTGTGTTTGAATGAACCCCCTGCGTATCAACGGTTACAATTTCGCCGGGTAAAACATCACGCACAAACTTTGCGCCGATAGCGTCAAGGGCGCAGCTTTCACTGCTCACGCACCAAGCGCCGTCATCGGTTTTACCAATGCACAGCGGTCTGAAACCGTTAGGGTCACGAAAGGCAATCAGCTTGGTTGCTGTCATAACCACGCAGGAATACGCACCCTTAAGGTGCTTCATTGTTTTTTCAATAGCCTCCTCGGTGCTTCTTGAATAAAGGCGATTTGAAACAATGGCATAGGCTATTGATTCGGTGTCGCTTGTGCCGTGGAAAATTCCGCCGTTAAGCTCAAATGTCTTTCTTATATCACTTGCATTAATAAGATTTCCGTTATGTGCAAGGGCAAGATTACCCTTAATATGCCTGATAACAAGGGGCTGAATATTGTTTATGCTTTTGCCCCCGGTTGTGGAATAGCGCACATGGCCTATTGCCATATTGCCCATACCGAGGCGGTCAAGCCTGTCCTTCGGGAAAACATCGGGAACCAAGCCGTCCCCCTTATAGTGGTTAAAAACTCCGTCGTCGTTAACAGCTATGCCGCAGCTTTCCTGCCCCCTGTGCTGTAATGCAAAAAGTGCAAGATAAACAGACTGTGCAACATAGGTGGTTTTATTTTCAAAAATGCCGAAAACTCCGCATTCCTCGTGTAAAGAATTAAACATTACTCCCCCTCCACAATAACTATAATTTCTTTATCAACGATTTGTTCCTTTAGTTTGGTGTGTATAAATTTGCATAGGGTCGTGAAGTTGCCGGAACAAGTTTTTTAAATGGTTTCGACATAATAAAATCATAATCCGCATCAAAGTATTTGCAATACTTTTTAACATAGCCCTCAAGCTCCTCCAAATCGGTTTCATCAAGGCTTGTTACTTTAATGTTATCGCTTAAATACTCCTTGGGAAAGCTGCCACGAACAAATATCTTTCCTCCGTGCATACCCGACGCACAGTGAGTGCCGAAAAGCTTTTCTCCACGCTTAATATTAAGGCCAAGCAAAACAATTGTGCCCCCGGCCATATATTCCCCAAGGAACGAGCCTGCGTTTTGACCGATAACAAGAACCGGTCGCATTTGCCTAAATTCCTTCATGTGGATACCGCCACGGCAGGCAACATTATCCTTAATATAAATCTGCCCGTCACGCATGCCGTAACCCATAGCGTCGCCGCTGTGGCCGTGCACAATAATTTCGCCGCCGTTCATGGTGTTGCCCACAGCGTCCTGGCAGTTGCCGAACACCTCAACCTTGCCACCGTTTAAATAGCATGCCATATCGTTGCCCGGTGTGCCGTAAACCTCAATGGTTTTGCCGCTGTCAAGGGCGCAGCCGATATACCTTTGGCCGTTAACATCCTTAACAATGCACTTGTTCTTTTTTTCAAGGTCCAATTTGATTTCGTCATTTACTTCCTCATATCTTCTCAGTCCTGCTTCAATCATAATTTAACCCCCTCTTTATTGCCCACAAGTTTTTGTGTTCTTGTTGCCTTGTCAAACATAAACACAGTGGGTGTAGCCATAATATCGCCGCTAACGGTGCTAAGTGAAACCTTGTTTGATATAAGGTTTGTATAAATGCCTGCGTTGGTGCTTGAATTAATAAGCACAAAACCAACCAGCAAATCATCCTTAAATATCAGGCGCTTGTATTCATCGCCGTTTTGCTTAACCCTGTCAAAATATTCGTCGCCCTGTGCGTTAATAAGGCCGCAGGTGCAAATGCGCAAGCCGTAAAAATCAATAGCGTTAACTGAATATGTGCCGCCGATTGTTTCATTGCCACCCGACATTTGCGAGCCGGCAACTCTGCCCTGTTGCACTGCGTTGGGCCACAAAGCAATTATCTTGCGTGAGCCGTCAAGCATATCTGTTGACACGCAGCAGTCGCCGCAGGCATAAACATCGGGTGCGCTTGTTTGCATGGTTTGGTCATTGGTTATAATTCCCCTGTCAACCTTCAGGCCTGCGTTTTCCGCAAGCACGGTTTCCGGGCGAACACCAACGGCAACCACCAGCATATCACACTTAAGTTCCTTGCCGCTTTTTAAAATTACCGATTTTATGGTTTTGCCCTTTGATTTTGCCTCAACAATTGTGTTTTGAAGATGGAATTTAATATTTCCCTGTTCTTCGATGTATTTTTTAACATATTTTGCCGATTTTTCATCAAGTATTGAGGGCAAAATCCGTGGTGCGAACTCAACCACATCAACGCTTTTACATATTTTAGACAAGCCCTCGGCAGCCTTCATACCGATAAGACCGCCGCCGATAACAACAGCCCTTGTGTTTTCGTCAGCAGCTTTTTTAACATCCTTTGCAGACTGCAAATCAAGAAATGTGAAAACATTTGCCTTACCCTCAACATTTTTCATGGGTGGAACAAAGGGCTTTGAGCCTGTTGCCAGGCAAAGCTTGTCGTAAGAATAGGTTTTTCTGCCTGCCTTAACAGTTTTTGCGTTAACATCAATAGCCTTAACCTCGGTGGAGGTAATAACATTAATGTTATTTTGCTTATAGTAAGCAGGCTTTCTTAAAAGCATATCGCCCTGGGTTACCTTGCCCTTGAGATAATAGCTTATAGACGGGCGTGAGTAGGGCAAAAAAGCCTCACGGGTAATAATTGTTACCTCGCCGTCCTTATCGTTTTTCCTGATGCTCTCTGCAACGGAAAGCCCTGCCGCACAAGCACCTATTATAATATATTTCATTACTCGGCACCCCCTAAATCCATATAGACAAGTGCCTTGTTAGGGCAATTTTTAACACAGGCAGGCATATCCTCACCCTTGCACAAATCGCACTTAACGGCGTATGTGCCTGTTTTTATACAACCCAACGGGCATACTGCAAGGCAAGTCATACAGCCTATACACTTGCCTGTATCAACAGAAACTGTGCCCGTTTTTTTATCCTTGGTCATCGCCCCTGTAATGCAGGCCTTAACGCAGGCCGGGTCGTCGCAATGGCGGCAATTAACCGCTACAGAAGCACATCTGTCGCCATACACCGTAACCCTTGAAACAGGTGCGGGATTTTCATATTTATTTGCTGTTAATACATCCTTTGATTGTGAGTGAGCGGTTTTGCAATAAACCTCGCAAAGATGACAGTTTATGCACAGCTCCTCTCTTGCGAATACCTTTTTCAACAAACCACCCCTCTCTATTCTCCGGCATGCTTAATGCCAAGTATTTGCAGTTCCTTTTCCGTTAATCCAATACCTCTGAGCATTAATCTGTTGCCCCTTAGGGAGTCAATGGAGTTGATACCCATGCCGCCCATAATCTCTTTAATCTCGTGATTCCAGGCATTAATAAGGTTTTCTACCCTAACATGGGCAATTTCAGGGTTAAGGCGCCTTGTTAAATCAGGTCTTTGGGTTGCAATGCCCCAATTGCACTTGCCTGTGTTGCAGGTTTGGCACATGTGGCAGCCCATAGCTATAAGGGCAGCAGACGCAACATAGCAGGCGTCTGCGCCAAGGGCAATTGCCTTAACTATATCGCTTGAACACCTAAAAGAGCCTGCCGCAACAAGCGAAACCGATGAACGGATACCCTCATCCCTTAATCTTTGGTCGGCAGCCGCCAGGGCGAGCTCAATGGGAATACCTACATTGTCCCTAATTCTTGTGGGTGCAGCGCCTGTGCCGCCTCTGAAGCCGTCAATTACAATAATATCTGCGCCTGCTCTTGCACAGCCTGAAACAATTGCCGCAACATTGTGCACAGCGGCAATTTTTACAGACACGGGCTTTTCGCCGTTAGATGCCTGCTTCAAGCTCCAGATAAGCTGACGCAAATCCTCAATAGAATAAATATCGTGGTGCGGTGCAGGAGAAATAGCGTCAGAGCCCTCGGGTATCATACGTGCGTTGGAAACCTCAACATTTACCTTTTCTCCGGGTAAATGGCCGCCGATACCGGGCTTTGCGCCCTGACCGATTTTAATTTCAATAAACCTTGAATTGTTAAGATAGCCCTTGTGAACGCCGAACCTGCCCGACGCAACCTGAACAACGGCGTATTTGCCATAATCCTTTAAATCCGGGTGCAGGCCGCCCTCGCCGGTGTTAAAGAGAGTGCCCAGGTTTTCAGCCGCCATTGCAAGGCTTTTTTGAGCGTTTAGGGAAATTGAGCCAAAACTCATGGCAGAAAACATAATGGGTGTTTCTATCATTACCTGGGGTGGCATTTTTGTAATTGATTTTCCCTTGCGCTCAACCTCCAGTTTTTCTGGCTTGCGGCCCAAAATGGTTCTTATCTCCATAGGCTCACGAAGTGGGTCTATTGACGGGTTTGTAACCTGTGAGGCATTAAGCAAAATTTTATCCCAATAAATTGGAAAGGGCTTTGGATTACCCATTGCCGACAAAAGCGTTGAGCCTGTGTTTGCCTGCCTGCAAATTTCCTGCTGGAACTGTGGTGTCCAGTTGGCATTTTCACGGTAATCGCAAACATATTTTTCAATTCTCAATGCGCCTGTGGGGCACAAATCAACACAGCGGTGGCATGCCACGCAATCATTTGATTTTGAAAGCACGGTTTTTTCATCGTCTGCGTAAAAATGACATTCGTTTGAGCACTGGCGCACACAGCAGCCGCAGTTAATGCACAATTCCTTGTCACGAATAATGGTAAATCTTCTGGGAATATAGTTAATCATTAATAATCCGCCTCCTCATCTTCAATTTCAAGAGGAATAAATACAGGCTCTGCGCCTGAAACGGACCACACCTTATCAGGGTCCTTGCAAATTATTCTGATTGCCGATTCCTCGCTGGCAAAATATGCCCTGTCGCCCTTTGTTGCCGCTGTTAGCGAACGGAGCTTAAGTCTGTCGTTAATTGCCAAAAGCCCCTTGTTAGAGCCAAGTATTACAGAAAATGGGCCGTTAACTAAAGCACCGCTGTAAATTGAGCGAAGATTTGTAAAATATTCCTTTTTTTCATCGTCCATTCTGTCAATTTCAGCCCATTCGGGTGCGGTTAAAACATCTGCCGCAACCTCAATGGGTAAATTGTGATGGCGCAATAAATGGTCAAACAAATATGTAATAACCTCGGTATCCGTTTGCATTGTGCAAATGTAGCCGAACTGCTCTATATATCTTCTGTTTGCATCGTATGATGAAATTTCGCCGTTATGAACAATTGACCAATCAAGAATATTAAAGGGATGCGAACCGCCCCACCAGCCCGGTGTGTTGGTTGGAAATCTGCCGTGAGCAGTCCAAATATATGCGTCGTATTGGTCAAGCATATAAAACTCGCCCACATCCTCAGGGTAACCAACGGCCTTAAAGCAGCCCATATTTTTGCCGCTTGAAAAAATGTAAGCACCGTCAATGGAATTATTTACCTTTGTAACGCACTGTGCCACATATTCAAGCTCATCCATACGGGAATTTTTCATTCTTACCCTGTTTGCCTTGCCGAAATAGCGCCAAATATCGGGTCCGTTTTCAATTGACGGAACCTTTTTTGTGGGTATTTTTTCGGCAACATCAATGTTAAAATGTTTAAATAAGAACTCCTCGCAAGCTTTTTTTGCATCGGCGGTGTCATAAAACACATGGATTGCATATTCCTCCTTGTGTTCAGGGTAGATACCATAAGCCGCAAAGCCGCCGCCAAGACCGTTTGACCTGTCGTGCATAAGCGCAATTGACTTAATGATTTCGGAGCCGTTAATAAGCTTACCCTTTCTGTCAATGATTGCGGCTATAGCACAACCGGAAGGAATTCTAACCTGTCCCTCTCTTAACATATTTACCTCTCCTAACATATAAAATTTCACAAACGAGGAGGGCAAAATGTCCTTCTCGTTTGCTAACATTTTGTTAAATTTTATTATTCATCGTCCACACCCTGGAGAGCATCGTAGCCGTGCTCGCCTGTGCGAACCTTAACCACATCGTCAACATCGTAAACGAAAATCTTGCCGTCGCCGATATTGCCTGTGTAAAGAACCTTTCTTGCTGTTTCAACAACTGATTTAACAGGAACAGCGGAGATTACCATTTCAAGCTTCATCTTTGGATGCAAGCTCATTTCCTCAATCTCAACACCACGGTATTTTCTGATGTGACCCTTTTGAACGCCGCAGCCCATTACATTTGTAACTGTCATACCTGTTACGCCGATTTCGTTCATAGCCTCCTTAAGTTCTTCAAACTTTGAGGGGTTGAAAATCATAACAACCTTTGAAAGAACAGCGTCTGTCTTTGTGGTGTAGGTTTCAACGGGAACGGACTTTTCAACAGGCTGCATTGCAACTGTTGTTGTGCCCGAGGATATTAAAGCGTTTGCAGGAACAAAGTCTGCATAAGCTGACGGCAGGTTGTGCTCTGTTGCGTCAAGGCCCTTAATTTCCTCCTCGGCGGTAACACGCAAGCCGTTTGTCTTTTTGATAAGTGTGAACACAATAATCATCATTACCACTGTCCATGTGGCAACTGCCGCAAAGCCCAAAAGTTGAATGCCAAGTTGCTTAAAGCCGCCGCCGTAGAACAGGCCCTTGCCTACTCCGTCATAGCCGGTTGAGAACAAGCCCACTGCAATTGTGCCCCAAATACCGTTTGCCATGTGAACGCCGACAGCACCTACAGGGTCATCAACATGGAGCTTTTTATCAAGCAGTTCAACAACCACTACAACAAGTATGCCTGAAACCAAGCCGATAATCATTGAGCCGAAAGCATCAACACAGTCGCAGGGGGCGGTAACCGCTACAAGACCTGCAAGCGAGGCGTTAAGCGACATTGAAACATCGGGCTTGCCGTCCTTAATCCAAGTGAAAATCATGGTTGTGCAGGTAGCAACAGCCGGAGCCAATGTTGTTGTAACAAAAATTGATGCAAGAGTGTCAACATCCTTTGCTGCGGCGCCGTTAAAGCCGTACCAAGCAAACCAAAGAATGAACACGCCCAGTGCGCCAAGGGTTAATGAGTGACCGGGAATAGCCTTTGCCTTTTTCTTGCCTGTTTTTTTATCAATAGTATATTTGCCGATACGGGGGCCAAGGAATATTGCGCCGATAAGTGCCGCAATACCGCCAACCATGTGAATGGCTGTTGAGCCTGCGTAATCGTGGAAGCCCATTTTTGCAAGCCAGCCGTTGCTGTTCCAAATCCAGCCTGCCTCAATGGGATATACAACTGCGGAAATAACCGCAGAATAAATGCAGTATGATGAAAACTTGGTTCTTTCAGCCATTGAGCCTGAAACGATTGTTGCCGCAGTGGCGCAGAACACAAGGTTAAATACAAAGTTTGACCAATCGGCGCTTGAGCCTGAATAATTTGTTAACAGGTTCATATTCGGCAAGCCAAACAAGCCTGCGATATAATCCTCGCCAAACATTAAGCTGTAGCCGATAACAATGAACATAACTGAGCCGATACAAAAATCCATAAGATTTTTCATAATGATGTTACCGGCATTTTTCGCCCTGGTAAAGCCGCTTTCTACCATGGCAAAGCCGCATTGCATAAAGAATACCAATGCCGCACCGATTAAAAACCACACACCAAACACAGTATCGCCGATGGTGGCAAGTATTGATTCTGACATTTTCAATTTTCCTCCTAAAGTTTGTTATAGACAGAATAAACAGAGAAAAGGGCACGTTAACACTAAATCCGCAATGTGTTAATCGCACCCCATTGTGCTTAAATCATCAGCACCCCGGTGTTAAGCCAAGGATGCTGATTTTCAATGGCAATATATGCCACAGAGAGGGTTAATCATACGAGCGCTGCCGGTGGCAGATAAAGCGAGTGTGATTAACTTTCAGGTGTTCGAAATTTTAAAATGCAATTTTTGCATTGCAAAAATTTCGGTAACGCCGTCCGTCTTAATCATACGAGCGCTGCCGGTGGCAGATAAGCAAGCCCGGCAGCCTTTTTCAGCCGCAACGCCGCTGCCGTTTGCTTTAATGCCCGTTTAACCGTAATGTAAATATGATTAATAGTTAATCATATATCTCTTAATTTCCCACTGAGAAACAGCTGTTTTGTAGGAATCCCATTCAGCCTTTTTGCCCTCAATGTAATTGTTAAATACATGTGCGCCGAGTGTTTCCTTAATAAACGGATCTTCCTCTGCACAAGCAATTGCCTCCTGCAATGAGCCGGGTAAGCACTGAATACCTTCCTTTGCAAGCTCCTCATCGCTTAATGCGAAAACATTTTCGTCATAAGCAGGTGCGGGCTTTAAGCCTTTCTTAATACCGTCAAGGCCTGCTGCAAGGCAAAGTGCCATTTCAAGGTATGGGTTGCAGGTTGGGTCAGGGCAACGAAGTTCAACTCTTGTTCCCTTGCCTCTTGCGGCAGGAATACGAACAAGGCATGATCTGTTTGAGGTTGACCATACAAGGTATGACGGTGCCTCATAGCCCGGTACCAATCTTTTATATGAGTTAACGGTTGGGTTTGAAATTGCCGCAATGCCTCTGATATGAGCCATAATGCCTGCAATGAATGAATAAGCTGTTTCGCTTAAGCCAAGCTCGCCGTTAGGGTCGTCAAATACATTTTTGCCTGTTTTAATATCGTAAAGCGACATATTTGTGTGCATGCCCGAGCCGTTGATGCCCTCAACAGGCTTTGGCATAAAGGTTGCGTGAAGACCGTGCTTTGTTGCATAGGTTTTAACAACATGCTTAAAGGTCATAACTCTGTCTGCGGTGGTCATTACATCGCCGAACTGGAAGTCGATTTCATGCTGACCCTCGGCAACCTCGTGATGGGACGCCTCAATGGTGTAGCCCATTTCTTCAAGAGCAAGGCAAATATCCCTACGGCAGTTTTCGCCGTGGTCAACAGGGTTAAGGTCAAAGTAGCCTGCCTTGTCACCTGTTTCAAGGGTAGGAGCACCGTTTTCATCTGTTTTGAAAAGGAAGAACTCACATTCAGGGCCTACATTAAAGCCGTAGCCCATCTCGGCAGCTTCGTCAATAACCTTTTGAAGAACATTTCTCGGGTCGCCCTGGAAAGGTGTTTTGTTATCTGCCTTATATACTGAGCAGATAAGCCTTGCTGTCTGTGCGTTCTGGTGCTTTCTCCAAGGGAAGATTGCCCAGGTGTCGTAATCCGGATGAAGGTACATATCGCTTTCATCAATTCTTACAAAGCCGTCGATAGACGAACCGTCAAACATGCAATCATTGTCAAGTGCTTTTTCAAGCTGGGACAAGGTAATTGCCACATTCTTCATAATACCGAACAAATCGGTAAACTGAAGCCTGATAAATTCTACTCCGTTTTCTTTTGCTTCCTTAAGGATTTGCTCCTTAGTGTACTTACTCATAAAAAATCCCTCCTATAGTTTATATGCCTACGTTACTACTTAAATAACATTAAGCCGCATTGCCATTTAAAAGTATGCGTAAACCTAAAAAATGAGGGCGCTCCACCTATTGTGGAACGCCCTCGTTCTTTATGTACTCATCATACGCCGCATGCCTCAGTTTGTCAACAAAAAAATGTAATTTTGTCTAATTTTAACAAGGTAAAGCGTCAACAAAAAAAGTTGTTTGTAGAAAATTAATGTAAATTGCAAAAACAACACTGAAAAATTATAAAACCATTAAAAGTGTTCCTGCGGCAATTAACACACAGCCGATAATCGACTTGGCGTTAACCTCCTCATGCAAAAATACAAATGCAAGCACAAGTGTTATTACAACGCTTAATTTATCAATGGGCACAACCTTTGAAACATCGCCCATTTGTATTGCCCTGTAATAGCACAGCCATGATGCGCCTGTGGCAATGCCCGAAAGTATCAAAAAAATCCAGCTTTTCTTTGAAATCGAAGCCAAACCGCTTTGGGCATTTGTAATAAACACCATACCCCAAGACATAAATACCACAACCACCGTTCTTATTGCGGTTGCCAGGTTGGAGTTAACATCCTCAATTCCTATCTTTGCAAGTATTGATGTCAACGCTGCAAAAACTGCCGACAGTATTGCAAAAATCATCCACATCATAATGCCTTCGCCTCTTTTCAAATACATTATAGCACAGCACTAATAATTTGCAAACAAATCACGGCGGTAAATCGGTTAGTTTAAGTTTTGTTTAACTTTTATCACACATAGTATTTTGCCTGTGCGTTCCAAAGGCGGGCATATTTGCCCTGGGCTGCCAAAAGTTCTTGATGAGTGCCGCTTTCAACAAGCCTCGATTTGTCAAACACGGCGATTTCATCGCAAAAGGCACAGCTTGAAAGCCTGTGTGAAATATAAATTGCGGTTTTGTTTTGCACAAAAGTATTAAAACGACTGTAAATTTCATTTTCAGCAATGGGGTCAAGTGCCGCCGTGGGCTCATCAAGCACAACAACCGGTGCGTCCTTGTATAATGCCCTTGCAAGGGCAAGTTTTTGCGCCTCTCCGCCGGAGATTTCAACACCGCTCTTGTCCAAATCCTTGTAAAGATATGTGTTTTCCTTATTCGGCAGTCGCTCTGCCCTGTCCCTGATATTTGCATTTTCAAGGCAGGCATAAAGCCTGTGATTGTTAAAATCGGCATTTGCGCAAACATTGTCTTTAAGTGAAACGGAGAATATTTTGAAATCCTGAAACACAACGGAATACAGCTTAACGATACTGTCCCTTGTGTAATCCTTAATGTTAACGCCGTTAATCAAAATTTCGCCGTCGGTTACATCATAAAGGCGGCACATCAACTTGATAAATGTTGTTTTGCCGCTGCCGTTTCTGCCCACCACCGCAAGATGCCTGCCGTTTTTGATTTTCAGGTTAACATTTTGCAGAGCGTAGCTTTCCGCACCCGGATATTTAAAGAAAACATTTTTAAACTCAATCTCAAAGCCGCCCGATAAATCAAGTTCTTTTTCGCCGTAGGTCATTTCATCTTCGGTATTCACTATTTTAAAATAGTAATTAACCAGCGGTACCATTTCGGCGGTTTTGCCAAAGGTTACCGCCATTTTCATTATGCCGCCGATTATCTGCATAAAGGCACCGCAGTAAAGCACGAGCGAGCCGATACCGAACAAGCCGTACAAGCCCTTAACACCGATAAAAAGGTAAATGCCAAAGCCCACAAGAGCGCCTAAAACAGCAACAAAGGAGCTTTGTTTTGCCGTGTTCATTGAGGCTTTTTTCAAAATTCGCTCGCCGTCGGTCAAGAGCCTGTCCGTGGCGGTGTGCTCAATTAAATCCTGCTCCTTGTAAATACGGATTTCCTTGCCCGTGTTGTAATCGGAAAACATATTGAGAAAATAATAAAAAATTCTGTCAAGGCGTGAATACTCGTCGCTCGCCTTAAACCAAGCCTTGTTCATTCTAACGGCTACTATAAGAATAACAACCGCCATAACGGCAATTGCACCGAAAATCGTGAGCAAGAACACAGGCCTTTCAAAAAACGAGTTGCCTGTTGTTTTAAAGCCGATTTTAAAAAGGGGAAATATAATCACTATTGAAATAATAAGCATAAATGCGCCCGATATGAAATCACGCATCATCCAGGTAAGCTGAACAAAGGAAGAAAAAACTCTGTCCTGCGCCTCGGAATGCTTGTGCACCAGCTCTTTAAACTCGCTGTTTTCAAGCCTTTGGTATTCAACGCTGAACAGCCTTGACGAAATACGCCTAAGCTCCTTATTATACATCAACGAGCGATAAGCAAACTGCATATCACCGAGAAAATAGTTAATAAAAAACAGCACGGCATTTATGCCCACAGCCAAGCCGATATACAGCGCAAGGTCCTTCATATCGGCGCCGCCATCAAGCAAATCTATAATTTTTGATGTAAACCAAATGTTTATAAAGGGCATAACCGCCGTAACAAGCGCCACAATAACGGAGGTTGGAATAAGGCGTTTTTCAAGGCGATGCATTTCACGAAAGGCAGATAAAACCGTTTTTATATTTTTCATACAGCCTCGCCTCCGTTCTCCTTATAATAATAGCTTTGGATTTGATACATTCTGTAATAAGCACCTTTTAGAGCCATCAGCTCCTCGTGGGTTCCGCTTTCGGCAACCCTGCCATCCTTAATAAACAAAATTCTGTCACAAAATCTTGTTGACGAAAGACGATGGGAAATAAAGAAAGATATTTTATTATCGGTCATTTCATTATATTTAAGATACAGCTCATTTTCCGCAATAGGGTCAAGAGCAGCAGTAGGCTCGTCCAAAATTAATATGGGCGCATTTTTGTAAATTGCCTTTGCAAGCAGCAGCTTTTGCTTTTCGCCGCCTGAAAAATCCACCGCCTCTTTATAAACATCCTTTATCATATAGGATTTTTCTTTGTTCGGCAGGGTGTTTATTTTATCCAAAATACCTGCCTTATCAAATGCGGAATAAAGCTTTTCTTTATCATAATTTGAGGTTGTGCAAATATTTTCCGCAATGGTCATGGGCATAAAATAATAATCCTGAAACACGGCGGAGAACAAATTAAAATAGCTGTTAGCGGAAAAATCACGGCTGCTTTTTCCGTTAACCGAAATATCCCCTGTTGTAGGGTAATACAAACCGCAAAGCAGCTTTATTGCCGTGGTTTTGCCTGCTCCGTTTTCTCCTACAATCGCAATATTTTCGCCCTTACTTACCTTAAAGGACATATTGTTAATTGTGCTTTTATCCGCAGAGGGATATGTAAACGAAACATTTTTAAATTCTATTGAATCAACGCTGTCAAAATTCACATTGGGCTTGCTTTCGCTTTCCTCCGTGCTCTCTACAAATTCACGAAAGGCGGCACAATCGTTGCAGCAGCGCTCAAGGTTTGAATATTGATACACGGCGTTCATTATCCAGTTGGAAAAGCCGGTTATAATGCCGAAATAGAAAATAAAATCTGAAACAGAAAGCCTGCCCCTGCAAACAAGATATGTAAGATAAGCATAGGCAACAAGTTCACGCAAAAGATTAAGCAGCGCCCTTGTGCCGCCTACCTTAATACTTTGGTGCATATATTTTTGGTTGATTTCTTCAAGCTCATAAATTATTTTTGCAACAGCCTGCAAAAAATAATCCGTAAAGCCGTATAATCTTATATCCTTAGCGGCGGAAAAATCACGGCTTAAATTATAATAATAGTCAAAACGAACAAATACAGAGCTCCGCTTATCTTTTGTTTTCTTTTCCTTTGCATTTAAAAATTTTAACAGGAAAAACTCACAAACACAGGTGGCAAGGATAATTAAAATCATAACAATATTGATTTTATAAATCAACGCCAGCGAGGTTACAACTCCCACAATACACACGCAAAACTGATTGCAGGAATCGAGAAAATCAGCCGAGCCTGAATAATAGCTGCGGTAAAATTCCATAGCCCTTTTGTTTTTCTCTCTGCCCTCGGGGCTTTCAATATTTGTGTATTCGGTATTTAAATTTTTGCGAAAGGCAATCATAGCATAGCGCATGCGAATAATGCGTGCACTGCCGTTTAACAGCTCCTGCATAAAGGGCGCCAGCCAGGTTGTCAGAACCACCAGCACACTTAAAAGCCCAACAACAAGTGTAAGCCTGCCAACGGTTACGCCGTCATTAATGCAATCAATCATTGCCTTTGGTATGTATGCCGTTACAATGGGCTGCAAAACAAGCGCCGGCACACGGATAAGAAAATATACAAGGCTCTTTTTATCCCACAAAAGCCAATTTTTCAGCATATATTTAATATTTTCTTTCATTTTTCCTCCCCTTCAAATAAAAAAGCGCCCTTGCACACTATGCAAGAGCTTTACTGCTGTGTTCGGAATGGGAACAGGTTACTCTGTTTTATCAGCAACAACTGATTACTGTTTCATTTTACAACACATAATAACAGATGTCAATAATAATTTGGGATATATCCCACACGATATATCCCAAATTCATTTACAATTTAACTATTCAATAATATTAAAGGTGATACTATGAAAATAAAACAAGCGGTAGCACAGCGAATAGTTAATCTTTGCAAGGAAAAAAATATAGCCATTAATGCCCTTGGTAATATAAGCGGCATTAACCCCTCAACCATTTACAGCATGCTTAATGATAAAAGCAAAAATCCCGGTGTGGTATCCCTGCAAAAAATATGCGACGGCCTTGAAATATCAATAAGAGAATTTTTCAATGACGACCTTTTTGACGACATCGAGCAGGAAATCAGTTAAATAATTTTGCCCCTAACGATGTTAGGGGCGTTTTTCAGTATTCTATCAGCACGCCGTGGGCGATGCCGGGAATGGGCCGGCCCTGCTTTGCCGAGGTGGGCGACATAAGTGCGCCTGTTGCCACAAACAGCACCTTTTTATATTTGCCACGCTTCATTTGCTTAATAATATGGGAGCAAAGCACGCTTGCACTGCAACCGCAGCCCGAGCCGCCGGAATTAACATCCTGCTCCTTTAAGTTATAAATCATCAGGCCGCAATCGTTATGCACCGACTGAATATTCAAATTGTATTCAATTTTAAGCACCTGATGCAAAAGTGTGGAACCTGTAAAGCCCAAATCCCCAGTGAGGATTAAATCGTAATCCTCAGGCTGTGTGGCGGTGTCCTTTAAAAACTCCGCAATAGTTCTTGCTGCCGCAGGGGCCATTGCCGCACCCATATTGTTAGCGTCCTTTATGCCCAAATCGGTTATTATGCCAATGTGCACCGCCGTGATTTTTGGGCATTTTTTATTTTTATCCCCCTGTGCGATAACCGCAGAACCTGCGCCTGTTACAGTCCACTGGGCTGTGGGTGGGCGCTGGCCGCCGTATTCAAGAGGAAAACGAAACTGCCTTTCGCTTGAGGCAAAGTGGCTGCTTGCACCGGCAACACAACACTGCGCACCGGCTGACACAAGCATTGCCCCGTTGGCAAGGGTCAGCGCCATGGTTGAGCATGCGCCGTACATTCCGATAAAGGGTATTTCCAAATCCTTAAGGGCAAAGCATGAGCCTGTGCATTGGTCAAGCAAATCCCCTGCTAAAACAAAATCAACATCCGCAGGGCTTTTTTCTGCATCGCTCAGCGCCCTTATTACGGCGTCGTGCAGCATGGCTGACTCTGCAAGCTCAAAGGAATCCTGCCCCATGGTTGTATCGTCAAAAACTGCGTCAAAATCGTTTCGTAAAGGACCCTCGCCCTCCTTTTTGCCGCAAACCCCTGCGCTGCCAATTATTTGCGGACTGTTTTCAAAAACAATTGTTTTTCCGTTAAATAACATAAAAACACCTCGATAATATTTTTACCAAGGTGCATTGTTTTATTATTCATTAATTTTTGATTGCATATTTTTAAGTTGCTTTAAAAACACCAGCATAAAGGGCACCGCCACAACGGCGGACACCACATTTGAAACGGGCTGGGCTATTTCAATGCCCGTTACACCAAAAAATTTAGGCAAAGCCAATATCAGCGGAATGAAAAACAAACCGTTTTGGGCACAGGCAAGGAAAAAGGCTCTGCCTGTTTTTCCCACGCTTTGAAAAACCATGTTGGCAATCATAATGGTTGGCATAAACATCAGTGCCACGCAAAGATACCTTAACGCAATTGTGCCTATTTCAACAATTTCGGCCTCGTTTCTGAACATAGTAACCACCTGTGGTGCAAAGGCAAACATTATTGCCGCCAGGGCGGAAACCACAATGGTGTCAAACCGCCATGTAAAAAGCAAGCCCTTTCTTACTCTGTCATAATTTTTAGCCCCAAAGTTAAAGGAGGACACAGGTTGAAAGCCCTGACCTATGCCGACCCCAACGCTGAAAATAAGCATGGTGCACTTGGCAACAATACTCATTGCGGCAACGCAGCTGTCGCCGTAGGACGCCGCAGCCACATTAAGCAGCATTGTTGACACAGAGTTAAGCCCCTGCCTTGCAAAGCTGGGCACACCTGTTGAAACAATATTCCAAATCATTCTGCCGTTGGGTTTTAAATATTTAAATGAAATTCTGCATTGCAGTTTTTTAAAGATAAAGAACGAAAGCAAAATGCCCATGCTGATATATTGTGAAAGCGCCGTCGCCAGCCCTGCTCCCGAAATTCCCATATCAAACACAAAAATAAACAAGGGGTCAAGGGCAATGTTAAGCAGCCCGCCGGTTGCAAGGCCAATCATTGCAAGCCTTGCCAAGCCCTCATAGCGCATAATATTGTTTAAAACGCAGGAGGTGGTTAACGCCGGTCCTGCAATAAGAATGAAAAATGCGTATTTTTTTGCATAGGGCAAAATTGTTTCGGTGCTGCCCAGCAGGCGCATAAAGGGCGTAATGAAAATCAAACCGAACAGCATAATAACCATGCTCACACCCAAAGCCAGGGCAAAAGCCCAGGTGGAATACTTTCTGGCGGTTTCAACATCCTTTTCCCCAAGCTTTCGGCTGATGCAGCTGCCTGCACCCTGTCCAAACATAAAGCCAAAAGCCTGCAAAATGCCCATAAGGCTAAAAACAACACCTGTTGCGCCGCTTGCCGAAACGCTGATTTTTGAAACAAAATAGGTGTCGGCAACATTATAAATCATTGTTATCATCATGCTGATAACCGTTGGCACGGATAATGAAATTATCAGCTTTTTTATGGGCGTTTGCGTTAATTTTTTATATTGAGCCTGCGCCGAGGCAGAGTTGTCGCTGTGCATATTATCATCTCTTTTTTTAATATTATTAGAATTTTAGCACCGTTTAACAAAAATAACAAGGTCAAAAATTCAAAAATTTCAAAAGTAAAACCCGCCGAAATAATCGACGGGAGTTTTGATGGCCTGCCCAACAGGACTCGAACCTGCAATCCTCAGAATCGGAATCTGATGCATTATCCGGTTGTGCTATGGGCAGATACAAACTACATTATAACACAAAACAAAAAATATGCAACAATGGGGCACACTACACAAGGAATAAATGCTCAAAAAACAAAGAAACAGCGAAACACTGCGTTAAATTTACAGTAAAGGCGGCAAGCCTGCCCTGCAAAATATGCCATGTCTTTCATCTGTTTCTATGCTTTTTGAGTGCAAGGCAGTTTAAGCAAACTGATTTTGTTCAGTGTGCATTAACAAAATCCAGAAAGCTTAAACCAATTACTTCCTTATGCAGTGCGCCCCAATGAACTGCCCTGCTGCATATTTATTTTAATTAAACCTTGCTCAATTTTCCGCTTGAGGAAAGCTGCGAAAATTGAGTGTAGCCGTATTTGCTTTTAACTGAAGTGATATTACATTTAACCTTGCCGCAGGCCAGTGCCGCAACAAGTTTTGTTGAATCGGAACCGTAGTTAAAGCGCATGTGCTGAAGGCCTTTAATAAACCATGTGTTATCTGGAAGATAGCAGGTTTTTGCATTGATTATTTTATCGCCTGACACATATTTTCCGCTTGCGCTGAGGGTTTTGCCGTATTTTGCAACCGTAGCGCCTGCGGAGGCGTATTTGGTATCAATAAGCACATCGGTTTGGTTGTACGCCTTTGATGTGATAGGTATGCCCATTGAGCTGTAGCCTGCAATAATTGCAACCTGAACGCCCTGCTTTTTAATAGCCTTAAGGTTTGAGGCAAGCCTGCCTTGAACGCCGTGGTATTTTTTAATTTTTTTGTATAGGCCGCTGTGTTTATCAAGGAAACCGATTGCGCTCATTTCCTTAACAGCCTTGTCGAAGGTGTTATAGGGAATACACTCCCAAAGTGACGGAATGTAGCCAATCCAATTCTTAAGCACATTGTTATAAAGCTTTTTAACATTCTTTTTGCTGCTTGCAAATTCGTCTAAATAATCGCAGGCGTTGCTGATTCTTACATCAAAGGTTGCCCTTAAAATGCGGAACAGAGCCTTTTGCGAACCGCAGTCATATTCGGTTTCCATGCACTTAACGAAGTTAAGAACCGCAGTTTTGTCAATTGACAAATCAAGTGCATAGGCGCTTGCAACATCAACGCCCATAAATGCGGCATTAACAAAAATGCACCTTTCAATATCCTTGTTGCCCTTGTAAGCGTCAATATAAGCGGAAAGCACGCTGCCGCCAAGGGAGCAGCCCACAAGGCTGACCTTTTTAGCGCCTGTTTTCTTTTTAATAATTTTAATATAGGTGTTTAAGCCGTCGGCGGTTTGGCATATATCCTGCCGCCAATCGTAATTGTAGCAATAAACATTGCTTGCACCTATTGTGTTACAAAGCTGGCGTGCAATTGACGCCTCTGCAGTGGTGGCGTTTTGCCAATAATCCTTGTGATTTGCCAGTGAATCGGTCCAATAATTATCTATACCCTGTCCCTTTTTAACATTGCCGTTTTTAGTGCAGTTTAAAACAGACGCACCGCTTGTGAAATCCGCAAGAGAATTAATTAATGTGTTATCGTCATTTTTTCTGCCCTTGTCAAGCATTCTTAAAACCTGGCACATTAAATCAACATTGCCCACAATGCCCGAGGCTATGTCGCCCAAGCCAAGGTTTGCAATTTCGCTTTGCTCCTTGGTGCCCACATTTTCATAAACAGGGTTTGCACCCAAGCCGTGAACAAGAATAACAGGTGTTGTTGTGTTTTTCGCAAAAGCAACGCTTGTGCAGGAAAAAAGCATAATTACCGACAAAGAAATACTTATTACCGCTTTAAATATTTTTTTCATACTAATCACCATAGCCTTTCAGGCAACAATAGCATATTATAAATCACCTGATTAACCTGCGTTGCCTGAACAGGCGTAAATGGTGATTTCAGCCATTTCAAAATTATGCCGCAGGCAAATTTTGAAGGCAATATAATTTGATTAGTGTGATTTTTCACACTAATCACCATAGCCTTTCAGGCAACAAATAAATCA
Organism: uncultured Eubacterium sp.; assembly: GCA_934561395.1. Lineage (GTDB taxonomy): Bacteria > Bacillota > Clostridia > Oscillospirales > Acutalibacteraceae > Eubacterium_R. The sequence continues at coordinate 252,740 of CAKTGF010000001.1, forward strand.
TTAAAATCCGCACTCATTACGCAGTCCCTATAAGATGCACACATAATGAACGGTTGATCTCCAAAATACGGGGTCAATATGCTAAATTTGCCAAAAAAACATAAAACGGCAAACAAGTGCTTGCCGTTTTAACTGTTAACAATAGATTAAATTGAGCTGAGAAGCTTAGGAAGCTTAGCAATTGTTCCGCCAAGGCGCCAGAAAATTCTGTTAAATCCGGCAAAGCTTGATTGGTCGTCGTTAAGCATCATCAACAATCCCTCTGCCTGTGCAGGAGAAAAAGCACCCATTGACATTGCAATAAAGTTACGGATTGGAATTTGAGTTGCCATAGCGGCAAGCATTAATCCGTCGCCGTTTGCGTCACTGCCCATGCCTGACATAATCTTTTCAATTAATCTGCAAAGCTTGCCACCCCACTTGGTGTGACGAGCGTCGTTCAAACAGCAATAAAGATCTATTTTCTTGTTAAGGTCAATTTCAGGGTTTGGAAGTTCGCCGTAAACAGCAGCAAAATCATCACGGGTAACAGCTGCAACATTGTTGTAATAGTTTGGTGCGGTTTCCCTGTAATCGGGGATTGCAGCGTCAACTGTTGATTCAACATTAACTGTTGCCGTTAACTTAATGTCACGGCTTGAAGCGCCAACCATAATTTCAAATTCGCCGGTTTCAACCTGCCAATCGCCAAGGTTAACATTGTAGAATGCAAAAGCTCTCTTTGAAAGGTCAAGAGAAATTTCTTTCTCCTCCCCTGCCTTAAGAAATACCTTCTTAAATGCACGGAGCTCCTTAACGGGACGGTAGATTGTTGATTCCTTATCATTCACATAAAGCTCTGCAACCTCAGCACCGTCAACGCTGCCGGTGTTCTTAATCTTAAAGGTTACTGTTAATGTGTCTGTATCCTTAATGCTGTCGGCAGAAAGCTTAATGTCGCTGTATTCAAAGGTGGTGTATGAAAGGCCGTAGCCGAATGGGAATACAACATCAAGATTTGCAGCATCGTAATATCTGTAGCCAATGTAAACTGACTCTCTGTGCTCTGATGTAACAGGGCCGCCCGGATAGTTGCCGTAGGTTGGGTTAACCTCAAATGAGGTTGGATATGTTTCGGATGTTTTACCTGACGGGTTAACAGCGCCTGTAAGAATGTTGGCAACTGCACCGCCGCTTGCCTGGCCGCCCAAGCCTGAGTTAAGAAGGCCCTTAACCTCGCTGAGCCAAGGCATAAGTACAACCGAGCCGCCTGCAAGAACAACTACTGTGTTTGGATTAGCCTGTGCAATTGCAGAAACAAGTGCGTTGTGGTTTTCAGGCATATCAATTGACTTTCTGTCGTAGCCCTCGCCCTCAAACTCCTCTGTAAGGCCAACAAATACAACTGCAACATCCGCAGCCTTTGCTGCATTAACAGCCTCTGCAACAAGCTCTGATTCAGGCTTTCTGTTTTTATCCTTCTTTGTAGGAGCTGATTTGTAATAGCCCTGTGCGTATGTCATATCAACGCCGAGCTTTTCAAGCTCATCGCAAGCGTTTGAAAGCATTGTCGGGTTGATAACAGATGAACCTGCGCCCTGGAAACGGGGAGATTTAGCCATCTCACCGATAACGGCAACCTTTTGACCCTTCTTAAGAGGAAGAATGTTATCATCGTTCTTGAGAAGAACCATTGAGCCCTCTGCAATTTCCTGTGCGATTTTGTGGTGAGCAACAGGGTCAAAGGTGTGCTCTTTTTCAAGAGCAGGCTTTGATTTAACAATAAGGTCAACAACGGCGTCAATTCTTTCATCAAGAACAGCCTCGTCAAGATCACCGTTCTTAACAGCCTCAATAATTCTTTTTGCATTCAAAGTGCCTGAGCTTGGCATTTCAAGGTCTGTGCCAGCCTTTAAGCCGGGAACTCTGTCAACAGATGCGCCCCAGTCGGTAACAATCATACCCTGGAAGCCCCACTCGCCACGGAGAACCTGCTGCTGAAGCCATTCGTTCTGTGATGCGTAAACACCGTTGATTCTGTTATATGAATTCATTATCGTCCATGGTTGTGCCTCTTTAACGGCAATTTCAAAAGCAGGGAAATAAATTTCACGCATTGTTCTTTCGTCGATAACCTCGTTAAGAACCATACGAAAAGCCTCTTGTGAGTTACAAGCAAAGTGCTTGAGTGATGTGCCCACGCCCTTTGACTGAACGCCGTTGATAACAGCGGCTGAGCATTTGCCTGCAAGGAGCGGATCTTCTGAAAAATATTCAAAGTTACGGCCGCATACAGGAGAACGCTTGATGTTTGTGCCGGGGCCAAGGATGGTTGATACCTTTTCCTTTAAGCACTCCTGACCCATAGCCTCGCCCTCTTTAACCAAAAGGTCAGGGTCCCATGAGCAGGATGATGTTGCAGCAGGGGGGAAGCAGGTTGTGGGAACAGAGTTGCCCAAGCCGATACCTCCGCTTGATTTAGCTGTGCCTTCGGGCTCAACATAATCCTTACCCTTTTGCTTACGCAGACCGTGAGGGCCGTCTGTAATCATAATTTTGGGAAGGCCTAATTCAGGAGCCTCCTCAAGGTGCCAATAGTCATAGCCCGATGCAAAAGCTGCCTTTTGCTCAAGGCTCATTTTACTGATAATTTCAGGATGTTTCATATTTTACCCCTTTCAAAAATATATAACAGAAATATTATACAATAATTAACCTGTTTTGTCACTATCATTAATATAAAAATTATGTCTTAAAAATTGTCTAATTTTACTATATTGCAGGCAAAAAAAAGCCACAGGTACCCTTTGGCACTGTGGCTGACTTAATTATTTATTGTTTTTTGAAATTTCTTTAAGGTCGTGATTTTTCTTTGCAAAATACGCCTTTGTTTCCTTGCTTACTACACCTGAAAGGACAAACAAAGCAATAAGGTTGGGGAACGCCATAAGGCCGTTGCAAATATCTGCAATGTTCCAAACAGCGGAAACGGTCATATAAGGGCCGCTGGCAACTGCCAAAATATAAATATAACGATATGCCTTAACCGGTTTTGGTGAGCCTGCAAGGTATTCAAGGCAACGCTCGCTGTAATAATCCCAGCCGAGAATTGTTGTGAATGCAAAAAATGCAAGGCACATCATCAAAATAAAGGCTGAAATGCTTTCGCTCCAGGGTAAGCCCCTTTGCCAAGCAATTGTTGTTATGTTAACGCCCTCAACACTGCCCTCAACAAAAGCCTTGTCGGCGTCTGTTAAAACAATTGAAAGACCTGTAAGTGTGCAGATAACGATTGTATCAATAAATGTTCCTGTCATTGTTACAAGACCTTGGCGAACAGCGTCATTGGTTTTAGCAGCTGCAGCAGCAATAGGTGCTGAGCCGAGGCCTGCCTCGTTTGAGAAAATTCCTCTGCCGATACCCTTTTGCATAGCGATTTTTAATGTGATACCAACGCCTGCACCTGTTACCGCTTTAAGTGAAAATGCATAATCGAAAATGCTCTTAATTGCAGACGGAATGGCTTTAATATTTGTAAACACAATAATTAAAACCACCAAAACATAAGTTATTGCCATAAAGGGAACGATAACCTCGCTTACCTTTGCAATACGCTTGATACCGCCGATAATTACAAGAGCTGCAAAAACAGTAATAACTATGCCGCTGATAACTGTTGCCCAAGTGTAGTTGTTTGCTCCCAACGAAAAAGCAATGTGTGAAGCGTCAGGGTCAAAGAATGAATTAACCGCACTTGTAATGCCATTAATCTGAGTGAATGTGCCTATACCGAAAAGGCCTACAAGAACGCCGAAGAATGCAAAAAGTTTTGCAAGCCATTTCCATTTTTTGCCCATTCCCTTTTCTATGTAATAGAATGGGCCGCCGAGAAAATGTCCCTCGTCCTTTTTTTCACGATACTTGATAGCAAGAAAACCCTCGCTGTATTTTGTTGCCATACCGAAAAATGCCGCAACAATCATCCAGAACAGTGCACCCCTGCCGCCAAGGCAAATTGCCGTTGCAACGCCTACAATGTTGCCGGTGCCGATAGTTGCCGAAAGCGCCGTGCAAAGAGCGCCGAACGAGGTTACCTCGCCATCGCCGCTTTCCTCGTTTTTAACCATAAACTTTAATGCCTTGCCTAAGTGCTTAACCTGAACAAAGCCTGTTCTGACTGTAAGCCAAATGCCGGCTGCAAGAATAAGGATAATGAGTACCCAACCCCATACCCAGCTGTCAACTTTATCAATAATGTCATTAATTGACATTGCCGCAGATAAGTATTCCATATTTCTCTCCTCCGCATAAAAAAATAATAAGGCCATTGTACCACAATATCGGTGTTTAAGCAAGAAAAATATTTTTGCGCTCTGTTAAACGCTGGTAAAAGTAATTTCTGCGTTAACGGAGGGAAAAGTAAGGCTTGCAAAGCTATTGTCGCTTTTTTGAGTTAAAACAAAAGTGCCGAAATCCGTGCTGCCGGTGTATTGGTATGTATCGCCGATTTTTTTAACATCAAGGCTATCGTTTTTTTCAAGATAATCGAAAGCCTGATAAACCATAATCGCAGGATTGTTGCTTTTCAGTATTTCGGACTCTATTGTTTTCTTTAAATTATCCTTTTCAAAGGTTAAGGCGTTGCCGTCAAAAATTATTTTTGCGCCCTTTGTATAGCCTGAAAGGGAGGTTATGGTTACAACCCCCTTTTTACGGGTAATTCTGCAATTATAAGAAAAATCCCCTGCCTTATACACAGCAGTTACATCAAATTCTGTGCTTATAACAGGGGTAAAACTCCTTGCGGTGCAGCCGGTAAGTAAGACTAGCACAAGCAAAAAGGGTATTATTTTTTTCAATGCAATCAGTCCTATTCAAAATCGGACATTAAGGTTGCCAGTTGTTCTGTCATATCGTCAACAACAATGCCACGGCTGCTTAATTTTCGGGCAGCCGAATCGCCGCACAGCCCATGAATATAAACGCCTGCAACCGCCGCATCAAGGGCATTGATACCCTGTGCGACAAAGGCGCCGATTATACCGCTGAGCATATCGCCGGTTCCGCCCATAGCCATGGCAGAATTGCCGGTAAGGCATACAAACACCTTATCTCCATCCGTTACTACGGTGTTTGCACCCTTCAGAACAACAACAGATTTATATTCCTTTGCAAAACTTTTTGCAATATTTATTCTGTCAGCTTGAACCTCGGCTGGCGTTTTAGATATGAGCCTTGCCATCTCGCCGGGATGAGGCGTAAGAACAACGGGCACCTTAACCCCCTTAAGAATAGATATGCTCGAATTAATGCAATTTATACCATCGGCATCAAGTATTATGGGGCAGGCAGCATTTTCCAGCGTTCTTTTAACAACAAGTCGGGTGTCGTCATTAACGCCAAGACCGCAGCCCAACACAATGCTGTCAGCCCAGTCTAAATCTGCCTCAAGGCAGTTAAATGCGGCTATTGAAAGGGTTTCACCGTTATCGGGCAGGGGGCTGAAAACAGGTTGAGTAAGGTGTGCCGCCGCCAAGGGATAAGCCTTTTCAGGTATGGCAAGCTTTACAAGTCCAACCCCCGAGCGCAGCGCCGCCTTGGTGGCAATAACCGCCGCACCGAACATTTTATAACTGCCGCAAATGTTAAGCTGGTGCCCAAAGCTACCCTTGTTGGCATTTTTGCTGCGCCTTGGCATTATTGATTTTACCGTGTCAAAATCAATGGCCCGGGCATAGCCGTTGGCATAGCAATCGGCAGGGATACCGATATTAACAACGGCAATATCGCCGCAAAGCTCGTTTGATGGCGGCAGAACATGGCAGTATTTAAGGGTTGAAATTGCGATTGTGAAATCTGCACGAACGCAGTTTTTGCAGGCTTCGCCGGTGGTGGAATTTGTGCCGCTTGGGGTATCAACTGAAATGCAAATGCCCTTGTAGCCTGCCATTGCCGCAAAAATGCTGTCAAAGGGGGCTTTGGGTTCGCCGTGAAAGCCAATGCCGAACATTGTGTCAACAACGAAATCGGCGTTCAGGCAATCGGCTGTAAAGTTTTCGGACTTTACACCGCTGTCAAGGGCCTGATTATAATACATCAGCGGCTCCTCAAGCAGGGGCTCTTTATCACAAATAATGATTTTTACATCTGCACCGAAGGCATAAAGCAGCCTGGCAATAACAAAGCCGTCCCCTGCATTTTTGCCGTTACCGCACAAAACGGATACTCTTTTGCTCTTAATATCGTATTTTTTAATTATTTCGTTGTAGCAAGCCGTTCCGGCACGGAGCATAAGCTCCGCCTCGGTGGAATATTGAGCAAAGCACCGCTCCTCCACGGCTTTAATTTCTTTAGCAGTTAATATAAACATTTTTCACCATAAAATCACTGTTGCGATTGCATATTCCCCATCGTGGGAAATGCTTAAATCGCTGTTTTCTATTCCGTTCAGATAGGGTTTTCCCTTTTCATTATGCAAAATTTCAATTGTATTGAGTCCACGGTCAATGCCTGTGCCCAGAGCCTTTAAATATGCCTCCTTAGCGGCAAAAAGCCCTGCAAAGCTCTCGTATTTTTTGCAATATGCTATTTCATTTTCCGTAAACACGTTGTTAACAAAGCGCTTGTTTTGGCAGCTGTGCTCAATTCTTGAAATTTTAACAATATCCGTTCCTATTTTCATTTAAACTCCTATGGGCTTAACCGCAAACATAACGGTTTCTCCCCCAAGCCTGTGCATACGGTATTCCTTTGAGGGCACGGGGCCGCAGGCACCCGATGCCGCACCCAGCATATAGCTGTCAATATGAACAACCGTGGTGTCGCAAAGCTTTAAATCCTCTTGGTGCATTGCCTTTGCACATTGCTGTGATGTAAAGTGGTCTGCGCCGAAAATGAAGCTTTCGGCAGCCACGGGGCTAAAGCGCAGGCCAACGCCCTTGTCATTTGTAATTTCGGCAAATCTTACCCCTGTTCGCATTGAGCTTTCCTGGGGCTTGATATATTTTTCACGCATATCGTCAACCTTCATTTCATAAACGCCAAGCATTGCGTGTTCCTTGTAATCAGGGCAATTTGGTCTGTCGCCCAGGCCGAAATATTTAACATTGTCATACTGCGAGGGCATTTCCACAACAGCGCCGAACCGTGGCGCAAACATAATGGTTTTTGCTTTGTCACAGCAAACGCTTACGCACATTGCACCGTCTGCAAAAATCTCATAATTAACGCTTATTTGACCTAAGCTTTTAACAGCAACGGTGGAAAGTTTAAACACATTGTTAATAACAAGCTTATTGCCTGTTGTGCTGTAACTGCATTTTTTAAAAATCATAGTCTCGGTGGAAAGTTTCATCTTGTTCCACACTGCTTTAATGTTTCTGTCGTTATCAATGGGTGCCCTGAAAACAGATGCGCCTATGCCTGTTAAATTGCCAAAGGGGGCGGTGTTAACAAACTCATTGCCTGCCACATTGTAGCTTTCAAGCTCCCCTGTTTTTATGTTAAAGATTATTTCCCCGTTATTGATTTTTATAAACAGCCTTTCATTTTCGCTGACCGTGTATTCGGGCGGTGCGGCAACGGCACTGTCAAAATTATTTACCTCTGTGCCGATTTCAAACTGCTCGCTTGCAACGGTAAAGCCGTCACGAATATAATCAATAACAATTGCATATTTGTTTAAATCATAATCCAGCGCCAACTCGCTCTGCTGTTCCACCAAAACATCAACCGTTTTAACATCGGCAACATTGCCCAAGCTGTCATAAGCGGTTATTTTTGCGGTAAGGCAGGCAGGTGTAAAGTAATTTAAGCACCTGAAAATAATTTGATTATTTCCAAGCCTTGCACGAACGGGGCGGTAGCAGTTTTTCATTTGCAAAGCCCCTGAATGAGGGGTTCTGTCAGGGAAGAAAAGGCCGTCAACGCAGAAATTGCCGTCGTGCTTTTCCTCGCCGTGGTCGCCGCCGTAGGTGTAACGGTATTTGCCGCTTTCGTGGTAAATTGCATGGTCGGCAAATTCCCAAATGCAGCCGCCCATCAGGTTGTCGCAGTCAATAAATCTTGACACATAGGTTTCAAGCTCCCCTGCGCCAAGCCCCATAGCGTGGGCATATTCGCACATAAAATAAGGTCTTTTATACCACTTGGGGGCTAAGCCAACACCTGTTGCAAGCATTTTATACTTGCTGTGCCAGGGGTACATTTCGGATATAACATCATAGGCAAAGCGCTTTGTCCACACAACATTTTCATAGTGAATGGGAATGGGAGTAAGCTTTTTAAGTTGCGCATAGCAATAGTCCTGGTTTTTATATCCCCACGACTCATTACCCAATGACCACATGGTAATTGACGGATGATTTTTGTCACGGCTGAACATACGATAAACTCTGTCCCAATATCTGTTTTGCCACTCGGGGTTATGGGAGCATGCCCCCGGCTTGTGCAGTTCAACCTGGCAGCCGTGAGCTTCAATATCCGCCTCATCAACAACATAAATGCCGTATTCATCGCACAAATCAATAAAAATCGGGTCGGGGGGATAATGGGAGGTACGCACGCAGTTAACATTGTATTCCTTAAAGATTTTTACATCCTTTTCCATATCCTCAACAGTCATTGCGTAACCTGTTTTAGGGTTTGTATCGTGATGATTAACGCCGAAAATCTTGATGCCACGGTTATTGAATTTGAACACATTGCCCTCAATTTCAATATGCTTAAAGCCAATGGGTCTGCGTATTATTTCAACAATTCTTTCCCCTACGGAAAGGGTTAAAATCAGCTCGTAAAGATTTGGTACCTCTGCGCTCCATTCAAAAGTGTCAAGCCCTTTGAATTCTATTTTATCAATCTCTTTTGGGGTAACATTAACCGACTTTGAGGCAACTCCCTCGCCGTTAAAACCTATGCTTGCTGTGAGCTGGCAGCTGTCAGTTAGCTTTAGGCTTGGGAAAACGGTTAAATCATATTTGCCGTTATTATATGTAATATCAGCATGAAAATCATATATCGAGTTGCTTTCGGTTTTTGTTATGTAAACATCTCTGAAAATGCCGTTGTCTCTGAACATATCCTGACATTCAAGATATGTTCCGTTTGACCATTTGTGATTTACAACAACAAGGTGGTTAACACCCTGCACCACAAATTCGTTAATCTCAAATTCCGAGGTATTATGGCTGCCCTCGCTGTAGCCTGCATATTTTCCGTTAACAAAAACATCAAGTGCACCTGCAACCCCTAAAAATGTTAAGGTGTAGTTGGCGCTTTCATCATCAACATTAAATTCCTTGTGATAAATGCCGACGGGGCAATCCTCGGGAATGTATGGAGGATTAGGCTTAAATTCGTAGCGTGCGTTAAGATAATAGGGCTTTTCGTAGCCTGTGTGTTGCCATACGGATGGCACATTTACCTTGTCAAAGGCAAAGCCTTCAACATCTATTTCATCTGGGATTTCGCTGTGTTTTTTAAAATATTTAAAGTCCCATTCTCCGCTGAGCACATTAACCATGGATGAGCAGTAGCGCTCGCTTCTTATATCCGTTTGCGACAGTTCGTCAACAGATGAAAACGGAATAAAATAGGCTCTCGGCTCCAGCACATTATCCTTATAAACATTAAAATTTTTGTAATTATCGTTTTTTAACCTAAAAATCATAAAACTTCTCCGTTGGCAAAAAGCGTGTATTCGTATAAATTGATTTTACATTAATTGTAAAACAAAGTCAACAAAAAAGGGCACCCTCAAAACGAGAGTGCCCAAAGCAAATTTAATTATGCCATAAAGGTGCGGATTACAGATTCGCAATCCTTTGCATCCATAATTTTCGGTACAGGATAAAGCGGGTTACCTTCCTTAAGTGCACGGGCAACCAAGGTTGGCATATCCTCCTCTTTAATCATATCGAACTTTTCAGGAATATTCATTGCAGCATTCATTCTTCTGATTTCCGCAATAAATGCCTTGCCCTTTTCGCTTACTGACATTGACGGAGTTGTAATACCGATAATATCTGCAAGCTTTGCAAGCTGAGGATAAGCAGCGTCGCCGTACCAATCAAGCACGTAAGGCAAAATAACTGCGTTAGCAAGACCGTGAGGTGTTCCGTAAAGGCCACCCAAATTGTGAGCGATTGCGTGAACATAGCCTACATAAGCGTGTGTGAACGCACGGCCTGCAAGGTATGAACCCTTAAGCATATTGCCCCTTGCCTCTAAATCCTTTCCGTTGGCATAGCATTTTTCAAGGTTATCATAGATAAGCTTGGTAGCCTGTTCTGCCTCCCTGATAGTGTCCTTTGTGTTGCTGCGGCCGATATAAGCCTCAACAGCATGAGTCATGGCATCCATACCTGTGGTCGATGTAATGTGCGGCGGCAAACCTACGGTTAATTCCGGGTCAAGCACTGCATATTTCGGACGAAGGCAGGTATCGTTGATAGCATTCTTCTCATGTGTTTCAGGGTCGGTTACTACAGCAGCAACTGTTGTTTCTGAGCCTGTTCCTGCAGTTGTGGGAACTGCAAAGAATGGTGGAAGTTTTTTATGTACCTTAAGCTGGCCACGCATATCTCTAACCGATTGATTGGGCTTAACAATTCTTGCGCCTGCTGCCTTTGCACAGTCCATTGAAGAACCGCCGCCGAAAGCAATAATGCCTTCACAACCGTTTTGGATATACATATCTTTACAATCCTCAATGTTTGGAATTGTGGGGTTTGGTTGAACGCCGTCGTAAACAACATACTCAACGCCTGCCTCATCAAGCTTTGCAAACATGGGATCGAGAAGATGAAGACTCATAAGTCCGCCGTCGGTAACAACAAGAACCTTTTTGATTCCCTTACCCTTGATGAACTCAGGAAGCCTTAATACAGAACCGGCGCCTTCTAAAAGCTCGGGCTCTGACCAATCCATAAAGCACATAGCAACTTTAAATACATTTTGGTAAATTCTGTACCAAATCTTTTTTAAAGTCCAGAGCATTCCATTTCCTCCTTTATTTATTTTCTATTCTATTTTAACTAATTTTTATTAACAATGCAATATAAATTGCAAAATTAGTGGCAAATTTTGTTTAAAACAAGTAACAGCCCTGCTTTTTTAAGGCAAGGCTGCGCTGATTTTTTACAAATCTATTGTTTTAAACATAATGTGGGAGCTTGGTTGGTCCTCATAAAGAACGGCAATCTTGTTATCGCCGATTTGTGCCATTGAGGAATAGGCAAAAAAGCCGTTGTTAATTTCAATATCGCTGTGCTTTTTCCAATCAATGCCCTTAAAGCCGCCCTTTTTGTCATAGGCAAACTCGCCAACTGAAATAACGCCGTTTTCCCTTTTCTTTGAATTTGGGTGTGAAAGCAGAACCCTGTTACCCACAACAATTGCGTTTTTCTGGCACTTGGGTGCCTTTGGCTTCGCTGCTTTGTCGCTTGACCAGGTAATGCCGCCGTCGGTTGAAACACAAACCGGAATGTGCTTGTAGCTGTTTGCCCTTCCATAGCCGTAAAGCAGCCCGTCGGGTGTTTCAATTATGCACCACTCGCCCTTATTTTGGGTGTACGGCGCCCTGAAATTTCTGCTCCAGGTTTCGCCGTTATCGTCGGAATAAACGGCAACGGTGCCGCCGAGAGTGTAAAGGGGCATAATTATTCTGCCCTTTGAGGTGGTTATTCCGCAGCCCGGCGCAACAGCAAGAAATGTGCCGTCCTTTTCGGTTAAAAAAGAGCCTGTAATATCCCTGGGCTCGCTCCAGGTTTCGCCGTTATCGGCAGATTTAAGCATATAAACATAGCTGCGCTTTGGCGCTTTAAGAGGTGCGCCGTAGGTTGTTTTTTTATCGTCATCCTGCGACCTGCCCTTTGCTCCGTTAAGGAAAATGTTGCCCACATATTCATTCTTTTTGTAAAGCTCGCCAAGGCCCTTAACCGAGTATTCGGTTGCATTTTTGGCTGAATCAATAACTGCGCCATCCTGCAAAACGGTGTAATAATTGCCGTCCCTGTCATAAATAACCGGGCATATTTTACCATCGTGGCTTGTGTAGGCAGGCTTGTTTTTATCAAGCAGTTTTTTAGCGTGAATACCCTTACATTCAGGGAAAAAGGTTACAACCATTACTATATCGCCGTTTGGCGCAACAGTCATGCAGGGGTCAATGAAAAACGCCGTTTTGGTGTTTTCAATATCAGAATTTATTTCCCTTGCAGGGGGAGAGGCGATGGTTTTAATATCGCTCCAAGTTTTGCCGAAATCCTTGCTTGTGCGAACCGCAAGTTCTATGTAGCCCCAATCCGCCCCGGTCGAGGCCTTGTCAATTGCGGCAACAAGGGTGCCGTTTGCATTTACAAGGCTGGGTATGCGAAAGGCAGGTGCGCCGTTGGAAGCGTTACTGTCCTTAATTAGGTCCTCTCTTAAATAATCCTTACAATTTCCGCAAAAAATAACTTTAGAATCAGACATAAGCTCACTCCTACATAATATTCTTACTTAATATAAGCCCATTTTAATACCCGCAAAAGGAAAATGCAATAAAAACAGGAAAATATTAATATTTGCTACACAAAAAAGCACGGTTTATTCCGTGCTTTTTAGAATGTTTTATGTAATTTGTCAATAAGCCGCATTTCTTTATCAGAAAGCTCGGGTTTATCAAGAGCCGCAAGGTTTTCAAGCAGCTGATTTTTGTTGCGAACACCCACAAGAACAGATGTAACGCCCTTTTTCAGCAGCCACTGAACGGCAAGCTGTGAAAGGGTTTCGCCCCTTTCCTCGGCAAAATCACAAAGGGCTGAAATATAATTCAGCTGCATTTCGTCAAGGCCGATATGCTTGAAATAATCCTCACGACCGTAAAGGCGTGAATCTTTTGGAATACCGTTTTTAAACTTGCTTGACAGTCTGCCCTGTGCAAGGGGAGAAAAGGCAACCAAGCCCTTTTCCTTGCCGGCACATTCTTTTTTTAAGCCATTTTGCTCAACAAGCCTGTCAAGAATATTGTATCTGTTTTGGTTAACAACAAAGGGCACATTATAATCATCACACTTGTGGTGCATACGGTGCATTCTTTTGCCGTCATAATTGCTCATACCTATGTAAAGGGCCTTGCCCTGCCTTACAATATCACTCATGCAAAGAGCGGTTTCCTTTAATGAGGTGTTAGGGTCGGGGCAGTGATGATAAAAAATATCAACATAATCAAGCCCCATTCTTTTAAGCGATTGGTCAAGGGAGGCGGTTAGATATTTGCGGCTGCCCCCTCTTCCGCCGTAGGGGCCTTGCCACATTTCGTAGCCTGCCTTGGTGGCAATTATAATTTCATCACGATAGGGCCTTAAATTTTCATTAAAAATTCTGCCGAAATTTATCTCAGCCTGCCCCGGGTCGGGCCCGTAGTTATTAGCCAAATCGAAATAGGTTATGCCGTTATCAAAGGCGGTTAAAATAATATCCTTCATTGTGTCATAATCGGCGTCCTTGCCGAAATTCTGCCACAAGCCCAAAGAGATTCGGGGCAGCACAAGCCCCGAATCTCCGCAGCGGTTATAAACAGCATTGTCGTATCTTGCTTTGTCGGCAGCATACATTTTAAATCACCTACTGTAAAATTTCTTTAAGCAGCTTTGTTACCTCGGCAGCAGGAGCCTTGCCCTTTAATGCACGCATGCACTGGCCGGTTAAGAAGTTAAAGGATTTTTCCTTACCCTCTCTGTACTCGGCAACTGCCTTTTCGTTATTGGCAACAACCTCCTCAACAATCGCCTTGATTGCCCCTGTGTCGGAAACCATTTCCATATTGTTTTCCTTAACATATTCGGCAGGGATAACATCCTTTTCAAACACTTCCTTGAGCACCTTTTTAGCGCTGTCACGGGAAATTTTGCTGTTATTTACAAGGTTGATTATTTCGCCTAAGGATTCAGGCTTAAAGTTGATATTTTCAGGCAGGGTTTGGGTGTCGTTCATCAGCTTCATAAGGTCACCCATAATCCAGTGGGCGGAATCCTTCGGGTTTTTGGTAACCTCAACGGTTTTATCAAAAAGAGCCGCATAAACCCTGTCGGAGCAAAGAATTTTTGCATCATAATCGGTAAGGCCGTATTCGCTCACATACCTTGCCTTTTTAGCCTCAGGCAGCTCGGGAAGAGAGCTCCTGATACCGTCAATATATTCATCGCTGAGTGAAATTGGCGGAAGGTCGGGCTCAGGGAAATACTTATAATCCTGTGCGTCCTCTTTAGAACGCATAGCGTAGGATGTGCCCTTGCTGTCATCCCAGCGGCGAGTTTCCTGAACAACCTTTTCGCCGTCCTCAATAAGCTCAATTTGCCTTTCAGCCTCTGCCTCAACGGCGTTGTGAATAGCCTTAAAGGAGTTAATGTTCTTCATTTCGGTTCTTGTGCCGAACTCTGTTGCGCCCTTTGGCATAACTGAAACATTAACATCCGCACGAAGTGAGCCCTCCTGCATTTTACAGTCGGATACACCGCAGAACTGAAGAATTGCACGGAGCTTTTCAACATATTCAACCGCCTCATCGGCAGAAGCAATGTCAGGCTCCGAAACGATTTCAAGCAGCGGAACGCCGCAACGGTTGTAGTTAACCAAGGTTGAATCCGTCCACTCGTCGTGAACAAGCTTGCCTGCATCCTCCTCCATGTGAATTTCGTGAATTCTTACCTTTTTTGTGCCGCCGTTGATTGAATCGTTAATTTCAACCCAGCCGTTACGGCAAATTGGAAGATAAAGCTGTGAAATTTGATAAGCCTTCGGCAAATCGGGGTAAAAATAATTCTTTCTGTCAAATTTATTATACTGTGTAATTTCGCAATTTAACGCAAGGCCTGTTCTTACCGCAAATTCAACAACTTTTTTGTTAACAACAGGCAAAGTGCCCGGCATACCCGAGCAAATTTCGCAAACATGGGTGTTGGGCTCGCCGCCGAACTCTGTTGTGCAATTGCAAAATATTTTTGTTTTTGTGGCAAGCTCGGTATGAACCTCAAGACCACATACGGTAACATATTCCATTAGCCTGCCCTCCTTATTTCAAATTAGGTTTTTTCAAATGCCAGTCGGTAGCGCTTTGGTAAGCATAGCCCGCTGTCAAAATTGTTTTTTCGTTAAAGCCCTTGCCGATTAACTGCATGCCGATGGGCATATTGTTGCTGTCAAATCCGCAGGGGAGCGCAAGTGACGGCAGGCCTGCAATGTTAATCATAACAGTGTAAATATCCCCAAGATACATAGCAAGTGGGTCGCTTAAGCCCTCGCCCATTTTAAGAGCGGTTGTGGGAGCAACAGGACCCAGCAGGAAATCGTATTTTTCAAAGGACTCGTTAAAGGCTCTGCAAATAAGGCCTTTAGCCTGCAATGCCTTTTTATAGTAAGCGTCAAAATAGCCTGATGAAAGCACGAAGTTACCGAGCATAATTCTCTTTTTAACCTCCATGCCGAAGCCCTCGCTTCTGGACTTAAAATAAACATCACGCAAATTATTGCAGTTTTCTGCCTTATAGCCGTATTTAATGCCGTCAAATCTTGAAAGGTTTGAGCAGGCCTCGGCACAGGCGATAATGTAATAGGTGGGGATTGCGTATTTAACAATCGGCATTGAAAATTTCTCAACCTCTGCACCCAAATCAACAAGGGTTTTGGCTGCGTTTTTAACGCCATCGGCAACCTCGCCGTTAATTCCCTCGCCGAAGAAATCAACAGGAACACCTACCTTAACGCCCTTAAGGTTATCCTTTTTAATATCGTCAAGAGTAAACTTTTCGCTTTCAACGGAGGTTCCGTCCTTAGCATCCTTACCCTTAATTACATTGAATACCGACGCAACATCAAGCACATTTTTGCCGATGGGGCCGATTTGGTCAAGTGATGAACCGTAAGCAATAAGGCCGTATCTTGAAACAGCACCGTAGCTTGGCTTTAAGCCTGTAACACCGCAGAACGAACAGGGCTGACGGATAGAACCGCCTGTGTCGGAGCCGAGAGCGATTACGCTTTCGTCAGCAGCAACGGAAGCGGCAGCACCACCTGATGAACCGCCGGGAACTCTTGTAATATCCCAGGGGTTCTTGGTTTCGCCGTAATATGAGGTTTCTGTGGTTGAGCCCATGGCAAATTCGTCCATATTAAGCTTGCCAAGAGGAATCATATCGGCAGCCTTAAGCTTGTTAATAACGGTAGCGTCATAAGGGGGCTTAAAGTTATATAAAATCTTTGATGCGCAGGTGGTAAGTTTGCCCTTTTCGCAAATATTATCCTTAATACCCACCGGCACACCTGCAAGGGGAGATGTTGCCTCGCCCGAATCTATTTTCTTTTGTACCGCCTCGGCCTGTGCAAGTGCGGACTCCTTATCAAAGGCGGTGTAGCAATTATATGTGCCGTCCTTTGCCTCAACGGATTTTGCAACGCTTTCAACAGCGTCCATAGCAGTAATTTCTTTGCTTTTGATTTTTTCTGCAACCTCAAGGGCTGTCATTTCATAAATTTCCATATCAGCCCTCCTTAGTCAACGGTTTTCGGAACAACAAAACATCCGTCCTGCTCCTCAGGGGCGTTTGCCGTTATTTCTTCAGGTGTCATTGAAGGCGCAACCTCGTCCTCACGCATAACATTAACAATCGGGTAGCAGTGGCTCATTGCCTCCACACCCTCGGTGTCAAGCTCGTTGAGCATGTCAATATATGTTAAAATGTCCTGCAACTCGGTGCTGACCTTTTTTTCCTCGTCCTCTGTAAGAGTAATTCTTGCAAGGCTCTCTAAATATTTAATCAATTCAGGAGTAATTTGCATTACTTTTCCTCCTTGTGTTTATAAAAGAGTAGTGATTAATCCTTTTTTTCAACAGGTCTGCGAAGCTTAATATGCGCCTCACGGAGCTGGAGCTCAGAAACATAGTTGGGAGCACCCAAAAGCATATCCTGTGCATTGCTGTTCATTGGGAAGGCAATAACCTCACGGATATTTTCCTCATCCTTCAAAAGCATAATCATTCTGTCAATACCGGGAGCCATGCCTGCATGGGGCGGTGCTCCGTAATGGAACGCATTATAAAGTGCGCCGAATTTTTCCTTAACGGTTTGCTCGTTATAGCCTGCCATTTCAAATGCCTTAACCATAACATCCGGGCGGTGGTTACGAACAGCGCCTGATGAAAGCTCAACGCCGTTACAAACAATGTCGTATTGGTAAGCCTTAATCTCTGTGGGCTCTTGATTAAGAAGAGCGTCCATCTCGCCCTGTGGCATTGAGAATGGGTTGTGAGTAAAGATAAGCTGACCGTTTTCATCCCTTTCAAACATTGGGAAATCAGTAATATAGCAGAATTCAAATTTATCCTTATCAATTAAATCAAGGCGGTTTGCAAGCTCGGTTCTGATTTGACCTGCAAGCTCGTTAACAACCTTTGGTGTGTCGCAAATAAAGAACAGTGTGTCGTCTGTTTTGAAATTGAAAATTTCTCTTAACTCCTGCTTTTTATCATCCGGCAGGAACTTGTCAATCGGGCCCTTGTATGAGCCGTCCTCAAGAACCTCAATATAACCAAGGCCCTTCATGCCGATTTCAAGCGCAAATTTAAGCATCTTTTCAAACCAGCCCTTTGACTGCTTTGCACAGCCGGGAACATTAATACCACGAACGGGTCTGCCCTTAAACGCCTTAAACTCAACTGTTGAAAAGAACTCTGTTAAATCAACAATTTCAAGAGGGTTGCGAAGGTCGGGCTTGTCTGTGCCGTATTTCATCATTGCTTCCTCAAACGGAATTTTAACAAACGGCGCAGGAGAAACCTTTTTGCCGCCGCCGAATTTTGTGAAGGTATCGTAAAGCACCTTATCGGCAACCTCAAATACATCCTCCTGGGTGGCAAATGCCATTTCAAAGTCAAGCTGATAAAATTCGCCGGGAGAACGGTCTGCTCTTGCGTCCTCATCCCTAAAGCAGGGTGCGATTTGGAAATATCTGTCAAAGCCCGAGGTCATAAGCAATTGCTTAAACTGCTGGGGTGCCTGCGGAAGAGCGTAAAACTTGCCCTCATGCTTACGTGAGGGAATGATATAGTCCCTTGCGCCCTCGGGAGATGAGCAGGTAAGAATAGGCGTTGTAATTTCTGTAAAGCCAAGACCTGTCATTTTCTCACGAAGATAAGCAATAACCTGTGAACGGAACAAAATGTTGTCATGCACCTTTTTGTTTCTTAAATCAAGGAAACGGTAGGTAAGCCTTACATCCTCACGGGTTTCCTTTGATTCGCTGATTTCAAAGGGTAAATTTTCTGTGCATGGGTTAAGCACCGTAAGCTTGTCAACCTTAACCTCAAGCTCGCCTGTTGCGATTTTAGGGTTAACCGTTTCTTCGTCACGCTTAACAACAATGCCGTCAACGGAAATGCAGCTTTCCTTTTTAAGGTGGTCGATTAAGGTGTCGTCATTAACAACAACCTGTGTTACGCCGTATTCGTCACGAAGGTCGATAAACGCAACGCCGCCGTGGTCACGGATAGTGTCAACCCAGCCTGCAAGCTGTACCCTTTCGTTTAAATTATCAAATGTCAGTTCGTTACAATTATGTGTTCTGTAAGCCATAATATCTAATCCTTTCAGGAAATTTACAAGTTGATATAAAAATCCACATTAACGCTAAGTATTATAACACAAACACCGCCGATTGTTCAACACTTAATTTATATAATTATATAGAACAAACAAAATAACCTCCACTTTTATGGAGGTTATCATAATTATTATCTAATTTTGTCTATTTTACCCTTGCGAAAAGGCCGTATCTGTACGGTTCAAGGTGTAAAACTCCGTTTTCAACGCTGCTGTCAAAAAACGAATAGGAATTGTTCCAATCCTCGCCCACAAATACATCAACTGCAACAGAGTCAAGATTAATTCCCACCATCACAAGGCTGTTTTCATCGGTGCGAAGATATGCAACTGTTTTGTGGCGGCAGTAAACGGGCTCAAGTGCGCCCTTTTCAAACACCTTGCAGCCCCTGCGAATTTCGCCCAAGCGCTTGTACCAGCGGTGCAGTTCCTCATTAGGGCTTTTCCAATTCATACAAGCACGGTTAAAGGGGTCCTTCATGCCCTGCATGCCGATTTCGTCGCCGTAGTAAAGCGACGGCACACCGGGCAAAGTGTATTGGATAAGCGAGGCAATTTTCATCATTGAAACGCCACGGTAATAGTCATATTCACTTAAGGTGTTATGCTCATATTGCCACTGCCTGCCGTAGCCGTCGGGATTTTCCCCTGCAAGTCGTGTAATGGCACGCTCGGTATCGTGGGTGCCGATATGGTTCATAAGCACATTTGTAACCTGTGGCGGATATTTTTCAACAACGCTCATTACGCTGTCTAAAAACGCATCTGCATTGCCAAAGCGAACAAAATTTAAAATTGCATCCGCAAAGGGATAATTCATAACGCTGTCAAGCTGTTCCCCCAGCAGATAGCGCCTGCGCTCTCCGTAGGAAAACTTGGTGGTAGCGTCCTCCCAAACCTCGCCGATAATTACCGCATTTCTGTTTTCCGCCTTAACGGCCCTGCGTAAATCGTCCAAAAATACATCGGGCAGCTCGTCTGCCACATCAAGGCGCCAGCCTGCGGCACCGCAGCGCAGCCACTTTCTTAAAATGCCGTTTTTGCCGCAAATGTATTTGCGATAGCTTGGGGTTTCCTCAATAATTTCAGGCAAAAGCTTAATGCCCCACCATGAATGGTATTCGTTGGGGTAATCAATAAATTTATACCAAGAATAATAGGGGCTGCTTTTGCTGTTATACGCACCCACAGAGTCATAATTTGAATACAAATTAAAATATTTGCTGTCGCAGCCGGTATGGCTGAAAACTCCGTCCAGAATTACTGAAATTCCGTACTCCTCCTTTGCAACCCTGCAAAGGTCCTTAAGGTCGTTTTCACTACCCAACAAGGGGTCGATTTTTTCATAATCCGCAGTGTCATATCTGTGGTTTGAATTAGCCTCAAAAATAGGATTCAAATAAATGCAATTAACTCCCAAATCGGCAATATACGGCAGTTTTTCCTCAATGCCCTTTAGGTCGCCCCCAAAGTAATCGTTGTTCCAAATGCCGTTCATTTGGTCCTCACGCCAAAAGGGCTCATCCCCCCATTTGCGCATAACTCTTGTTTTTCTGACACCGCTTTTTTTGCTGCCGCTGTTATAAAATCTGTCAGGGAAAATTTGGTAAATAACACCGCCCTTCAGCCAATCCGGGGTGGTAAAGCTTTTGTCATACACCGTTTGCTGAAATTCCGTGGCGTCGGGGGCAAAGTCCCCTATTCCGTGGCCCACATTTCGCACAAAGCTTTTGCCCCAGGGGGTGTCAAGCTCAAAATGATACCAATAAAGCCCCGTTGTTGTTGCGCTGAAATGCAACTCCCAATATTCGTGGTCATCGCCGCACATTCCTGCCCAGAACATAGAATAATAGACCGAGCCTTCGCCCTCCTTTGCAACACAAAGAACCGCATTGCTGCAGCTCATTGAACGGGGAACAATTATTCTCAGCCTTACCTTTTCATCGGTGGCAATTGCACGGATTTTGTCCTTATATTCGGTTTTGCGGGAGTCAAAAACAATCATATCATAAACAAAAGCAGTGGGCGAACACAGTTCGCCCCTACAATACCTTTTTTATTTTTTTGCCGATTTTTTAGCGGTTGATTTTTTCTCTGCCTGCTTTTTAGTTGCGGGCTTTTTTTCATCCGCTTTCTTGTCGGCAGTCTTTTTTGCCGCTGCCTTTTTGGCAGGCTTTTCTGCCTTCGGAGCCATAGGCGCAGCCTTTTTTGAGGTCTTAGGCGCCTCCTCCTTAAACTGAACCGGCTTTGTGTGCCAAATATAATCGGCATAATCCATTATCGAGCGGTCGGCAGAGAAAACACCTGCGCCGCTGATGTTCATAAGCGACATTTTTGCAAATGCCTCCTTATCGGCATAAGCCTTTGAAACAGTCCTTTGCGCCTTTTGATAATCTGCAAAATCAGCAAGAGCCATATATGGGTCTGAATTTGTAAGTGAAGACACAATTTCGTCAAAATGCTTTCCGTTAACGCCGTTTCTGATAAAGTCAATGGCATTTTTAAGCACCTCGTTATTGTTAATATAGCCCTGAGGATAGTAGCCACTCCTCTTAAGCTGCTCAACCTCCGGTGTTTTCATACCGAAGATGAAAATGTTTTCATCCCCTACGGCGTTGTGAATTTCAACATTTGCGCCGTCCAAAGTGCCAAGGGTAACTGCGCCGTTAAGCATAAGTTTCATGTTACCTGTGCCCGATGCCTCGGTGCCTGCAAGTGAAATTTGCTCGCTTACATCTGCGGCAGGCATAAGCACCTCTGCCAAGGATACATTATAATCCTCAACAAAAACAACCTTAAGCTTATCGTTAACATCAGGGTCGTTGTTAATAACCTTTGAAAGTGCGTCAATAAGCTCAATAATCTTTTTAGCCATAAAGTAGCCGGGTGCAGCCTTTGATGCAAAAATGTATGTTTTCGGCTGATAATCGGCATTTGGGTTTGCCTTAAGCATTTGATACTCCGCAATAATGTTCAAAACATTAAGCTGCTGCCTCTTATACTCGTGAAGGCGCTTAACCTGAACATCAAAAATAGAATCGGGGTTAATATCAATGCCGTTTCTCTTTTTAATTTCCTTTGCAAAGCGAACCTTGTTGTTGTGCTTAATCTCTGCAAGCTTTGCAAGAACTTTTTTATCATCCTTAAACTCACGGAGTTTTAAAAGTTCATCCGACTTTGTAATAAAACCGTCGCCGATAAGCTCTGTAATATAAGCTGTAAGCTCAGGGTTTGCCTGGCAAATCCATCTTCTAAATGCAATGCCGTTTGTAACATTGCAGAATTTTTCAGGTGTAAGGGTGTAGAAATCGTTAAATACGGTGTTCTTAAGAATTTCGGAATGAAGAGCGGAAACGCCGTTAACGCTGTGTGAGCCTGCAACGCAAAGGTTTGCCATGCGAACAACGCCTGACGAAACAATTGCCATGCGCTCAACCTTGTCTGCATCCCCTGTGGCAGACCAAACATAAGCCCTAAAGCGATTATCAATTTCCTTAGTGATTTGATAAATACGGGGAAGAAGCCTTGAATAAAGCTCCTCGCTCCAGCACTCAAGCGCCTCTTTCATAACAGTGTGGTTGGTATAAGCCACTGTTCTTGTTACTATTGACCAAGCGTCATCCCAGCCGTAGCCGCACTCGTCAAGCATAATACGCATAAGCTCGGGGATTGCCATTGTTGGGTGTGTGTCGTTAATATGAATTGCAACCTTATCCGGCAGGTTATCAAGAGTGCCGTATTTTGTAAGGTGGCGCTGAATAATATCCTGAATTGATGCCGAAACAAGGAAATATTGCTGACGAAGCCTTAATGACTTACCCTCGGGTGAGTTATCCGCAGGGTAAAGAATTTTGGAAATAGCCTCAGCCATAGCCGATTGTTCCATAGCCTTAATGTATGAGCCTTGGTTAAACAAAGCCATATCAAGCTCCGGCTTTTTGGAGGCCCAAAGTCTGAGCCTTGCAACGCCCTTGCCCTTACCTGAAACATACATATCGTAAGGGATAGCGGTAACAACATTTGCATCTCTGTGGTTTACATGATGATAGTCGCCGTCCCAGCTGTCCTCAATCCAGCCCTCAAACTTAACCTCGCAGGCACGCTCCTCACGGGGAACAAGCCATACATCGCCGCCGGGCAACCAAAAATCGGGCAGCTCTGTTTGCCAGCCGTCAACAAGCTTTTGCTTGAAGATACCTGCTTCATAACGGATTGAGTAGCCCATTGACTGAAAACCGTTTGTAGCTAGGCCGTCAAGGTAGCAGGCAGCAAGTCTGCCCAAGCCGCCGTTGCCGAGGCCTGCGTCAGGCTCTTTTTCATAAAGTTTTTCAAGCTTAACGCCCATTGATGAAAGGGCAGAATCAAAAACCTCGGTCAAGCCAAGGTTATAAAGGTTGTTTTTTAATGAACGGCCCATTAAAAACTCCATGCAAAGGTAGTAAACCTGCTTGGAATCCTGGCCGTCGGCAGTGTGCCTAAACTCGCTGTTCATCTCTGTTAAACGGTCCCTGATAATTATTGAAACCGCCTTATAAAACTGTTCGTCTGTAGCATCCTTCGGAGATACGCCGAAGAAATGAGAAAGTTTGTCTGTAATAAGTTTTTTTGCTTGTGAAGCAGACATTGCATTTTTCATACAATTCCTCCAAAAATAATTTGAAAATCGTTGATAATTTTTATTTGTTTTGTGTATTATACACTAAAATTCAAGTTTGTGCAACACATAGGGAATAATAATTATAATTATTTAGAGCTTTTCAAAAATCTATTAATCAAAAGCATTGCCAATTCCTTTAAGGTCTTATAGTTAATTGCAAGCATTGCTGCACACATAACAGCCTCAAGGGCATACATAACAATGCCTGTTTTCATTAAAATCAGCACTGCCGATTGTGCGGCAAGAATTAATACCTCCAAAATCATAACAGGCACGCTGAAATTGATTTTAACATACTTTCTTGTGTTGATTGCCCTTGTAACAAAAACAACAACAAATGCACAAACAGTTGCTACCGCCGCACCGGTTGCGCCGATTTGGGGAATAAGCAAAAGGTTGAGCACAATGTTTGTTATTGCCCCTGCAAGAGCCGTAACCATGCCCATAACCGTCTTTTTTGACGCCATATAAACAGAGGCAAGGAAATTTACAAAACATGAAAGGGAGGTTGAAATAATAAGAATGGGCACATATTCCCATGATGAATAATAGCTGCTGCTTACAAGTATTTTGGTTATAATTTGGCAGAACAAAATAAGCCCCGACGCTGCGGCAAACACGCCGCCGGAGTAAACCCTGAATACCTTTGTAAAGAAATCCGCCTTATCCTTGTTATCATATTCGTCAACGGCGGAAAGCTGCCATGCGTCAATGAATATTGAGGAAAACATAATAATAAAGTTGGGGATTTTTGAGGCGGCAGTGTAAAGGCCGTTTGCCTCGCTGCCGATAAAATATGTTACCATATATCTGTCTGAAACATTGATAACCCACCAAAGAATAATGCTGGGCATCATAGGTATTGAATATTTGAGCATTTCAGCTGTAATGCCCTTGCCTATGCCCTTAAATTTAACAAATCGCCAAAGCTTGCAGGTAACAAAAAGAAAAATAATTGAGCAGGCGTCACTTGCAATAACCGCAAGAATGTAGCCTGTAACACCCCAATGCAACGGACCCAGGAACAAAAGGTTAAAAACCAGAGTGGTTGCCGTGGCAATAATACCGTCAACTGCAAAGATTTTAACATGGCCGCAGCCACGAACAAACTGCTGGCAAAGCTGACGGCTGCCCGAAACAAGCACAAATAAATATATTAATACAATATAGTCGCCCAAATTAAAATCGTTAATCTTTATTATATTGATTAACGGCGCAAACAGCAAAAACACAACAAAACCCAAGGCCGTTGTTCTTATACCTACGGAAAATACATCCCTTTTGTCCGCCGCCTTATCAAGGGCAAACCTTAAGCAGGCACTGTTAACCTGCAAAAAAACTATAGGTATTAAAACATTTGCCGTTTGCTGAACCAAATCGGCGGCACCGTAGTCCCCTGCAACCATCATACGGGTTACAAAAGGCATAAGCAAAAAGCTTAAAACCTTTGATGAAAATGTGCCGATTGCAAAAATAATAGTATTTGTCGCTAACTTTTTATACTTATCCAAAATTTATATCCTCGTTATTTTTTAATATGACCAGCCCGAGCCGCTGAATTTCATAACATTGGTTGAGGCCGTAAGCATGGAGCTTGCGCTGTAAACCCTTGTGCTGTCCTCTTTTTTACCGATAACAAAATCATACTCTGCGCCGTGGAAGGGCTTTAAGCTGTTTTCATCCCCTGCCGAGGGAATTGTGAGCATGGTTTTTTCCTGTTCGTTGTTCATATTAAACTCGCAGAGTTTATAATTGCCGTCCTGCTGCTTAGTGAACAGAACCCTGTTCATATCAACAATGGCATAGTCATCGGTTAAAGCCTTTTCCACAAGACTTACGGTTTTATCACTGCCGAATTTTTGGCGGCATAAATCATAGGTGCCGTCATTCTGCTTTTGGTAGTAATACATAAAGCCGTTTTCAATATAAAGCTTTAATATTTCTCCGTTTGCAGTTGCCTGCCTGAAATAATTAACCTCGCCAGTTTCGGTTTCGGCATAATAATATTCAACCTTTTTATTATCGCCGCTAACGGTAAAAAATACACCGTTTAACGATATTCCCGCAAAACGCATTGCTCCCGAATCGGAAGTATAAAGCACCTTTGGATTTTGGTCGGTAAGGTTCATAACGCAAAGGGAGTTTGTTTTGGTTATGTAGTAAACGCTTTGGTCATAAACATAGGCAAACTTAACCCCCTCTGCCAGGGCAGTTGATTTTGATTCGCCCTTTTTAAGTTTGCAAAGGTTGCCGTTGCCCTCGTTAATAAAGTAAAGATACTCGCCCCTTAAATTAAGGCTTGAAAGGTCGCTTTTTGAATGGTAAAAACAGGTGTATTCCTCGGTGGTGGGGTTAAATCTGTAAATTCCCTTGCCTGAAACAATATGGTATTCGTATGTCATATCGGTTGAAACCAAGCCGCCGTTAAGCAGGTTGCCCAAGGAATTGCCCTGTATTGAATGGTTAAAATCAAACTCGCTGAAATCCAAATAATCAACCATTTCCGGTTCGTCGCTCTCAGGTTCGGCGTTATCGTCGGTCGGTCGGGTACTGCTTTCGGCAGGGGGATTTGTCTGCTCCTCTCCCGAAGGTGTACCGCCGTTATCCTTTGTGCCTATGCTGTCAACCAATTTAGCAATTTCATTTGGCACAAGGGTTTTCAAATCCATATCGGGATTGCCGATTTTAACAGTTACAAAAAAGGTAGCAAAGCCCAGCACCAACAGCCCCAAAACTGTGAAAAAAGCCTTTAAAGCCTTTTTCCTTTTTCTCTTTTTGCGCCTTTGATTTCTTATTATGTCTAAATCACTGTCGAAATATGAATTATTGTTTGCCATTATCTAACTTGTCCGTCTCCGTAAATAAGATATTTTGTAGATGTTAATGCGCCAAGACCCATGGGGCCCCTTGCATGGAGTTTTTGGGTTGAAATGCCGATTTCCGCACCCAGCCCGAACTCGCCTCCGTCGGTAAACCTGGTTGAGGCGTTAACATAAACCGACGATGAATCGATGCATCTCATAAATCTTTGAGCGTTTTCGTCATTCGATGTAATAATCGACTCGCTGTGACCTGTTGAATGTTCGTTAATATGCATAATTGCCTCGTCAACGCTGTCAACGGTTTTAACACTGATAATATAATCAAGGTATTCGGTGTAAAAATCTTCCTCTGTCGCAGGGTTAATATCCGGGCACGCCTTAACAGCTCTTTCGTCCCCACGGATTTCAACATTTTTACTGTCAAGCAACGCCTTAATCGCAGGCAGCGCCTTATTGATTATACCGCTGTGGATAACAAGGCTTTCGCAAGCGTTGCAAACACCGATACGCTGGGTTTTTGCATTAAATATTATTTTTGCAGCCATATCAATATCTGCGCTTTCGTCAACATAAATATGGCAGTTGCCCGAGCCGGTTTCAATAACAGGCACTGTTGAATTTTCAACAACAGCCTTAATTAAGCCCTTGCCGCCCCTGGGAATTAAGCAATCAAGATATTCTGTAAGCTGCATCATTTCGTTTGCCGATGAGCGGTCGGTGTTTTCAACAAGCTGAATAACATCCTTGGGGAAACCCACGCTTTCAAGGGCGTTTCTCATAGCCTCGGCAATTGCTTTGTTGGAGTTGATAGCCTCTTTACCGCCACGAAGAATAACCGCATTGCCGCTTTTAAGGCAAAGAGCGGCAGCATCGGCGGTAACATTGGGCCTTGCCTCATAAATAATGCCGATAATGCCGATTGGCACCGTAATTTTTTTTATCAAAAGGCCGTTGTCCTTTTTATACTCGTAAACCACCTTGCCGCATTCATCATCAAGGGCGGCAACCTGCCTTACACCATCGGCAATGCCGTCAATGCGTTCGGCGTTAAGCATTAATCTGTCAAGCAGGCCTTGGCTCATATTGTTTGCAACGCCGTTTTCCAAATCAATTTTGTTTGCCGCAATAATTGCCGCTTTATTGCTTGAAAGACCGTCGGCAATAGCTGACAATGCCTTATTTTTATCTTCTGTTGTAATTTGTGAAAGAAAAATTTGTGTTGCCTTTGCGTTTTTTCCTAATTCAGTTAAAGTCATATCATTCACCTTTAGCTAAAAATTTTGTTCCGATTTGTTCGCCGTTTAAAATTTTGTAAATATCGGTGGGTTTTTGTCCGTTCATAATAATAACGGGTATGCCCTTGTCGGTTGCGATTTTTGCCGCCTTGATTTTTGTTGCAAAGCCCCCTGTGCCCTTTTCGCCTGCACCGCCTGCAACAGCCACAATTTCAGGTGTTATTTTTTCAACCACGCTGATTAACCTTGCATCTTTGTTTTCGCTGGGGTTAGAGTCATAAAGGCCGTCGGTATCCGTTAAAAGCACCAGCAAGTCGGCGTCAATAAGGGTTGCCACATTTGCAGACAGGCGGTCGTTATCGCCGTTGTGCAGCTCCTCAATTGAAACGCTGTCGTTTTCATTAACAATGGGGATTGAGCCGTATTCTATAAGCTGGTTAAAGGTATCAATCAAATGGTGCCTGCCGTCATCACGCTTTAGGGCGTCGCTTGTAAACAAAAGCTGCGACACAACAATGCCGTATTCGCTGAAGAATTTATCATACAAAAACATAAGCTCGCTTTGACCTATTGCGGCGGCAGCCTGCAAGCCCTTTGTTGTTTTTGGCTTTGATTTTAAGCCCAGCTTGGTGTAGCCGATACCGATTGCACCTGAGGAAACCAAAACGATTTCATGCCCCATATTATGCAAATCCGAAAGCACGGACACAAGCTTTGCCATTCTTGCAATATTTGTTTTGCCCGTTTGGTGGGTTAAGGTGGAGGTGCCCACCTTTACAATAATTCTTTTTTTTGCAAAATCCGCCATAATAACACTACCCCATTATTATAATTAAGTCACATTATAACACAGTATATCTCTTTAAACAAGTAATCAAGCAAAGAAATGCCTGCAATTATACATAAAAAATGAATATAATTTCAAAATTTGGTAACAATAGCCTTGAACTGCTAAGCAGTTACAAATATACATCGTAACAGAAAGGCAATGTGAATTATTATGACAAAAAGAACTAATGTTAGAATAATTTCATACATCGTAACATTACTTGCTATTTTGATAGTATCGGTATTAATTAACATACGGGATGTAAACAGCTATAAAAACCAGCTGGAGTTGAATTACCAACAGTCCCTCACGGAGCTTTCGGAGTGCCTTGATGTAATCAACACCGATTTAACCAAAACCCTTTACTCAAATTCCTCAGGGGAAATATACGATTTAAGCAGGGATTTGTATGCCCAGTGCGCCACGGCTAAAAATGCTATCAGCCGCCTGCCGGTTTCGCAAATGGAGCTGGAAAACGCATACAGATTTTTAAGCCAATCCGGCGATTACGCCCAGTATGTGGGCGGCAAAATTGAGGCAGGAGAAGAAATAACCGCCAACGAGCACAAAAATTTGTATGTTCTCTTGGGCTACGCTCAAAAGTTTTCTGATGCGGCAAGCGATATGGTAAAAATCGTTGAGGCAGGGGGCAAAATAACCAACGGCGAGGTTTCAAACACCAAGGAAATTAATGTAAGCGCTCTTTCAAACAGTTTTTCGGTAAGCGCAACCACCTTTGAGGATTTCCCCACCCTGCTGTATGACGGCCCCTTTTCTGACCAGGTGTTAAATAAAAAATCCCAGCTTGTAAGCAAGGCGCCGGTAACCGATAAGGAAAGCGCACTTAAAATTGCCGCAAAAGCCTTGGGGGTTAACACCGATAAGGTCAGCTATTCCGAGGATGAGCAGTCAAAAATTCCCTGCTACACCTTCCAATGTGCAAGGTATATCGTTTCGGTTACAAAGCAGGGCGGCTATATTAAAAGCATAATTTATTCCGGCAATATCAGCGAAAGCTCAATTACCGAGGATAATGCAGTCAGCCTTGCAAGGGAGTATTTATCGGCAATAGGCTACAAAAATATGGAGCCCTGCTACAAGGTCACTGACAATAACATTTGCACCGTTTGCTTTGCATATTGCGAAAACGGAGTTTATTATTACAGCGATTTAATAAAGTGCGGCATTTCACTTGAGGACGGCAGCATCGCCTCCCTTGACGCAAGCACCTATTTAACCAACCACACCGACCGAGAAAAGTTTGACGCCAAGCTCACAGCGGAGCAGTGCAAAACCAAAGTGTCAAAATATTTAACAGTTAACTCAATTAAAAAATGTGTTATTCCAAAATCAAGCGGCGCAGAGGTTCAGTGCTACGAGTTTGCCTGCACAAGCAAGGAAACCGGCGAGGACGCATTAATTTATATCAACGCTCAAAACGCAAATGAGGAAGAAATTAAACTAATGCTCTACACCGATAACGGCACGCTTGTAAAATAAATGTATAAATATTGTAATTACGGTTACAATATCATAAAGAAAGAATGCAAGGGTGCATTCGTCTTAAATACGCCTTATCCGGCTACAATAGGGCGTATGTATTATAAGTAATATTTGTAGCCGGAAAGGCTATGGAATTAAAATGAAAAAGTTATTTGCAATTTTATTATCGGTTGCCCTTACGGCAGCGGTATTTACAGCTTGCGGAAAAAGCGACAACAACCTTGATTCAACAAGCTCAACCAAAGAAACCACAACCCAAAGTGCCTCCGATAAAACCACCGAAACAACTACAAATAAGGTTGAGGAGGGCGCAACCGACGCCATGACCAAGGCTAAGGATAAGGCTGACAAGGTTGGCGATGATGTGGGCCAAGGCGCCGATGATGTTGCCGACGGCGTGGGCAATGCCGTTGACAAGGCCGGCGACGCCGTATCCGATGCATTAGATTAACCCAAAAGCGGTATAGCCAAGGCTATACCGCTTTTTCATTTTAGTTATTACATTTTTCGTCACTTGCCAAGGCTTAATTTATATACTTAGACTTCAGCTCCGCTTTCTTTAAATTTGATTGTTTTATTGTCTAAGTCTATTTCATACTCAATCCCCAAAGGCAATCCCCCTGTTCGGCAAGCGTGCCGCTATTAACATTGTAAATTATGCCTAAATGCTCACAACCAAATTCTCATTCTAATATTGAGCCTTTAATACTTTGCATACAAATTTTCAATATCTTTAAATTCGTTATTTATTATATTTTCTGTTACAAATTTGCCGCTTTTCCAATAACATTTTTGAGCGACTGAATTATTATCATTTGTTAAAACTCTGTATTAATTATCTATAACTTCCAATGCGGCATTATCAAGCTGAATTGCAGGGATTTTGTATGTATTTTTCATCATTTGCTTAACAGATTCTGCCCTATTGGGTTGGGTTGCGATATGTGGTACAAATAAAATATGAATTAATCCAAGCCCTTTTACTCTAATCATTTTACTTGCATTTGATGAAATAACTCTTGAATCTGAATTGCCGTAATCGCACCAACAAATACCGCCTGCGCTTACTCCGCACAAAACTTTATCATCGTTATAAGCCTCAACAAGCATTTTATCAACACCGTATTTTCTGAACAATCGCATCAATTTAGCTGTATTTCCGCCGCCTACATAAATAATGTCTGCATTTTTTATTTTATTCATTGCTATATCTTTGTTTTTAATATCTTCGTATCGTAAACAGTCGGTTTTGCAGCTATACATACCGCCGTATATTCCGTCCATAATTTCAAAATAGTAATCAGGATATTTGTTTGCCAAACCAATAAAGAGAAAATTAGGGTTTGTTTTACCTGTAAGCTTAATAATTTCTTTATCGAAAGGTCCTGTTTCGTATTTTGTATTGTGGTGACCGTTTTCGCCACCGCCTATTGCTACAAATTTTCCCATATATAATAATGCTCCCTATTTTAAATTTAAAAAATATTTACTTGAAATTTGCTCAAACCCAAGTTTTTCATAAATATGTATTGCGTCAGGTGTGTTAGTTGTAAGTGTAATATCCGTAAAGCCTTTTGATTTGGCAAAATTAAGTAAGCATTTAATAACCTGTTGTTGATAGCCCTTGCCACGGTAATCAGGCTTTGTATATACACTTGCCAAACAACAGTGTCTGCCGTTCTTATCACTGCAAACAGTTATTTGCGGCAATTCTGACAGTTCTTCAAGTGCCGCCATTGCAACAGGCTTATCATCAATATACATAACCGCAAAAAAGATAGATATGTTTAGTTTATCTTCTAAATGCTTTTTTGTGATTTGTGCAAATTCATCCGAATAGCAAGAAAAATCTTTGCCTAATGTTTTGCTCCAATCCTCAATTTGCATTTTAACCCTTAAATCAACAATATCATCTATATTTTCAAAAGTTGCAATTACTGTTTTGTTCATTAACGGCACCACCTCTGTTTTTACACATAATCCTTACTCTTTATAATCCCAATTCCATAAAACCAACGGTAAAGGGCAAATGTTCAAATTTTCTTGTGCCTATATGAACAAAGCCTAAGGTTTTATACCATTCTTTCAACACCGTATTTTCTTCTATAATTCCTATTTTTACTTTATTTACGCCCAGAGTATTTTTAGAATAATCTGCTGCATAGCTAACTAACTCTTTGCCTATGCCAAGGTGCCTGTATTCAGGCAAAACTGATAAATTATTCAGTTCTGCATCAGTATCGTTTACGCTTAAGGAAAAATACCCCACAAACGCATTATTATGCTTACACAAAAACATTGCATTGCCGTTATCAAATTGGTTTTGTAATTTTTCCAATGGCATAAACGCAGTATGGCCGGGGCAATTATCCTTTGTTAAGCCCATATCATCGGCAACCGTTTGAAAGCTTTTGTGAATTATATAAAGGCAAGTATTCAGTTGTGCATTTTCCGTAACCTTATAAATCATAGCTGAAAATCCTTAAACATTGTTATAATTAATCATACCATAATGCCGGCAAATATAAAAGATATTTTTAAAAAGTAAAAGGATAGGGTTGGGGCGCACTGCATAAGGAAGTAATTGGTTTAAGCTTTCTGAGTTTTGCCCATTGCACTATTAAAAAATCCCGTTAATACGCAAGTATTAACGGGATTTTGTTAATGCACACTGAACAAAATCAGTTTGCTTAAACTGCCTTGCACTCAAAAAGCCAAAGAAACAGATGAAAGACAAGGCATAATTTGCAGGGCAGGCTTGCCGCCTTCACTGTAAATTTAACGCAGTATTTCGCTGTTTATTTGTTTTTTGAGCATTTATTCCTTGTGTAGTGCGCCCCTTAAACCTATCCTTTTAATAATTATTATGTAAGGTTAAATGCTTTTGATAATTTCCTGCATTTTATCCATTTTGCTTTCCATATCGGCAACAAGCTTAAATTGGTTTTTAGCCCTTACCAGGTTATGCTCTGGGTAAGCGGTTTTAAAATATGTATCGCCGTTAAGATAATCTGTTAAAAATCTCATACCGCACTCAAAGGTCATAAGCTTTGCGGCAAATGCAAGGTTATCCTTTTCGCAAGCGTTAAGCGACTCCCCTGCCTCTGACAAAAAGCCCTTTGCATAAGCGGCAAAATAATCAAGATTAAGGCTGACCTTTGACAAATCTGCCTCATCCTCTGCGGCGGTATTTGCGCCGAAACGGATGGAATCGCCGAAATCATAAAGGGCAAGACCTGGCATTACGGTATCCAAATCAATAACGCAAACGCACTGGCGTGTGTCCTTATCAAACATAACATTGTTAAGCTTTGTATCGTTATGAGTAACCCTTAATGGGAGCTTGCCTTCACTTATAAGGTCAACCAGTACCCTTGTATCGTCCTTACGGTCGGTAACAAACTTGATTTCATCCCTGCATGTATTGACTCTGCCTGCGGCATCATTTTCAACAGCAGGTAAAAACTCGTTTTCATAGCGCCAAAAGGTATCGTGAAAATGAGGTATAGTTTCTGTAAGCTCGGAGGCATCAAAACCGCTTAAAAGCTTTTGAAACCTGCCAAAGGCAACGCCGCTTGACGCAAAAACATCGGCGCTGTCAACACTGTTAAAGCAAACGCTGTTTCTAACATAAATATATGCACGGTAAAAGCTGCCGTTATCGTCTGCATAATAGCGCTTATCATCCTTTGTTTTAATGAAATGCAGGGTTTCCCTGTCGGCATCGCCGCCGTTTTCCTTAATTACCTTTCTAAGGTATGAGGTAACGGAAAAAATATTTTTCATTAATTGGTCAATATTTTTAAACACGCCGTCGTTAATTTGCTGAACCACATATTTGCGTTGAACGCCGTTATCGTTATACACTGCAATATATGTTTTGTTAATATGGCCTGAGCCGAATTCTCTGCACTCGGTTAACTCGCCCTTAAAATTAAATTTATCAACAACATCATAGATGCTACTCATAAGCACACCTCGAAGAAATATATTGATGATATAATAACACATAATAACAAATTTTGCAACGGATAAAACAGCATCAAAAAAGCCGATGGCAAATGCCACCGACTTTAATTTCATTATTCGCTTCTGAGTGCATCGATTGGGCTGAGCTGTGCAGCCTTTCTTGCAGGATAAATACCAAAGAACAAGCCAACGCCGCTTGAAAACAGCAACGCCAAAATTACAACCCAAATGCTTATCTTAGGCGTTATGTCGATTATCGCACAAGCGCCAAAGGCACCGGCTATACCCAAAACAACGCCGATAATGCCGCCGATTAAGCACAGTATTATGGATTCCGTCAGGAATTGCAAGGTTATAACGCCCGTTTTTGCGCCCAGCGATTTTCTTATGCCTATCTCCCTGGTTCGCTCGGTTACCGAAACCAGCATAATATTCATTACGCCGATACCGCCGACAATAAGCGAAATTGCGCCTACGCCTGCAATAAATGCAGTAAGAACCTTCATAATAATATCAACAATCTCAATATATGTTGCCATATTTTGCGATGTGTACATACCGTTTTCGTAGTTGCCGTGAACCGCCTTAAGATAGTTAACGGTTGCATTGCCCACTGCGTCGTAATCCGCACCGTCCTGTGCAATAACGAAAATATTGCTGAGGTTTGCATCGGCACCTGTGATTTCAGTTAAGGTTGTGCAGGGCATAAACAGGGCAATCATTTGCTTGTCGGAGCTTGTTTTAAACATATCTCCTATGCTGCCCGAGCCACCCACGGAGCTAACCATTGAGTCAATGTTGGCAACGCCGCAGATTTTAACCTTCATGGGCTTGCCGTTTGATTTAACGGTTACATACTCGTTGGTAACATCCTCAAAGCCAAAGCCTGTTTTAGCCGAGGAAAGGCCGATAACCGCAACAGGTGCGTTTGCCTCATACTCTTCGTCTGTAAAGAATCTGCCGTAGGTGCACGGCTCAGTTAACGCAAACTGAACATCGCTGTTAACGCCAACCATCATAACGGAAACCTCTGTTTCTGTTTTGTCAATGGTGCCGTTACCAAAGCCCATAAGCATTGGTGAGCAACGCTCAACGCCCTTAACCTTTTGCTTGATGTTTGCAACATCTTCAAGGGTAATATAATCGTTTTCGCTTGCCTGTGTTGTGTCAACCGATACCAAAACAGAGTTTGAACCCATATCCTCAATAAGACCTACGATATAGTCCCTAACACCTGTGCCGGCGCCTACAATCATAATAACAGAGGTAATACCGATTATAATACCAAGCATTGTTAGAAGTGAGCGCATCCAGTTGGCTTTTATACACTTTACAGCGATTTTTAAGCTTTCTGTAATATTCACTGTGTTATACCTCTTACTGCTTTGGAATTAACACCTTGAAGGTGTCATCCTCATAATCTGTTCCCGGTGTTGCAACGATTTTATCGCCAACTGAAAGTCCGTTCTTAACCTCATAAGCACTGTCAGATGTAGCGCCTGTTTCAATTTTTGTTTTTGTAACGGTTTGGTCGTCCTCATTATAAAGGTAAACATAGCTGCCGTCCTTTGAAAGAACAATTGATTCAACAGGAACGCAGGGAACATCGTCAAATTCGCCTGTTACAATTTCAACAGAGGCTTCAAAGCCTACAATAATATTTTCATCGGGGTTATCAATGGTAACTGTGCATTCAACGCCCGCACCTGTTGATGTAAGTGATGAAAGGCCGCTGATACCTGCCATTGAACCTACGGAATCAAGCACGGAGCCTGTTGAGCCGCCTGTTGCTGTGGGAGCAATTGTGGCAACCTCGCCTGTGTATTCGCCGTATGCTGTTTTGATGGTAGCAGGCATACCGATTTTCACCTTATGTATATCATATTCGCCAAGGGAAATGGTAGCAACCATAGTGTCCATATTCTCAAGGGCAATACCTGTTTCCAAAAGTGTGGTTTGACCGCCGTCTGTAATGTTGCACTCGGTAATAACACCGTCCATCGATGCAACCCAGCCTGTTTGAAGTTCCTGCTGAGCCTCCTTAACTTTTTCAAGGGCATCTGCTGCCGAATCAACAACCTGCTTTTGAGCATTAACGACTGTTGTGTCTGATGATGCCTTGAAAATTTCTCTTTCCGCATAAAGGGCAGCAAGCTGAAGCTGTGCTGAGGTGAGCTGAACTGTGTCTGTTTTCTCAATTGATTTTGCCATTTGGTTGAAATCAATGTTTTTAACGGCAGCCTCAATCATATCAACTGCAACGCCGCTTTCAATAATAAGCTTTGTTTCGTCAATTAAGCCCTCTTTAATTGCCTTTGCAACTGCTTCGCCGCATTTTTCTGCAATAGAATCTGCATCATAGTCGCCGGAATCAATAGCCTTTTGAATAGTGTCTGCAATGGTTTGAAGAAGCTTGTTCATCGTTTCAACATTTTCTGTAAGTTTGGCAATAGTGTCTGCGATTTCCTGAAGTGACTTGGAAATTTGTTCAATACTGTCATAAATATCATCATAGCCTGCCTGTGGAGCAGCTAATGAAGAACCGTTAACTTTTGATGAGCCGCTTGAGCCTGAGCTTGACTTTGAGCTGCCATTTGTTGTTTTTGAACTTGTGGTTGTTTGACCTGCTGCCTTCTCTAACGCTGCAATCTTTTTTTCAAGTTTTGAAATTTGAGTATTAACTTCTGCAAGCTGTGATTTTGCCTGCTTTTGTGAGGCGCTTGCGCTGTCGTATGAGCTTTTTGCATTGTCATAGGTATTTTGAAGTGACTTTACCTGGTCGTCAAGGCTGTCTGTGTTAAATGTTGCAAGAACATCGCCCTTTTTAACCTGGTCGCCAACATTAACAAATACCTCTTTAACATCTGCAACCGCACCAACCTTATATTCTCTTTTAGCGCCTGATGTAACGTCGCCTGTTGCGCTTACGCTTTCAACAATGTTATCTGTTGAAATGGTTGCAAGTGTAACCTCCTCGCCGCTGGTTACCACCCTAAATTGTCCGTACTTTGCATAGTTGTTTGAGCAAATAGAGCCTAAAACCAACGCAACGACCAATACAATACAAATAGGGATAACTATTTTCTTTTTATTGCTTTTCTTTACGGTTGCCATAACTATAACCTCTACTTCTATTTTTTTGCGGTATACATAAACTACCACACTGACACAATTAGTATAATTCCGTTTTGTATAATTGTCAACAACTTTTTGTAATATAATTTATTTGTTCACAATTAGTTCAAAGCTTTCAAGGCACGCTGGCCTATATCCTTGCGGAAATGAGCGCCGTCAAAGTGAATTTTGCTTACACCTTCGTAGGATTTATCAAGGGCCTGCTGAATATTGTCGCCCAAGGCGGTTACGCCAAGCACCCTGCCACCTGATGTAACAAGCCTGTCGTCATCAAGCTTGGTGCCGGCATGATAAACGGTAACGCCGTCAAGCTGGCCTGCATTAAGGCCGCTTATTTCAATGCCCTTTGGGTATGATTTTGGATAGCCGCCGCTTGCCATAATAACGCAGGTGCATGCACGCTCATCCCATTCAATATCCAAATCAGAAAGGGTTTCGTTGTTGATTGCCTCAAAAATATCAATAATATCTGTTTTTAATCTGGGGAGAACAACCTGGGTTTCAGGGTCGCCGAAACGGCAGTTGTATTCAATAACCTTTGGGCCCTTAGGTGTGAGCATTAAGCCGAAATAAAGGCAGCCCTTAAAGGTTCTTCCCTCTTTGTTCATTGCCTGAATTGTGGGGATAAAGATTTTTTCCATACATTCCTTGGCAATTTCATCAGTGTAATACGGATTTGGGGATACAGTGCCCATTCCGCCGGTGTTAAGGCCCTTGTCGCCGTCAAGGGCACGCTTGTGGTCCATTGACGAAACCATGGGCTTAACGCACTTGCCGTCTGTAAACGCAAGCACGGAAACCTCGGGACCGGTTAAAAATTCCTCAACAACAACATTGTTGCCGCTGTCGCCGAAAATTTTATCCTCCATAATTTCCTTAATACCCGACTCTGCCTCTTCAAGGGTTTCGGGAATGATTACACCCTTGCCCAATGCAAGACCGTCAGCCTTAATAACTGTGGGAAATTCGTTCTTTTCCTTTATATATTCAATAACATCATTAGGGTTATCGAACACCTTATATTCCGCTGTGGGAATGTTATATTTAAGCATTAAATCTTTGGAAAACACCTTTGAGCCCTCAATTATTGCGGCGTTTGCCTTTGGGCCGAAGGTTTTAAAGCCTGCCTCGTTAAGGGCGTCAACCATGCCTAAAACAAGCGGGTCGTCAGGTGCGACAACCACCAAGTCGGCCTTGATTTCCTTTGCAAGGGCAACCACGCCGTCAATATCGGTTGCTCCCACATTAAAGCATTGTGCGTCATAGCTTATGCCGCCGTTACCCGGGCAGCAGGCGATGTAATCGACCTTGCTTGATTCCTTTATTTTTCTGATAAGGGCGTGCTCTCTTCCGCCGCCGCCGACAACTAAAACTCTCATATCCTTTAAAAATCCTTTCTGCTTACGGCCGTATTGCAGTGCCGTTTATATAGCACAACAGGACGATTAAAAAATCGTCCTTTGGCATTACTTATTCTTGTTTATGATACGGGTTTGCTCTTCTCCTGTTTCAAGATTAATAAAACGGGTAAACAGCGAAACCTTGTTATCCTCATTAAGATTATCCCATACCGCAGATGTGAACTCGTCAATTGTTAAATCGCCGATTTCAACAGGTGTGGGTTCGCCCTCAAATGACGGAATCGGGTTACCGTCGCACTTGTAGGTGTGGATAAAATGGCCCAAGCCTGCATGAGCCGGATATTCAAAGAAATATCTTAAACATTCGGGCTGACCCATATTTGATTTTAAGATTGACAAAACATAGTCTCCGTTGGGCTTAACCACACCTGAAATTCTTGGGGTATAATTTGGTGCGTCAGGCTCAAACTCCCTTGTTAAAAGAGCATGGCGATAGCATTTGCCCTGCTGCATAAAATCATAAATAGTATCGGTTTGGTCGCCGTTTGTTACAATGGTTTTGCCCTCAAACTTCAGCACAGGGTTGTAAATAATAAGGCTGGGGTCCTCCATTTTGCTTTCATCAAAAGCCTTGGTGCGGATGCCGCCCCTGTCGTTTTCCTCAAAAATTCTATTTCTTGAGTTAACGCTTCTGCCCATAATGAAATAAGCAATAACGGCATTTTTTCCGTCCTTTGATTTACCCAAAACAATGCCTCTGCCGGGATATGTATTTGTGTTTAATTCTGTTGCAAGTGATTTTATTTCCATACTGAACCTCAAATAATTTCTGTTTTATTTCCGTTAATTTTAATTCTGCCCTCACAAAACAGCGAAACTGCCTTGGGCAAAATTTCCCACTCTGCCTGGCGCATAACACGGTATTGAAGAATATCCTCGTTATCGCCCTGCTCAACAGGCACAGCCTTTTGAAGAATTATGGCGCCGCCGTCTGTAATTTCGTTAACAAAATGAGCGGTGGCCCCGGTAACCTTAACGCCGCTGTTAAGCACAGCGGTGTGAACACGCTTACCGTAAAATCCGTCGCCGCAAAACAGCGGAATAAGGCTTGGATGAATGTTTATAATTCTGTTTTTGTATTTGCTTACAAGCTCCTCTCCCAAAATTGAAAGGAAGCCTGCAAGAACAATAAGGTCAATTTGTTTGCCCTCAAGAACATCTAAAATCGCCTTGTCATACTCCTGCTTGCTGCCGTATGCCTTGCGGTTAACAACAGCCGTTGGAATACTTGCGTTTTCAGCTCTTTTTAAAGCGTATGCATTTTCATTAGATGCAAGAACAAAGGTAATTTTTCCGTTTTTGATTTCGCCGCGGCTTTGAGCGTCGATTAAAGCCTGAAGATTTGTGCCGCCGCCTGAAACGAAAACCGCAATATTCATCATACCAACTCAACACCCTTTTCGCCGTTTTTAATTTCGCCCACAACGGCAGCCTGCTCGCCTGTTTCGTTAAGAATACGAACCGCCTCGTCTGCCTTGTCGGAATCAACGGCAATAATAAGGCCGTTGCCCATGTTGAAGGTGTTATACATATCGTGCTCTGAAATGCCGCCCTCCTTTTGAATCAAGTCAAAAATAGGCTTTTTAAAGCATTTGTCTTTTTCAATAACGGCAAGGGTATTGTCGTTTAACATTCTGGGCACATTTTCATAAAATCCGCCGCCGGTAATGTGGCTGATTGCGTTAACCCTTACACTGTCCATAAGAGTTAACAGGGGCTTAACATAAATTCTTGTTGGGGTAAGGAGAACCTCGCCCAGTGTGCCGTCAAGCTCGTCATACTTTTTAGAAATTGTTTTTTCGTTAATATTGAAAACTTTACGAACAAGTGAAAAACCGTTTGAGTGAACACCTGATGAGGCAACTGCAATAAGAGCGTCCCCTGCTTTTAAGTGCTCGCCGGATACAAGCTTATCCTTTTCGCCGATACCGACTGTAAAGCCTGCCAAATCATATTCGTGCTCAGGCATAAGACCCGGATGCTCTGCGGTTTCGCCGCCTACAAGGGCACAGCCCGATTGAACGCAGCCCTCTGCAACACCCTTTACGATTTGCTCGATTTTTTCAGGGTAGTTTTTGCCGCAGGCAATATAGTCAAGGAAAAATAACGGCTTTGCACCTGAGCACGCAACATCGTTAACGCACATTGCAACGCAGTCAATACCCACGGTGTCGTGCTTATCCATTAAAAATGCAAGCTTGATTTTTGTGCCTACGCCGTCTGTTCCCGAAACCAAAACGGGGTTTTTGTATTCGTTGGCGGCAAGCTCAAACATTCCGCCGAAGCCGCCGATACCGCCGATAACGCCCGGTATGTTGGTTCTTTTAACATGTGATTTAATAAGTTCAACAGATTCGTAGCCGGCTGTTACATCAACGCCTGCTGCTGCATAACTTTCACTAAAGCTTTTTTCCATATTTATTCTCCTTAACTGTATTTAACGGTTTATTAAAGCTCTTTAA
This sequence comes from uncultured Eubacterium sp., assembly GCA_934561395.1. GTDB lineage: Bacteria > Bacillota > Clostridia > Oscillospirales > Acutalibacteraceae > Eubacterium_R. The sequence goes on from CAKTGF010000001.1 coordinate 293,387, forward strand.
GCTTTTCCTGCAGGGCAATATCCTTTTGCTTAACCTGCTCTGCCATATCCTTGCGCATTTGAACAAGCTTTGCGCTTAATTTAGGCTCGCCCACGGCAAGTATTTCTGCTGCAAGAAGAGCCGCATTTTTTGCTGCGTTAACGCCCACTGTGGCAACCGGTATTCCCGGGGGCATCATTACGGTTGCAAGCATAGCGTCCATACCGTCAAGCACCTTTGCCGAGCAAGGAATACCTATAACAGGAAGTGTGGTTGATGCCGCAAGCACGCCGCCCAAATGTGCAGCCATACCCGCCGCCGCAATGATTACGCCAAAGCCGTTATCAATTGCGTTTTCAGAAAACTCCTGCGCCTCCTTGGGTGTTCTGTGTGCAGACATAACCCTAACCTCTGATTCAATGCCCAAATCCCTTAACTGCTTAATTGCAGGGGTAACGATAGGCAAATCACTGTCAGAGCCCATAATAATTGCAACCTTTTTCATAATGTGTCCTCCGTAAAAATTATTATAAAGCTTTTAATTTTAGTTATTATACATTTTTTATATAGTTATTTCAAGTAAATATTAAACAATTTGGGGCGGAAAAGTCATTAAAAACCGATTAAACAAAGTTTGACGCAAACCGCCAGTAATCGGCGCCGTATTCTTCAAGCCGCTGCTTTCGGAAAATGGCAAAATCCTTGCCGTTAACATAGCCGTCCTTATTGAAATCATAGCCCTCCAAAACAATGGTGGAGTATTCCTTATTTTCATCGTCAATATCAATATAAATCGTTTGATTTTCTCCGTTTTTATTAAGGAAAACCGCATAGCAATCGGTAAAGGTGTTAAAATGCCAACTTCCGTCTGCGCTGACAGGATATTCAACGCCGTTAACCTTTATGGTTGCATAGGGGTACGGAACATTGCTGTCATGCAAATGCTTTGAATTTTCCGCCATAACGCACCTGCCGCTTATGGTAACAGCCGGTGTGGGCACAAAATCCGCCTTGTACTGATTGCCGCACAGCACGCAGGTGTATAGGTTGTAGCCGTCGTCATCCAGTGTGTAATCAATATAAACGCTGTTGTATTTGTGCTCAATAAACAAATAGTATTGGGCTTGAACCTCGCCCACAAGTATTACAGCCAAATTTTCGCCGCAGGTTAATTTCATTTTGCTTTGGCAAATTTGAACATTGTTAAAATAGCCGGGGGAGTAATAAATTGTGTCTTTAATTCCGCCTGCAAAATATATGTTTAAAATAATGTCGCTTAAATTTTCATCAGGCACCGATTTAAGACCCCTTGCCGCAGTTCCCCTTGCGCTGCCCACCGCAGTGGCATAGGTTATCTCTTGGGGGTAAACCCACAGGGCATAATCGCCCTTTGCTAAAACAGAGCTTACCTTTACAGTGTATTCTGTGCCTGCCGTAAGTGAAACGGTTGCGCAAAAGTTCCTGTCGCTGGAAGAAATATCGTCAACTTGGGAAAGAATATTATCACCCTCATAAACAACGCCCTTAACATCGCAATCCCCACGGGTGTAAATGTTATATACCGCAGAATAATCGGGAACAAAGGAGTATGTGTAAACAGAGTTCATATTGCTGTCGGTATAAGTGTTTTTATATTCAACCGCACATTCAATGGGTATTATGTCATAAACAGTGTAGTTTATGGAGCTTGCCTGAGCATAAACCATGGCTGCCGAATTGTCGCAAACCTGCAATTGGGTGCCGGAGTATTTATTAAGTTTGTCAGAATAGCCAAAGCTGTAGCTGCCCATTGTGGCGTTCATTGGCACCTTAAGGTCTTTAAGGCTTGAGCAATATGCAAAGCAATAGCTGCCGATTGCAACGGATGATGTTAAGCTTTGAAAGCTTACACTGTTGAGGGAGGAGCACTTATAAAAGGAATAAGACGCAAGGGTTTTAACGCTGTATGGTATGGTTACGCTTTCAAGCGCCGTACAACCCTGAAAAGCCCTTGTGTTAATTGTTGTTACCGTGTCGGGAATAACCACCTTTTTAAGGGTTGAGCAATTGTAAAAGCAGTTGCCGCCAATACTTTTTATGCCAAAGGGCAGCTCCCATTCTGTAACGCCCAAGGTGCCCGAAAGTGCATAACTGCCAAGGGTTCTTAACGAATCGGGAATTTCAATAGAGGTTGCCCTGATTTGGTAAAGGCCGTAGTTGCCTATGCCTGTAACGCCCTCCTCAACAACAACCTTGTCAATGCTTGATTGCCGCCAGTCAAACCAGGGTGCGCCTGCGCCGTTTGATGAAAAGTTGGGCATTGCCCCTTGGCCGGAAATAGTCAGTGTTTTTGTTTCTGCGTCAAACTGATAATATGTGTCGCTTGTGCCAAGCTGTGTTTTTTCAATATCGTCCTGCTGAATAACGGCAGCATAAGCCATAAAATTCACACAAAGCAACACACCCACGCATACAGCAAGGGTTAAAAGCGCATAAAACAGCTTTTTCACAATAACTATCTCCTCTCTCTTAATATTTTTGGCAAAGCATTAAATTGCCCATATCTATACATAATAAATATAACATACATTGCATATTTTAACAATAGCAAAATCAGTCTTAAAGGCAAACAAAACCACCAAAAAAATCTGCCGATACAAAAGTATCAGCAGATTTTTGTTAAGCCTTAATCGTTAGCGATGCCGTGCTCGTCAAAATTGAAAATTGTAGAAAGAACAATCTCGTAGCCGGTTTTGATTGCCTCAGGAACAAGCCTGTCGGCAGTGTCACGCCTGTTGTGGTAGTAATCGGCAGGGGTTGGGTCCATTGCCGCAAGGCATGTTGCGGTAATGCCTGCCTGTGTAAATGCAGCTGCATCTGAAGAACCGAAAAATACATTTGCAAATTTCAAACCCTCGTGACCTGCCTCGATTGCAGACTCCATAACCAATTGGCTGAACTCGGGAGAATGCTTTACGGTACCGGTCATATCACGGCTATATACATTAGTATAATCAATGTCTGTAAGAGTGTCAACGCAGAGAACTGCGGTTTCAACGCCGTCATTTACATATTCGTCGTAATGGTCCTTAGCCCATTGCTTGCAACCACGAAGACCGGCCTCCTCGCCGTCTGTTATCATGGCAACAACCTCGGTATTTTCAAATTCAACGCCTGCCATATCAAGCATACGCAAAGCGCACACTGCGGCATAGGTGCCTGTTAAGTTGTCGTTAGCACCGGGAGAAATTGTTTTAAAATCAACAAAGAAGAAAAGGGGCACCATACCCAAAGCGGTAAAGCAATGGAAATAATAGCTGTAATTAAGCATAAAATCGCCAAAGCTGCCCATATCAACAAAATTTGCAATAATTGTGATAATGCCCACAATAAATGAAATTACTGCTCCGCCGATTGTCCATCCCATTAAAATGCCGAGAAGCTGTTTAATGCCCACAATTTTGCCATAGTAAATATGGCGCCACTCATAAGCGGCATCACAGTGGCCTGAAATAACAATTCTTCTTTTTACCTCGCCCGTGGGCTTGCGCTTTGCATAAAAATTGTGAGCCTCGCTCTTTTTGTAGAAAGCGTCGGTAAATTGCTTATACATCAAAAATTCAATAACGGTAATAAGCAGGCCAACGCCGATAACGCCTGTAACAATGCATTGGGGAATGAAAAATGCATTACCGTCCCCTTTGCTGAACACACCGCAAAATGTGATAATCAGGCATGCAACAACAGCCGCAATAATTGCAAGTGCAACAAGCTTTGTCCACTGCAAAAATGCCTTTGGTGCCATTTTGTACGACTCAAAGCCGGTTTCATCGCAGAAATTATCCATTTCTTTCTTAATGTGCTTTTGTGTTGCTAAGCAGTTTTTATTGCCCGATTCACGGGGGCCGTAGCGCTTAATTACATTTGTAATTTCACGAACGGTATAATCAACATTTTCGTTAATAACCGATACAGGAAAATCTTTAATTTTCATATTGCATTATCTCCTTAAAACTTTTGGAAACAGAAATTATAACAAATATAAATATCTTAAAACCAATTATAATGGTTGATTATATCAAATTATAATTACAATGTCAATTTTGACACTTGTAAAAAAACAATTAATTTTAAAAGCAAATTGCGAAGCCCTAAAGCTCCGCAATATAAATTACACATATTGTTTTGCAATTTCGCCCATAATTTTAACGCCGTTAACAATTGCCTCGTCGCTTGGAGTTGAAAAATTAAGGCGTATATAACTGCAAGGCTTTGTATCGTCAATCATAAAGGCAGTGCCGGGAACAACGGCAACCTTTTGTTCAATAAGCCTGTTAACATAATCAACCATATCAACATTGTCAGGCAGCTTTGCCCAAATAAATAAACCGCCCTGCGGCCTTACATAGGTAATAAAGCCCTTGCAGTATTTATCAAGGCAATCGCACATCAAATTAAGCTTATGCCTGTAAATTTCCCTGATTTTAACAATGTGTGCGTCAACATCATATTCGTCAAACCAGCGTGAAACTATCATTTGGTTAATTACGCCTGTGTGAACATCTGAAACCTGCTTTGCAATGGTAAACGCCCCTGCCATTTCCTTTGGAACAACAGCATAAGCAACCCTTATGCCGGGAGCAAGAATTTTTGAAAACGAGCCTGCATAAACAACAATGCCATCGGTATCAAAGCTTTTTATTGAAGGAACATCCTCCCCTGCAACACGAAGATTGCCGTAAGGATTATCCTCAACAATAACAAGATCGTTAGCCTTGGCAATTTCATACATAGCCTTTCTTTTTTCAAGGCTCAGGGTTGTTCCCCCGGGGTTTTGAAAGTTGGGAATGGTGTATATGAATTTAGCGTCGGGATTTTCCTTAACAACCCTTTCAAGGGCCTTTATATTCATTCCGTCGGAGTCAATGGGCACGCCCACAAGCTTGCAGCCGTGCGACCTAAAGCAGTTTAACGAGCCTACAAATGACGGCTCCTCGCAAATAACAGTGTCCCCCTCAGATGCAAGCACCCTTGTTGCAAGGTCCATAACCTGGGTTCCTCCGGATGTGATAATAACCACATCATTATCGCCGCCCACATTTTCACGCCTTTTAAGCCACTGCTTAACATTTTCACGCAGGGGTTCATATCCCTCTGAAATGCCATAAACAAGTGCAGATACCGGGTTTTCCTCCAATATTTCAGCTGAAATCTTTTTTACCGCATCGCAAGGGAATGCGTCAACAGCCGGTGAGCCCCCTGCAAATGCAATCATATCGGGCGAACTTGTTGCTTTTAATATTTCTCTTACCGCAGATGGCTTCATATTTGCAAATTTATCGGAAATTTTGTAGCTCATCCTTAAACCTTCTTTGTTTTATATAATTCCGTCATTTTTAAGGCACTCAATCAGCCTTTCGGTATTTCTGCCGTCGTGATACTGAACAAGCACTGAATACCTGTCAATATACTTCTGCTCCTGGGGATTATCGTAATTGCGCTTAATAGCCTCGGTTAAGCCCTCGGTGTTATAGAAATAATCGCCGTAAACATTTTCCTCATTAAGCATCAGCTTTGTTGTTGGACCGTATTGAGCCATGCATTCGTCCTTTTCCTCCCAATAGAAAATAACTCTTGAGCCACGGTAGAACGAATCGTAGGCTATTGAGGAATAATCTGTAATAAGCAAACGGGTTTGCATTAATACATCGTCATATCTTGCATCCAAAACAATGCTCTTGATAATTTCCTCAGGCAGCTTTCTCAGCTCGTTTACAATAAGCGGATGCGGCAGAATAACCACCTTGCTCTTAAGCTCATCGGGCACGCTGTCATAAATACGCATAACCATTTTAAAATAATTGGTTTGGGTAAAATCATCACGGGCCATATTGATTTCCCAAGGGCGCCAGGTGGGCATAATAACGATTTTGTCCGCATCCGGCTTTAAAATGTTTTTATCAAACTTGGGCAAGCCCGTAATATACAAATCCTCGGGATAGTGCCTGCCCAGCTGCACAAAGTGGTCAGCCTCCGCCTGGGAGGAAACAACAACCCTGTATTTTCCGTTAAGCCTTTTGCGCTTGAACATTTTTCTTGACTCACTGTCAAGGGATACCATATACATTACGCCGTGCTGCAAGAACACATAATTAATGTTTTTGCTTGATATTTTCTTAAGCGCAAGCACATTAAAGATTTTTAAATCAATTGCATGCACCGGCTGCTCCGTGCCGATAAAGGTTTTAGCCCTAAAGAAATACAAATAGTGCTTAAAGGTGTGCTTGTAAATAATATGATCTAAATACCTTTGGGGTATTCTGTCAATATATTCATAATCTCTGTCAACAATGAAATAAGCGTTATCGTAGCCAAGGTCAATCAGTTTTTCAAAGGTTACGCTTGCACTTTCCTCATATTTTGACGAATTTTTTTCATAAAGAATTACAAGATTTTTTGCCTTTTCGCTGCACCAAAATCTTGAAAAAACATAGGCAATATCCTGCTTAATGCGCTCAATTGCTTTATCGGATTTAATCCATGAACGCACATAAACATTAAGCCTGTTGCGCTGGGTTTGCCTAAATATTGCAACCGTGTCGGTGGTTTTTTCCCTTAAAATAGGGCCTCTTAACCCAAGGAAAATGCGACCCAGCGGTGCAAAATAAACTGCGTGGCAGCAAACATCATGGTCAAACCTGTTTTTATAGCACAGGCACACCTCGTTATTTGCAGGCATATCAATCAAATCCTCTGTGGGAACGGTAAAGGAATAAATACCAAAATGGCTTTTTGAAAGTTTTGAGCCTGCGGTAATAAATTTGGGTTGGTATTTTTGCTGGCCAACCATAATATAGGTGTCGCTTAGCCTTGTTTTAATCGGAGTTTTAAACGAGAAAAGGCTGACGCACTTCAGCCCTGCCGCCGATTGGGTGTAAAACGGCACAATATTTCTCATATACGAGTTAATTCTGAAGCTGGAATTTGCAATACCGTCAATATTTGATTCCAAATAAAGCTTGTTTTCGATATCATACATATCGTATTGCACAAAACCCATAGCCTTTTCATAGTTTTTAACGCAAAGCTCTGTTTTTTCGTGCTTTTGGCTTGAGCACATAAAGTCGCCGTGCTTTACAAACTGCTTTTCGCCGCTTAAATGGCTGAGCATTCCTGCAATTGCCAAATTGCCGCAGGAAAAGTCAACAACCCTTGCAGGCTCAATTGAATGGAAAACTCGCCTTGCCTCACGCTTAAAAAATCCGTCAAGGCAGGAGGAGGTTAATTTTTTAAGGGAATTTTTACCAAACCTAAACTCCGCAGCCTCCCTTGCAGTAAACTGAAATGCAGTTACCGTGCCGAAGGTGGAGATATTTTCGTTAAGGGATAAAATATACTCCCTGTTATCCTTTGTAAAGTTATGGCGATAGGCAATTAAATAGTCAAAATCGGGGTTTTGCCTGATGTATTCCTTAATATTTTCATAATGATTAGCAGGTATTGAGCCCACATACATCAAGCAAAGCTTTTTGCTCAGAGTTTTGTTATCATCAAGGCTGTAATAATCACTTTTACCCGTTACCATAAGCTCAAAGAGCCTTTCGCAGGTGCGTTCATCGCCGTTGGGGCAGAATTTTTCAATAAATTCGCCGTAATCCGCAACAGGCTTTGTCATTTCGCTTACCACGCCGTCAACGGTTTCAACAATTGGGAACGGCAGCTCGTCAAAGGGCATATAAACGCCCCTTGTGCTGAGGTATTCCTCCTTATCATAAGCAAAAAGGATAATTTTTCTTTTGCTAACCGCATAGTCAAAGAACACGCTTGAATAATCGGTAATCAGTCCGTCGCAGGCATTCAGCACCTCGTAGGTGTCATACTCCTGTGGGAACGCCTTAATGTGTTTAAAGCTGTCGCAATCAATTTGGCTTGCAAGAAGAAAGTGCAGATTAACCAGCACAACCTGATTTTCACCCAACTTTTTATCAAGTTCGGTTAAAATTGACATTGTATCGTTAAGCTGCGACTCAATGCTCGCCGTTCTGCCTGTGCCACGCCAGGTTGGCATATAGGCAAAAACCTGCTTTTGTGCAAGGTTTAGCTTTTCTTTCATTTGAGCACCCTGTTCGGTGTCATAAAAAACATAATTTCGTGGATAATTTGCAATAAGTGATTTGTTTTTGAAGATATACTTTAAATCGTAATCATTCATAAACACATCACGGGTAAATTCGTTGGGGAACAGAGCGTAATCGCTCATTAAATAGTTTTTCTGTATATTGGCAAGGGACGCTAAATTTGATTTATCCGATTTGCCCAGAGTTTTAAGAGGAGTGCCGTGCCAGGTGTTAAGGAACACCTGCTCGTTCCTTTTTTGAAAATAGGGTGGAAATGAATTATCTGTCATTATATACTTTGCGGTAGCCAGCGCCTTGCAATACGCCTTTGAATTTCTTACCAAAAGGGTAACCCTATTAAAGCCATAAAAGCTCATTCGCTCTCTGGCCCTGTCAGCAGTATTATCCGTAACCACAAAAACTGTTTTATATTCGCTCCAACGGGGATTTGTTTCAATCTCCTTAAGCATTGAAAACATATTTCCGTTAATATTTGAGCCCTGGCCGCCCTCAACAAGAACAAGACGGTCATCAACAGGTAATTTTAAAAATTTGAGATAATCTGTTTTTAAATTATTTTTCAGTTTTGCAAGTAATTTTTTCGCCTTTTTAATCAATTTCCGTTCCTCTTACGCTGATAAAATTTTATTCGGGTAATTGATTTTTGCCCGATACAGGCTCCTTCAACTTTAAATCGCCCTTAATTTGTGTTGTTGAAACGCCCGGTGTTCTGTCTAAAAACACAAGCTCGCAATAATCCTTAAGATAATCAAACTTGTCAGAGCCTGCCCAATCGCCGCCCATAACAACTGTATCTATGTGATATTCTCTTATATCGTCAAGCTTTTGCTCCCAATTATTTTCGGGAATGACAAGGTCAACATACCTGATTGCCTCAAGCATCTTTTTCCTTGTTTCGTAATTGTGATATGCTGTTTTTCCCTTTGATTCGTTAAATTCATCGGTTGACAGTGCAACTACCAAATAATCGCCCAGCGCCTTTGCCCTTTGCAAAAGCCTGATGTGCCCGTAATGGAGCAAATCAAAGGTTCCGTATGTTAAAATTCTTTTCATTTTTAACCACTTTCTCTTTCAAAATATCTATTCGGCCAGCTTCATTGAAATGAATTTTGCAAGCACCCCTGAGCAGCTGCCCTTTGGCACCTCAATATACTTTTCCTTAAAACTGTAAAGTGAGTTCAAATCGTAATCGTCACGCCTTATTGCCTTTACCAAATCCTCGGCATTGTCAAACACTGCGTTTGGCAGCTCCGCCTTAAGGTCAATGTTAATTCCCCTTTCCGCCATATACTCGTTATAGTCGGGAGTAAAGAAATAAAGGGGCTTCATTAAAAGTGCAGCCTCAAAGGCGCAGGCGGAATAGTCGGTAATAATTATATCCGCAAGTTTCATAAGGTCAAAGGAATCAAAATTACCCTTGGGGGTGTATTTTTCATCCTTATCCGAATGGAACAACGGGTGCTCGCTGATTACAAGCTGATAATCGTCAATACCCTCAAACTCGGTTTTCAGCATTTGCTCAACATAGGGTACTCTGTCCCTGAATGTGGGCAAATACAAAACAAGCTTTTTTCTGCCAAAGGAGGGGTTTTGGTAATAAAAATCCGCCGCCCTTGACTTGCCGTCGGTAATATAGTCAACCCTTGGCATGGGGCAAATAATGATTTTGCTGCTGTCGACCCCAAAGGCTTCCATATAAAACCTTGCTGTGGCGGCACTGGGCGCAAGCACATAGCTGTAATTTTTGTGCATGCACATGGCTTTGGCAACTGCTTCGTCCCTGCCCTCCTTGGTACCAAGGCTTTGCAGGCCGAATTTTTTTGTTGCCCCAAGGGCATGCCACATTTGAATAACCGTTAAATCCGGCTTGTGCTTTAAGCAGGAAACCGTAACGGAATAGGTGTCAACAATTGCAATTTTTGATGTTGCAAGGTAGTACATATCGCCGATTACATAAAAGCAATATTTGATTTTTGCGGCAAAGCCGTTTTCAATCATTCTAAGCCTGAAAATTTGCTTTGTATCGGGGCATTCCTCTTTAACGGCACTCTCAAGCAGCCTTATATCAATTCCCTTTTCGTTCCTTTGGCGGGAAAGATAAACAATTTGGTTTTTTGTTTTCAGCAGCTTCATAGGTGCATAAAGCAACCTTAAGCCGAATTTGAGTATAGAGATTAAAATAACCTTCATAGGCGTTTATTACTCATAAAGAGGGTATTTGGCGCAAATTTCTGCCACACCGTTTGTGATTGTATCTATATTGTTATCATAATCTGTTACTGCAAGATAAATATATTCTGCAATTTTATCAAAATCATCTGCATTAAGACCCCTTGTTGTTGCCGCAGGAGTGCCGATACGCACGCCCGATGTAACAAACGGAGAAAGGGGCTCATTGGGAACGGTGTTTTTGTTAAGGGTAATGTGAACATCATCAAGCCTTTTTTCAAGCTCCTTGCCGGTTACGCCCGTTCCTCTTAAATCAAGCAGGCACAGGTGGTTGTCCGTTCCGCCGGAAACAAGGTTAAGACCCCTTGAGGTAAGGCCCTTTGCAAGAGCCTGTGCATTTTCAACAACACGCTTTTGATATTCCTTAAACTCAGGCTTAAGTGCCTCGCCAAAGCAAACAGCCTTGCCTGCAATAACATGCATTAACGGGCCGCCCTGGGTTCCCGGGAACACTGCGGAATTAAGCTTTTTAGCAAGATATGGGTTGTTGCAAAGAATAAGTCCGCCACGAGGACCCCTGAGGGTTTTGTGTGTGGTTGTTGTAACAACATCCGCATAAGGGATTGGGGATTGGTGCAGCCCTGCAGCAACCAAGCCTGCAATGTGAGCCATATCAACCATAAACATTGCGCCGTTAGCGTGTGCAATATCTGCCATTGTGGCAAAATCAATTTCACGGGGATAAGCTGAAGCACCTGCAACAATAAGCTTTGGCTTTGTTTTTATAACAAGCTTGTTAAAAGCGGTGTAATCAATATAGCCGTTATCATCAACACCATAGGGAACAAAGTTAAAGTATTTGCCTGAAATGTTTGCAGGAGAGCCGTGGGTCAAATGGCCGCCGTTGTCAAGGCTCATGCCCATTACGGTGTCGCCCGGCTTAAGCAGCGCAAGGTAAACCGCAGTGTTAGCCTGTGCACCTGAGTGTGGCTGAACATTTGCAAACTTGCAACCAAAAAGTTCGCAGGCTCTTTTAATTGCAATTTCCTCAACAATATCAACATATTGGCAGCCGCCGTAATAACGCTTTGAGGGCAAACCCTCTGCATATTTATTTGTAAGGATAGACCCCATTGCGGCCATAACCTGTGGGGAAACAAGGTTTTCCGAGGCTATAAGCTCGATATTCTCTCTCTGTCTTTTAAGTTCAAGGTTCATAGCGTCAGCTACCTCTTTATCGGTTTCGGCAACCATAGCTATTGAATCAAAATAATCTGAATACATTGGAAATTCCTCCTGTAAATATAATTTCACAGATATATAATATCATAAGAGTAATAAATATACAATAAAAAATACCTTAAAAGACTTTAAAAAATATTAAAATTATGTAAGATTGACTTAAAAACGCTGTTAAAAAGCTGATAAATCACCTCAAAATCACGCTGTTTTTGGGAGCGTATTTCAATTAATACTTGAAAGATATGCCGCTGTGTGCTAAAATGTTTTGTATGAATTTTTCAGAAAGGGCATTTTTTATATGAGCGGACATAATAAATGGAGCACCATTAAAAGAAAAAAAGGTGCTAACGACGCAGCAAGAGCAAAAGTATTTACAAAGATAGGAAGAGAGCTTGCCGTTGCGGTTAAAAACGGCGGTCCCGACCCTAACAATAACGCAAAGCTCCGTGATGTAATCGCAAAGGCTAAGCAAAATAATGTTCCCAACGACAATATTGAGCGTATGCTTAAAAAGGCAGCCGGCGACAGCGACGGTGCAAACTATGAGGAAATCGTATATGAGGGCTATGGCCCGTCAGGCGTTGCAGTTGTGGTTGAGGCGCTTACGGATAACAGAAACAGAACTGCCGGCGAGGTTCGCCACTATTTTGACAAGGCCGGCGGAAATATGGGTAACCCCGGCTCGGTAACATTTATGTTTGAAAAGCAGGGCGTTATCATTATTGAAAAAGAGGATGTTGACGAGGATCAGCTTATGGAGGACGCCCTTGAGGCAGGCGCCGCTGATTTTCTTACAGATGATGAGGAAATTTTTGAAATCCGCACAGAGCCCAATGATGTTGGCGCTATCCGTGACGAGCTTTCGGAAAAAGGCTACAACATTATCTCATCCGAGGCCGCTTATATTCCCTCAACCTTCACTCGCCTTGAAAATGAGGATGATATGAAGAAAATGGCACGCATGATTGAAATGTTTGAAGAAAACGACGATGTTCAAAACATTTATCACAACTGGGAAAACGAAAGCGACTACGAAGAATAATTCACACCACGCAAAACACCCCTACCATTGGTAGGGGTGTTAGTTTTTATGTTAATTTGTGCCGAATTTATGCTTCAGCAGTTGCGTCGGCAGCAGGCGCCGCATTTGCAGCAGGTGCTGCGGGTTCCGGTGTTTTTGGCTTTGTTGCAGTTTTTTCCTCATAAACCTGTGAAACGCTTTCAACATCGCCCTTGGCAATTATTCTGCCGTGTTCAAGCAAAATTGCCTTGTTGCAAATTGCCTTAACCTGTGTGATGTTGTGCGAAACAAACAACACCGTTACGCCCTTATCAAACATGCTTTGAACCTTGGCAAGGCTCTTTTTTCTGAACTGAGCGTCGCCTACGGAGAGCACCTCGTCAAGAATGAGAATATCAGGGTCAACAGCTGTTGCAATTGAAAATCCCAGCCTTGCTCTCATACCCGATGAATAGTTTTTAACAGGTATGTTAATAAAGTGACCCAGCTCGGAAAACTCAATTATTTCATCAATTTTACCGTCAAGATATTCGTGGGAATAGCCTAAAATAGCGCCGTATAAATAAATGTTTTCTCTGCCTGAATAGTTAGGATCAAAGCCTGCGCCAAGCTCCAAAAGGGGTGCAATAACGCCCTTCTTTTTAATCTCGCCTTGGGTCGGCTTATAAACTCCTACAATAGTTTTAAGCAGGGTACTTTTTCCGGCACCGTTAAGGCCTAAAATAGCCAATCTGTCGCCCTTGTTAATTTCAAAGGATACATCATCAAGAGCTAAAAACTTTTTGTATTCAATATCCTTTTTAACAAGCTTAATAAAGTATTCTTTAAGGTTATCAACCTTTTCCTTGCTTAGATTAAAGCTCATTGTAACATGCTCAACACTGATTACAACTTCATCATCACTTGCTGCCACGGGGGCAACAGACTCTTTGGTAATTTCTTCCATAATAAAATCCTCTATTTTTGATTACGCTTTAGCTTCCACACGGCAACCGTTAAGGCTAACGCTGCCAATAACGAAAGCATCGAAGAAACGCAAACGGCAGTAACGCCGTTATTAACAAACCTCATAACCGAATCGCATAAATAGCTTGGATATATAACTAAGGTTTTATATTTCTTTATCACATTAACGGCAAGCACCGACAAAAGCTGTAACTCGCCGGAGGCTGTCACAGCATAGGCGATTGCCCTTATGCTTCTGTATTTTTTATTTCCTATTGAAATTATCACAAGAATTAAAACCACTGCAACCACCGCAAAGGCCGCACAAACTGCAACAGAGGCGGTTTTGCCGATATTTGCCACGGTTTTAAGCTTTTGCATATACACAAATTCAACTTTTTTGCATATATAATCCTTTATATCGGCGGCGAAAAGCTCTCCGCCGTTTTCAACAGAGCCCGATTGTTTAATCCCCTGCTCCTTTAAGGTATCGTTAACCGATTTTGCAAGGCTTTCTTCAAACTCGTTGATTTTATCAACATAGGTGCTTTCGGTAAACTGCTGCGCCGATGTTAGATTGCCGTATGCATAGGAAACGGCAATATCGTTTATTTTATCAAAGGTCAATTCGCTTTCAATGCAAGCTCTTGGAACTGCATAATAATCGCATAAATCCTCTGCATATTCCAAAATATCGTTATACAGCCCATTAACATATTGCTCGTTTGCAAAAACCTGCGCATATTTTTCTCCGCTTAAAAAATACAGATTTCCGCAGGCAATGGCGCTCAGCACCGTCATTACAAGAAACAAAAAGAATGCAACTGTTTTTCTGCCGATGCTCTGCCACCGTGTTTCCGACCTTGAGGAGCTTTGATAATCATTTACTCTGTTATGGCTCATCGCTGACCTCCTTAACGGCAGGGCCGGAGATTTGCCTTGCGGCAACATAACGCTTTTCCTTATTTTTACAGGAAAATGCGCCGTCGTCAATATCGCTTGAAAGTACAAGCACATTGCCCTCATAGTTGGGGGATTTTTCGCTTATTTTAACATCCTCAACGGAATAGCTGTATTCGCCCCAACAGGTTTCAACGGTAATAATATCGCCCACCTCGGCATTTTTAAGTGCCTTAAAGGCGGTGGAGGAATAGCCGAAAACAAAAGCTTGACCCTCCTGCCCAAACAGTGAGCTGCCGCCCTTTAATGCTGCACCGTTTCTAAGGGAAACCCTGTTCAGGCCGTAATACACATCGGTGTATAAGCCCATGCTTTCGCATTTAACAGTGCCCAAAATTTGTGCGGCAACAGGCGATTTTACCACAATTCCGTCATTATTTGAAAATTCAACAGCCTGATTGTCAACCGACAGGTCGTTGTAAGAAACGGTTAAGCCTTCCTGTGCCTTGTGCACCGTTTCAACAGCCTTGTTAAATACTATTTTCCCAAAAGGAACAAAAATTATTAACGAAACCAGAACAAAAACAATCGGCACAACAAGATAGGGCAAAACCGCAAAATGCTTTTTGCGGCGCCTTTTTCCGTTTGCATCTGAAATTCTATAATCTTCGCTCATATAAAAACAAATTAATCGTCTTCAAAAACTGCGCCTCGTGAGCCGGAGGTTACATGCTGTGCATATCTCTTAAGATAGCCTGTAAGTTCTTGCTTTGGAGCAGTCCATTTTTCTTTTCTTTGAGCCAATACCTCATCTGAAACATTAACACGAAGAACTCTTGCAGGGATGTCGATTTCAATTTCATCGCCGTCCTCAACAAGGGCAATTGTTCCGCCAACTGCAGCCTCGGGGCTTACATGGCCGATAGCGGCACCCCTTGTAGCGCCTGAGAATCTGCCGTCGGTTAAAAGTGCAACAGTTGAGCCCAAGCCCTGGCCGATAATTGCAGATGTGGGAGAAAGCATTTCTCTCATACCCGGGCCGCCCTTCGGTCCCTCGTAACGGATAACAACAACATCGCCCTCAACAACATCGCCGCCGTTGATAGCCGCAATTGCCTCCTCCTCAGAGTTATAGCACTTTGCAGGACCCTTGTGCTGCATCATTTCGGGAGCAACAGCGCCCTTCTTAACAACCGCACCCTCTGTTGCAAGGTTGCCCTTCAATACGGCAATACCGCCGTCCTTTGAGAATGGGTTATCAAGTTTTCTGATAATAACGCCGTCTGCATCAGGTGCATTGGTGATTCTTTCCTCAACAGTGCCGCTTACGGTTAAGCAGTCAGTATGGATAAGGCCCTTTGTTGCCAGCTCCTTAAGCACTGCCTGAATACCGCCCACATCGTTAAGGTCTGTAATAAACACAGATGACGCAGGGTTAAGCTTGCAAATCTGCGGTGTTTTGTTGCCCATTTCGTTAAGGTCCGAAAGGTCAATATCATGGCCTGCAGCATGAGCAATTGCTGTAAGATGAAGAATTGTGTTTGTTGAGCAGCCGATAGCCATATCGGTTCTCATAGCGTTTTCAATTGCCTTTTCGGTAATAATATCCGAGGGCTTAATATCCTCCTTAAGAAGATCCATAACCCTTTCGCCGGCCATTTTTGCAAGACGAAGGCGCTTTGAATAAACTGCAGGAACCGTGCCTGAGCCGGGCAGCGACATACCGATTGACTCGGTTAAGCAGTTCATTGAGTTTGCTGTGTACATACCCGAGCATGAGCCGCAGGTTGGGCAAGCCGAAAATGCGGTTTGCTCAAGGTCATAATCGCTCATTTTGCCGACTGCGTTTGAGCCAACATATTCAAACTGCTCGGAAAGGCCGATTGGGTTTGGTGTTACTGTGCTTTTGCCCGGGAGCATTGGGCCGCCGCTGATGAAAATGCAAGGCAAATTCAAACGGCAGGCTGCAAGAAGCATGCCGGGAACGATTTTGTCACAGTTTGGTATAAATACGATTGCGTCAAGAGGGTGCGCTGTAAGCATAACCTCAATACTGTCTGCAATAAGCTCACGGGAGCAAAGTGAATACTTCATTCCCTTATGGTTCATTGCGATACCGTCGCAAACGCCGATAGTGTTAAATTCAAAGGGTACGCCGCCGGCATTGCGAATGCCTGCCTTTACCTGCTCTGCTATCTTGTCAAGATGCATGTGACCGGGAATGTAGTCGCTTTTAGAGTTAACAACAGCTACAAACGGCCTTTTCATTTCGAGTTCGTCAATACCGAGAGCTCGTAAGAGAGAACGATGAGGAGCCCTTGACGGACCCTCCTTGATTAAATCAGATCTCATTGTCATCATACCTCATTTATATAATATAAATTAATATTTTATATGCGTGTTTTTTGTTATCCTACCACAAACACACCGTAAAATCAAGATTATTGTCAATATTTCTAATAATAGCGCATTTTATTTGTATAAAATATACAATCAGTAATCAAAACAGCTCAGGCTTAAGCTTAATTGAATCCTCAGGTGTAATCTGCCTTATTACTCTGCAAGGATTACCCACAGCCAGGGAGTTTGCGGGAATGTCACGGCTGACAACACTGCCTGCGCCGATAACACAGCCCTCCCCTATTGTTACCCCTGCAAGAACGGTAACATTGCTTGCAAGCCAGCAGTTTGAGCCGATTGTAATGGGCTTGCCGTATTCATCGTCATAGGCTGTGCCGTTATCCCTGAATTTTATTTTGCGCTCACTTGCGATAAAGGGGTGCACAGGTGTGGCAATCATGCAGTTTGGACCGAAGAATACATTGTCGCCGATGGTTACGGGGCAGGTGTCCAAAACTGTAAAATTAAAATTGGCATAGCAGTTTTTACCAAAGCTTGTGAAAGCACCGTAGTCAAAATAAACAGGGCCCTGCAAAAACAGCCCGCTGCCGTGGTTCGGCACAAGCCTGTCCATAATTTTAATCCTTTCCTCATCATCCTCAAAAAGAGCATTAAATTGTTGTGAAAGCTTGTGAGCGTTTATACGCATTTTATTAAGTTCTTCATCGCTTGGGTCATAAATTTTACCTGCAAGCATTTTTTCCTTTTCAGTCATTGCATAGCCCTCCGAAAGCAGCTTTTTTAGTATTATATCATTTATTTTGCCCCGTATCAATTATCAGCTTGCCAAAGGCAGGCGGTTATTCGGGCAGTGCGCTGTGTATTTTTTATGCTGAAAGCCTCTCTTTTGTGCCTAATAGGGTATAGGTACTTTATATACATAGGGGTATAGATTATAAATTGGCAAAAATAATATGCGGCAAAATTAATTGTCGCATATTATTAAAACATTATTTTGTGGTTACCGATTTTGCGGCGCTCCAGCCTGAGTAAAGTTTAACTCTCTTGCCGCCCACCGTTACTGTTTTGTAGGTGCGAACACGCACATAATACTTTTTCTTTGCTGTAAGACCGCTTACGGATTTTGAAACTGTGCTGTTCTTTGCCACGGTTACGGTTTTTGCGCTTGTAAACTTGCTGCTTGTGCTGTATTGCACCTGATAGCCGCTTGTTTGGGTGGCTTGCTTTTTCCAAGTTACCTTAAAGCCCTTTTTGGCTGCGGTTACCTTTGAAATATCGGTGCCCTTGGGGTTAATGTTATAGGTCAGCGATTTTGTGCCGCTGTATTTACCCTTTAGGGTTACCTTAATGGTATATTTGCCAACATATTTCATTCCGCTTGGGTATGATACCGTGTAATCGGTGCCGCTTTTAAGGTTGTTGCCCTTACTGTCCTTAACAATAACAGAGGGCTTTTGAACCTTGCCGTTGTAGGTGTAGGCCGTTTTGCTCAGCTTAATGCCGGATGCCCTGTAAATTGTTGTTTTGTTTGTGATTTTGCCACATAATGTGCACTTTTTATAGGTTTGACCGTCCTTTGAGGTGGTGGCTCTAACGGTTACGGTGCTGTAATTATGGTTGCAAATAAGGGTAAAGTTAACACCGTGAGCCTTTGCATAGGTGTGTGCGGCAGAACCTGAATAGCATTTCAGGGTAAAGCCCTCAAAAGCCTTGTAATAATCGCCCTCATAGTAGCCCATGCACTGCTCGCCCATATATTTTACACTCTTTGGCACGGTAACGCTGCCGTTTCTCAAATTAAAGAATGCATGGTCACAAATGCCCACTGTGCCGTTTGCAACGGTAAAATCGCCGCTGTAGCAAGTGGTGGCAATAACCCATTTGTCGGCGTATTTAATGGGGCTGCTTGATTGGTCATTTAAAAGCTTGGTGCTGATAAATGCATTGTTGCCCATGTGCTGAAGTGTTGACGGCAGCTTAACGGTTGCCAGACTATTACAGCCTGAGAACAAAAGCTCGCCCATTGAAATCAAACCGTCTTCAAAGGTTACGCTTTCCAAATTATAACAGTTTGAAATTGCAAAATTGCCGATTGTTTTAACACTTCCGGGTATTGTAAGGCTTGTAAAGTTATTGTATGATAATGCGCCTTCGCCAATACTTTCAATGGTGTCGGGCAAATTGATATACTGCATCCAATAATTATGGCGTGTGCCGTCGGTAGGCGAAAATACATGGTCGGCAATATGGCGTGTGCCTTCTTTAATGTTTACGGTTTCTACAGACTCTTCAAAGTCCTCATAGCCGATAATCCAATCGCCCCAATAAACGCCCTCCTTCGGCTGAGAGTCGGAAAGGGGTGCGTACTCAAATGGGTTGTAGCCAACCTGTTTAAGCCCCGTTGGGCAGTAGGTTTCCGCAATTGCGGTGTAGCTAAAGGCATGGTTACCTATTTTTTCCAGACTGTCAGGCAGGGTAATATTTGCCAGCGCACTGCATTTGAAAAATGCAGTAAGGCCTATTTCATTAAGGTTAGAAGAAAACTCAACGGAGGTAAGTTTTACACAGGTGTTAAAGGCATTGTCCCCTATATATGTTACACTGTCCGGCATGGTGATTGACTGTAATGAACGGCAGTCATAAAACGCCCAGCCCTCAATTCGCTGTAAATTTTTAGGCAATGTTACAGAGGTCAAATAATTACACTCTTTGAAGGTGTCCTGCTCAATGCGTGTTACCCCGTCAGGAATTTTAATAGACGTTAATTGTCGGCAATAACTGAACGCCTCAGGATGAATTTCCTTTAAGCCTGCGGGCAAATCAATTGTGGTGAAATGTGCGCCGCCAAAGGCCTCGGTTTCAATAACCTCAACAGTGCTTGGAATATTAACATTCTCAAGGGGTAAGCCGTCAAAGGAGTGGGCACGAATAGCGGTTAAGCCCTCGGGCAGGCGTGCAGAAACAAGCTGGCTGTATTGGAAAGCACTCTCCTCAATTTCGGTTACACTGTCGGGAATATAAATGCTCTCCAAGCCGCTGTATTCAAATGCAGCAAAGCCGATTCTTGTAAGTGTTTCGGGCAGGGTAATCGACTTTAATGCCTCGCAGGTATCAAAGGTATATTCCTTAATCTCCTTAAGCGTTGCAGGCAGTCGCACCTGTGAAAGGTTCGTGCAATCCTTAAATGCACTTTCGCCGATAATGGTTACGGAGTCGGGAATGGTAATAGATTTAAGATTTTCACAGCCGCTGAAAGCTTCATTACCTATGGATTTAATATTTGAGTGTAACGGCATTTCAGTTAAGCTTGAACATGTTTGAAATGCCGATTCGGGTATTTTTGTAACTCCGCTCGGTATTGTAACATTTTGCAGCTTTGTGCAATACCTAAAACAGCAAACGCCAATGCTTGTAAGGCTTGAAGGCAGCGGCACCGTTGTCAGCTCGCCGCAAAAATCAAAGGCATAGTCGCCGATTTTCGTTACACTGTCGGGCAGGCTTACGGATTGCAGAGTTTCGCTGCTGTAAAAAGCCCAGGGCGCAACGGTGGTTAAGGTTGACGGTGCGGTATATGATGTGCTCTTTTTGCCCCTGGGGAACAAATAAACACAGGTTTTTGCCGCATTGTAAAGCACATTATCCTGCACCGCAAGGTAGCTGTTGCCTGAGGTAAGCTTTACAGTTGATAATGCGGAGCAATCCTTAAACGCACCTGTGCCGATATAGCGCAGGCTGGCAGGCAAAGTAACAGTTGTAAGCGTTTCTGTCCCCGGGAACGCATAGCTTGCGATACCCTTTGTGCCCGCAGTAACGGAATAGCTTTTTATTTCACTCATATCGTCTGACGAGCCAGCAAGCAGCCAACCGTCAAGATACAGGGCCTTGTTGGTATAATTATCCGCAGTGTCAAACGCAGTTGCGGAAAAAACGCCCTCGCCAACGCTTGTAACCGTTGACGGTATATGGGGCGATGCCAAATCAGAACAGTTATTAAATGCATTATCGCCAATGGTTTTTAAGCCTCTTGGCAGCGACACGGTTTTAATATTGTAGCAGTCGCCGAAAGCAAGTCTGCCAATGCTTGTAACGCCGGTGGGCACTGTAACCGATTTAAGCTCATACTTTCCGAAGAAAGCACTTGTGCCGATTGCGGTTACCTTTTTGCCGCCTAATGTGGACGGAATTTTTAAATCCGCCGTGGTGCGGCCCTTGTACTCTGTGATTTTTACTGTGCCGTTGCTTTGAACAGTGTAAACATAGTCCCCTGATTGCTGGTCAGCCGCATAGGCATTAACAGGCGATAACAGGGTTCCTGCAGGCAGCGCAGGGGCAGTCAGCAGCATAATAATTGCCAAAAGCCACGCACAGCAGCGCTTAGTTTTCATAAAAATACCTCCCAATCATAATAATTTCTCTTTTATAATATGGCATAAATACATAAAATAAAATAATTTATGCTATTTTAAGTATAGCACAATAGCCAATATTCTGTCAATAATTCAGTATAATTTTGTTTAAACCGCCATTTACGCTCCCATATAAACAAAAACAGCCACTTAAAAAGTGACTGTTTAATAACATACATAATTAAAACTTAATGCCGAAATCAACCCATGTTTACAAAGCGTTCAACCACCTTGCCGTTAACCAGATTAACCTATAACCTTTCTTTCAACAAAGCTGTTGTAAATTGACCTTACAATAAGAAAAACTGTGTAGCCGATAATCATAGCGCCTGCAACATCCGTTAAATAGTGGGCACCTGTCACAAGCCTTGTGTATGCCATAACAAAGGTGTAAACCGTTGCAACGCACAAAGCAAAGGGGGCAAGCTTTTTAAGCCTGTCAAATGTAGTGCACACCAGCATTAATAAAAATGTTGAGGTTGCGTAGGTGGTGTGGCCGCTGGGGAATGAATCTGCCCTGCTATAAATGCCCATATCGTCGCCGATTTTGTACCAAGGGGTAAATGCGCCGAAATCAGTACCCTTTGCCATAACGCTTGTAAGTGGGCTGTGCTTGCCCTCGCTTAAGCCCTCGTCATTTAAAAAGCCGTTTGAATAAGCTACCATTTCCCTAAAACGCACCCTTGAAGTAATATTTTTACATTCTTCAACAATTTTGCACAAAATGCCGAAAAGCACTCCTGCAAGAGCAAGAGCCTCCAGCCTTTTTAGTGCATTTTTATCAATTTTCGACACAAGAATTATAGAAATTATCGCAACTACAAAGCTTATGCCAAAGTAAATGGGCTGACCCCAATTATCCTTGCCCTGCAAAAGCAAAATGTTTTTAATAACATTTTCAATAAGCTTTTTCCAGCCCACGCCGCAAAGAACAAAAAAGCCAAGGGTAGTAATTGCCTTAACAATAAAGTTGAAAAGCTTATAAGCCTTGCCGTCGGTGTTTTTTGCAGGCTTAACAAAGGGTAAAAGCTTGCCGATAACCGTCAGGCTTTCGTTTAAATCACGCCTGCAAACAAAAATAATGGCAAAGGCAATGCCCCAAATGCCCCAATATGTAAATTGACCGAATGCCTCCGCAAGCTGTGCAAAGGTGTTTTCAGGGTTAAAAATTGCCATATCAATTTTTAAATCAAGAGCTGTGCCCACAGCCATTAACGCAATTGCAACGGCATAAAAAATCACAGAATAAACTATAAAAGCCTTGCTTTTGGTTTTCTTCATAAGTCATAACCTTTCCTAATGTAATATAAATTTAACATTATTTTAACATTTGGGGACTGTATAATCAACCTATAAAGTAAAAATATTCCAATCAGGCATAAATTATTCTGTTTTTGCAAAGCGTAAATATAAATCAACCGTCATTTATTGCCGTTTTCTATGCCGGCAAGCTTTAAAAATTTCTTGTCTGACTGAATTGCCTGCGTTATAAATTTGCCATTCTTAAACAATGCGTAGGTTGTAACGGGGGCAGGAACATTTTGCGCCGATTTTTTGTCGGTAATGTGAATTACTTTAAGTGGAATACCGTTATTTCTTGCAACCTCCTGCACCCTCGGCACCCAATAATATGTAAAGGGGCATTGGTCGGTGTAGTATATAACAAAGCCCTTTTCCGATATAGAAGGAGTTTTTGCGCATTCCTTAAATTTGGGCGGCTGAACATTTTCCTTAAGGGGCAAATACATCAGGTTAATTCCCGTGGCAGTTGTGTCGGCAACGGAAAAGCCCTTGTAAGCCATATATTTCGGGTCTGACAAAAATTCCTTTTTCCTTTTATCCGAGGAAAGTATGCAAACACCCTTTTTACCCTGCTCCCGAGCGTCATTAATACAGTGCGAAAGCAAATCATTAGAATATCCGTGCCCTTTCATAGCGCCTGCAATCCACATGCAGTTAATATAAATATATCCGTCCGCCTCAATGGGAACCCAGGCGTTTTCGGCAGGAATATACTCTATAAAGCATTTTCCACGCTCTGCACTGCGGTAAAAAACAAGCCCCTCGTCAAAGCGTTCTTTAAGCCATTCCTTCTTTTTAATGCTTTGCTTGCCCGACATAGCACAGCAAATATGCTCCTTATCTATGTTTTCAGCTGTTATTCTAATAAATTCCATAAGATTACCTCACAAAAGTAATTATGATTATTAAATGCCTTTTGTGTTTTGCTATATTTCATTTTACTTAAATTTAAACCGTTAGTCAAGATATGCAGAAATCGGCCTTTCTGCGGTTGTATTAATCGCAATACAGCGCAAGCCTGCCTTGTAAAGTGAGGGGGGACCACGCTTTGCGTGGTGGAGGGATTTCCAACACAAAGCCTCACAATTTCGCCTAATCCTTCAGTCAAACCTAACGGTTTGCCGACCCCCTTTATCAGGAAACCCGGTCGGTTAAAAAGCAACTATACCGTGTTTGCGAACACCGTATAAACAGAAAAAGCCCTTTGAGAGCAGATTTTCTCCTCTCTATTCTCCAAATTCCGATTTGTATTTTTGTTTGTTTTAAAAATGGGCAATCCCGATTGGAATTGCCCATTAGTCAGTTAATTATTATTGCTCGTTTGGAATCGGCTTCATTGTTGGGACTTTTTTGCAGTTTTTTCATACTTGCCCAAACTCATACTAATACTGTATAAATTACTTATTTCCAAATTATCGTCTTCTCTATATCTTTACCCTTCTTTGAGTCATTTGGGGTGCAAATGACGTGGATGGTAATTTTAATAGAAATCTTACATTTTTATTCCATTCCATATTTAGTTGTTTCCATAGTCTGCCCTTTCAAAACTAATCACTCTGCTCTTGTGTCTGCTAAGTACATTCCCCAATCTTTTAATTCTTCCGGCAAATCATACACCGATCTTCCTTTATAATCACATCTTTCAGCCTGTCCCGGTGTTTTATCAGAAAATGTATCCCACGCTGTAATTAGACTTTCTACTTTTTCAATTCCATGAGCTTCAAAAAACTCATTGTAGTTTGATAACTGCTGGCTATAAATCGTTACCACATTATATTTATCAAGCATGATTTCATCCAGACTTTCATGACAGCCAAATCCAAATCTGTTCATGCCGTCATTGATAAGAAGTTCCCCATATCTTTCCAATAATACAAGACATTCTTCCTTTGAACACCCATCTATATAATAAATATCTTTATGTGTTTCCTCTAATATTCCCGGAGCAACTGAATTTTCTCTATCACACGCAACTGGTAATTCTAAAATAAAAAATAACGGTTCATCATGCATTACAATGAAATGCTGGAATACCTCTTTTATCTTTTCTATATCAACATTAGCCATTAACGTCACGTCATTTGTTATTTCGTATTCCTCATTCAATCTTTCCGGCTCATATATTTTATATCCCTTAGCAAGATTTAGCATCTACACTTCCCCTTTAACATTTTATAGACTTAAACTATGTATCTCTAAACATTTCCGCCTCTATATTGGCTCTGTTCCTACATTTCACAGAAGCATAAATTTAACATAGATACTTTTTATTTATTATCCGGTTCTTCGGGTAAAATTTCTACAATATAATCTACTCTTCAATCTCCATCACATACGCCTTTGCTTTAAAAGTGACACTGTTATCATATTTTGTGATTTCGTTATAGTGGTCAAATTTAAGTCCGCATTTTTCCATTACCTTACCTGAACGGGGGTTATCAACAGCGTGGCATGAGCAAATTCTATTAACGCCTAATTCTTTGTGAACATAGTCGATAATTGCTTTCATAGCCTCGGTGCAGTAGCCCTTGTGCCAATAGTCGAAATGTAAATTATAACCCATACCCCAATAGCCCTCCATTTTACTGCTCGGACCTATCGAGCCTGTACCGATAACCTTGTTTTCTTTCTTAAGCACAAATGCGAAATTGTATTCCTTTTCGTCTGTAAGCGTAGATTTTATCCAATCAATCGTTTGGCTTATGTCTGTAAGCGTAGGGTATGACATATATTTTGCGACCCTTTCATCGCTGTTCCACGAAAAGCAAGCTTCTGCATCATCAAGAGTAATTGGGCGTAAGATTAATCTTTCGGTTTCTAAAATCGGTTCTTTTGACATTTTGATACCTCCAAAAAAAATATGAAAACTGAAAGAAGCCCCCGAAAAGCCGCAGCTTCTCAAGGGCTATGTTAAGTCCAAAAACATGCGATTTTTTTGTGCCTGCACAAATCTCTGCATCAAATGATGTAAGTTTGATGTAAATCGCTGATTTGTGAGGTTGTCCTAAATCCCGAAACCCGCATAAATACTGAGTTTTTGCTGATTTTATTTATCTAAGGGTTTCATTGTTGGGAACAGGAGAACATCACGGATTGAGTAGCTGTCTGTAAGGAGCATAACAAGCCTGTCAATGCCGATACCGAGTCCGCCTGTGGGAGGCATGCCGTATTCAAGCGCCATAACGAAATCATTATCTATCATATTTGCCTCATCGTCCCCTGCCTCACGGAGCTTCATTTGAGCCTCAAATCTGCCCATTTGGTCGATTGGGTCGTTAAGTTCGGAATAAGCGTTGCCGTACTCGCCGCCTAAAATGAACAGCTCAAAACGCTCTGTAAGCACGGGGCAATCGGGCTTTCTCTTGGTAAGGGGAGAAACCTCGACAGGGTAATCCATAATAAATGTAGGCTGGGTAAGATTTTCCTCAACAAATTCCTCAAAGAAGGAGTTAAGAATATCGCCCCAAGTAGCCTTGCCCGGTTGAATTTCAATGCCCTTTTTCTTAGCGATTGCAATTGCCTTTTCGTTATCGCTCATAAATGAGCCGAAGTCAACGCCGCTGTATTCCTTAACAGCGTCAACCATTGTCAAGCGCCTAAAGGGTGTTTCAAGGTCAATTTCGGTGCCGTTGAAAACAATGTGCAGGCTGTCGCAAACCTCATTTGCGGCATTGCGGATAAGTGCCTCTGCAATATCCATCATACCATGGTAATCCGTAAATGCTTGATAAAGCTCAATGCATGTAAATTCGGGGTTGTGGCGAACGTCCATACCCTCGTTACGGAAATTCCTGCCGATTTCATAAACCCTTTCCATACCGCCTACAATAAGGCGCTTTAAGTAAAGCTCGGTGGCAATACGCAAATACATATCCATATTAAGGGTGTTGTGATGAGTTATAAACGGTCTTGCAGCCGCACCGCCGGGGATAGTATTTAAAATAGGAGTTTCAACCTCAATAAAGCCGAGATTGTCAAGATATGAACGGATTGAAGAAATAATTTTTGAACGCTTGATGAAGGTGTCCTTAACATCGGGGTTCATAATCATATCAAGGTATCTTCTTCTGTATCTTGTGTCGGTGTCTGTTAAGCCGTGGAACTTTTCGGGAAGAGGAAGAAGCGATTTTGAAAGCAGCCTGATTTCCTTAGCGTGAATTGAAATTTCTCCTGTTTTGGTTTTGAAAACAAAGCCCTTAATTTCAACAATATCGCCAAGGTCCCATGTTTTAAATTCCTTGAAAACTTCCTCGCCCACATCATTCATGCGAACATAAGCCTGAATTCTGCCGTTGCGGTCCTGAATATCGATAAAATTAGCCTTACCCATATCACGCCAGGTCATAATTCTGCCGGCAATAACAACATCCTTTTCATCCAACTCGTCAAAATTATTTTTAATTTCGTCGCTGTGGTGGGTTTGCTCTGCAAGGGTAATCTCAAAGGGGTCCTTGCCTGCCGCCTGCATTGCCTTAAGCTTGTCTATACGAATTTGCTTTTGCTCGTTTTCAGACAAAACAACCTCTGCCATAGCCATGGGAGCAGCGTTTGCGTTGTTGCCGATAAGTGTGATAATATCAAGTGCCTCAACCTCACTGTCAGCCTCGCCCTCAAGGGCAACTGCACCTGTTTGAAGGAAGAGCGTGTATTTTACCTTATCGCCGCTTTGCTCAACAAGATACTTGGGATTTGTTTTTTCTTCATCGTTTTGAAGGGTGTTTTGAACCTTCATTCTGCTGTTTTTCTTTACAGCCTTAACCCCTCTTTTGCAAGCGTCTTCCTTGTCAAACACGGGGGACTTGCCCACTGCCTTATCATCAATTAACAATTCAAAAGTGAAAGTGTTGTCACCTGCCTTGGTGATTTGAAACTTTCCTGCCATAACCTTTACCTCTTATATTTTTTGATATTACAACTGAATATCCTTAATTTCAAATTCAATATTTCCGATTGGAGCCTCAATTACTACTGTTTCTCCGATTTTTGAGCCGATAAGGCCCTTGCCTACCGGGCTGTCCTCCGAAATTTTGCCCTGAGCAGGATTTGATTCGCTGAAACCTACGATTTGATATTTTACGGTAGCGTTGTCGGATTTTCTGATAACTGTTACGGTTGAGCCTACGGATACAACATCCTTGTCTGCCGACTCAACAACAACCGCATGGTCAAGCTGATATTCAAGGTCTTGAATACGAGCCTCGATTTTTGCTTGCTCCGATTTAGCCTCATCATATTCGCTGTTTTCCGAAAGGTCGCCGTATGAACGGGCAATTTTAAGCTTTTCTGCAATATCAATACGGCCTTCTGTTTTTAATTGTTCAAGTTCAGCCTCAAGTTCTGCCTTGCCGGATGCTGTCATTTTAAATGTCTTTGCTGCCATAGTTATAACTCCTTTTAAAATAATGCATTTTTAACCCTTTAATTATATATTATATAAAATGCAAAGTCAATTATTATTTAAAAAAGCACATTGAACCCTTAAAATTCAATGTGCTTTGTGCATATCATTTGCTTAATTTCGGCATCAGTCGTTAGGAATGAATGCATTGTGAACCGCTGCAACGGCTCTGTCTGCATCCTCTGCGTCGATGATAACGGAAATCTTAATTTCAGAGGTAGAAATCATCTTAATGTTAATATCACGTTCATACAGAGACTCGAACATCTTGGTTGCGGTGCCCGGGTGAGATTCCATACCTGCACCAACGATTGAAACCTTTGCAACCGATGTGTCGCAAACGATTTCCGCATCTTGAAGATGTGATGAGTCCTTAAGAATTTCAACGGCAACGGGGCCGTTGTCCTTGCTAACGGTGAAAACAATATCCTTTGTGCCGTTTCTGCCGAAGGACTGAAGAATAATATCAACATTGATATTTTTGTGTGAAAGTTTTGAAAAAATATTGAAAGCAACACCCGGGTTATCCTTAACGCCGAGAACCGATACAAGTGCAACATCCTTATCCTTAGTTACACCACGAATTAACATTTTTTCCATATTTGCTACCTCCTTAACAATTGTACCCGGAACCGGGTTAAGTGATGAGAGCACCTCAAGCTCTACTGAATACTTTTTAGCCATTTCCACCGAACGGTTATTAAGAACCTGTGCGCCGAGAGTTGCAAGCTCAAGCATTTCGTCATAAGTAATTTCGCTAAGCTTTTTAGCACCCTCAACCTTGCGTGGGTCAGCTGTATATACACCCTCAACATCCGTGAAGATTTGGCATTTGTCTGCGTGAAGAGCTGCTGCAATGGCAACTGCCGATGTGTCAGAGCCGCCCCTTCCGAGGGTTGTTAAATCGTCATACCTGTTTAAGCCCTGAAAGCCTGCAACAACAACAATGTTGTGCTTTGCAAGCTCTGCCTGAAGCCTGTTGGGCTTAATATTTTTAATTCTTGCAGCGCCGTAAACCGAGTTGGTGTTAAAGCCTGCCTGCCAGCCGAGAAGGCTGATTACCGGGTAGCCAAGGCTTTCAATAGCCATAGCCAGCAATGAAATTGAAATCTGCTCGCCTGCTGTTAAAAGCTGGTCCATCTCTCTTTTTGCCGCAGTAGGATTAATTTCTGCAGCCTTTTCAATTAAATCATCTGTTGTGTCGCCCTGTGCGGAAACAACAACCACAACATCATTTCCTGCCTTGTAAGTATCACTCACAATGCGGGCAACATTCATTACACGCTCGGCATTTGCCACTGACGAGCCGCCGAACTTTTGAACGATAAGTGCCATATTTCCTCCTATACCAACGCCGAATTAACGGCTGTAAATTAATAATTTGTAACCTTGATAATGTTGATAACATCTACACCCTCAAGCTTTTTGTTAAGGGCAACCTGAGTCATTTTATCGGTAATAAACGCAACCTCGTTTGAAGGCTTGCCAACCCTTGTTAAGAACTTAACATCGTTGAAAATTGCCTTAATCTGCTGTTCGCTTGCAATTGCACGAACGTAAAACGGCATTTCGATTGCTTCTTTTTCATCAACAACATAGCTTTCAGAGCCGGGGCCCCAGCCGAATTCCTTGCGCTTTTCAACATGAACCGCACAATCAACCATATCGGCAACAACAG
Source organism: uncultured Eubacterium sp. (assembly GCA_934561395.1). GTDB lineage: Bacteria > Bacillota > Clostridia > Oscillospirales > Acutalibacteraceae > Eubacterium_R. Next base: position 322,905 of record CAKTGF010000001.1, read on the forward strand.
CGGAGGCTGTGGCCTCCTTGCCTGCGCCCTGACCGTAAAAGCAAACATCGCCTACGGCATCGCCACGAACAAGAATTGCATTGAATACGCCGTTAACAGACGCAAGCTGTGAGCCGTTAAATACAACTGCGGGGCTTACGAATGCAGCAATTTTATCATCATCAATATTTTTAATCTGACCGAGCAGCTTGATAACGCCGTTGGCAGATTGAATGTATGATACATCCTCAAGGGTAATTTTGGTTATGCCCTCTGTGTTAACCTGATTTGGATAAACATGCTTGCCAAAAGCAAGTGAAGCTAAAATACAAACCTTTCTGCAAGCGTCAAATCCCTCAATATCGGCAGTTGGGTCCTTTTCTGCATAGCCGTTATCCTGGGCAAGCTTTAAAGCGTCCTCAAAGGTCATGCCGTCCTCAATCATTTTGGTTAAAATGAAGTTTGTGGTGCCGTTGAGAATACCTGCAATACCCTCGATATTGTTTGCGGTTAAGCACTGTGCCATGGGTCGTATAATAGGAATACCGCCGCCGACAGATGCCTCAAAAAGATAGTTAACATTATTCTCTCTTGCAGCTGTAAGCAACTCCAAGCCCTTTTGCGCTACCAATTCTTTATTTGAGGTTACAACACTTTTGCCAGCCTTTAACAATTTAAGAGTAAAATCGTAAGCAGGGTTAACTCCGCCCATGGTTTCGGCTACAACCTTAACCTCGGGGTCGTTTAAAATATCGTTAAAATCCTTAGTAAAATACTTTTCGTGAGCATCGCCTGGGAAATCACGCAAATCAAGAATGTGTGAAATCTCAAGCATTTCGCCGCCGGTGCGCTTTATAATACTGCGTTTGTGACCTTCAATAACCTCAACAACGCCGGAACCTACTGTTCCGTAGCCCATTACTGCAACTTTCATATAATCCTCCTATACCAATTCAACGGACTTAACGCCGTTGATTTCTTTAATTTTCTCAAGCAAGCTGTCATTTGAAGCATTTTTATTTGAAATTTGCACGGTAACCGAAACATCGGCCACACCGTTAACAGGTATGCTTTGATTAACACTTAAAACATTTGCCCCCTCAACATAAAGTTCCTTCATAACAGAACTTAAAACCCCTGCGTTATCAAGCAGCTTTGCATTGATGGTTGCGGTGTCCTCCCCACGGCCGCTGTACTCAAAGATTTTATCCTTGTATTTATAGTATGCGGAACGGGATATACCTGCCATTTTTGTTGCCTGAGTTGTGCTTGCTGCTTCACCCGAGGCAATTAAGTTTTTTGCCAAAATGACCTTCGAATAAACCTTGGGCAATATTGACGAGTCAACGAGATAGTAATTAACTTTTTCCATACTACACTGTCCACCACCCAAAAACAATTGTATTGCTGAGAAATACATTTCGTATATATTAACACTATTGGCATAAATATACAAGACCTAATTCTTAATTTTGTTAAAAAAATCAAACCAGCGGCATATTTTACTTGAATATTAGCAGTAATTGCTTTAGAATAGTATTAATTTAATAAAAAATACTATAATGTGTAATAAGGAGATGATGCCATGCCGCCGAAGGTAGAAAAAAGGCGAGATTTTTTAATTAACCTTTTATTTGTAATCGCAATACTTGGTTTATTATTTGTATATTTCAAATTTTTATTTTGGACAACCGCACCGTTTATTTTTGCATTTTTGTTTTCAATAGCTTTGCAAAGGCCCCTGCGGTTTCTTGACAAAAAAACAAACAAAAAATGCCACACCTTATTCAGCATACTTTTGGTTTTACTTTCAATCTGCGTAATCATTATACCCCTTGGTTTTATACTTTCGGCACTGATGGCAAAGGTGGTTGATTTTGCAAAATCTCTGCTGGATTTGGTAAGCGATATTCCCACCCTGCTGACCACCCTTGAGGACAAGCTGTTGAGCTTTGGCAAGTTTCTGCCTGAAAGAGCGTATGATTCCTACGCAGCAACTTTGGGTCACTGGTTTGACGATTTGCTTGCAAATTCATCGGCAAAGGAACTTAACCTGGATTTTGAAACCATAAAGTCCGGCGTTACAACGGGCGTGTCGGGCGTTGTGTCGATTGTTAAAAATGTGCCGTCGGTATTAATTGCAGTTGTTATCAGTATTATTGCCTGGATATTTATGACAAAAGATTACGACCGCATTGTAAGGTTTGTTCAGCTGCAATTACCTAAGGAAAAAAGAAATCTCCCTGTTGAAATTAAGCAGGTGTTCTCAAAGAATATTATGAGAATAATTAAGGCATACGGCCTGATTATGGTAATTACATTTTTTGAATTGTTTATCGGCTTTACCGTTTTAAAGCTTGCGGGAATTATGACAAACAAGTATTTTGTATGGATTGCCGCAGGAACGGCAATATTTGATATTTTGCCTGTTGCCGGCTCCGGCGGTGTGCTTATTCCCTGGGCGCTGTTTTCGGTTATCAACGGCAACTATCGCCAGGCAATCGGCCTTATGATAATTTATGTTGTTATTACAGGAATAAGGCAGTATATCGAGCCGAGAATTGTCGGCGGAACCTTGGGAGTGCACCCCCTTGTTACCCTTACGGGAATGTATATAGGCTTAAAGTTGTTCGGCTTTATCGGCATTTTTGTTGTGCCCATAGTAGTGGTAATGCTTAAGGCGTTTAACGACACAGGCAGAATTCATATTTGGAATTCTCCCAACATTGAAAGAAATTAAATACAAAATAAAAATGCGTTAGGGGCTTAAAACCTCTGACGCATTTTTTATTACATATTTTATTGTTTTTTGCAAACCGCAAGCCCTGCCAAAAGTGCGGCAAAGCAGCCGGCAGGCATTGCAAACCATATTTTTTCGCAGTCAATTGCGGCAAATACCGCTATGAATAACGACAGTATAACTATCAGCAGCAAGTTAACCCACAGTGATTTTTTCTTGTTGCCCACAGCCTGAAAATAGGTGCCGATAATTAAAACAGGCGGCAAAAAGAATGCGGCAAAAGCAATAATGTTCAGGGCATTTGAGCCTATTGAAACAATTTCGCAGCTTTTTGTGAAAATGCCCATCAGCTGCGGCGACACAAACCTAATCACTACCACCGCCGCCAAAGAATACACATACAATGCAACAACGCAATACCTTAATGTTTTTGAAATTCGTTGGGTATTCCCTGCACCGTGATTATAGCTTATAATCGGCGACGCCGCCTGAATAAGTGCGTTAAAGGGGATTATAAAAAAAGTTGCGATTTTCCCAACATAGGCAAAGGCCGAAACCCAAGCCGCAGTCAGAAAATACGAAAGGCAGTTGTTAACCACAATAAATATTACCGACATTCCGCCCATTTGAAGAAGCACGGGGATTCCCAAAGCAATTATGTTTTTTATTGTTTTAATGCTGGGCTTAGCCCCCTTCAGCCTTTGGCAGGAAATACGCCAAAAGAAAATAACGCTCATTAAAAAACTGATAAACTGCGCCCCAACGGTGGCAAGAGCAGCACCCTTAACCCCCATATCAAAAACAAATATAAATATATAATCTGCCAAAATATTAAATGCGGTGGGAATAAGCCAAATTAAAAGAGAATAGCCCATTCTTCCCTCTGCACGGATAATTGATGAAAAGCCTGTGGAAAACACATTGCCTGCGGCAATTATAACTAAATAATCCCTTGCGTAGGGGTAAATTTCGCCCTCCGCCCCCCAAAGTTTTAGCACAATCGGGCAAAACACAATGCTCAAAGCCCCTAAAGTGGCAGTAGTAGTGTAAAAAACAGCCATTGCGGAGGCAGTAACCTCCCCTGACTTTTCATAATTTTTCTCCCCCAAATATTTTGAAACAAGGGTGCCTGCGCCGCTGCCCACGGTTTGTGCAAATGCCCCCTGCAATATCATAAAGGGATACACAACTGAAACACCTGCCATGGCAGTGTCGCCGATACCGTAGCTGACAAAGAGGGTGTCCGCAATATTATAAAGCGAGGAAAAAAGCAGTGCACAAAACGTAACCGAGGAATATTTAAGCAAAAGTTTTGGCAGGCTTTCCGTTCCCATTTTTTTGGTTTTAGCGGCTGAATCACTCATTTTCAAGCACCTTAAACGCACACCTGTAAAGCACATTGCTTGATGTAACATCAACAAACCACCCTGTATCAAAGGGCTTAAATCGATAATACTTTTCAACCTCCTGAATAAGAGCCATTAAGCCCTGTGCAAATGCGTAGCGTATTTTTAACTCACGGTTAATTTCTATTTTAACCTCGCTTATGCGGTTATGGTATTCCACGGATTTTTCCTTGCGCTCAATAGAGGTTAAAAAGCCCTCAAGGCAGATAAAGTCAAATATCGGGTCGCCCCACATGCTGCGCTCCGGGTCGATAACAGAAAAAATCGGTTTTCCGTTTTCATTATTCTTACATATTATGTTTGCATCCCATAAATCGTAATTAACGGCAACGCAAGGCACTGTCAGCAGAACCGACCTGTGCTTTTTTGCGTATTCAAGGAGCTTTGCGCCCCTTTTACTGCTTTTGCCCACCCTTTCGGCATCGGAAAGCATATTTGAAATCATAGAACAAAGGGCGTCATACCAATTGTCATAGAGCTTGTTTTGAACATAGCCGTAGCCCTTGCCGTGAACATTGTGGAGCTTTGCCACAATGGATGCGGTTTCTAAAAGGCTGTCACAGCCAGGCTGCTTAAAGCTGTTTTTGTGAACGCCCTCAAGCCTTTCCATAACAAAGAAATCGGAATCTATTATTTTGTGTGAAAAATCACTGCCGTAAATTTTAGGAATTGATATATCGGTGTTTTCGGCAATGGTTTTATACCAAAAAAGCTCTGTTTTAAGCATATCCTTTTCATAGGTCATAACAGGCACAATCTGCCTTGGGGCAACCTTTAAAACATATTCCCTATCGGCACTTACACTGTAAACAGCGTTAAACATACCTGCACCCAAGGGGGCAATGCTTTTTACCCCGCCAATACCCAAGGAAGAAAAAATCTCCCTAACCGTTTTATCGTCAAGCAGACATTTTGTTTTACTTCTCACATTAACCACCCTTTTCGTTGATTGTTAACTCAATAATATCAAACATCGCACACTTTGTATATCAAAATTCTGCTTAATTGTTAAAATTCCCCACTTAAATTTGTGCTTAATTTGACTTTTTATTAAAATAATTATATCCTTTAATAAAGATAACGGCTGAAGGATTGGGGGTAATTATTATTAATTATGACGAATTAATGAGCATAAAAATCATACCCAAGGAAATAGCAAAATCACAATCAAAATCATTTGTAAAGGGTCTGCACCACACGCCCTATCGTGATGAAATACGCCTTTTTTCATGCATAAAGCAGGGCAATTTAAAAAAGCTGATTTTTGAGCTTAAGCAGCTGGGAATACAAAATATAACTGTGGGGCAAATGTCTGACGATGATTTGCAGCAGCACAAATATATGGCTGTAAGCTTTATAACCCTTGCCACAAGGTATGCAATACAGGGCGGCTTAAGCGAAAGCCTTGCCTATCGATTTTCAGATGATTTTATACTAAAGGTCGATAAAACCAAATCCAAAGCCGCAGTTTATGCCGCAATTGTTGACGGCGCAATCGAGTTAACCAACAAGGTAAGCTGTGAGCAGAAGAATTTAAACTATTCGCCCCATGTTCGCAAAAGCGTTGCATATATAAACAAAAGCCTTGATAAAAAGCTGACCGTAAATTCAGTTGCAGAGCACTGCAACCTTTCCCCCGATTATCTGTCGCACCTGTTTAAAACCGAAATGGGGGTTAATTTAAGCAGCTATATTAACCACCAAAAGCTGGAGCTTGCACAAACCCTGCTTTGGGAGGGATACGATAACGAAAAAATTTGCTATATGCTGGGCTTTTCAAGCCAAAGCCATTTTATTTCATCATTTAAAAAGGAATACGGCATAACCCCGAGAGAATATACCGCAATGACAAAATAGAATAACAGACCATAAGAAAAAGCCTTTCCCTGCAATAACAATAGCAAGGAAAGGCTTTTTAAGTTAATTAAAGTCCTGCAGTTTCTTTGATATATTTGCGTGCCTTTACAGCATACTCAAAGGGGTTAGCCTTTGCAGGGTCCTGCTCTGCCTCAACTACAACCCAGCCCTCATAATTATTCTCCGCAAGAATATCAAAAATGGGCTTGAAATCCACATCACCGTCACCCGGAACGGTAAACACGCCGGCACGCACCGCATCAAGGAATGACATGTGCTGCGGCACAACCTGATTGTTATAAACATCAAGGCGAACATCCTTAAGATGAACATGCTTAATGCGGTTAACATATTTTTTAAGAACCGGTACAGGGTCAATGCCGGCAAAAGTCAAATGACCCGAGTCAAAAAGAAGATAAACCAGCTCAGGGTCTGTAAGCTCCATAAGTTTATCAATTTCCTCAACGGTTTGAACGCCTGTGCCCATGTGATGATGCACGGTAAAGTACATTCCCTTTGACCTTGCATAAGCGCCCATTTCATTAAAGCCCTTTGCAACAATTGCCCATTGTTCATCGGTATAATAGGGCTTTTCATCAAGGATTGACTTGGTTAAATCCCCCTGAATTGAGTTGCCCTGCTCCGATGCGCCGATTACCTTTGCACCAAGCTTGTAAAGCTTATCGCAATGAGCCTTAAATGCCTCAATAGTTTCTTCATAAGGCTTTGAGGTAAGGTATGATGAGAACCAGGCGTTGCAAATTTGCAGCCCTCTTATATCAAGGTAAGGTTTTAAAACATCCGGGTCGGAGGGGTATTTGTTACCTATTTCCGAGCCCTTAAAGCCTGCAAGTGCCATTTCGGATATGCATTGCTCAAAGGTGTTTTCCGCACCCAAATCGGGCATATCATCATTTGTCCAGCCGATGGGGGCAATGGCAAGCTTTACTTTGTTTGAATCGAGCATATATTTATTCTCCTAACAGTGAAAGTTTAGTAAATTGTGATTATTAATAGTCAAAGGTTTTTGCAATGTTTTCCTGCATATCCTTATAAGCGGCTGCAACGGTTTCGCTTTTTGAAACCTCTGCAACGCCAACACGCCACCAGGATTCAAAGCCCGGGGTCATGGTTTTGGGCAGCACCTTAATGTCAAAAACGCAAGCCTTTGTTTGCTTTTTAGCGTCCTCAAGGGCTGCACGGAGTTCATCAGAGGTGCGGCAGGTGTAGCCCTTTGCGCCGTAGCCCTCTGCAATTTTTGCAAAATCAACATTCATTTCCGCACCGTCAAGCATACCTGTTTCCGGGTTTCTTGCACGGAAAACTGTGCCAAAGGTTTCTGTGCCTTGGTTGTTTTGAAGGTTCTCAATGCAGCCCCAGCCTAAGTTGTCAAACAGGCAAACATTGATTTTTAAGCCCTCCTGCAAGGCAGTGTAAAGCTCGCTGTGACCCATAAGGAATGAGCCGTCGCCGCAGAAGGTGTAAACCTCTGCATCGGGCTTTGCAAGCTTTGCGCCCAAAGCGCCGTTAACCTCATAGCCCATGTTTGAATAGCCGTATTCCATGTGATATGTGCCACGAGCCTTGGCACGGAACAAGCGTTGCATATCTCCGGGGAGAGAGCCTGCCGAGCCGAGGGCAATATCTTCCTCGCCCATAAACTCGTTGATAATACCCAAAGCAAGGGTTTGGTTTAAGCCGCCCTCAAGCTCCTTTGAATAATAATCGTCAACAATAGCGTCCCATTCTGTTTTAGCGCTTTCAATTTCTGTTGTGTAGGCTGTTTTGTAGCCCTTAAGCTCTGCCGAAATTGCAGAAACAGCCTCTCTTGCATCTGCAATAATAGCCTCGGCGTCCATTTTGTATGCGTCAAAGGGGCAAATGTTAATGCCAAGCACCTTTCTGTTTTCGTTAAACAGCCACTTTGAAGATGTTGTAAAATCGGAAAATCTTGTACCCACACCGATAACAAGGTCGGCATCCCTGCCGATTACATTTGCAGCCTTGCCGCCGGTAACGCCGATACCGCCAAGGTTAAGCGGGTGCTTCCAGCTGATAAGGCCCTTGCCTGCCTGCGTTTCGGCAATAGGAATGTTGCACTGCTCAGCCAAAGCAAGCAGCTCCTTTTCTGCACCTGAATAACGAACACCGCCGCCGCAAATTATAATGGGCTTTTTGGCGCTCTTAATAAGCTCAACAGCCCTGTCAAGCTGTGATTTGCTGATTGGTCTGCGGTCAATATGCCATACCCTCTTTTGCAAAAAATGCTCGGGGTAATCGTAAGCCTCGCCCTCAACATCCTGGGGCATTGCAAGGCAAACTGCGCCTGTGTCGGCAGGGTCTGTAAGCACACGCATTGCATTAAGGCATGCAGTCATAAGCTGCTCAGGGCGAATAATTCTGTCAAAATAGTGGCAAACGCCCTTAAAAGCGTCTGTTACAGTTCTGCCGTAGTTGTCAAAAAACTCCGCCTGCTGAAGAACAGGGTCGGGCTGACGGCAGGCAAAGGTGTCGCCGGGTAATACCAAAAGAGGAATTCTGTTTGCGGTTGCACATCCGCAAGCGGTTACCATATTTGTTGCGCCCGGGCCGATTGATGAAACGCAGGGGATGATTGCCTTTCTGTCCATCTGCTTTGCATAGGCAACGGCAGCCAAAGCCATATTCTGCTCATTCTTACCCTGGTAGAATTTAAGATTGTGGCCGCCCTGCTCAAGAGCCTGACCAACGCCTACAACGCAGCCGTGGCCGAAAATGCCGAACATTCCCGAAACGAACTTTGTTTCAACGCCGTCAATTTCAATATATTGATTGTCAAGGAACTTAACAAGCGCCTGTGACATTGTAAGTCTTTCTCTATTCATTAAACCAACACTCCTAAATTAACATTCGATTTCCGAAAGCTTAACAGGCCTGTGCTCTGCAACGGAAAGCTTTGCGGCAAGACCCAGGCGAAGTGCCTCAAGACCGTCGTTAACTGTGGTTTTTGTGGAAACATTGTTTTGAACGGCGTTAATGAACTCTGTCATTTCATCTGTAAATGATTGCATGTATCTTTCAAGGAAGAAATAAAGGGGCTTATCGGTAACATTGCCGTTTTCGTTAATGTATGAAACATTTGTAGGTGTGTCGTTTGCTGCCGATGCCTGACCTGCCGAGCCGAAAACCTCAAGCCTTTGGTCGTAGCCGTAACAAGCCTGACGGCAGTTATCAATAACGCCGATTGCACCGCTCTTAAATTTAAGGGCAACAAGGGCTGTGTCAACATCCCCTGCCTCGCCGATTGCAGGGTCAACCATTACGGTTGCGTTGGCATAAACCTCCTCAACCTCGCCGCCGATAAAACGTGCCATGTCAAAATCATGCACTGTCATATCAAGGAAAATTCCGCCCGATACCTTAACATAGTCAATTGACGGGGGCTCCGGATCACGGGATGTGATTTTAATTGTTTGAAGCTTGCCCAGCTTGCCGTCGTTAGCCATTTGCTTAATAGCGGCAAAGTTGTGGTCATATCTTCTGTTAAATCCGATTTGCAGCTTAACCCCTGCCTTTTCAACTGCGGCAATAACCTTTTTGATTTTAGTCACTGTCAAATCAACGGGTTTTTCGCAGAAAATGTTTTTGCCTGCCTCGGCAGCCTCGCATGCAATGTCTGCATGGGTGTCTGTTGAAGAGCAGATAAGAACTGCGTTAATTTCAGGGTCGTTTAAAATATCGTGATAATCCTGATAAGCGTTTGGTATGCCAAGCTCAGCCGCAACCTTTTTTGCACCGTCAACATAAATATCCGAAATTGCAACAATTTCAGCCTGTGGGATGTGGTATGTAATTGATTTTGCGTGAACCTGACCGATTCTACCGGCACCGATAATGCCAACCTTAAGTTTTTCCATAAATTTTACCTCACTGTATTTAGTGTGCAACTACCCTTGCACAATATCTTAATTATTCTATCATAAGTAAATTTATAATGCAATAAAAGTTATGAAAAATATACAAAAATCCATTAATAAACGCCTGCTGATTTTACATAGGCAATATTTATGACATTTTTTGCAAAAAAGCAACGGACAAATATTCATCCGTTGCAAAACATTCTTATTTCTCACAAATAAATGTGATTATCGATTCCCCTATATCTTCATTATGGTCACTTGTAACCAGCTTAACATTTTTTGCGTTAGCATCTATATCGTAGTAAACAATTGCGGAAACTTTTTGACCGGGCGTCATATTTTGCCAAACCTCAAAATTTCTGTCATCATCATTCTTAATGTCATAACAGCTGTTCACTTCAATAATATTGTTGTCAATGTACCAATCATTACTAAGTGCCAATCTTGAACAACTTACTTTATTTGAAACATTTTCAACCTGAACCTCCATTCTGATTCCCCTCATTCCGTCAGAATCGGTTTCATGTGCATGGCCGTTGTATGAAACGAAGGTGTATTTAAAATCTCCTATTGTTACTGAATCCCCTACCTTTAGTTCAGCTGTTTTCGGCAAATTATCGGAATCGCTATCTTTTACGCTTGAATCATTTTTCCGATTTGTGCCTTTGCTTTTTTCACTGTCGTAATCGGTGCTGTTTTGGTCGGCATCACTGTTATAAATTCCGATAATACCGGGATTGGATTTTATAACGGCATAGCACGAGCCGAATCCGGCACCTGCACTTATTAAGGCTACCAGCAATGCAATAATTATTGTTTTTTTCATGACAATTCCTCCTAATAAAAACAAATATAAAATAAAAAATGCGTACAGCTGAAGCCATACGCACAAAAAACACATAGCTCAACTGTCGCCAAACAAATTCAACAAACAACAAAGTGTATGCAGAAAAAGAGTATGCGTTTTTATCAAAAGACAAAAAAGCACATACACATAGTTGTTTGCAAATATTGAATTTGTTTGGCTAAAACATTATAGCATACATATATTTTGATTGCAAGAAAAAAGCGGAAGAGCAAAGTCTTCCGCTTTTAATAGTATTTTCTTAGTTTGCTTAAATATCGTGTCTGTTCTTTACCTTTAAACGCTCCATAGCCCTTGAAAGGTCTGCTTTAGACTGATGATATTCATAAATTGACTGTTTTTGACGGAGCTCCTCCTCAGCCCTCTCCTTTGCCTCCTGGGCACGGCGGGCGTCAATCTCATCGGGCAGCTCTGCCGAAATGCAAACAACATCTGCACTGTTGTTAAAATATTCAATAAATCCGCTGCCAACAAAGGCCTCAATAACCTTATCGTCGGGGGTTGTGATTTTCATTTCGCCAAACTCAATGGGGGCAACAACATTTTCGTGGTTTGCCAAAAAGCCCTTAAGTCCGTCATCTGCAACAGGAATAACAAGCTGCTTGCATTCGCCGTCATAAAACACCTTGTTTGATGCTACTATTTTAAGTTTGAATGTGTCCATAGCTACACCCCGTTAAAGTGTTTTTGCCTTTTCGATAGCGTCGTCAATAGTGCCCACATTAAAGAATGCCATTTCGGGCAAATCATCAACCTCGCCGTCAATAATCATCTTAAAGCCCCTGATTGATTCCTTAAGGGGAACATAAACGCCCTTTAAGCCTGTAAAGGTTTCGGCAACATGGAAGGGCTGTGAAAGGAACTTTTCAAGCTTTCTTGCACGGTAAACCGCAAGCTTATCCTCGTCAGACAATTCCTCCATACCGAGAATTGCAATAATATCCTGGAGCTCCTTGTACTTTTGAAGATACTCCTGAACACGGCGTGCAACCTCATAGTGCTCCTCGCCGACAACATCTGCCTCAAGAATACGGGAGTTTGACTCAAGCGGGTCAACTGCAGGATAAATACCCTTTTCAACAATTTTACGGGATAAAACCGTGGTTGCGTCAAGGTGGGCAAAGGTGGTTGCAGGGGCAGGGTCTGTAAGGTCATCCGCAGGCACATAAACAGCCTGAACAGATGTTATAGAGCCGTTCTTTGTTGAGGTAATACGCTCTTGAAGCTGGCCCACATCCGTTGCAAGGGTTGGCTGATAACCAACGGCCGACGGCATTCTGCCAAGCAAAGCGGAAACCTCGGAGCCTGCCTGAATAAATCTGAAAATATTATCAATAAACAAAAGCACATCCTGATGCTCCTTGTCACGGAAATATTCAGCCATTGTAAGGCCTGTTTCCGCAACACGCATACGGGCTCCGGGTGGTTCGTTCATTTGGCCGAAAACAAGGGCGGTTTTGTTAATAACCCCTGATTCCTTCATTTCGTTCCAAAGGTCATTACCCTCACGGGAACGCTCGCCTACACCGGTAAAAATTGAATATCCGCCGTGCTGTGTTGCAACATTTGTGATAAGCTCCTGAATAAGAACTGTTTTACCAACGCCGGCACCGCCGAAAAGACCGATTTTACCGCCCTTTTGGTAAGGGGTAAGCAGGTCGATTACCTTAATTCCGGTTTCAAGTATTTCAACCTGTGAGGATTGTTCTTCAAATGTGGGCGGCTTTCTGTGAATTGACCAGTGCTCCTCATTATCAAGGCTTTCAAGGTCGTCAATGGTTTCGCCCACAACGTTAAACAATCTGCCCAAGGTTTTTTCGCCGATAGGAACCTTAATGGAATCCCCTGTTGCCTCAACCTGCATATCCTTGTATAAACCCTCGGATGCTGCAAGCATAATGCAACGAACGGTGTTTGAGCCGATGTGCTGGGCAACCTCCATAACGGCACGCTTGCCGCCGTTTTGAACCTCAAGGGCTTCCTTTATTTTAGGGAGCTTGCCTTCAAATTCAACATCAACAACAGGTCCCATAACCTGTACGATTTTTCCATAACTCATATTTTTCACTCCAATACTGCTGGATGAATCAGCGCTTTTTCTTTGCATTTGCGCCGCCCACTACCTCGGTAATTTCCTGTGTAATGGCAGCCTGGCGGGCACGGTTATATTGGATACTTAAATTTCTTATCATATCCTTTGCACTGTCGGTTGCGGTTTGCATTGCCATCATACGGGCGTTATGCTCGCTGCAATAGGATTCTATCAAAGCGCCGTAAATAAAGCCTGTGATATAGTCAGGCACTATTTTGTTAAAAACGGTTTTTGCATCCGGAAGAAAGCTTGCATTTTCGTAATGCTCAACCAATTCATTCTCCTGCTTTTCGATTTTATCCTCTTTAAGAGGGAGAATTTTTTGGCTTACCGCCTCTACCGTAAGCGAATTGACCATTTTTGTATATACAACATAAACCTCATCTATTTTTCCGTCAAGAAACAGCTGAGTTATTTTGCCTGAAATTACCCTTGCCCTGTTCATTGTAGGGTTTTGAGCGGTGTAATTAAAGGTAATATCAATGGGTATATCCCTTGTTTCAAAGTAATGCCTGCCAAGCTGACCTACAACAAAAAGCATATCACGCTCTTCATTTTCCGCAAGTTTTTCCGCAAGCTTGATAACATTGTGGTTATAAGCGCCTGCAAGGCCCTTGTCAGCAGTTATAACAAGGTAACCCACTGTTCTGTTTTTACCTGTTTTGCCCTTGCGGTTATCAAAAAACGCATTGCCTGCCTCAGGTGAGGCGTCAAGAATTTTTGCAAGGGAGTCTTGAATTAAATAGAAATAAGGCTCTGTACTTTTTAAATCTCTCCTTGCCTTTTGAAGCTTTGACGAGGACACCATATACATTGCGTTTGTAATTTTCATAGTGTCCTTAATAGACTTCATACGGCCCTGGATTTCTCTTGCATTAGCCATATTAACTGTCCTTATGCATTATTTTTTGCGTTAAACTCGTCAATCGCCTTAAGGATTTTATCCTTAAGCTCGCCGTCAAGCTGCTTAAGAGTTTCAATCTCGCTCATAATATCGCTTTGGTAATCTGCAAAGTATTCCAACAAGCGGCGTTGATAATCCTTAAGCTCCCCAACAGGCACGCCCACAAATTTTTTGCCGATTGCACCCACAAGGGTTACAACCTGCTGTGAAAGCGACATTGGGTTACCCAAAGGCTGCTTTAAAAGTTCCATAAGGCCCTTGCCGTATTGAAGGTTTGCTTTGGTTTCATCATCCAAATCAGATGAAAATTGGGTAAATACCTCCATCTCCCTGAACTGTGCCAAATCAACACGAAGGGAGCCTGCGGCCTTTTTCATAGCCTTGGTTTGAGCCGCACCGCCAACACGGGATACAGAAAGGCCGACATTAACTGCAGGTCTTTGACCGCTGAAGAACAAATCCGACTCAAGGTAAATTTGACCGTCTGTAATAGAAATTACATTTGTGGGAATATAGGCGGAAACATCGCCTGCCTGTGTTTCAATAATAGGCAAAGCTGTTATAGAACCGCCGCCCAGCTCGTCTGAAAGACGGCTTGAACGCTCAAGAAGTCTTGAATGAAGATAGAATACATCGCCGGGGTAAGCCTCTCTTCCGGGGGGCCTTTCAAGAAGAAGTGAAATTGCACGGTAAGCAACGGCGTGCTTGCTTAAATCATCATATACAATAAGGCAATCCTTGCCCTTATACATAAAGTATTCTGCAATTGCAGTTGCCGAATAAGGGGAAATATACTGCAATGACGCAGGGTCTGCGGCGGTTGCACAAACAACGATGGTGTAATCCATTGCGCCGTGCTTTTTAAGGTCGCCCACCAGCTTTGCAACAGTTGAAGCCTTTTGACCGATTGCGTTGTAAATACAAATGCAGTTTTTACCCTTTTGGTTAAGTATTGTATCAAGAGCAATTGATGTTTTACCTGTTTGACGGTCGCCGATAATAAGCTCACGCTGGCCACGACCGATTGGGAACATTGAGTCAATTGCCAAAATACCTGTTTCAAGAGGTTGTGAAACCGACTTTCTTTCAACGATTGACGGTGCCGGCTGCTCTACAAGGCGGTAATCGTCCGCAGTGATTTCGCCCATACCGTCAATTGGCTCGCCCAAGGCGTTAACAATTCTGCCGATAAAGGCATCGCCAACAGGCACACCTGCTTTTTTATGGGTGCGCTTTACTCTTGAGCCCTCATAAATATCATCATCGGCACCAAAAAGAATACAGCCTACCGTATTTCTTTTAATATCCTGAATCATGCCCTTAACGCCGCATTCAAACACAACGATTTCGCCGTACATTGCATTGTCAAGACCGTGAATTGTTGCAATGCCGTCGCCAACGCTGACAACGGTGCCGACCTCCTCGCCGGAGGTAACAAATTCAAATTCCTTAATGTCCTCACGGAGAATAGAAATAATTCCGTCGGTGTCAACATCGCTTGATTTTCTTGCATTTTCGGTTACTGCATCTTTAATGCTTGCAAGCTTAGCCTTAAGGCTGCGGTCATACTGCTTGTTGCCGACCTGAATAATAAAGCCGCCGATAATTGTGGGGTCCTTTACAATTTCAATGTCAGCTCGGCTTGCGCCGGTTTCCTTGCAAACAAATGCCTTTAAGCCCTCAAGCTGCTGCTCGTTAGGCTCTGTAACGCAGGTTACAACCGCATTTGCAATATTGTTTTTATTGTTCAGCTGAACAATATATTCCTTTGCAACAGATTCAAACTCGTTAACCGCACATTCCCTTGAAAGGGCTGCGATTACATCCGCTGTGGTTTTGGGGAAAAGTTCGCCGATTGCAGCCTCCTTTTCCTTAACGGGAACAGCAGGGTTATCAAGTATTTCGCAAACCTCCGGTGTAGCACCGATAACAGCCTGCGTTTTTTTAATATCGTCTGCACTTGCGTCTGCTTTGAGAAGTGCAGAAATATATTCATCAAAATTTTGAAGCATTATTTCGCACTTCCCTCATTTAAAAATTCATCAAAAATGTCGCTGTTGGTTTTAGCGTCAACACTTGCGCCAACAACCTTTTCAGCCGCCTGCATGGCAAGAGCAGCAAGCTCCTCCTTGGCAGTTTTTCTTGCCTTTTCGGTTTCAGCCTCAATCTGTGCCTCAGCGTCTTTTCTAAGCTGCTTGGCGTCAGCCTCCGCCCTGTCAACAATCTTGCCGTATTCTGTTTTAGCCTCAACCTTTGCGTCTGCAATAATCTGCTGAGCCTCGGTTTCAACATTGGCAATTTTGCTTTCGTAATCGGCAAGCTTTGATTCTGCTTGGTCGTTTGCCTGCTTGGCGTCCTCAAATTGCTTATCAATAAGTTCTTTACGCTTATCAATTACCTTTTGAATTGGTTTAAACAAAAACTTTTTCATAAGGAAGAAAAAGAAAAGTAAATTGATAAGGGTCCAAAGCATATTCCAATCGAACTTTAACATTTAACTTTGTCCTTTCAACTAAAATTTAACAAAGCGTTACTTCAACATTACCATAATAAGAATTGCGCCGATAAGACCGTAAATAGCGGTTGCCTCGGCAAGAGCGGCACCAAGAAGAAGTGAGGTTTGAATTTTACCTGAAGCCTCCGGCTGACGGGCAATAGCGTCTGTTGCCTTACCTGTTGCGATACCGATACCGATACCTGCGCCAATACCTACTAATACTGCAATACCTGCACCAATAGCAATTAATCCCATAATATTTATCTCCTTTAAAATATCATTAAATTTATTTAAGCGGCATTTTTAGCCTGCTTTTTTTCTGCTTTAGCTTGCTTCTTTTCAAGCTTGCGCTGTTTTTTGGCCTGCTTGATAGCCATTTTTTCCTCTTTGGTTTTAGGCGGCTCAACGGGTTCAACCGCTTCGTCCAAATACAATGAGGTTAAGAATACAAAAATGTAAGCTTGAAGAAGGCCGTCAAATATATCAAAATACAGGCTGAAAACCGTAGGAACGATAATCGGCGGCATAATCATATACATTGCAATCTCCAAAACCTCCATAATTGTGAAGGCTGCCAGCACATTACCGAAAAGTCGCATGCACAGTGAAAGGGGCTTTGTGAACACCTCAAGAATGTTAATCGGTGTTACAATCCATATCGGCTTTGTAAATGCACGCAAGCGGTCTTTAACACCATTTGCCTTGTATGCCATAAACTCAATAAGCACAATGCTTGTTATAGCCATAACAGCCGTTACCTGCATACTTTTTGTGGGGGGCTTAAAGCCCAGCAGGCCGATAATGTTTGACACGCCGATAAACAACGCCATGCTCATAAGCCAAGGGATTGTGCCGTGTGCCTTTTCGCCCATAAGACCTTTGAAGAAATCAACTGCCTTTGTGTATATGGACTCCAGCACAAGCTGCCTTTTGCTTAATTCACCCTCTACCTTAAGGTTTCGTGTAAGAAAAATGCACAAAACGGTAACCAAGGCAATTATTATCCACGATACAACGGTAGATTCGTCAAACCCGATGTGAACGCCGCCGATATCAAAGCCGAAAACTTCTTCAATATTCAGCTCCTCAGTCAACGCCTCCGACAGGTCGGTTTTGTTCTGAAAAAGTTTTGATAAATCAAAGCTGATGCCGTTATTCATTAAAATAGGAACAAATGTCATTAACATACCTCCAATCCTATTTAATAGGGCATACATAGGTCAAAATTGCCCTGTTTTCCGACCTCTGTACAATTCCACATTATAGCACAAAAATTAATTTTTTCAACAAGGTTAAATTTGAAAAGTGCGTTCACAATGACGATTTTTGACAACAAAAAATCATTAATTTTGTTGCATTTTACGAATATTTTATCAATCTGTCAGGTATGATAAAATCAAATCGCAGTGTGGCAAAATTATGAAAAAATAATGGTTTACATATCGGTAAAAATAGTCTATAATATTAAGGCATAAAATATAAACAGGAGATTTACTTATGGCAAAGCAGCAAAAAATGGTTGATGCTATCACATCAATGGACGAAGATTTTGCTAAATGGTACACGGATGTGTGCAAAAAGGCAGAGCTTATTGAATACACGAGCGTTAAAGGATGTATGGTTATTCGACCTTACGGTTATGCTATTTGGGAGAATATACAAAGAATACTTGACGGAATGTTTAAAGAAACAGGGCACGAAAATGTTTGCATGCCCATGTTCATTCCCGAATCACTCTTACAAAAGGAAAAGGACCATGTTGAGGGCTTTGCACCGGAGTGCGCATGGGTAACCTACGGCGGCTCTGAAAAGTTGGAGGAGCGCTTGTGCGTGCGCCCCACATCCGAAACTCTTTTCTGCGAGCACTTTAAAAACGTTGTTCACTCACACAGGGATTTGCCCAAGCTTTACAACCAGTGGGTATCCGTTGTAAGATGGGAAAAAACCACAAGGCCGTTTCTTCGCTCCCGTGAGTTCTTATGGCAGGAGGGTCACACCCTTCACGCAACCGCCGAGGAAGCTATTGAAGAAACAGAAAAAATGCTTAATATTTACACAAAATTCTGCCAGGAGTATTTGGCAATACCTGTTGTTCAGGGTCAAAAAACAGAAAGCGACAAGTTTGCAGGCGCTGAGAGAACATATTGCATTGAGGCCCTTATGCACGACGGCAAGGCGCTCCAGGCAGGCACAAGCCACTATTTCGGCGACGGCTTTGCAAGAGCCTTTGATATTCAGTTTGCAGACTCCAACAACAAGCTGCAATATCCCCACCAAACCTCTTGGGGTATGACAACAAGGCTTATCGGCGCAATTATTATGACCCACGGCGACGACAACGGGCTTGTTCTTCCCCCTGCCGTTGCACCTATTCAGGCAATAGTTATTCCTGTTGCACAGCAAAAAGAGGGCGTGCTTGAAAAGGCAGGCGAGCTTACAGAGCGCCTTAAAAAAGTTTGCCGTGCTAAGATGGACGATTCAAAGCAATCCCCGGGCTGGAAGTTTGCAGAGTATGAAATGAAGGGCGTGCCCGTTCGTGTTGAGTTGGGCCCCAAGGATATTGAAAACAACCAGTGCGTTGTGGTTACACGCCATAACAGAGAGAAAACCGTTGTTTCGCTTGACGAGGTTGAAAGCGTGGTTCTTCAAAAGCTTGAAGAGGTACGCAAGGGCATTTACGAAAAGGCACTTGAAAACCGTGAAAACAGAACATATGTAGCAAAGAACATTGATGATATTACAAGCCAGCTTGCACAGCACGGCGACGGATTTGTTAAAGCAATGTGGTGCGGCAGCGAGGAATGCGAGGATAAGGTTAAGGAGCTTACCGGCGTGGGCTCACGCTGCATTCCCTTTGACCAGGAGCATTTAAGCGACACCTGCGTTTGCTGCGGCAAACCTGCAACAAAAATGCTTTACTGGGGTAAGGCTTATTAATAAACATTACATAACTGTTTAGGAGGGTAAAAAATGGCAGTATTAGTAACAGGCGGTTTAGGCTATATCGGCTCTCACACCTGCGTTGAGCTTATGAATGCGGGAATTGATGTTGTGGTTGTTGACAACCTTTATAACTGCAAAAAATCATCTTATGACAGAATCAAGGCGCTTGTGGGCCGTGACTTTCCGTTTTATCAGGTTGATATCAGGGATTTTGACGGGCTTGATAAGGTTTTCAAGGCTGAAAAGATTGACAGTGTTATTCACTTTGCAGGCTTAAAGGCGGTAGGCGAAAGCTGCGTTAAACCCCTTGAATATTTTGATAACAACATTACCGGAACTCTCGTTTTGCTTGACGCTATGAGAAAGAACGGCTGCAAGAAAATTGTTTTCTCCTCCTCGGCAACGGTTTACGGCATGAACAATGTTTCGCCTCTTACAGAGGATATGGAGGTTGGCGGCGTTACAAATCCCTACGGCAGAACAAAATTTATTATCGAATGTATGCTTAAGGATTTATACGCAAGCGACAACAGCTGGAGCATTTGCCTGCTCCGCTACTTCAACCCAATCGGCGCACACAAAAGCGGCACAATGGGCGAGGACCCTAACGGTATTCCCAACAACCTTATGCCGTATATTACACAGGTTGCCATCGGTAAGCTTGAAAAATTAAGCGTTTTCGGCGATGATTACGACACTCCTGACGGCACAGGAGTAAGAGATTATATTCATGTTGTTGACCTTGCACTGGGCCATGTTAAGGCTGTTAACAAGGTTGAAAGCGACCAAGGCCTGTTTATTTACAACTTGGGCACCGGCGTGGGATACAGCGTGCTTGATGTTGTGCATGCCTTTGAAAAGGCCAGCGGAAAGGAAATTCCTTATGTTATTAAGGAGCGCCGTTCAGGCGACATTGCAACCTGCTACAGCGACCCGAGCAAGGCATTAAGGGAGCTGGGCTGGAAAGCAGAGCGCTCTATTGAAGAAATGTGCGAGGACAGCTGGCGTTGGCAAAGCCAAAACCCCAACGGCTATCCCGACTGATAATAATAGCTTAACACAAACAAATTCCCCTTAGCTAATGCTAAGGGGTTATTTTTATGCCCTTTGGGTTAATAATTTTCTTCCCTAATTTCAAAATAGCTTTGGGGATGGCCGCAAACGGGGCACATACCCGGTGCCGCCGTGCCCACAACAATATGGCCGCAGTTGCGGCACTCCCAAACCTTAACCTCGCTTTTTTCAAAGACCTTGGCGGTTTCAACATTTTTAATCAGGGCTCTGTAACGCTCCTCATGCTCTTTTTCTATTGCGGCTACCCCACGGAATCTGGCGGCAAGGTCAAAAAAGCCCTCGTCCTCGGCGGTTTTGGCAAATTCGTCATACATATCAGTCCACTCATAATTTTCAGTGGCTGCGGCTGCAGCCAAATTTTCGGCAGTTTTGCCTATTCCCCCAAGCTCCTCAAACCAAAGCTTTGCATGCTCCTTTTCGTTGTCTGCGGTTTTCAAAAAGATTGCGGCAATTTGCTCATAGCCCTCATTTTTTGCAACAGAGGCAAAATATGTGTATTTATTTCTCGCCTCCGACTCCCCTGCAAATGCAACCATCAAATTTTTTTCTGTTTTTGTTCCAGAATACTTGTTTAACATAACATACACCTCAATGCTATTTTGCCACATTACAGTGCATTTATTATAAAAAACTACTATGTAAAAAATCCACGGGATTTTGCATATAATTACTTGGTGATAAGTTATGAAACGAAGTATTACCGCCGTTTTTTTAACAGGCGCAGTAATAATGCTGATTACAATGTCAAATCAGGCAAAGCAGGGGGCAATTGAAGGCATAAACCTTTGCGTGCAAATTATTATTCCTGCCCTTTTGCCCATTCTTATTTTAACAAATATGATTATGAAAAGCAGCGGCGCATCTGTTTTTGAACACCTTTTCGGTTGGTTTGCGGAAAAAGTGCTTAAGCTGCCCCGCTGCGCCTGCTGCGCCGTTATTTTCGGTTTAATCGGCGGCTACCCTGCAGGCACGGTGCTGACCGCAGGCCTGTATGAAAAGGGGCTGATTGATAAAACAGACGCCAAAAGAATAATGAGCTTTAATCTTTGCGGAGGCCTGGCGTTCATTGTTACCGCCGTTGGGGAAATATGCCTTGCCAACAAAAAAATAGGGTGGATATTATATTTATGCAACCTGCTGGCGGCGCTGATTATAGCAGTTTTCGGCGGAATTTTCAGTAAAAAAAGAATACCCCCCAAAACAAAAGCTCCCCAATACCTAAACCTTGGGGACGCCATGGTTGAGGCTGTTGACTGCACCGTTAACAGCCTTTTGGCAATGAGCTGCTACATAATTTTATTTTCCGCACTGTCAAGCATGGTTAATCTGCCGGGCATTATTACCCCAATTATTGAAATAACCAACGGCATTTGCAAAGACCCAAGCGCATTTACAATACCCCAATGCGCCGGCTTTTTGGCCTTCGGCGGATTTTGCATACACTTTCAGCTAATGGGCTTTTTAAGAAAGATGGAGGTAGGCTATCTGCACTTTCTTTTGTTCAGGGTTATTGCCGCAGTGCTGGCGTACCTTGCGGCTTTTGCATACCTGCGGCTTTTTCCCCAATCGGCAGAGGTTTTCAGCAATATGGCGTCGGGGGTAACGGTAAGCGCAACCCAGGTTAATGCAGGGCTTAGCACAATTATGATTATCGGATGTGCCGTTTTGGTATTTGACATTGAGGGCAAGAAAATAAAATTGAGTAATGCAAAATAATGTGCTATTATGGCATTATGGGGGAGAACCGATATGAACATAAAAGTTAAAATTATTTCGTTATTAATATGCCTTTGCCTTTTGCTTTGTGCCTGCACGCCACAGGGCTCAACACAGGCAGCACAGGATTATACCGACTACCCTGCCTTTGACAGCGCACCCAAAGCCGTTGTTGACAGCAGCGGTGAGTTCGATTTTGCCGCAATACCCGAATTTAACGACCGACCCTATGTGGTTATTAACGACAATAAGCCTGATTTTACAGAGGATGATTACACCACCGAATCTTTTGAAAACTACGGCGAGCTTGACCGACTGGGCCGTTGCACCGTTTGCTTTGCCTGCGTGGGAAAAGACCTTATGCCCACTGACGACAGAGAATCTATCGGCAGCATTAAGCCCACCGGCTGGCACACCGTTAAATATGATTGCATTGACGGAAAATATTTATACAACCGCTGCCATCTTATCGGCTATCAGCTCACTGCCGAAAACTCTAACCCCTATAACCTTATTACCGGCACAAGATACCTGAATGTTGACGGCATGCTGCCCTTTGAGGATTTGGTAGCAAGCTATGTTAAAGCTACGGACAACCATGTTCTTTACCGTGTTACACCCCATTTTAAAGATAACGAGCTTATTGCAAGGGGCGTGCAGATTGAAGGTTACAGCGTTGAGGATAACGGCAGCGGAATTTGCTTTAATGTTTATTGCTACAATAACCAGCCGTATATTGAAATTGATTATTCCACAGGCGGCAGCAGCCTGAGCAGCGAATACACCACCGTTAAGGACGACGGTGTGGTTGACACCTACATTGTTAATATGGGCAGCAAAAAATTTCATAAAACCGATTGCTCCGCCGTGGCAAAAATAAGCGATGATAATAAAAAGAAATACACAGGCTCACGCACAAGCCTTATTAACAACGGCTACGAGCCCTGCAAGCAGTGCAATCCTTAAATTTTACAGCATTAATATTCTAAATTATAAACAATTTATAAACTTTTGCCATTTTTATTCACAGTAGCGCACAAATCGTCGATTAAGTATATGAAAGCATTTTATTACACCCACGGCGGTTTGAAACGAGGAGAATATTTTGATTAAATTCAGAAGTAAAAGTACAGGAGCGGAGGCTGCCTCCACCCCAAAGGAAACAATTAAATATTGCGAGCAATACCGAGCGCAGCTGACTAACTACTGCATGCAATACTTTGAGTGCGAACGGGAATATGCCGAGGACTGCGTTCAGGACGCCTACTTGGCATTGCTTGAAAGCTTGAATAACGGCATAGTGATTAAAAATTACAAGGCGTGGCTTTATACAGTTGTGCTCAACTATAAAAACAAAGCGGTTAAGGATAAAATAAAGCGTAACGAAGCCCAATTTAACAGTAATGTTGAAAAGGACAAGGCCCTTGAGGAAAACGCTGTTTTTACCCCCGACTACATAGAGCAAATGACCACCGACGCCATGATTGAAGAGCAGGCGCTGCGCATAATATCACAGCTCGACAGCAAGGATAAGGAGCTTTATATTGCATATTATTGGCACCACCAAACCCTAAAGGACATTGCCACACAAACAGGCACAACATACACCGCTGTGCGAAAGCGGCACGAAAAGCTAAAGAAAAAAATAATAAGCAAAATAAAAAATCTTGAAAATTTTTAAAAAAAAGCAGTCACATTTTTAACAAAACCTACACTGTGTAAATAGGAGGTATTAATTTGAAAAGCAAGTTGAGTAAAAGAAAAATAAAAAAAATGATTTCTTCCGATTTTACAAGCCTTTCAACAAACGACATTAAAGCGCTTATACAAAAGGAGGTTGATAAAGGCCCCGACAAAGCGGATACAGAATATATAGACCTTTGCTTTCAGCTGCTGTCATTAAAAAATGACGACAGAGCCAAGGTTAAATTAAAAGCAAAAAGGCCCCTCAAGGCTGTTGCTGCAGTAGCTGTAATAGCACTTGTAACAGTGACAACAGTTTCGGCATCGGCAGGGCTGAAATTAAATATACCCGAAAACATTGCACAGCCGATTGACGGCAATGCCGAGCTTGATTACGATTTAATAAATGCTGACAATACCGCCTACGGCCATGCGCTTTCCGATACCGACCTGGCAAAGCAAATTGAAAGCTACGGCATCAGCCCCGTTTCACTGCCTGAGGAAATGACAGGCAGCGACTGCCAAATTTCCGAAATGACATGTTGGGGGGATAACAACACAGGCGTAACCCTTGACATTGCTTTTAACTACAAGGGCAAAAAAGGGCACCTTAATATTGAGCAAATATATGAAGATGTGGAAAGCACAGGTTCAGAAACTTTTTACAATATAGTATCATCTCAAACAATCAAAGCAAACGGTCTTGATGTATTTATATTTGAGCATAAGGGGAACGATTGCACAATAATTTATAAAGATGACATAAACAAGTATGATATATCTTTAGACAATTCAAACCTTGAAAGTGCAATTGAATTTGCAAAATCAATTAAATAAAGAAAGGAACATTTATGAAAAAGACTATATCAATTATTTTATCCGTACTGTTAACCATAGGCTGCTTTTTGCCCTGCACCGTTTTTGCAGCCGAAAGCAACACCGCAGATGAAGAAAAATACATATACACAACATATCAAGGCGAGGATTATGCAGAAATAGAAGGTGTTTCCGTATATTCTTCAAATTTAATATCAAAAAGCAGAATAAGCATTAGTAAAAGCGGCACAACATTGAATATTACAGGTATCACTAAGGGAACCGATGAAGTAGTCAAATGCGGCTTTACAAAGGTAATTGTTCAGCGCAGAGCCTCCTCATCAAGCTCTTGGTCAAAATACAAAACCTTTAAAGACCTTTATTCAAACAGCAATTATTACACATTAACCAAAAGCGTAACCGTTGAAAAGGGCTATCAATACAGAGTAGTAGCCACCCACTACGCAAAAAAATCATTGTTTTCAACACAAAAGATTGAAAGCACATCAAGCTATATATCATTTTAATAAAATTAACCCCATTAAATAAGCACTGACAGGCAGCCCTATGCCAAGCCAAGCAGTGCCCTCCCAAAAGGAGAATAAAATTATGAAAACGGCGCCAAAGTAGTATTATACGGTAACTGATTTTAATTGCGGCAGGCAGGCAAAGCTTGCCTGCCGTTTTTTAGGAGGAGCTATGAAAAAAAGCTTAAAATTTCAATTTGCAACAATGCTTGCATCACGCAATTTTAATATTATTATGATTTTAAGCATTGCCTTGGCCATTGCCCCCGGGTTATTTTACGGCATAAAATTTCATAATGCAGATATTAACACGGTTCCGGCGGCTTATTCATTTTATTTAGGCAGTGATTATACCGGTATAATCAACCGAATATATTATGTGCTTATGCCCCTGCTTGCGGTAATCCCCTTTGCGGATTCATACTTTACCGACTGTGAAAACAACACTATTTATGCAGTGCTTTCACGGTGCGGCAAAAGCCAATATTACTTTGGCAAGCTGATTTGCGTGTTTGTATCGGGAATTATTATAACGGCAGTGCCGCTGCTTATAAATTTTGTTATCAATTTGTTTATATTCCCGTTAAATTCAACGGTTGAATTTTTAAACGGCTTCGGGCAGATACAAAACCAATTATACACCGCTTACCCCGAAGATTATTTCCCGATATTTTTTTACCGCCTGTTTTGCACAAATCAATATTTGTATGAATTGGCATATTTGCCCATTGCCGCTGTGTTCGGCGGATTGCTTGCTGCAATTGCATTTCAAATTTCGTTCTTTTTTAAAGGCAACAAGCTTTTGCTGAACTGCATTTTGTTTATAATTGTAAATCTGCTGTCAATTGTGCCGGCAAGCCTGCCGATTAATTTGAATTTGCAGGATTACCTATGCGCCGGCCGCATAGGCGTTAATCAAAGCTATTTGGGATTTGGTATTTTATGGTTGCTGTGCATAGCCTGTGCGGTTTTGCCGATACCCGTTAATATTAAAAGGTTGAAAAATATATTATGATAGCAAAAATCACTAACAGGCGAATTGTGCTTTTCGCTTTGCTGACTGCCGTAACTGCAGGATTGTTTACCGCATTTATGCGTTATGATTGGGTGCTGGGCGACCCGGCGTTTAACAACTTTATATACATTCACGATGATGATGTGGAAACAGTAGGCTTTCACACCGTAATCAGCGTTATGAACATAATATTGCTGTTTCCCTTTGCGCTGGAGCTGTTAACAGACCATAAAGCAACAGAAATTTATATTGTTTCAAGAATGGCAAGCTCCTTTAGGCTTTACTGCATAAGGTTTGCACAAATGCTTATGCTGTGCTTTGCCGAAAGCCTTTGCTATAATACCGCACTGCTTGCGGTATATTGCTGTGCAGGCACAATTGCCGAGCCGAAAAAGCAGCTTGCAACCCTTTATGCTTACGCTGTAATCAGCGGATTTTTAACAGCGCTTGTATTTGTTGCGATAATGCAGCTTTTGGCAGTTGTTTTAAGTGAAAAAAACACCCTAATTATAACGGTTGCGTTGTTTTGCGCCTGCGTTGTAATCAGCCTAAAGCTTGCAGACAAGGCGCCCGACCTGCTTTTTACAAACAACTATTTTTTAACAAGGGTATTTGCTGCCGATAATATATTACCAAAGCAAATTATTTACGCTGTGGCCCTGCCCTTGGCCGCAACCGGCATAACCGTTGCCGTGGGCAGCTGCATTTATAAGCACACCGACCATTTATAAGGAGCCAAGTATAATATGGAATACATAACAATTAAAAACTACACCAAAAAAATTAAAGGCCTAACCGTTCTTGATAATATTAACCTTACCTTTAACAAAGGCGGCATTTACGGCTTGGTGGGCAAAAACGGTTGCGGCAAGACCATGCTCTTAAGGGCGATATGCGGTTTTATCACTCCCACAAGCGGCGAGGCTGCCGTTAGCGGAGTAAAGGTGGGCAACGGCAAGTTTGCCCCCTCCCTTGGCACGGTTATTGAAAATGTTGAGCTTTACAACAACCTGACCGCCTATGAAAACCTTGCGCTGCTGTCGTCATTTTCAAAAAACAAGCTGAGTAAAGGCACTATCTGTTCTTGGATTGAGCGGTTTGGTCTTGATCCGAAAAGCAAAAAGAAATACGGCGAATTTTCACTTGGTATGTGTCAAAGGCTGAGCCTTGCCCAGGCGTTTATGGAAAGACCTGAGCTTATTGTGTTAGACGAGCCCACCAACGCCTTGGATGAAAAAGGAATACAGGATTTTTACAAAATCGCCTTGGAGGCAAGGGAAAACGGTGCAACGATTATAATTGCCAGCCACTCTAAGGAGGACATTGATACCCTTTGCGACAAAATATATTACATTGAGGGCGGCGCAATTAAAAAGGAGATTGAAAAATGATATTTACCACACTTCAAAAAATTTCCGTTTCCGTTATTTCATTGCTGTTTATATTTTCCGCAGTGTTCGGGGTTGCCAACAAGCAAAGCTTTAACACAATAACTACGGACACCTCGGCCTTCGGCACTGCTGAGTTGGAGGATTACACCGCCTTTGCAGATAGCGAAAGCGAATTTTACGAAAGCTTGGATGCCGAATATTTGCAAATTCAGCTTGACGGTGCTCAAACAGCGTTTGTGGCCACTGTTGAGGATGTAAAAAACCAATATGAGTGCCTGAACTACACCGTTAATGTTGACAGGGTTGTGCAAGGGGATAACATAAGCGCAAATGAAACCGTTGTTTTGTATGAATACAGTCATTTTATTTTAAATGAAAACAACAAGCTGACCTACTTTCAATCAGTTACGGGCAATTTGCCCCTGCAAAAGGGAAAGCAATATTTGATTTTTGCCGAAGAGCTGGAATATGAAAAGGGCTACCGGGAAAACCTTAATCATAAAGAATACAGAATATTTGACGCCGAAATTGATACCTTTTGCATTAGCGATAACCAAACAAAGCCGTTAAACATTAATGCAAAAAGCTTTAGCGAGTTTGAGGGCAACGAATATATTTGCTTTACCCAAAAGGGTATTGACAATATGAACAAGGTAAAGCAGGATATATTCGATATTTATCTAAGATAAGCACTGTTTATAAACTGATAATTTGAAAAAAATTTTTTTAATTTATACTCCTTTCATAAAAAAATACAGCGTAGCTTTACTACGCTGTATTTTTTGTATTATACGCAATTGTTAAACATTAATTTCAACGTCAATACCCAGCAAATCCGCATTTTTATCAAGTATCGGCTTGATAACCTCGTTAAGGAAATCAGCTGTTTGCTCAGGTGCCCTGCCAACAAAGTTTTCAGGCTTAAGGATAGCCATAATTTCATCCTTAGTTGTCATAAACGCAGGGTCTGCGGCAATGCGGTCAACAAGGTCGTTTTTGCCGCCCTCTACCTTAACAACAGCACCTGCAGCCATTGAGTGCTGACGGATTTTTTCGTGGAGCTCCTGACGGTCGCCGCCTTTTTTAACAGCGTCCATCATAATATTTTCGGTTGCCATAAAGGGCAGCTCGCTCATAAGCCTTGCCTCAATAACCTTTGGGTAAACAACAAGGCCGCTTGTAACATTAATATACAAATCAAGTATTCCGTCAATTGCAAGGAAAGCCTCCGCAACGGAAACACGCTTGTTTGCAGAATCGTCAAGGGTTCTTTCAAACCACTGGGCAGACGCTG
This sequence comes from uncultured Eubacterium sp., assembly GCA_934561395.1. GTDB lineage: Bacteria > Bacillota > Clostridia > Oscillospirales > Acutalibacteraceae > Eubacterium_R. The sequence goes on from CAKTGF010000001.1 coordinate 351,603, forward strand.
TCCAAGCAGGGTTAAGAGCGTCAATCATAACATATCTTGAAAGGGATGCGATACGCTCAGACCTCATAGGGTTACGCTTGTATGCCATGGCAGATGAGCCGATTTGGTTTTTCTCAAAGGGCTCCTCAATTTCCTTAAGGTTTTGAAGTAACCTTAAATCGTTGGAAAATTTGCAGCAGCTTTGCGCAATAAGAGCAAGGCAGTTGCAAACGATTGTGTCAAGCTTTCTTGCATAGGTTTGGCCGCTTACGGGGAAACAAGCCTTAAAGCCCATTTTTTCGGCAATCTTTCTGTCAAGCTCCTTGCACTTTTCATGGTCGCCGTCAAACAGCTCAAGGAAGGAGGCCTGTGTGCCTGTTGTGCCCTTTGAGCCAAGGAGCATAAGGGTGTCAAGCACATGCTCAATCTCCTGATAATCAAGCACCAAATCCATAAGCCAAAGGGTTGCCCTTTTGCCAACGGTTGTCGGCTGTGCCGGCTGAAAATGTGTAAAGCCGAGGCAGGGCATATTTTTATATTCGTCTGCAAATTTTGCAACTGATGCAATTGCGTTAACCAGCTTCTTTTTAACAAGAAGCAGGGCCTCACGCATTGTGATAACATCTGTATTATCACCAACATAGCAGCTTGTTGCGCCAAGGTGGATAATGCCCTTTGCATTTGGGCACTGCTCGCCGTAGGCGTGAACATGGCTCATAACATCGTGGCGGAATTTTTTTTCATATTCCCTTGCCACATCATAGTTAATATCCTCTGCATGAGCCTTTAATTCGTCAATCTGCTCCTTGGTAACATTCAAGCCAAGCTCGTTTTCAGCCTCGGCAAGTGCAATCCAAAGCTTTCTCCAGGTTTTAAACTTAAAATCGGGAGAATAAATATATTGCATTTCCTTGCTTGCATATCTCGCATTAAAGGGAGAATTGTAAGTATCATTAGCCATTAGTCAAGTCCTACTCTCTTCATCATCTCGGCATAAGCCTCTTCTACGCCGCCCATATCTCTTCTGAAACGGTCCTTATCAAGCTTTTCATGGGTTTTAATATCCCAAAAACGGCAGGTGTCAGGGCTGATTTCGTCAGCAAGAACGATTGTGCCGTCGGCAGTTTTACCGAATTCAAGTTTAAAGTCGATAAGTTCAACGCCGATTGAAGCAAAGTAATCCTTTAAAATATCGTTAACCTTAAAGGCATACTTTTTGATTGTGTCAACATCCTCCTGTGTTGCAAAGCCACAAGAGATTGCGTGGTAGCTGTTGATAAGCGGGTCGCCCAGTTCATCATCCTTATATGAAAATTCAATTGAAGGGGCAATAAAATTCATACCCTCTTCAAGGCCTAATCTTTTGCAGATTGAGCCTGCCGCACGGTTACGAATGATAACCTCCAACGGAACGATTTTTACCTTTTTAACAGCGGTTTCTCTGTCTGAAAGTTCTTCAATAAAATGGGTGGGAACGCCTTGCTTTGCAATAATTTGCATAAGGTAGTTAGACATTTTGTTGTTAACAACGCCCTTGCCTACAATAGTGCCCTTTTTCTCGCCGTTGAAAGCTGTTGCATCATCCTTATAATCAACAATTACAACATTTTCATCGTCTGTTGCCCAAACCTTCTTAGCCTTTCCTTCATAAAGCTGCTTTGTTTTTTTCATCACATTATCCTCCGCAAATTTTATTTTTTATATACTGCTTTAATTCTTTCGATAGCTTCAACTGTTTTTTCAGCGCTGCCGAAAGCGGTTAAACGAAAATAGCCTTCACCTGCAGGACCGAAGCCTGAGCCCGGTGTGCCCACAACCTGGCATTTTTCCAAAAGTTCGTCAAAGAACTCCCAGCTGGTATATCCCTCCGGAACTCTGAGCCAAACATAAGGGGAGTTTACGCCGCCGTAGCACTTAAAGCCGGCGTCCTGCAAGCCCTCAAAAATAACCTTTGCGTTGTTTTGATAATAAGCAAGGGTTTCTTTAATTTGCTTTTTGCCCTCTTCTGTATAAATAGCCTCAGCGGCCCTTTGGGTAATGTATGAAACGCCGTTGAACTTTGTAGCCTGACGGCGAGCCCAAAGAGGATTGAGAGATGTACCCTCAAATACCAAATCCTTCGGAACAACGGTGTAACCGCAACGCATTCCTGTAAAACCTGCGGTTTTTGAGAATGAGCGCAGCTCAATAGCGCATTTCTTTGCGCCCGGGATTTCGTAAATTGACCTTGGAATATCATCCTCAACAACAAATGCCTCGTAAGCGGAGTCAAACAAAATGAGTGAATTGTGCTCCAAAGCGTAATTAACCCACTTTGTAAGCTGCTCCTTGGTTGCAACCATACCTGTTGGGTTGTTGGGGAAGCAAAGATAAATTACATCAGGCACCTCGTCAGGAAGATCGGGTGTGAAATTGTTTTCAGCTGTGCAAGGCATAAGAATAATGTTTGACCAATTGCCGTTTTCGTCCTTATCCCCTGCTCTGCCTGACATAACGTTGGTGTCAATATAAACAGGATATACAGGGTCGCAGATAGCAACCTTGTTAGCGGTTGAAAAAATATCGCCGATATTGCCGCAGTCAGACTTAGCGCCGTCTGAAAGGAAGATTTCGTCCTTGGCAACATCAATGCCTCTGTCGGCATAATCATTTTTTTGGATAGCATCAAGAATGAAATCGTAGCCGTACTCCGGCGGATAACCCCTGAATGTTTCCTCGTGAGCCATTTCGTCAACAGCCTTGTGCATAGCGTCAATTACAGCGGAGCAAAGGGGCTTTGTAACATCGCCGATTGAAAGACGGATGACATCCTTGTCGGGATGAGCAGCCTGATACTCTCTCTGCTTTTTAGCAACTGTTGAAAACAAGTAGCTTGACTCAATTTTCAAAAAATTACTGTTAATCTTCATATATTTTAAACCTCCAAAAAAATTACAAATCTATTTCTCCGCTGAACACGGTTTCGGCAGGGCCGGTCATAATAACGCTGTCGTTTTCATTGCCGCTCCACTGAATTTGCAAATCGCCGCCGATAAGGTGCACGGTAACATCGTTATCAACAAGGCCGTTTAATATTGCGGCAACAACCGTTGCACAGGTGCCTGTGCCGCAGGCAAGGGTTTCGCCTGAGCCACGCTCCCAAACCCTCATTTCAATATTTTTTCTGTCTGTCACAAAGGCAAACTCGGTGTTTGTTCTGTCAGGAAAAACAGCATTGTTTTCAAAAAGCGGGCCCACCTGCTCCAGTGGGAAATCCTTTGGAGAGCGGTCAATAAACACCACCGCATGGGGGTTGCCCATAGAAACGCAGGTCATTTTATAATCAACGCCGTTAACGGTTATGGGCACATTAATTGCCCTTTCGCCGTCGCAAATAACAGGAATATCCTTTGGTTTTAAAATCGGCTTGCCCATATCCACCCTTGCGGAAACCACTTTGCCGTCTTCAACATTAACATCAATATACTTAACCGCACCCATTGACTCAACGGTCATTGAGGTTTTGTCGGTTAAACCGTTGTCGTAAACATACTTCGCAACGCACCTTATGCCATTGCCGCACATTGCGCCCCTTGAGCCGTCTGCATTATACATAACCATTTCAAAGTCTGCATTTGTGCCTTTTTTTATAATGATAATACCGTCGCCGCCGATACCGAAGTGCCTGTCTGACAGCTTGATTGCCGCAGCTTTTTCGTCGGCAATCTGTTCCTTAGTGCAGTCAAAATAAATATAATCGTTACCTGCGCCGTGCATTTTTGTAAATTTCACAATAAAACACCCCTGAATACTAAATCACTTAAGGTTAATTGCTCTGTTAAGAGAATTGGTCGATAATGCCCTTAGCCACATCCACAAGCTTTTTGCCCGAGCGCATGCTTTCACGCTGAAGTTGCTTGTGAGCCTGCATTTCCGAAATGCCGTTGGAATTCATCAAAATGCTTTTGGCATTGGAGATATAGTCGCTGTCGCTTTTATTTCTTGCAGTAAAGGAGCTTTCGCTGGTAACAAGCACTGCAATGGTGTTAACAAATTCCGTTCTGTCGAGAGGCAGGGGTAAGCTTATATAATTGCCCAAATAGCTTTCGCATCCGCTTTTCGTAAGGGCGACAATATCAAAGCCCGAGGGTAAATTTTCAGTCAGTGCCGTTGCGCCCATATCACTGAGCATTGCAGCGCACACAACCACTCCCCCACGCATATCTGCGGCAATATTAAGAACGCTGGTGCCTGTTGCACATATATGTGAAACATATATGCCCTCAGATTCAAGCACGTTTCTTATTTGCATTGCCGTGTTTTTAATTGGATATGCAATAATCACGCTTTTCATAGATACCGATAACTCCCACGAAAAAGATTTACCAATCCTTTTCAAAATCATAATAAAGCAATAACAATACCGCATTATTATAATCATTAAGTATTATAACATTTATATGTATTACCCGCAATAGATAATAACGCACAAATTTCACTTATTTTTCGGCATATTTCTGTTATTTTCGTTAAAATAGTGCAGTTTGTAACAAAATGCACATATTTTCAATTTTTTTCAATATTTCTTGTAACAAAATAGCCAAAAAACACTTGAATTAGATTTCTATAAGTGATATTATATAGTGGTACAGTTGTATAGTGCCTTCAATAGGCTCTGTCGCTAATAAATTAAGGAGAATTATTATGGCTGAAATTAAAGAAGAATATCAGTTTCCTATATACCTGTTCCACAGCGGAAAGAATTATAAGGCATACGAATTCTTCGGCGTTCATAAAATTAAAAAGAACACCTATGCTTTCAGGGTTTGGGCACCGAATGCCGAAAGCGTAAGCGTTGTGGGCGATTTCAACGATTGGAATGCTGACAGTCACAAGTGCTTTGAAATATCCCCCGGAATTTGGGAGGCAATTATTGACAATGTTAACAAATACGATTGCTACAAATACGCCATTACCACCCAAACCGGCGAGGTTTTAATGAAAGCCGACCCCTATGCGGTCCACCAGGAAACCAGGCCGGCAACAGGCTCAAAGGTTTATGAACTTGACAATTACAAATGGCAGGATAAAAAGTGGAGCGAAAGCAACGCCAAAGGCTCAATTCTTGACAAGCCCGTTAACATTTACGAAATCCATTTTGGCTCATGGAAGCGCCACAGCGACGGCAATTTTTTAACATACAGAGAAATGGCTGACGAATTGGTGCCTTATGTTAAGGATATGGGTTACACCCACATTGAAATGCTGCCGATTATGGAATACCCCTTTGACGGCTCCTGGGGCTATCAGGTAACAGGTTATTTTGCACCGACCTCTCGCTACGGCTTACCTGAGGATTTAATGTATTTTGTTGAAACCTGCCACAAAAACGGAATAGGCGTTATTCTTGACTGGGTTCCGGCCCACTTTCCTAAAGACGCTCACGGCCTTTACGAATTTGACGGCACCCGCTGCTACGAATACGAGGATTTAACCAAGGGCGAGCACGAGGAGTGGGGCACCAGAGTATTTGACTACGGCAAAAACGAGGTAAAATCGTTTCTTATCTCCTCTGCCATGTATTGGATTGAAAAATACCATTTTGACGGCATAAGGGTTGACGCCGTGGCGTCGATGCTTTACCTTGACTACGGCAGGGAGCAGGGCAAATGGAAGCCCAACAAAAACGGCGGAAGGGAAAATCTTGAGGCTGTGGAATTTTTGCAAAACCTTAACACGGCAATATTTAAAGAATTTCCGTCTGTAATGATGATTGCAGAGGAATCCACCGCATGGCCCATGATTACCATGCCCACCGACATAGGCGGCCTTGGTTTTAACTTTAAGTGGAATATGGGCTGGATGAACGATATGCTCCGTTACACATCAATGGACCCATTATTCAGAAAAGGCAACCACAACTGCATTACCTTCAGCTTTTTCTATGCTTTTTCTGAAAACTTTATTTTACCTATAAGCCACGACGAGGTGGTTCACGGCAAGGCAAGCCTGCTTAACAAAATGCCCGGCAATTATGATATGAAATTTGACGGCATGCGGCTGTTCCTTGCATATATGATGGCACACCCGGGCAAAAAGCTGTTATTTATGGGCTCGGAATTCGGTCAGTTCATTGAGTGGAACTACAAGCAAGGGCTTGACTGGCTGCTGTTTGAGTATGACAAGCACAGAAAGCTGAACGACTTTACCAAAGAGCTCAACAAATTTTATAAAAAGCACAGCGAGCTTTGGGAAATTGATTACAGCTGGGACGGTTTCCAGTGGATTTCCAACGAGGATAACTGCAACAGCGTTATTGCCTTTAGGCGTATAAACAAAGCAGGGGACGATATTATTGCAGTGTTCAACTGGACCCCCAACAGCTTTGACAGCTATAAAATCGGCGTTCCCGAGCAGGGTACCTACAAGGTAGTGTTTGACACCGCCATTTCAAAATTCGGCGGCGACAAAGCAAGGCTTGCAGGAACATATAAAACAAGCCCCAAGCCTATTCACGGCTTTGAGCAACAAATTGATATTAAGTTGCATGGCTTATCCGCCGTGTACTTAAAAAAAGTTGAAAATAAGAAAAAATAAATTAGGAGGATTTTTTAATGTCACATAAAACTGATGTTGTAGCAATGTTGCTTGCAGGCGGCCAGGGCAGCAGACTGGGAGTGCTTACAAAAAGCATAGCAAAGCCTGCGGTTCCCTACGGAGGAAATTATCGCATTATAGATTTTCCTTTGTCAAACTGCGTAAACAGCGGCATTTATACCGTTGGTGTGCTGACCCAATATCAGCCCCTTGTTCTTAACGACTACTTAGGCAACGGACAACCATGGGATTTGGACCGAATTAACGGCGGTGTTCACATTCTTTCCCCATACGAGGCTATCGGCGGTGCCGAATGGTACAAGGGCACGGCAAACGCCATTTACCAAAACATTAATTTCATTGAAAAATACGACCCCGAATATGTAGTTGTTCTTTCAGGCGACCATATTTATAAAATGGATTATGCAAAGATGGTTGATTTTCACAAGAAAAACAAAGCAGATTGCACAATCGCAGTGCTGGAGGTTCCTTGGGAGGAGGCTTCAAGATTCGGTATTCTTGCAACAGATAACAACAATAAAATTTACGAGTTTGCGGAAAAACCAGCCGAGCCAAAATCAAACAAAGCGTCAATGGGCGTTTATGTATTCTCATGGGATAAGCTGAAGAAATACCTTGAGGAGGACGAGGCAGACCCTGAATCCTCAAACGATTTCGGCAAAAACATTATCCCCAACATGCTTAACGACGGTCAGCGCATGTTCGCTTATCCCTTTAAGGGCTATTGGAAGGATGTCGGCACAATCGACTCCCTTTGGGAGGCAAACCTTGACATTATCAACCCCAATGTTGACCTTGACCTTTCAGACAAAAGCTGGCGCATTTACAGCCGCAACCCGGTGGCTCCGCCCCATTATGTGGGCCCTGACGCAGTGGTTGAAAATTCATCAATCAGCGAGGGCTGCGAGATTGACGGTACAGTTGATTATTCTGTTATATCCCCCAACACCACCATTGAAAAGGGTGCGGAGGTTAAATACAGCGTGGTAATGCCCGGCGCAACAATCAAGGCAGGCGCCAAGGTTTATTATTCAATCATTGCAGAGGATGCGGTAATTGAAGAAAACGCACAGGTCGGCGCTATTCCGGAAAACCTTGACAAGCCGGAGGAATGGGGCGTTGCAGTTGTGGGCTCAAGAGCCACTATTACAAAGGGCAAAACGGTTGCACCCAAGGAAATGATTGCAGCCGGAGAGGAGGTATAAGCTCATGAACGGAAAAAATGTACTTGGAATGATTTTCGCCAATATTCACGAGGAGGCGCTTGAATCACTTACGGCCATGCGAACAATGGGCTCGGTGCCTTTTTGCTCACGCTACCGCTTAATTGATTTTCCCCTTTCAAATATGGTTGAAAGCCAAATAACAAAAATCGGCGTTATCACAAACGCAAACTTTAACTCATTAATGGACCATGTAGGCACAGGCAAGCCTTGGGATTTAAGCAGAAAGAACGACGGCCTTTATCTTCTGCCCCCATACTCAATAAACAGTGCAACAATGTGGGGCAACAGAATTGACGCTATTTACGGCAATATGGGCTTTCTTAACCAATCAAACCAGGAATATGTGCTTATGAGCGATTGCAACAATGTAATCAACCTTGATTATGAAAAGCTTTTTGAGGCTCATGAAAAAAATGAGGCAGATATTACCATTGTTGCTGTTAAAGGCAAAAAGCCCAAGAACATAGGCTCAATTCTTGTTTTAAACGATGTTGACATTAACGGCAAGGTTAACGACGCCGTTGTTGACCCTGACTGCGGCGACGATGATGTTTATTATTCAACCAACATTGTTCTTATTAAAAAATACTTACTGCAAACCTTAATCAGCACGGCTCATTCAAAAAATGAGGTGTCCTTCCAAAAGAACATTCTTCAAAACTGTGTTAAAACAAATTCTGTTTACGCCTTTGACGCAACAGACACCTTTGTAGGCACAATTGACGGTGTTCAAAGCTATTACGACATTTCAATGGCTCTTCTTAACAAGGAAAGCAAGAACAAGTTGTTTGACGCCGAAAGGCCGATTTACACCAAAGAGCGTGACGATATGCCAACCCTTTACGGTAAAGACGCTAAAATTACAAACTCCCTTGTTGCAGACGGCTGTGAAATTAAGGGCACCGTTGAAAACTGCATTTTGTTTAAGGGCGTTAAAATTGAAGCAGGAGCAGTGGTTAAAAATTCAATCCTTATGCAGGATACCACAGTGGGCGGCGATTCAAGCGTTAATTGCGTAATTGCAGACAAAAATGTCAGCATCAAAAACGGAATTGAGCTTTCCGGCGCTGCCAACTTCCCCGTTATTTTGTCAAAGGGCGCAAGAATTTAGGAGGGCAGAATATGAAAGTTTTATATGTAGCGTCTGAGGCGTTACCCTTTATGGCATCAGGCGGTTTGGGCGATGTTGCCGGCTCGCTGCCGGTTGCACTTCGCAAGCGTTTGGTGGGCTGCAGAGTTGTTATGCCCCTTTATGATTCAATCAAGCAGGAATATAAGGACCAAATGAAGTTTATAACCTCAATTTCCGTTCCTGTTTCATGGAGAAGGCAATACTGCGGCATTTTTGAGGCAAAGCACAACGGAGTTATCTTCTATTTTCTTGATAACCAATATTATTTTAAGCGTGACGGAATATACGGCCACTATGATGACGCAGAGCGCTTTGCGTTTTTTGCAAGAGCGGTTTTGGAGATTATTCCCCACCTTGATTGGAAACCGGATATTATCCATTGCAATGATTGGCAAAGTGCTTTGACCCCGTTATATTACAGCATTTATTATGCAAACCAAATCGGTTATGAAAACATTAAAACAGTTTTCACAATTCACAATATTCAATATCAGGGCAAATACGGCGACGAGCTTTTAAACGATGTTTTGGGTATCGCCCCCGAATACAACAATTTGATTTTGTATGACGGACTTGTTAACTTTATGAAGGCGGGCATTGAGTGCGCCAACAAGGTTACCACTGTTTCGCCCACCTATGCTAAGGAAATTTTGGACCCCTGGTTCAGCTACGGCCTTGACCCGATACTTAACCAAAGGAGCTGGAAGCTTTGCGGCATTTTAAACGGAATTGATACCGAGGGCTACAACCCTGCTACCGACCCCAACATTGCCGTTAACTATTCAAGTGAAAGCTTTAAAACTGAAAAAGCGGCTAACAAAAAGGCTTTGCAGGAGCAAATGGGTATGGCTGTAAGGGACGATGTTCCCCTTATTGGCATTGTATCAAGGCTTGCAGGCCATAAGGGCTTTGACCTTATGAAGGAGGTTCTTGAAAAAAGCCTTTGGGAAAGGGATGTTCAATATGTTGTGCTCGGCTCAGGTGAATGGCAGTATGAAAGCTTTTTCAGAGAGCTGCATGACAAGTACCCTGACAAGGTAGGCTTGACAATCGGCTTTATCCCCGAGCTTGCAAGGAAAATTTATGCAGGCGCAGACCTTTTCTTAATGCCCAGCAAGAGCGAGCCATGCGGACTTTCGCAGATGGTTGCCTTAAGATACGGCACTCTGCCAATTGTTCGTGAAACAGGTGGCCTTAAGGACTCTATTACCGACTGCGGCGGCGAGGACGGCAACGGCTTTACCTTTAAAACCTATGACGCATACGATATGCTTGGCGCAATTTACAGGGGCGTTGAGGCTTACCACGATAAGGACCGTTGGCAGGGCCTTGTAAAGCATGCACTTGAATGTGATATGTCATGGGGCAAGAGCGCTAACGAATACATTAAGATGTATAAATCCCTTATCAAGGAATAATACTTAAAACACAATAATTCTTTACAAAAACAGCCCGCTGTGAAAAAATCACAGCAGGCTGTTATTTTTATATTCTATTTTAAACACTGCCGATATATGCCACGGTGCTTGTGGGCACGGTAATATATCCGTCAGTTGAAAAACGGTCAAAAATTTGATTTATCTCCTTCAAATATTCAGAGTAATTTTCATCACTTTCCTTTAAGGAATAGGAGGATGACAGCACCCTGTTAATATACTGCTGCCTGTTATATGCTTGGCTGTTATCGGCAGTGAAAATATCACATTTGCCATTAAAAAAGGCGGTGCACTTTTCACTGCTCATTCCATTTGAAAAGCCGTGAAATTCAGGGTTATATTCAGCCCTAAGCCGAGCAAGTGCCCTTGTGCACGGAGCGTTTTCATCACGGGAATTATAGATAATTACAACCTTGCCACCCGGTTTAAGCACACGCCTGCATTCATTTTTAAAGGGCTCCGGCTCAAACCAATGAAAGGCCTGGGCAACCGTTAAATAATCAACGCTTGCCATTGGAATATTCATTTTATCGGCACTGCCGTTAACGGAAATAAAATTTTCATTGGCCGAAAGCTTTTCCTCGGCTCTTTTTCGCATATCTGTGTTTGGCTCAACGGCATAAACCCTGTAATTGCAATCAAGCAGCTGTTCGGTAAAAATCCCGGTGCCTGAACCCACATCGGCAAAAACGCTTTTATCGGGAACAAGCACTGTGTTTTTAAGATATTCAAAAAGACCAATGGCGTATTTGGGCCTTGCGCTATCGTATATTTGACCCTTGCCGTCAAAACGGTTGGTGTTATCCATTTTATTGCCCCCCTTAAAGCAAGTTCTTAACTAAATTATATTGCTGATTAAATGCATTGTCAACATAAAAGGGCACCGTAATTAACTACGATGCCCTGCTTACTTATTTACATATTATAAAACTTTTCGTTATCAACATTGCGGTACTCATGCTTTTCATAATAGCCTATCAGCTTATTATCCTCATCCCTCAAAGCAATTATATATACATCCTTGTTTTGCTTTTGGTTATAAAAGGTGTGAATACGGTTATTATCCTCGCTTTGGCTGAACCAATCAATAACCTTGTTAATCATAATGCGTGACTGCTCGTTATGGCAGTTAAGAAGATTTTTACCCACAAGGCTGCTGCCGCCCCATTTTTCATAATTTTTAACGGCGGTTTTGTTCATATAAACAATGGTATGCTCCAAATTGCAAATTACAACCGAGGTAACATCCTGGTCAATAACGCTTTTAAAATAGCTTTCAAGCTTAATCAAAATCACAATTCTCCTATTTTGTATGCTCGTCAAGGGTTAAATAATAGGCTTTCATAAAATGCTTGCAAAAATATCTTACCTCAGGCAAATCAATTTCTGCAATTTTTTGCTCCTGAGATTTAAGGGCAATTTCAAACTCCTTGTTACCCATTCTGTTTTCCTCAATGCATTTTACAAGGGCGCTGATTTTATCCGCTGCCTTAACCAGCTTCCAAAGCTCCGCATCCTCCTGCTTATGAGTAAAGAACGGCTCGTAATCTGCCTTAAATTCATCAGGGAGCATTGCCAAAAGCCTGTTGCCTGCCACCGCCTCAATTTCCTTATAAACATTTTTTATTTCATTGTTATAATACTTAACCGGTGTGGGCATATCCCCTGTTATTACCTCAGTGGTATCGTGATACAGTGCAAGCAAAGCAGCCCTGCTTGCATCATAGCTTTTACCGAATTTTTTGTTGCCAATAAGGGCAAGGGCGTGGGCTATAACAGCAACCGAATGGCTGTGCTCGGCAATATTTTCCTTTGTAGTGTTTTGCATAAGCGCCCAACGGTCAATCATTTTCATACGATTGACCATTGCAAAAAAGTTATATTCTTCCATAAATTAATCCTTTAAATCAATTCCTAATTCGTCAAGCTGAATATCGTCAATAAACGACGGAGCGCCGCTCATGGGCTCGCTTGCATTTTGAACTTTGGGAAATGCAATAACATCACGCAGCGAATCGGTTTTGCAAATAAGCATTGCAAGCCTGTCAAGGCCAATACCCATTCCGCCGTGAGGCGGTGCGGCATAATGATATGCGTCAACAAGGAAGCCGAATTTAGCGTCAATCTCCTCCTGCTCCATACCCAGCAGCTCAAACATTTTGTTTTGGAGCTCACAATCGGTAATTCTCATTGAGCCTGAGGAAAGCTCTGTGCCGTTTAATACAAGGTCAAAGGCCTGTGCCTTAACCTTTGATTTATCAGTATCAAGATACTGAATACTCTCATCCATAGGCATTGTAAAGGGGTGGTGAGCGGCAACCCACTCGCCGCTTTCTTCGTCAAGTTCAAAGAAAGGCATCTCGGTAATCCAAAGGAAGTTCCACTTATCCTCGGGGATAATTTGAAGCTCCTTTGCAACAATAAGACGAAGTGCACCCATAATTGTAAGTGCCTTGCGTGCTTTATCAGAAACGATGAACACAACATCGCCCTGCTCAGCACCAAGCTGTGCCAAAAGCTCGTTAAGCTCGCCCTCCTTTAAAAACTTGTTAAAGGAGCAGTTAGGCTCTTGGTCAGCCCAACGAATATAGGCAAGACCCTTTGCGCCGATACCCTTTGCATGCTCTGTTAATTTGTCAATTTTCTTTCTTGTGTAAGCCTGTGCGGCATTTTTGGCAACAATTGCCTTAACTGCGCCGCCCTCTGCAATGGCGTTTTTAAACACTACAAAATCGGTTTTGTCTGCCCAAGAGGAAATATCCTCAATAAGCATATCAAAACGGGTATCCGGCTTGTCGGAGCCGTATTTGTTCATAGCGTCGGCAAAGGTCATTCTCGGCAAATGTGCCGGAACATCAACATCAATGGTTTCCTTCATAAGCTTTGAAATAAAGCCCTCTGCCATTGCCATAATATCGTCGCAATCAACAAAGCTCATTTCAAGGTCAATTTGAGTAAATTCAGGCTGGCGGTCTGCACGCAAATCCTCATCCCTAAAGCAACGGGCAAGCTGGATGTATCTGTCAAAACCTGCAATCATAGTGAGCTGCTTGTAAATTTGCGGGGATTGGGGCAAAGCGTAAAACTTGCCGTTATGCACTCTTGAAGGGACAACATAGTCCCTTGCGCCCTCAGGTGTTGATTTAATCATCATCGGGGTCTCAATCTCGATAAAATCGTTGGCGTAAAAATATTCTCTTGCGATTTTTGCGATTTTGTGGCGCATTAAAATATTTTTTGTGAGCCTTTCGTTTCTAAGGTTAAGATACCTGTACTTTAAGGTTGTATCCTCACCCACCTTGTCGCTTTTTTCAATTTCAAAGGGGGGAGTTTGCGCCTTTGACACAATTCTGAAATCGGTAACGATTACCTCTATATCCCCTGTGGGAATATCCTTATTCTTGCTTTCACGCTCGGCAACGGTGCCCACTGCGGCAACAACATATTCGCTGCGAACAGACTGTGCTTTTGCAAAAACCTCCCTGTCTGTTTGGTCGTTAAAGGAAAGCTGAATAATACCTGTTCTGTCCCTTAAATCAATAAAGATAAGGTTGCCAAGGTCACGCTGCCTTTGCACCCAACCGAAAACCGTTATTGTTTCGCCCACATTTGAAACATCAAATTTGGCGCAGTAATCGGTTCTTTTTAATCCTTTAATTGTATCTGCCATTATTCGTTACCTCCAAAAAGAGTGTTAAAATCAAAAGCCTCGCCGTTAATTTCCAAATCCTTTAATGCATCGTCCATGCTGATTCTGTAAAAGCCGTTAACAAAGGTTTCAAGGCTGATTTCATTTTTCTCGCCTGTTGTCATATTCTTAAGCTCTGCCTTGTCGGTTTCAATTTCGTTATCGCCTATAACAACATTAAACCTTGCGCCCACCTTGTCGGCATATTTCATTTGTGCACGGATTGAGCGGTCGTTAAGGTCATACAATACAGAAAAGCCCTCTTCACGCATATCCTTAGCAATTTCAACAGCCTTAAGCTTTGCCTTGTCGCCCATTGCAACAATGAAAAGGTCTGCCTTGCCTGCATCCGGGTATTCGCAGCCTTGTGCATCCATAACCAGCTGCAATCTTTCAAGACCCATTCCAAATCCCAGGGACGGTGTTTTTTGGCCGCCCAGCTCCTCAATTAAGCCGTCGTATCTTCCGCCGCCGCAAACAGTTCCCTGTGCGCCGATTGAATCGGCAATAAACTCAAAAACGGTTTTGGTGTAATAATCCAAGCCCCTTACAATTTGGGGATTAACCGTGTATTCAATATTCATTGCGCCGAGGTATTTTTTTACATTCTCAAAATGCTCCCTGCAATCATCGCAAAGATAATCAAGAACAACAGGTGCGCCTGCGGCAATTTCACTGCAAACAGGGCTTTTGCAATCAAGAATACGCATGGGGTTTCTGTCAAGCCTGTCATGGCAGGTGTCGCAAAGCTCGTCCTTACGGGCGCCGAAATATTCCTTAAGCGCCTTGTGGTATTCCCCACGGCATGTTGGGCAGCCGATAGAATTTATTTCAAGGTGCAAATCCTTAACGCCCAATTCATCAAACACATTTTTGGCAAGTGAAATCATCTCGGCGTCTGCCAAGGGAGATGTGGCGCCGAAGCACTCAATGCCAAACTGATGAAATTCTCTGAGCCTGCCTGCCTGGGGCTTTTCATACCTGTAGCAGGATGTTAAATAACAAATTTTTTGGGGCAGAGCCTCGTTACAAAGGCCGTTTTCCAAAAATGCCCTTGCGGCGCCTGAGGTGCCCTCCGGGCGCAGAGTAATTGACCTGCCACCCTTATCATCAAAGGTATACATTTCCTTTTGAACAACATCCGTTGTGTCGCCCACACCCCTTTGGAAAAGCTCGGTGTGCTCAAAAACAGGTGTTCTCATTTCCTTATAGCCGAATTTTTCCGCAACAGAAAGGCAGGTTGACTCAATATACTGGTTTTTATACGATTCAGCCGGCAAAATATCCTTAGTGCCTTTAATAGCCTTGGTAATTAACGCCATTGTATTTTCTCCTATAACAAGTTTTATGGGTGACAGCACTTGTCCGTCACCCAGATTAAAGTTTTATTTTTTATTGTAGCGAGGATTTACAATCTCTCTCCATTCAAAATCGCCTCGTTCAACGCCCATAATAAGAGCCTCCGCCGTAGCAATGTTGGTTGCAAACGGAATGTTGTGAACGTCGCAAAGACGAAGTAAATCGTTATCGTTAGGCTCGTGTGGCTTTGGTGTTAACGGGTCACGGAAGAAAATCAACAAATCAATTTCGTTGCAGGCAATTCTGCTGGCAATTTGCTGGCCGCCGCCCTGTGCACCGCTTAAAAAGCAGTTAACATCAAGACCTGTAGCCTCCTTAACAAGCTTACCGGTTGTACCGGTTGCACAAACGTCATGACGACTGATTATGCCACAATATGCAATACAAAACTGAACCAAAAGCTCTTTTTTTGCATCATGTGCAATAAGTGCAATATTCATAAATACCCTCCAATATCGTCGAAAACGAGAGAATTAACTCCATTAACAATAAAATAATACCACAAATCATCACTTTTAACAAGAAAAAATTATATTTTTCTTATATTTATCAGTATAACAGGGTTGATTCCTTTTGAGCCTTTTGCTCGGTGGAATTATGGGTGTAGTAATAATCAATTATGGAGGAGGTTATCTCCGCCGTTGATGTACCCGAGCCTGCCAGCTCAATTGCAGAGGCAATGCTGATTTCAGGGTTCTCGTAGGGGGCAAAGCTGATAAGAAAGCCGTTGTTGTGCTTAACGTCGTTTACAACTACCTGCGATGTACCTGTTTTACAAGCCACTTTAACATCAAGCCTGTTAAAAATACTTGAGGGAGCGCCGTCGGTGGCAACCATTCGCATGCCCTCACGAACAATTTTCAAATTCTTGTCGCTCACATCAACATTTTGCACAACATTTGCCCCGGTGTCGCTTACCAAGCCTGTTGCGTTTGAAATTGTTGACTTAACAAAATGCATGTTATACCTTGTTCCGCCGTTTGCAATTGTTGAGCAGTAGTTTGCAAGCTGAAGGGGTGTTAAAAGGTTATCCGACTGGCCGATAGCCGCCTGAACGGTATCGCCGGGGGTCCAAATTCTGTTATACTTTTGCCTGTATTCAGGGCCTGCAAGTATTCCCTTTGCCTCGGGAATTTCAACCCCTGTTTTTTGGCCTATGCCAAACATTTTGGCGTACATATTCATTTTTTCAATGCCAAGCCCTTGGGCACAGTTGTAGAAAAATACATTGCAGGAATGTTGAAGCGCCCTTTTAACATTCAAGCCGCCGTGGCTGTCAAGGCAGCCAAAGCTCATATTCTTAACCCTGAAGGTGCCGTTGCAATAAAACACCGAGTCCTCTTTAATAACGCCCTCCTGCAATGCGGCAGACGCCATTAATGGCTTAAAGGTTGAACCGGGGGCGTAAGTACCCAATGCAAAGCGGTTATAAAGGGGAGTTTGAGTATCGGACGCAAGCTGTGAATACTTGTCATAATAATCGTTAAGGTCGTAGCTTGGGTAGCTTGCCGCCGCCAAAACCTCGCCTGTGTTGCAATCCTCAACAACAACCGCACCTGTTGAGCGTGTGGCAGAAACGGTTTTACAGGTTTCCTCCAGCTTTTCCTGGGCAACCTTTTGCAGCTCCTTATTAATGGTTAAAACCACCGTGTCGCCCTGAACAGGCTCCTTGGTTATCTCCTCGGTAACATTTCCGTTAGTGTCAATGGTAATGGTTTTTTCGCCGGGAGTGCCCCTTAAATTTTCCTCGCAGGCCGATTCAATGCCCGATTCGCCGATTTCGTCATCTATGCCATAGCCGGAGTCCTTAAGTTTTTCGTACTCCTCAGCATTAATTTTTCTTATGGTGCCCAAAATGTGGGGTGCAAGGGTGGAATCTACATATTCACGGTATGCCACCACCTGAACATCTGCACCCAGGTATTTTGCGGTGTTTTCCTTAATGGTTGCAACAGTTTCGTAGCTCACATCATCCGCAATGGTTACAGGGTTTGAAACGGAAAACAAAAGTCTTGTAAGCTCGTATCTGATATTACCTATTTCCAAAGCGGTTTCAACGCCGTATTTTGACAAATAATCTTCAAGGCCGTATTTTTCAACCATTGCGTCAAAGCAGTTTTGCGCCGTTGCATAGGGCTGAAGATTAAGCATATCCGCACTTTTCATGGTTTTGATTGCGGATTCGTATTTATCATCGTCGGCCTCGGTAATAAATGCCACTTTGCCGTTTTTGTTCATTTTTAAGGGGAGATTGTGAACATACTCCTCGTTATTTTTGTTAAAAAGCTGAATTAAGCTGTAAACAATTTGATTTCTCTGCTCGTTATCCGATGATGAGGGAAAATATGCCGCATCAAGAATTATGCTGTTACCCTGGCGGTTTGTAACAAGGGGGTTGCCGTTTCTGTCAACAATTTCGCCACGGGCAGCCTCGATTGATACTGTGTACTTTTTCACTGTATTATTTTGTGCGGCATAATATTCGTTGTTTTTAACCTGAATGTTAAAAAGGTCATAGCAAAAGCCGCAGAAAACCGAAATAACCAACAGAATTGCCACAGTGCTTCGGCCGCTTTTATAAATGCTTTTCACAGTATCGCCCCCCTTCAAGGCATTTTAGTATGTAATCAAAAATTATTCTTCAATTTTTTTGCTGAACCCGACCTTTCGCTTTATGGGCTTTAGCACAAGGCATGCAATAAACGACATTACCGAGGTGTAAATCATACTTGGAATATAAAAATACCAAATGCTTTCAGCGCTGCCCTCGCTGGGATTAATAACCATAAACAGCAGCCAATAGCACAAGCAGTAAAGCACATTTGCTATAACCGCACCCACAAGCTGCATCCAAAAGGTTGCCCTAAACAAAAACTCCGTGCATGATGCCAATATGTAACACATAATTGTAAAGAACACCATATTAAATCCCATGTGCCTTACGGCAAGGCAATCCCATGCAAGACCGGCAAGCAGGCCCAAAAGCGCCGCTATTTTAGGGTCTTCGTCAATTGTTAAAATAACCGTTACCGGAATAAGGAAAAAGCACCTTGCCCCATTGATTTCGGGGAACAGGCCGTTAACGCTTTGGAAAATCTCTGCCAATAAAATCAAAAGGCAATAGACCGAATATTTAATTGTCATTTGCTTTTTTGACAGTTTCATAAAAAATTCTTCCTAAAATTATTGATTAAATCCCGTTAACACAAAGCAGGAGGCAACATCATCAATTTCAACGCCCGGGGTAATTACGGCATAAGATGAAATATCCGTGGTTTCGTCAGATATTTCTTCAACTGTGCCCACAATAAGCCCCTTTGGAACAGTGCCGCTGATGCCTGCGGTGCAAATGATTGAGCCGTAGGTAACATTTGTTGTAGAGGAAAGGTTTGCAAATTTGCACTTGCCGTCCTTTGCAAGTTTTGCGTTACCCGTTACATAGGATATTTCCCCCGATACAATTTCGTAAGCTGAAATGTTAAGCTCGGGGTCCAACACGGTTCTTACAACGCTGTAGGTGGGGTAAGCCTTGTCAATAACGCCTATAATGTACTTTCCGTAAAGAACAGCGTCCCCCTCTTTAATGCCTGTGGCGCTGCCCTGATTTAATGTAAACGAGCCGTAAACATCCGCATTATCCCTGCCGATTACGGACGCCTCAACAAATTCGTAATCCTTGTGCTCTTCTTTCAGCTCCAAAAACTCCTTATACAAATCATTTTGATTTTTAAGGTTTTGATAATCAACCAACTGCGACCTTAAATCGCCGACCTCGTTTTCAAGCTCCTCTATCTTCTTTTCATAGCTGCTGTCGCCCTTTACGGCGCCAACTGCCTTGTCAAGCCCGTCGCTGATTTTTTGTGCAACAAAGTTAAAGGGCTCTAACACAACGCCGAAAACAGAGGACTGCACGGTTTCGTTATGGCCCAAGGCAGAGGAAAGGAACCCACCTGCCAACAGGCAGCAAATCACTATGATTATTGACTTAAAGAGTTTATTTTTAAACAACCTTTTCATTTAGCGATTTCTCCGTAACTATTTTGCTCTTCTGAGCTTAATTGATGTTCCCTTAACAACACAATCGGTGGGGTCATCAGGCACAATAACATTAATGCCTGTCCTTTGCTCGATAATTTCTTTAATACCCCTAAGTCGGCTTGCGCCGCCTGTAAGATAAATTCCCCTGCCGATAATATCCGCCGCAAGCTCGGGCGGTGTAACCTCAAGGGTTTCCTTGATAGTGTCGGTAATAATGCTGATTGGGTCGGCAAGCACACGCCTGATGTCAGCAGAGGTAACCTCCACACTGCCGGGCAGACCGTCGGTCAGGTTTCTGCCCCTAACTTCCATGGCAGCCTCGCCGTCATAGGTAAAGGCCGAGCCGATTTTAATTTTAATATCCTCGGCAGTTCTTTCTCCGATTAATAAATTGTGCTTGCGCTTAAGGTAAGAAATAATAGCGTCGTCAAATGCATCGCCGCCCACCTTAACGCTGTTGCAGCAGGCAATTCCGCCCAGGGATACAACCGCAATGTCGCAGGTGCCGCCACCGATGTCAACGATCATTGAACCGGTTGCCTCAAAAACAGGCAGTCCTGCGCCCAATGCGGCAGCCATAGGCTCCTCAATAAGTTCAACCTCCTGCGCTCCGGCAGAACGGGCAGCATCCTCAACGGCTCTGCGCTCAACCTCGGTAACAGCTGAGGGAACACAAATAACAACCCTT
The DNA here is from genome assembly GCA_934561395.1 of uncultured Eubacterium sp. Taxonomy (GTDB): domain Bacteria; phylum Bacillota; class Clostridia; order Oscillospirales; family Acutalibacteraceae; genus Eubacterium_R. The sequence continues at coordinate 371,746 of CAKTGF010000001.1, forward strand.
GTTTTTGTAAACATGTTACGCTTGCTTGAACGAGCCATAAAATCATGGAGCAAATCGGCGGTCATATCAAAATCGGCAATAACGCCGTCACGAATAGGCCTTACTGCAACAATTGAGCCCGGGGTTCTGCCAATCATCTTTTTTGCGTTATCCCCTGTTGCAAGAACACGCTTTGATTTAACATCAACGGCAACAACGGTGGGCTCATCAATGATAATATGACCCTTTCTGTCAGCAATTTTTGTATTTGAAGTACCTAAATCAATACCTATATCCCTTGAAAAAATCATTATATGTAATCTCACTTTCAGTCAAAATTTAAACTTAACATTCGCATTTACCGATATATTATATAATATAAAATCTACAATCTCAACACATAATTTAAAAATTAATAATTTTTTAAACAAAAACAGAGATTTCCGGCCAAGCGGAAATCTCCGACAGAAGTGTTTGCCCTTAAATTTTCACGGTAAAGGTGTAACCCTGCTTTTTAACACCATCGATAACATCCCCTAAAATTTCAGCATTGGTTTTTGAAACCGCATGCAAAAGCATAATTTCCCCCGGGTGGGTGGAATCTAAAATTGCCTTTAGGGTTGTTGTTTTGTCAGGCTGTGCATCAGGGTCCCAATCGGCATAAGCGTATGACCAAAAAATGCTTTTATAACCCAAATCGTTTGCAACCCACAGCGCCTGCTGTGAAAATTCGCCCTTAGGGAATCTAAAATAACTCATTGTATAATCAAAATTATCCTTTAAGTATTTATGCAAATACTCAATTTCCTCCCTTTGAACATCCTCGGTTTGCTCATCCATGGTGTAGTGGCGATAGGTGTGATTACCCACAATATGGCCCTCGTCTATCATGCGCTTTATCAGCTTTGGGTTATCCTTTGCAAAATCATAGGTAACAAAGAATATCGCTTTAACATTTTTTGCCTTTAAAGTGTCTAAAATAGCGGGTGTATAGCCGTTTTCATAGCCCTCGTCAAAGGTTAAGCAAATTTCCTTTTCATTTTGCAAAAGCCAGTTTCCGCCGTATTTTTCATACTGCTTTTGCAAATTAACAGGGTCGGTGGGCTGCTGATGATTTGTAATATTTCCCGGCCCCCAAACCACCTTTTCCCGTGACAAATCATTGCTGCCTGCCACCGGGTCCGCAACAGGCGTAGTGGTGTCCGATTGGTCGGCGGTTGTGCCTGTTGTATTACTGTTTGTATTATTTTCGGTAGCTTTTGGCTGCTCAACCTTAACCGTGCAGCCGCACAAGCCGAACAATAAAATGGCAGTTAATGCCAAACAAATTGTTTTTTTCAAAATAAAAACCTCCCTTGTATTATTTTATAACAAGAGAGGCAATATATTATTGTTAAGTTTTAGCTTAAAAAATTTTAAGACTCGCTGTTTTCAATACTTTTCATTTTAAGATAAGCGTTGATAAAGCCGTCAATATCGCCGTCCATAACAGCGGCAATATTTCCCATTTCAAAATTTGTTCTGTGGTCTTTAACCATTGTATATGGCATAAACACGTACGAGCGAATTTGCGAGCCCCATGCAATTTCCCTTTGCTCGCCCTTAATATCCTCGATTTTTTCAAGGTTTTCACGCTCTTTAATTTCAACCAGTTTTGATTTAAGCATGCGCATTGCAACTTCACGGTTTTGGTGCTGTGAACGCTCAATTTGGCATGAAACCACAACTCCTGTGGGTATGTGAGTAAGCCTTACCGCCGATGAGGTTTTGTTTACCTTTTGGCCGCCTGCACCCGAGGCACGGTAAACATCCATTTTAATATCCTCTTCACGGATTTCAACATCAACATCATCATCGATTTCGGGCATAACCTCAAGGGAAGCAAAGGAGGTGTGCCTTCTGCCCGAGGAATCAAAGGGAGAAACACGAACAAGCCTGTGAATACCCATTTCGCCGTGAAGATAGCCGTATGCGTTTTCGCCCTCAATTAAAATTGTTGCGCTTTTAATGCCTGCAACATCGCCGTCAAGGTAATCAAGGGTAGAAACCTTGTATCCGTGGCGCTCACCCCAGCGGTTATACATTCTGAACAGCATTTCAGCCCAATCCTGAGCCTCCGTGCCGCCTGCGCCTGCATGGAAGGTTAAAATTGCGTTGCTGTCGTCAAACTCGCCGCTTAAAAGGGTTGAAAGAGTAAGGCTTTCAATGCGCTTTTCAATATCGTCAACAGAGGTGGTGCAATCGTCCAAAAGGTCGGTGTCCTCTTCCTCGTCTGCAAGCTCTATCATCATAAGAGCGTCGTCATAATCAGACCTTAAGCTTTCGTATGACTGTATTTTAGCTTTAAGTGAACCGATTTTTTGCATGGTTTTTTGGCTTGCTTCCATATTATCCCAAAAATCGGGCTTTGCGCTTACTTCCTCCAGCTGAGCAACATCCTCAACAAGAGAGTCAATATTCAGCGCCTCCTTAAGATTTTCAATGGGCTTTTCAAATTGAGTAAGTCGTGATTTTAATTCTTCAAATTCAATCATATATTTTCTCCGTACCTTACTTATAAATATAACCAATATATTATACGCTATCGGCGATAATTTTTCAAGTTTAAAAACTGTTAACTTTATTTTAATCAAATAATTGATTTTATATGCTTATATATAGTATAATATCAGTTAATTACAGATACCGCACACCTCATAAGGAGGATAGAATATGTCAAAATATGAAGGATACGAATGTCCTGTATGTAAAAAGCAATTTGAGGAGAGCGACGATATAGTTGTTTGCCCCGAATGCGGCACTCCCCACCACAGGGAATGTTACAATTTGGTCGGTCACTGCGTGAACAGGGGCTTGCACAAATCAAATTATGACTTTGTTGAAGAAAACAAGGACCCTGTTGAGCCAAAAAAGCAAAATGACAACGCCGAAAAGGCGCAACCGTTTATTTTCGCTCCCTTTGATGCAAAGCAGCAGGAGGACAGCGCCGACAGCAACACCGAAAACAAGAATAACAGCGAGCAGCCATTTCAGCCTCCTTTCTTTTCCCCAATGAATATCAGCTTTGTCAACCCCTACGAGGCTGACCGTGACACCATAGACGGCGAAAGCGTTGCAGATGTAGCGGCAACAGTAAAAACCAACGTGCCCCGTTTTGTATCAAAATTCAAAAAAATGGAGCAAACCAAGAAAAAGTCAAGCTGGAATTGGGGCGCATTTTTCTTCGGCGCATATTATTACCTTTTCAGGAAAATGTATAAGCAGGGCGTTTTGCTTTTGTCAATAACAACGACTATTAGCTTTTTAACGGTATTTTTGTTGAATAAATTTGCACCTGAAACCTATCAGGCTTTCATGTCATTTGCCAACAGCGTTTTCAGCAATCGTGGCTCAATTGATTCAAGCCTGTCGGCACAAATTACCTCTGCGGCAGACTATTTAACCGCAAGTAGGATTTCAACAATTTGCTCGGGCGCAACATTATTCGTTAACATTATGGCAACCGTATTTGCAGATTATTCTTACAAAAAAACAGTTACCAGCATTATTAAAAATGTTGACGAGCAGTTAAACGAGGGCGCAACAATTGTGCAAAACCCAATGCTCGGCGGCTATGAAAACAATTTTAACGAAAAGCAGGTTCGTCAGCTTTATTTGTCTAAAAAAGGCGGAACAACAATTCTTATTCCCCTTTTGGTTTATTTTATTTTAGACATTATAGTTTCATATATTTAAAACCCGGCAACACACACTACTTTTAAGGAAACAGAAATATGAAAGAACAAGAAAAATTTTATCCGCCATATATGACTGACCCGTCATTATCGGGCAATGATGAGCCGCAGCAAAACAACGGCTATCAGGGCTATGCACAGCCCGGGCAAAATATTTATGAGCCCGGAGCAAATGCTCAAAGCGGCAGTTATCAGCAGCCAAACGGCCAATATAACGGGCAATACTTTAATAATGGATACGGCAACGGCTATTATAATCCTTACAATCCGTATTCTGGCGGTCAGCCACAATATCAACAGCCGCCCTATCAACAGCCAAATATGAATTACGGCTACCAACAGCCTTATTACCGGGGCTACGGCGCACCTAATCAAACAAACGGCTTTAACAACTATATAAACAACTTCACTGAAAAATCAAAAATAAAGGCTAAAAAAAAGGGCCTTATAAACGCAGGTCTTATTTTAGGTGCAACCATAATCAGCTATATTATAGTACAGGTTATCGGTATCGGTATTTTAACCTTAATACCCGGCTTAAGCAATTTGTATGACACATCTGCGGCGGCACAAAGCTGTGTAAACATTGTTATTGTGCATGTTTTATCGCTGTTTGTTCCCTTTACTGTAATGTATGCCTTGTCACGCAAGTTTTATGTTGCACCACTTGTGCCCAACAAAAAGGTGGGTTTTAAAGACAGTTTAGGCTGGATTGGCTTTGGCATGGGCTGCTGCGTTGTGGCAGATTTTGTAGTTTCCTTTTTAAGCACCCTTGCAAAATCCGTAGGATATGAGCTAACCCAAAACTCACTGCTTGAACCCGACTCTGTCTTTGCCTGCGTGGCACTGGTATTTTCAACGGTAATTGCACCGGCAGTAATTGAGGAATATGCCTTCCGCTGCTGCTCGGTAGGTATTTTGCAAAAATACGGCAAGGGCTTTGCAGTGGTTGTTGTAAGCATTCTTTTTGGAATGATTCACGGCAACATTATTCAGTTTATCTTCGCAACCCTTGTGGGCTTGATTTTAGGATATATTACAATTAAAACCGGCAATGTTTACATTGCAATGATTGTGCACGGCCTTAACAACAGCCTTTCAGTAGTATCCGACATTATCGGCTATGCCGCAAATGACACCCTGGCTGACAAAATAAGCACGGGCATGCTTTTGGCATTTATTCCACTGGGCATTATCGGCTTTGTTTATCTTTGCAAAAAGGGCATTATTTTAAAGAGAAAAACCGCTGAATACAATGTGCTTGCAGACGGAACCGTTCAGGCTTTTTACACCCAACCTGAAGAGCCTAAGGAAAATAACGAAAGCAAGGACGATGTTAAGCTTTCCCTTGGCACAAAAATTCTTTGCGTGCTGCCGGGCTTTGCCATTTGTGCACCGTATTTTATTTTCAGCATTGTAACCACAATTGTTAAAAGCTGATGGAAAACGAATTTATGAGAGCAGCCATTGAGCTGGCAAAGGAAAGCGAAAAGCAGGGCGAGGTGCCCGTGGGCGCTGTGGTGGTTAAAAACGGCACTATTGTGGGCACAGGCAAAAATCGCCGTGAAACAGGCAAAAATGCCCTTTATCACGCAGAAATTGAGGCTATTAATAACGCCTGCAAAAGCCTTGGCGGCTGGCGGTTATGGAACTGCGATTTATATGTAACTCTTGAGCCCTGCCCCATGTGTGCAGGAGCAATTATAAATTCAAGAATAAGGCGTGTGTATTTCGGCGCTTATGACAACAAGGCAGGCTCGTTCGGCTCTGTCGCAAACTTTAATATGCTGCCCTATAACCACAAGCCTGAAATTTACGGCGGCATTATGGAGGACGAATGTTCCCAAATGCTGACTGATTTTTTTAAAACATTAAGAGAAAATCGTAAAGTTTAAAAAGTTATACCCTATGCAAAATTGCATAGGGTATTTTCAATACTTGTTCAGTATATTTTCAATTTCCTTTTTTGTAGCAAGGGTGTTGCTGAAAGCTGTTGCATTTGCACAGGCGCTTGCATAACGCAGAGCCTTGTGATAATCATTATACTTTAAATACCCGGCAATAAAGCCTGCCACTGCACTGTCGCCACAGCCGGTGGTGTTTTTAACTTGGCCGTCAATAATCGGCTCCATATTAATATCGCCGTTTTCATCAAGCAAAAGCATGCCCTGATTGCCCATGCTTACCAAAACATTTTGTGCGCCCATTTTTTGCAAATCCTCCGCGGCTAAAATAATGTCATCCTTATTATTAAGGTGCACCTCCATTAATTCCTCCAATTCAAAATTGTTGGGCTTAATTAAAAAGGGCTTGTATTTTAACATGCTGAAAAGGGGCTTGCCTGCGGTGTCAACAATCAACTTGGCGTTTTTTCTGTTAACACATTCCAATATCCGTTCATAGGCACTGTTACCCATTGACGAGGGAATACTGCCTGAAAGCACAATATAATCATCATCGTTAATTGCTTTAAGCTTTTTTATTAACGCATGCTCGTCTTTAAAGGTAATTGTGGGGCCTGCGGCATTGATAACAAGGTTTTTTGCACCTGCAATTTTTACATTAATTCGTGTGTCCGCCTCTATTTTAACAAAATCCGTTGCAATTTTCTTTTCCTTAAGCAGGGCGCAAAGCCTGTCGCCGCTAAAGCCGCCCACAAAACCCAAGGCCTTGTTTTCAATACCCAACTCCGTTAACACGGCGCTGACATTTATGCCCTTTCCGCCGTAAAACACCGTTGTTTTATCGGCAATTTGAACATCTGCCCTAAGCTCGTTCAGCCGCATATAATAATCAAGCGCAGGATTCAGGGTTATAGTATATATCATAAAACCAGCCTTTCAAAAAATTTTATAATAATATTATAACCAAAAAAGGACTGCTTTGGGGCACACTGCATAAGGAAGTAATTGGTTTAAGCTTTCTGAGTTTTGCCCATTGCACTATTAAAAAATCCCGTTAATACGCAAGTATTAACGGGATTTTGTTAATGCACACTGAACAAAATCAGTTTGCTTAAACTGCCTTGCACTCAAAAAGCCAAAGAAACAGATGAAAGACAAGGCATAATTTGCAGGGCAGGCTTGCCGCCTTCACTGTAAATTTAACGCAGTATTTCGCTGTTTATTTGCTTTTTTGAGCATTTATTCCTTATGTAGTGCGCCCCTTTTGCAGTCCTTTACAATACTTATTTTATGATTTCTTTTGCCATATCCTCCTCGGCCTTGCCGCTCATAATATATTCGAGCAAATCGGCAACACAGCCGTAGTTACAATGGCAAGCCTCAAATTTGCAAATTTTATGAATTGAGGATGGAGCCTGACCTGCGCAGGCAGGCAACCCAACTGTTTTAAGCATATCCCAATCGTTATAATAATCGCCGATAGCGGCAACATGGCTTTTTTCAATTCCGAGCATATCAGCAAGCTTCATTATACCAACGCCCTTGTGAGTGTCCTTTTGCAACATTTCAAGTGTCAATGCAGAGGAAAGCATAAAGTTTGCATCAGGATTTTCCATATTCTCAATAACCTTTTTCAGCTTGTTGATGGTAAAGGGGTTTGACCAAAATATTACCTTCATCCAGCCATCATTGGGTATTTCGTCAAAGGATTTAACATATTCGTGCTTGGCCTTGTCAAAATACATTGTGCTTTTTGACAGAAAGCCGCTTCTTACAACATAAACAAAATCGTCAAAATACACGCCGATGTCAACGCTTTTGAAAATTTCGTCAAATTCATCGTATATGTACTTAACAAACTCCCTTCCTTTTGGCCCGATTGTGTTGCGCCAAAGCATTTTTCTTTCTTTATAATCATAAATGCCTGCGCCGTTAAGCACAATTGCAGGTTGATTTGGTGTTATTCTGTTATAATTTCTTTCAAGGCTTGATTGAAGCCTTCCCGAAGCAAGGGTAAAATTGCCGCCACGGTCTGTAAATTCCTTTATTGCGTTATAGTTTCTTTTGGGAAGCTTTCTTAATTTATTGTTAAGTGTGCCGTCAATATCAGAAACAACAAGCCAATTTTCAAATGTTTTCTCCATATATTCTCCTAACTAATGTCTGCTGTTGAGATAAGACAAAAAGTTTACAAAGTAATCGGGCAACGGTGCCTCAAACTCAAGCCACTGCCCTGTTATAGGGTGCTCAAAACCAATTTGCTTTGCATGCAGGCACTGGCCGTTAAGGCTTTTAATAACCTTTTTGGGCCCATAAACCTCGTCCCCTGCAATAGGGTGGCCGATTGATGCCATGTGTACCCTAATTTGGTGGGTACGCCCTGTTTCAAGTATGCAGCGAATGTGGGTAAAATCCCCAAAACGCTGAATTACACTGTAATGGGTGGTGGCGGGTTTTGAATTTTTCATAGTTACCGCCATTTTTTTTCTGTCGTTAGGATTTCTGCCTATGGGTGCGTTAACGGTTCCGCCGTTGTCCTTTATATTGCCGTAAACCACAGCCTCATAGGCCCGTGAAAAGCTGTGCTCCTTAATTTGCTCAGCCAATCCAAGGTGGGCTGCATCGTTTTTTGCAACAATCAAAAGCCCGGAGGTATCCTTATCAATTCTATGCACAATTCCCGGGCGAACAACACCGTTTATACCCGAAAGGCTGTCGCCGCAATGGTATAAAAGGGCATTAACAAGGGTGCCGTTCCAATTTCCGTTGGCAGGATGAACAACCATACCTTTGGGCTTGTTGACAACAAGCAGATCGCTGTCCTCATAAACAATATCAAGGGGTATATTTTCCGCAACCGCCTCCATGGGTTTTGCATCGGGAACAATTACACATATTTTATCGTTAATTTTGCACTTGTAATTTTTGTTGCAGGGGTTGGAATTAATGGTAACTCCGCCCTCGTCAATAATTTTTTGTATTGCCGAACGGGTAAAGCCGCAGGTGCTGTCGGTAATAAATTTATCAAGCCTAACGCCTGCCGAGTTTTCGTCAACAACAAGGTCAAACTGCTCACTCATCGGCTTCACTCTTATCCTTTTTAAAGCAGTCAAGCAACAGATAGATAACCAGCACTGCCGCACCGCAGGTAACGGCACAGTCGGCAATGTTGAAAATTGCAAAATCAATAAAAATTGGTTCAATAAAATCAACTACAAATCCAAATCGAACACGGTCGATTAAATTGCCTATTCCTCCGGCAACAATAACCCCCAGGCTCCAATAAAGCCAAAGACTCTTGCACCTGTCGGTCATTAAATACCACAAAACTCCGCCGCACACAGCCAGGGTCAGCGCCACAAAAACCCACCTTGCGCCGCTAAACATTGAAAATGCCATGCCGGGGTTTTCGGCATACCTAAACTGTGCTATTTTAGGCAAAAAGGAAACAATTTTTCCCCCTGCCAAATACTTTGCTGCCAAATATTTTGTTATTTGGTCAAATGCAACAATAAGAACAATCATAATGCTGCACCAAATATGCTTTTTCTTATGCATTGCATCCTCCGAAAAAATACTTTAGGAAGCGGCAACACTGCCGCCTCCTATTACGCTGTTTATAATCCAAGTTCTGCCATTACTGCGGCACACTCAGGGCAAAGTGTTGGATGAGCAGGGTTTTCGCCAACTGCTGTTGAGAATTTCCAGCAACGCTCGCACTTTTCGCCATCTGCCTTTGCAACATCAATGCTAAGGCCTGCAACATCGCCCTTAACCTTACCCTCGCCCGAGGTAATGTTAACAGCCGATGTAATGAATATTTCAGGGAGCTGAGCCTTAACGGAGTTAAGGAACTCTGCAAGCTCACCGTCGGCATAAAGGGTAACGCTTGCCTCAAGAGGCTTGCCGATAATCTTTTCGCCACGGGCAATTTCAAGAGCCTTTTGAACATCGGTTCTTACATCATGGATCCTGTCCCATTTAGCAATGAAAGCCTCGTCGGTTTCAATGTAGTTAGGCTTTGGAATATCGTTAAAGAGCGGTGATTCTGTATTTCTTGAAGAATCGTGCTTCATTTCGTGCCAAATTTCATCACAGGTAAATGCAAGAATAGGTGTGAGAACAAGGGTTAATGCGTCAAGCACCTTGTAAAGCACTGTTTGAGCAGCACGCCTTGTTTTTGAATTTGGAGCAGATGTATATAATCTGTTCTTAAGGACATCAAAGTAGAAGTTACTCATATCAACAACGCAGAAATTGTGGAGCGCATGTGCTGTTGTATGATATTCGTACTCGTTATAGCCCTTTAATGCGGTTTCAAGAACGCTGTCAAGTTTCATAAGAGCATACTTATCAAGGTCCTCAAGCTCGTCATTTGCAACCATATCCTTGTCAGGGTCAAAATCGTAAAGGTTGCCAAGACAATATCTTGCAGTGTTTCTGATTTTTCTGTAATTATCTGAAATTTGCTTTAAGATTTCAGGGCTGATATGAATATCTGCGTGATAATCGGCAGATGCAACCCACAAACGTAGAATATCAGCGCCGTATTTGTTCATTACATCCTGTGGGGAAATACCGTTGCCCAAGGATTTTGACATTTTTCTTCCTTCGCCGTCAACAGTCCAGCCGTGGGTAATAATTTCCTTATAAGGTGCACCGTTGCCGCCTGCAACAGATGTAAGAATTGATGATTGGAACCAACCACGATATTGGTCTGCTCCCTCAAGGTAAACATCGGCAGGAATATCTAAATAATCTCTGTTTTTGCAAACCGCAGCCCAGGAAGAGCCCGAATCAAACCAAACATCCATAATGTCGGTTTCCTTTTCAAAGCCGTTAGCCTTGCCGCAGTGCGGGCACTTAAAGCCCTCAGGCAGGAAATACTCTGCATCATGTGCATACCAAGCGTCAGACCCCTCTTGACCGAAGATGTCTGAAACCTTGTTCATAATGCCCCCGTCAATAATCTCTCTGCCGCAATCCTTACAATATACAACAGGAATGGGAACACCCCATTTTCTCTGGCGTGAAATGCACCAGTCTGCACGCTCAACAACCATTGACTGTAATCTTTCCTTACCCCATTCGGGATACCACTTAACATCCTCTGCTGCCTCAACTGCTGCATCCTTGAAATCATCAACTGAGCAGAACCACTGGCTTGTGGCACGGAAGATAATCGGCTTGTGGCATCTCCAGCAGTGCGGATATTGGTGCTTAATCTTCTTTAATGCAAAGAGTGCGCCGATTTCGTCAAGGTGCTGGGCAATGGGCTTGTTAGCCTCGTCTGTTGTAAGGCCTGCAAATTGGCCTGCCTCCTCTGTAAGCACGCCCTTATCGTCAACAGGAACAACAATAGGAATTTCCTTATATTTTTTACAAACAATAAAGTCGTCAACACCGTGACCGGGAGCAGTGTGAACGCAGCCGGTACCGCTTTCAAGTGTAACATGGTCGCCCACAATAACAAGTGAGGTTCTGTCAATAAACGGATGAGCGGTTTTCATATATTCAAGCTCTGAACCACGGATAATACCCACAGTTTCATAATCGGTAATGCCTGCGTCTGCCATTGCAACAGGTGCAAGGTCGGTAGCCATTACATAATACTCACCATTAGCCTTTAATAATGAATATTCAAAGTTAGGGCCAACACAAATTGCCACATTTGCAGGAAGGGTCCAGGTTGTTGTTGTCCAAATTACAAAATATGTTTTGTCAAGGTCTGCGCCAAGAGCTTCAAGTTTGCCCATATCGTCGGTAACCTTAAATTTAACATAGATTGAGTGGCATGGGTCCTCGGCATACTCAATTTCAGCCTCTGCAAGGGCAGTATTACAATCTGCACACCAATATACAGGCTTTAAACCCTTATAGATATAGCCCTTTGACGCCATTGATGCAAACACCTTGATTTGCTCCTGCTCAAACTCCTTTTGAAGAGTGATATACGGGTGGTCCCACTCGCCGATAACGCCAAGGCGCTTAAAGCTTTCACGCTGAATGTCAACAAAGCCCAGTGCTGTGTCACGGCAGATTTTACGCAGTTCCAAATCTGAAATATTAGACTCCGCAGTGATGCCTGCCTTCTTTCTTGCAGCAAGTTCTGTGGGAAGGCCGTGGGTGTCCCAGCCGGGAACATAGGGCGCTTTAAAGCCGGTCATATTTTTATAACGAACAATAAAGTCCTTAAGTGTTTTGTTAAGTGCGTGGCCAATATGAATATCGCCGTTTGCATAAGGTGGGCCGTCATGAAGAACAAAAAGGGGTTTCCCGTCGTTATGCTCCATTAAGGCATTGTATTGCTTGCGTGCTTCCCAATTTTTGAGAAAGTCCGGCTCCCTTTGAGGAAGTGACGCCCTCATGGGAAATTCGGTTTTCGGTAAGTTCAGTGTTTTGTTATAATCCATTAATCTGCGCTCCTTAGATTAGTATATGTAAAATTATTTTTTCTTTTTAAAGAATCCTTTGAATTTGGGTCCGTCATCCTCTTCCTCATCTTCTTCGGGGGGGATAAGTGAAATCGTTTGGGTTCTGTCTAAATGTGCGTCCTCCTTTTTAACATTAAAGTAGCTTTCAAAGGGAAGCTCCTTTTCGTCAAAAAGCGAATCTTCGGCATCCTCGGGCTCGGTTTCAACGGTGCGTGACCTTTGATTCCTTGAAAAAGCCTCCACAGCCTCCCTGGGGTCGGCAGGCTCATCATCAAGTTCAATGTTATCAAGGGGTGCGTCGTCAAGCTCGCTTTCGGGGATTTCTCCTGCGGGCTGCTCGTCGAAATTCTCCTGGGTGTAATCCGATACGCTGTCCTCAACAATTTCAAAATCGTGGTGCTCTTCCTCTTTTTCCTCGTCCTGCTGCGCAACCTGCTCAGGCTCGTTTTCTATTTGAGAAAAAACCTTTTCCTTTTCTTTTTCAACATTTTTGTTAAAGCTTGCGATTATTTCATCATGGGCTGCCTCAACAGCCTCGGGATTTTCAATTTCAGGCACATCGTCCTCCGGGGCATCAGTCGGTTCGGGCTGGGGCTCGCTTTCCTGCTCGGGCTCATCTTTGGGCTCATCATCAATGTTGATTGATGACGGAATAGCCTGTTCCATCTCGTCAATCTCTGAAACAAGGCTTTCTACTTCATTATGGATTGATTCGACCTCGCTGTCATCGGTATTGTTGCTTGATTCAAGCTTTGCGCTGTTAAGAAAGCCGAGCTGCTCGCTGTAAAGACCCTTAAGTTTTTCAATAAACTCCCTTGCGTCCTCCTTCAAGGTTTTGTTAAGGAGCTCGTAAGCCTCCTTTTCCTCCTTGGATTTATCAACAAGGTCGCTGGAAATTTCTCTTGCCTGATCAAGAACATTTTGTGCCACAATTTTAGCGGAGTTAATAGCCTCGTTAGCCTTTTTCTCAGCGTTTGTAACAATTTGTTCTGCCTTAGCGTTGCTTTCGGCAATAAGCTGCTCCGACTGAGCGGTGGTGTCAACAATAATATTTTTAGCCTTGGTGGAGGCATCGTCAAGCTGAGCATTTGCCTTGGCAATAATGTCCTTTGCCTGCTCGTTTGCCGCATCAATTATGCCCTGAGCCTTTTCCTTTGACTCACGCTTAATTTGGTCGGCCATTTTTTCTGCGGTAATAAGGGCTGCCTTGATAGAATCCTCTTCCTCACGGTATTCCTCAATCTTTGCAGCAAGGATTTCCATTTTATGATAAAGTTCCTGACTTTCGGCAACATAGCTGTCAACTGTGTCTGCCGCATCGTCTAACAGGGTGTTAACCTCATCCTTATCATAGCCAACTTGAACAACCTTTATTTGCTTGTTTCTTATTTCATTAGCACTAATCATTATAATATTCTCCTTGCTCTAATATCACATAAACATTCCGTTGCTTTCAAGCTCATCTATCAAATCGCCCATTACATCAACATTGTAAGGGGTAATAATGTATGTTGAGTTTGCAACCCGTTTAATTTGGCCGTTGTTTGCATAGGCAACGCCTGAAAGAAAATCAAGCAAACGCCTTGCAATATCACGATTTGTGCTTTCAAGGTTAAGTACAACCGTTCTTTTAGCGTTAAGGTTGTCGGCAATTGCGGCAGCCTCTTCATATTTTTCCGGCTTGCACAAAACCACCTGCAACTGTGTGGTGGTGTTAATGTTAACAACCTTGTCGCTTTTTTGCCTGTGACCTATTCGCTCAGTCCTTTCCTCACGGTCGAAGGACGGAAACGGGCGCTCGGTTTTTGAAGCCGCCCTTTCAAATGAATTTGAATCGTCGTAGTAATCCTCAAAATCATCGTCGTTATCGTTAATGATTTCCTTGACCTTATCTAAAAATCCCATCTTTTCATCCCCTTATTAATTAAAAATATTTTCTTGCTCCGAATATTGCAGAGCCCACTCTTACTATATTTGAACCCTCAAGAACTGCGGCCTCATAATCGCCGCTCATTCCCATAGAAAGAATTTCCATATCTATATTATCAATTTTTTTGGCCTTAATGTCAACAAATGATTGATGCATGGCCGAAAAATATTTTCTTACCTCGTTTTCATCGCAAATAGGCGGTATTGTCATTAATCCCTTAATTTTAATTGCAGGCATTTGTGCAATCTCGCCCAGCAGCTCCTCCAGCGACTCCATAAAAATTCCGCTTTTAGAGTCCTCCTTGCCCACATTGACCTCAACCAAAACATTTGTGGTAACGCCCTTGTTGACCGACTGCTTGCTGATTTCCTTGGCAAGCTTAACGGAATCAACGGATTCAATCATATCAACCTCGCCCACAATTTGCTTTACCTTGTTGGTTTGCAGGTGGCCTATAAGGTGCCTTTCAACCCCGCTAAGGTGCAGGGCGTCACGCTTGCCCAGGTATTCCTGAACCCTGTTTTCTCCGATTAAATCGGCGCCCAAGTCCAAAACCGGGTTAATGTATTCTGCCTCAATGGTTTTGGTAACGCACATAAGCCTTACATCATCGGTGCTCCTGCCTGCCTTAACAGCCGCCTCATTAACATTTTCCTTAATTCGTTTGTAATTGTCGATGGTAGCCTTTACTCGCTGCTCATCAAGTATAAACCTTTCCATCCTCAAGATCCTTTCCCTGTGTAATTATCTTATCATAAATACGAATACCGTTTTGATTGTCGGCATCGTATGAAAGAAGCACATAATCGTCTGTGGAATAAATAATATTTGCCTCTCTGAACTTAACCTGGCTTGAAATAAGCACATAAACGCCCTTTTTATCATCAACCACATGCACGGCAGATGCAGGAGCCTTTATTCCCTCGTAGGAATCATATCTTATCTCAATATCCGTGGTGCGAACAGCGGCTAACTCTGCGTTCATTTCGCTGCATTGCAAAACCAAAACCGTTTGCTCCTTTGTAGCGTTGTCTGCACCGCTTACTATTTTAAATGGTAAAACAGTGTTTTCGTTATCCTTTAGCGCAACATCCACCTTGTCCCCATCAGAAAAATTCTTAGCCTGCTCTGATGGTATCACACAAACAAAATACCAATTGTAATTTGTTATCAGCTTGCCTGTGTTTGCCGATGTATCGGCAGTGTTGGAGTTGATTTTATCTATTGCCGAATTAACATCGTCGGCAGTAAGATTTGACACGCTTTCATAATCAATATAATTCTCCAGCCCATCGGTATAGCTGGTAAACACGCCTGATTTTTCGGTTGAAATGTAGCCGTTGGGCTTGGTTACGCTGTATGACGAAAGCTGATTGCGAATATCCTGAATAATTGTAACCAAATCAACATTTTCGCCGATAATGAGCTGGCGGCTCAAAAGGTCGTCGTTAACATCGTTGGCGGCTGAATTGATTTTTTGACTGTCGCCGCTTTCTATTGCCTGAATGTAGCTGTCAACATTTTCGTCAATCTGCTTGTTTATGGATTCTACGCTTGCGGCATGACCAACGGTTTTTGACTCGATATTTTCATAATATTGCAACTTTTGTTCAAGCTGGGCGTATTTTGAATATGCTGCGGCATCATCCTCGTTTGAAAAGGTCATTGCAACATTTCCGCCCACATTGATTTTGTCGCCGTCGTTTAAGCAGGGCACGGTAACGCCGCTTGCCCCGGCTGCCACAACCTCCTCCTGCCTAACGGCAATTGCGGTTGTGTCAACGCTTTCATACACGGTTGAAAGGGAGGCTGTTTCTGTTTTCAGTTCAATGTGAGTAACAGAATAACATTCGTAAAAAATGTAAACCAGAACCAACAAAATTACTATGCCGATAGCAAGATTGTCACGCTTAAAAATTTTCACATTGAACACCTCCTTAACTATTTTTCAAAAATTCCCTTACCAGAGCCTGCGCTCTTGAAATCAGCTCGCTGTCGCTCATTTCGTCGGCATAAAGCCAGTTGATTTTTTCATTTTTCCTGAACCAGGTTAATTGCCGCTTTGCATACCTGCGGGTTGACTGCTTAATGTTGCTTAACGCCTCATCAAGGGTTATATCCCCGTTAAAATAGGGTTGCAGCTCCTTGTGGCCGATTGCCTGCCTTGATGTAACGCCGCAATTGTTTTCAAACTGCCTTGCCTCGTCAATCAGTCCCTTTTCAACCATAAGGTCAACTCGCCTGTTTATACGGTCGTAAAGAACGGCTCTGTCAGCATAATTAATGCCTATATAAAGTGGGTCATAGGGGCTTTCCTTTAGGCGTGAGCAATGATTTTGCATTGTTTTTGTGGTGCCGCCGTAGCAAAGCTCCAGTGCCCTTATAACTCGTTTTCTGTTGTTTTTATGAATATTCTTGGCAGCGCTTTCGTCAGCCTTAAGCAAAAGCTCGTATAATTCATCGGTTGTTTTTTCGTTAAGCTCATTTCGCAGCTTTTCGTTAACCGGAACATCCGCAAAGGTAATATTTTGGGCAAGGCTGTCAATAAAAAGCCCTGTTCCGCCCACAATAACAGGCAAATGCCCCCTTGCCGTAATTTGGGCAATTTTTTCATTTGCAAGCCTTACAAAATCTGCAACGGAAAAACTTTCCTCCGGCTGCAAAAACTCAAGCAAATGGTGCTCGATGCCCTGCCGCTCGTTTTCGTCTGCGGCGGCGGTGGCAACCGACATACCCTTGTAAACCTGCATGGAATCGGCAGAAATAATTTCGCCGTTAAACTCCTTTGCAAGCTCAACGCCCAAAGCTGTTTTGCCCGATGCCGTTGCGCCCACAACGCAAATAATTTTTGTTTTATCCATAACTAAACATCCTATTGAATGCGGCCGAACTGCTTTTCAACATCATATTTTGACATTTTAATCATAACCGGCCTGCCGTGGGGGCAATATCTTATATCCGGCATTGACAAAAGCTTTTGAACAAATAGATATTGCTCTTGTTCGGATGTATAATCCCCTGCCTTAACTGCGGCACGGCAGGAGGTGGAATGGAAAATCCAATCCATTTTTTCAGGGGTAATATCGTTTTTACCCTCAAGGAGCTTTTGCGCCGTTTCGCAAATCAAATCTTCAACATCCTCGCCGTTGAGAATTGACGGGCATTCACGCACAAGCACGGTGCTGTTGCCGAAATCCTCAACTGAAAAGCCGCATTTTCCGTAAAGCTCCAAATTATTGCATACCGCCGAATATTCATCCTTAGCAAGATGAACCGCAACAGGCGCCAACAGTACCTGGGAGGCAATCTGTAAATTGCTTTTTAAGCGCTCAAAGTTCATTCTTTCATGAGCGGCATGCTTGTCTATAAAGTAAATGGAATTATCCATTTCAATGATGATATAGGTTTTAAACGCCTCGCCTATAAGCCTGAATTCCGGCAAATCAACAAACTTTTCCTCCTGCTTTTGGGCAGGCGGCTCAATATTATCCGCTGAATTTTCACTTATTTTAGCGGCTTGTGTTGCCGTCGGCTCGTTTTGCGCCTTGTTTTCCGCCTCGATAACAGGAGTATCCGTTTTTTCGCTCTCTTTATTATCGTTTAAAGAGCTGTCAACCGCCTTGGCAATTGAATCAAGCTCCTTTTTAACATTTTCCTTTGTGATTTCAAATGCTTCTTGTGCATTTTTAACAGGCTTAACCTCTGTAACCGGCTTAACGGGGCTTGGTGCGGCAACTGCCCAAAAATCGTTGGGGTTAACCTTTTGCTTAAACTCCATTTGCTTGGGCTTGTCCTCATCCTTGGTATAAAAATCAAGCCTGCCGTTAACAGTGGTTTGCTGTGGCTTGCACTTTGGCTCAAAATGAACCTCCTTAGGGGTATCGCCCATTTCAATTGCTGACTTAACGCCGTAATACACAAGCTCAAAAATCGGTTTTTCGTTTGCAAAGCGCACCTCAATTTTAGCCGGGTGCACATTAACATCCACAAATGAGGTGTCACACTCAATGTTAAGAACACAGCCCGGGAACCTGCCCACCATGATTGAGTTGCGGTATGCCTGCTCCAGCGCTGCCATAGCAGTTTGACACTTTACAAGCCTTGAATTAATAAAGAAAAATTGCATTGCACGGCTTTTTCTTGATGCAGATGGCTTTGTAACCACGCCGCTGATATGCATATTGTCAACAGTGTAATCCACATCAATAAGCGATTGTGAAAAATCCCTGCCGAAAACCGAATAGACCGTGCTTTTTAAATTGCCGTTGCCTGATGTAATCAGGGTCTGCTTGCCGTCACGAATAAATCTGAAGGAAATTTCAGGGTGGCTGATTGCCATTTTGTCAACTATGCCTGCCACTGCGTTACCCTCGGTAACATCCTTTTTCAAAAACTTCATTCGTGCAGGGGTGTTAAAAAATATATCACGAACAACTATTGTTGTTCCCACCGGGCAGCCTGCGTCTGAAAAATCAATTTCCTCGCCGCCTGCAATTTCATATCTGCTGCCCAAATCGTTTTCAGGGGTGCGGCTTAAAAGCTCAACCCTTGCAACAGCGGCAATTGACGCCATTGCCTCGCCCCTAAAGCCTAAAGTGGAAATAGAGTCTAAATCTGTTTGAATTTTAATTTTACTTGTGGCATGGGGAATGAAAACCTTTTTAATTTCTTCCTTTTCAATTCCGCAGCCGTCATCGGTTATGCGAATGTATGTAGAGCCGCCGTTTTTTATTTCTACAGTAATGTGCTTTGCCCCGGCGTCAACGGAATTTTCAATCATTTCCTTAACCACCGAGGAGGGGCGCTCAACAACCTCGCCCGCTGCAATAAGCTGATAAACCTCTTTGGGTAAAATATTAATTTTGGGCAAGTGCGTCACCTCCGCAAAGCGTTACCGCTCTTTTACATAATCTCTTTTGTCTTTTTCTTTAAATCATAAAGGGTTTGCATAGCCTCTATAGGTGTTAAAGTGTTAATATCAATAGCTTTTATAAGTTCTAAAATATCTTGGGTTGAGTTTGTTTTAAAGTTGTATTGAATATCGGCGGTATCATCCTCAACAACTGCCTCATCGGCCTTAAACTCAATTTCGATTTTATTTGATTCAAGCTCCTTAAGTATAACCTTAGCTCGCTTGATAACGCTGTTGGGAATGCCTGCAAGCTTTGCAACCTCAATACCAAAGCTTTGGTCGGCTCCGCCACGAACAATCCTGCGTAAAAATGTTATATCGTCCCCACGCTTTTTAACTGCTATTGAGTAATTCTTAATGCCGTCAAGCATTCCCTCCATAGCGGTAAGCTCGTGGTAGTGGGTGGCAAAAAGTGTTTTTGCGCCCAGGCTTTTTTTCTTAACAACAAATTCAAGCACCGCCCTTGCAATGCTCATTCCGTCAAAGGTGGAGGTTCCCCTGCCGATTTCGTCAAGAATGATAAGTGAATTTGCCGTTGCGTTTTTCAAAATGGTTGAAACCTCGTTCATCTCAACCATAAAGGTTGACTGGCCGGTAGCCAAATCGTCAGATGCGCCAACTCTTGTAAAAATAGCGTCAACCACCGAAATGCGTGCGCTTTTTGCCGGAACAAACGAACCGATTTGTGCAAGCAAAGTTATTAATGCGGTTTGGCGCATATATGTTGATTTACCTGCCATGTTGGGGCCGGTAATGATTGCACAGCGGTTTTCGTCCTTATCAAGCAGTGTATCGTTGGGAACGAAAACTGAATCGTCAAGGAGCGTTTCAACAACAGGGTGCCTGCCGTCCTTAATTTCAATAATGCCATCCGTTGTAATTTGTGGGCAGCAGTAATTGTTGGTAAAGGCTACCTGCGCCAGCGAAGCGATTGTGTCAATGCTTGCAAGAGCCTTGGCTGTGCGCTGTATTCTTTCAACCTCTGCCGAAATTTGATTTCTGACAGTGGCAAACATTTCATATTCAAGGGCAACCAATCTGTCCTTAGCGCCGAGCATTTTGCCCTCAAGCTCCTTAAGTTCCTGGGTAATGTAGCGCTCGCAATTTGTAAGGGTCTGCTTTCTTATGTATTCCTCGGGCACCAAGTCCTTATAGGAATTGGTAACCTCAATAAAATAGCCGAATACCTTGTTGTATGAAACCCTGAGCTTTGGGATACCGGTTCTTTCCTTTTCCCTTGCCTCAATCTCTGCCAGCAGGCTTGCGCCGCCCTGAACAATTTTCTTCAGCTCGTCAATCTCGGCGTTAAAGCCCTGTTTAATCAGCCCGCCCTCACGAACGCTGAATGGGGGTTCTTCAACAATTGCGCTGTCAATAAGGGATTTTACATCCTCCAGCAAATCAATATTGTCACGCACCGCCTTAAGCATTGACGATGAGCAATCGTTAAGCGCATTTTTGATAACAGGTAAAGGCTCAATCATTGCCGCAAGCGACCTAAGCTCCTTTGCGTTTGCCGTGTTATAAGCAATGCGGCTCATTAAACGCTCCATATCGTTAATGCCCGAAAGGGCGTCACGAAGCTCATCACGCAGGGCGCTGTTGTCAAAAAGCTCGCCCACTGCGTTTTGGCGCTTTGTTATCTTTGCCTCGTTAACAAGGGGGCGTTCAATCCATGAGCGGAGCATACGCTTGCCCATTGCGGTTTTTGTTTTATCAATAACCCACAGCAGCGAATGTTTTTTATCCCCTGTCATCATTGATTTTGTAAGCTCCAAATTACGCCTTGCGCTGATGTCAAGAGCCATAAAATCGGAGCCATCGTAATAATCAATTTCGCTGGGAGCCTCAATTTCGTTGCACTTTTGGGTGTCCTTAAGGTAGCCGATAACTGCGCCCAGTGCACAAACAGCCGCCTTGCTGTGACCTATTCCCAGTGAGGAAATTTCGTCACGCTTCATGGTGTCTATAATCAAATTGGTTGCGTTGTCAAAATCGAAACAGCTTTCGTCAAGGGTTTCAAAGCCTGCCTCAAGCCTTACATCGGCGAATTTTGAAACATCGTCAAGCTGTGCCGCAAGGGAGTTAACAATAATCTCCTTTGGGGAATATGTAGAAAGCTGATTTACTATTTTTTCCTGCTCGTCCTCACGGTTGATAACGGTAATGTGGAACTCGCCTGTTGAAACATCGGCAAAGCATATGCCCGTTTCGTTAACAGATTTGTAAATTGAGCACAAATAGTTGTTAACGCCGTCCTCAAGAATGTTGCTTTCAATAACCGTTCCCGGGGTAATGACTCTTATGACATCCCTTTTAACAATGCCCTTTGCGGTGGCAGGGTCCTCCATTTGCTCGCAAATGGCAACCTTGTAGCCCCTTGACACAAGCTTGGCAATATAGCCGTCTGCGCTGTGGAAGGGAACGCCGCACATGGGTGCTCTTTCCTCCTGGCCGCAATCCCTGCCGGTCAGCACCAGGTCAAGCTCCCTTGAGGCGGTTTTTGCATCGTCAAAAAACATCTCATAAAAGTCACCCAGACGGAAGAATAAAATAACGCCCGGATATTCTTTTTTTATTTGAAAATATTGTTGCATCATAGGTGACAACTCGCCCTTTTTTGCCATTTTATTCACCGTCCTTAAACTTTTATTTGAATAATCTTTTAAAAATTACAGATTAGTGGCAGCCGCCGCAGGTGCTGCAATTGTGTGTGCACGCTGTTTCATCCGGAACCTGGCAGGTTTCAGGGTCCTGACCGTCAAAGAAAAGACCGATCATAGCGCTGATAAATTGAGCCATTTGCTCCATCTCTGCCGCAGCCTTTGAATATGCCTGCATATTCTCCCCTGCCATAATTTCATTGTAAAGGTCCTGATATTGGTTTTGGAGCTCAGTGATTCTGTCCTGTGAAGCTTCCTCGCCCTTTTCTGCCTCCTGCTGATATTTTAAAGAGATAAGCTGCATTTCCTGCATTTGACCTTGGAGCTTTTCGTCAGCGTCGTTTGTTGCTGCAGCTGCTTTAAGTGCAGAAAAACGAGGGTCAGCCTGAATTTCCTTGCCAAGTGCTCTGAGTGCTGTTTCTAATGACATAATTATTTCCTTTCTATCTCGCCCTTCATAACATAGGTGAGTGGCTCGGTTACTTTAATATTTTGAAAGGTGCCGATGAGCCCTTCGTCGCCCTCAAATTCTATAATCAAATTGCCGTCTGTTCTTGCGGCAAGATAATTATCCCCTGTTTTGCCCTGCCCGTAAACAAAGCATTTGAATGTTTTGCCCTTGTGAAGAGCCATTTGCTGTGCGGATATTTCCTCCTGCACGGCTAATAATTCACGCATCCATTTTGACTTTTCCTCGTAGCTTACGGGGTCGTCCATCTCTGCGGCAGGGGTGCCCACCCTGGGAGAATAAATGAATGTGAATAAGCTTGTAGCCTTAATTTCCTTAACCAGGGATACGGTGTCTAAAAACTCCTCATAGGTTTCCCCGGGAAAGCCCACGATAATGTCGCTTGTGATTGACAGCTCGTCACCCATAAGCTTCTTTGCATAGTTAATAAGGCTTAAATATTTTTCACGGGTGTAGCTTCTGTTCATTGCCTTAAGCACCCTGTCGTTACCGCTTTGGAAGGGAAGGTGCAAATGGGTTGCAACCTTGTCGCACTCCGCCATGGTTTCAAGCAGTTCCTTGGTGCAGTCCTTGGGGTGGCTTGTCATAAAACGAATTCTGAAATCGCCGTCAAGGTCGTTAATTCTTCTTAAAAGCTGCGAAAAACTAACCCTTGGATTTAAATCCTTGCCGTAGGAATTAACATTTTGACCCAGCAGCGTAATTTCCTTGTAGCCTTGGCTTACAAGGTCCTTAAACTCGTTAATAACATCCTCAGCCTCACGGCTGCGCTCCCTGCCCCTTACATAGGGCACAACGCAGTATGAGCAAAAGTTGTTACAGCCGTACATAATGGGTATCCACGCCTTGCGCTCATTGTCACGCTTAACGGGGATTCCCTCAGCGATAACACCGTCAACATCGGGCAGTTCAAAAACTCTTTTTTTGCGAGTCAGCGCTGTATAAACAAGCTCCGGCAGCTTGTGAACCACATGAGTTCCGAAAACCAAATCAACAAAGGGAAAGGATTGCTTGATTTTTTCGGCAATATGCTTTTGCTGCATCATACAGCCGCAAAGAGCAATAATAACATCGGGATTTTTAAGCTTATACTTTTTCAAAGCGCCCACATTGCCGAACACCCTGTCCTCCGCATGCTCACGAACGGCGCAGGTGTTAAAAATAACCAGCTTTGCGTTTTGCCTGTCATCCGTAAAGCCGTAGCCCATTTTTTCAAGCATGCCCTTGATATGCTCGCTGTCTGCAACATTTTGCTGGCAGCCGTAGGTAACCACGCAGGCAAGGGGCCTGTCCCCGTTTAAATATCTTTTTTCAAGAAGGAAGCGTGTTTTTTCAGTAAAATCAGCCTGTATTCTTAATTCCTCTTGACTGATTTTTTTGATGTTAACTGCCATTTAGACGCTTACCCCCAAGACACAATTTTCCATAATAACTCATGATGAAATATTATAACAAATAACCGCCCCTTTATCAATATATAAAATATAAATATTATTATATATTTTATTTTAATTTATATCAAAAATCACAACAAAGTTGATTTTTGCCCTGCAAAGTGGTATTATTTTTAAAAAAGTTTTAAAAGGATGATTTTATGCTAAAGCAACGAGGCGCAGGTGTTCTTTTTCACATAAGCTCAATGCCGTCGCCTTACGGAATAGGCGTGTTTGACAGCAACGCCCTTCATTTTATTGACAAAATCGCCGAAATGGGCTTTACCTATTGGCAGGTTTTGCCCTTCAACCCGGTTGACGGTGCAAACTCTCCATACTGCTCCCCCTCTGCCTTTGCAGGCAACTATCTTTTCATTAACCCCCAAGGCTTAAAAGATATGGGGCTTGTAAGCGATGAGGAGGTAAGCACAAATATTTATAACGGCACCCCCTACACCGCAGACTATGAATTTGCCGCAGAAAAGCGGCTTGAACTGCTGAAAGCCGCCTTTCTTAACATAGACGAGCAAATGGCAAAAGAAATTAAGGCCTTTGAACTTGAAAACGATTGGCTGACGGATTATGCAATATTTATGGCTGTTAAAGAGCAGGAAAAGGGCAAGCCCTGGTGGGAATGGAGCGAAAACCACGCCCATTATTATGAGTGCATAAAGGAGGTTTATTCCTTTGAGCAGCAGGCTGCATTTTGGAAATTTGTGCAGTATGTTTTCTACAAGCAGTGGAACGAAATTAAAGCCTATGCCAACAAAAAGGGCATTGCCGTAATCGGAGATATGCCCATTTATGTGGCTATGGACAGCGTTGATGTTTGGTCAAACCTGCCCATGTTTTTAATAGACGAAAAGACCCTTAAGGTTGAAAAAGTAGCAGGCGTTCCCCCCGATTATTTCAGCGAGGACGGCCAGCTTTGGGGCAACCCGATTTATGATTGGAGCGCCATGAAAAAAGACGGCTACGCCTGGTGGATTTCAAGGCTGGGTCACGCCCTTAAAACATACGATACCGTAAGAATTGACCATTTCAGAGCGTTTGCATCATACTGGGCAGTGCCTGCAAGCAGCAAAACCGCAAAGGTGGGTCAATGGATTGACGGGCCGAAAATGGATTTGTTTAACAAAATATTTGAGGTCTTCGGCAAGGACGCACCGATTATTGCAGAGGATTTGGGCGTGTTCGGCAAGGATGTTGTTGAGCTTTTGGAAAGCACCGGTTTTTCGGGTATGAAGGTGGTTCAATTTGCCTTTGACCCTAATTCAGACTCCTCACATTTGCCCCACAACGCAGGCCAAAATTCGGTTAACTATGTGGGCACCCATGACAATAATACCATTTTGGGCTGGCTTTGGGAGGCTACCCCCGAGGAACGCAGTTTTGCTCTTGAATACTGCCATTTTAACGGCGATAATTGGGGGGACGGCGGCTATCACTCCCCCTCCTGCCGATGCATAATTGAGGCGGTTTGGCAAAGCGCATCAAATGTGGCGATTATTGCATTTCAGGATATGTGCGGCTTTGGCTCAGACGCAAGAATGAATATTCCAGGAGTACCTGAAAAAAATTGGCGTTTCAGAACCACCGCCGAAACAATCGACAATGTGGATACTGAGTATTTTAAGCATATCAATGCCCTTTACAGAAGAATGTATCCCGCATTTAAAAGCAAAAAATAATTAAGGATAACGAAAAAGCCTTAGCGGATTTGAATTTCCGTTAAGGCTTTCGTTTTTATATTATTTAATTACGCAAAGCTTCAATGCCTTTTCGTCAACCTTAAAGTCAACAACATTGTAATTAAAGTTTTCGCCGTCGCAATTGCCAAGGAGCATTGAGCCGTCCTCCGTCCAAATTCTTCCTGATTTTATCAGGCCAGTATGTACCAAGCCGTTGCTGGTTTCTTCATTGGCAGTGCCCGCCGAATACTTTGGAATAAGGGGAATTGCCTGTGGCAGTGATAAGCCGTCAACCAAGGCAAAATCAAGGATTCCGTCATCAAGGCGTGAATCGGGAGCAGGGCAATATCCGCCGCCGTAATAGCTTGCGTTGCATATTGCAAACAGTGCATAATCCTTATCATTTTCCGTCATTTTGTATTCCTGGCCGGTTTGCTTGTCAATGCAGGTAATATCATAGCTTATTTTATAATGGAGTGATTTTGTAATAACGGGAAGAATTGCAAAATTGTAGGCGGTATGGCCCAAAAACTTGCATTTTGAGGCAATTTTTCTGCCCATGGTTTCAACAAGGGTATCTAACCCGTAGGACATAACATTAATGCATTTTTCGCCATTATAATCAATTAAATCAATGGGCACAATGTCATACTTAATGTTGCCGTTATAAAAGCCAAAGGATTTAATTACATTTTCAACGTTAATCTTTTTTGTGCCGTAAATTTTTTTGGCAAAGTCATTGCCTGTGCCAAGCGGCAAAACAAGCATTGGGGTATCGGTGCCTGCAAGGCTGTTGGCAATTTCGTGCACGGTGCCGTCGCCGCCGCAGGACACAACAATGCAGTCACTGCCGTATTTTTCGGCAGCCTCTGCGGCAATTCGCTTTGCGTCGCCGCTGCACTGTGTTTCCTCAATTATCATTTCATCATCAAGCCTGCGGAAGGTCGATTTTATTCTTAAAACAATCTTTTCATTATCATCATTACCGGCTGTGGGATTAACAACAAAAACAAACTTCATTATTTTCTCCTCTTCTTATGTAAATTAAATAATCCTTACTCCGCCAACAGGGCGAATATTTAAAACATGGCAGGAGCCGTCGCCGAAAACGGAATCCATGGTGGTTTTAAACTGCTCTAACTTATCATTTTTTACAAATGCTTGAATCGTTCCTGCAAATCCGCCGCCGTGAACCCTGTGGGCGTTGCCCTCAAGGGAATCGGCTATGCACAAAGCAAGTGAAAGCTTTTGCTCGGTTGGGTTTGCCGGAGAATATACATTTTGATTATACATAAACGATGACAAACCTGACTGTGAAATAACAGACAAAAAACTGTCAAAATCGCCGTTTTCAAGGGCGTTAACCGCATTTTCTACTCTGATATTTTCGTTAAAGAAATGAGAGGCTCTTAATATTGCCCTGTCGTTAACCTTGCCAACAAGGCTTGGAACAGCCGTCAAAAAGTCGCTGTATTCAATTTCACGCAAAACAGTTTTGCCCATTGCCTTGGCAACAGCCTCCATTTCGCCCCTTACAGCGGCATAATCGTCGGTTAAATCGCTGTGGTTACCATGGGTGTCAACAATGCAAAGGCTGTAGCCGGAGTTTGCAAAATCAAAATCTATTTTCTTAACAACGGGGCGTTCAACATCTTTAAAATCAATTGTTACAAAAGCGCCAACGGATGAAGCCATTTGGTCTAAAAGGCCGCAGGGCTTGCCGAAAAATACATTTTCGCTGTATTGTGAAATTTTTGCAATATCAACGGCGCTGATTTTTCCGTCATTAAAAAGATGTGAGAAAATTGTGCCCAAAAGCACCTCAAATGCGGCGGATGACGAAAGGCCCGAGCCACCCATTACATCAGAGGTTGTGCAGGCGTCAAAGCCCGAAACCTTATAGCCCAAATTTTTAATACCGGCGGCAACACCCTGAACAAGAGTGGTAGAATTGCCGAAATTATCAGGATTCGGCTGCAAATCATTAAGGTCAACAACATTCATTTTGTGACCCTTTGATTTAACCCGAACAATTCCGTCGTCATTTTTGCTTACAACGGCAATTGCGTCAAGATTAACGGAGGCTGCAAGCACCTTGCCGTTGTTATGGTCGGTATGGTTGCCGCAAATTTCCGTTCTGCCCGGTGCCGACATAATTGAAACCTCTCTGTCAAAGCCGAAAAGCTCGCCAAAAGTATTCAGCGCCTCAACATATCTTGGTTTTTGTTTTAAAACACCCTCGTCGGTAACATATACCGCCTTTAAGCTGCTGTCACAAGCGCCTGAATTAACGGCGTTTATAAGTTCTTTTACTTTCATACTTCTGCCCCTTTATAATACAATTTTATATTTTTCTTTTTCACTGTAAATCAGCAGTGTTTGGTTCATTTGATTTGACTTAACACCGTAATATACATTAAATATTAAGCTTGTTACGCCTGTAAAGCCAACAATTATCATCAGCAAAATAATAAATGTGGGCGAAAACGGATTGGTAATTGCCGCACCCAGCTCAGTGTAAATATAAAGCCGTGGCGCAAAGCCCAAAAGGCTTAACAAGCAGTAATAAACAAAGTCATACCTCATTGAGCCGTAGTATTTTGAAACCATGCCCAATGGTATAACCGGAATCAACCTTGAAACCGCTAAAACATAGGGATTGCCGTTGCCTTTAAATTGCAGCCAGTCACGGATAAAACGCATTTTTTTAATGTTCAGTATCATGCCTGCCCAGCCGCCGCCAATCCACATTCCTTCTACAAATTTTACTATAAAGAAGAAAAGTATTCCCACAACATTAACTAAAATTGCACGGTTAAGGGGGAAAACCATACCCGAAATAACGCACAAAAAGCTGAAAGGTATGGGCAATTGGCACCTGGCAATGTAAAGGGCAAAAATGCAAACAAGTATTTCCCTTTCAGTGTCAAGATTTGCAACTGCATCATCAATTTTCTTAAGCAGCATAATGACGGTGTCGAACCTTGCTTCAAGTTTAACATGGTTAATAAGCACCACTATTAAAACCGACATAAACCCAAGAGTGATTAATGCAATTATGCTTGATATTAAATTTGTTTGGTGGCGTTTAGCTTTCTTCACACGCACCACCTCCAAATTAATTATTAGTTATTTTACTGCTTTGCCTCATAATAATTGCCAAGGAATGTAAACTCCGGCAATTCGTCAGACAGGGCGCACAGCAAATCAACCGTTGACTCGTCATATACCGAGCCCATAATGTCAACATAAAAATAGTAATCAAATTTTCCGTTGGCAACAGGCCTTGATTCAAGTTTTGTAAGGTTAAGTCCTGCCATTGAAAATCTGCCCAAAACTCTGTAAAGAGAGCCTGTTCTGTGAGGCGCCGAGAAAATCAGCGAAATTTTAGACGCATCATCGTCAATAACAAGTTCCTTAGAAATTACTATGAATCTTGTTGTGTTATTAGTAACATTCTGTATGTCCTTTTTCAAAATTTTAAGGCCATATTTTTTAGCTGCATCCTCAGAACAAATTGCGGCAATGTTATTTTTGTCGCTTTCGCTGACAAATTTTGCCGCCGCAGCGGTATTGTTAAAGTTGATGCCTGTAAAATCAAAATTCTTTAAGAAAATATTGCATTGGCTCAAGGCCTGAGGGTGTGAATACACATTTTCAATATCCTTATAATCGGAGCTCGGCTTTGCACAAAGGCAGTGGCTGATTTTTAAATCATAAGCGCCGATTATGTAAAAACGGTATTTCATCAGCAAATCGTAGGATTCGTGCACCGAGCCTGCGGTGGAATTTTCAACGGGAATAATGCCAAAGCGTGCCTTTCCCTGATTTACGGCCTCAAAAACATCCTCAAACTGCTTGTGGAAAATTATCGGCGAATCAGGGAACATTGCCTTGCCTGCCTTGCCGCTGTATGCGCCATCAACACCCTGGCATGCAATGGGCATGCCGTTTGCCGTAAGGCTCTTGTTGTGAATGGCGTTTGTAATTGAACTGCGCAGTTGAGCGCCGCCGCCGATTAACTTGTGCTGGAGCGCCCTTGATGCCTCCATAATAGTGGCAAAAACGCTTTTTAGGGCTGTGCCCTGCTCTCCGCCCTTTTCTTCTACATTTTCAAGAATTTGGTTTTCTCTTTCAACATTAAGAACGGGCATATTGCGCTGTATTTTATACTGTGCAACCTGCTTTGAAAGTTCCATTCTCTGTGTTAAAAGGGGGATTAGCTGATTGTCGATTTTATCAATCTCATCCCTGATTTCAGTAAGCTCCATTTATATTATTATCCTTTATTCTCCAAATTTACATCATCAAATCCATAATACCCAAGGCAACTGCCGCCTCAATTACCGGCACCGCACGGGGTGCAATGCAGGGGTCGTGCCTGCCGTTAATAACAAGCTCCTCATTTTCCATAGTCTGAAGGTTAACGCTTTTTTGCGGCTTTGAAATTGACGGAGTGGGCTTAATTGCAACAGAAAGTACAATCGGTGCCCCGGTGGTCATTCCGCCCAAAACGCCGCCGTTGTTGTTTGTAAGAGTGGTTACCCTGTTATCCTTAATTTCGTAAGGGTCGTTAACCTGTGCGGCGTTGGCAGATGCAAAATCAAAGCCAAGCCCAAACTGAACTCCCTTAACTGCCGGAACGCCGAACAAAATGCTTGCCAGCCTGCTCTCAACGGTGTCGAACATATTACCGCCTACACCCACGGGAAGCCCTATAACGGCACATTCTATTGCGCCGCCCACGCTGTTTTGCTCAAGCCTGTATTTTTCAATTTCGTCACGCATTTTAAGCTCTGCATCGTTGCTGATGGTTGAAAAACTTTTAGCCGAAAGTTCCTTCAGCAGCTCCCTTGAAATATTGTTCATATCAAAGCATTCGTCAAAAACAGAGCCTATTTGTTTTAAATGTGCGCCGATATAAATGCCCTTTTGCTCCAAAAACTGCTTTGCAACGCCCCCTGCAAACACAATGGGCGCTGTGAGCCTGCCGCTGAAATGGCCTCCACCACGAATATCGTTAAAACCGTTATATTTTACATAAGCCGGATAATCGCTGTGGCTGGGGCGTGGAACAGTCATTAAATTGCTGTAATCGCCGCTGTTGGTGTTGGTGTTTTCAATTATCATGGCAAGGGGTGCGCCGGTTGTTGTGCCGTTTAAAACCCCTGACAGAATTTTGGGAATATCCTTTTCAAGCCTTGGGGTAGCAAACTTATCCTTGCCCGGTGCCCTGCGTGCCATATCCTTATATATTTTATCCATATCAAGCTTAATTCCTGCGGGCAAGCCGTCAATAACACATCCGATTGCCTCGCCGTGGCTTTCGCCAAAAACGGAAAGCTTAATATTATTACAAATCACAGATGACATCTGCTTTTCCTCCTAAGGAATTATAATCATCAAAAAATGTGGGGTAGGTTTTGTTAATGCTTTGAGCGTCGGTAATAATTGTTTTCCCCTGCGCTTCAAGAGCTGCAACACTGAATGCCATTGGTATTCTGTGGTCGTTAAAGCCCAAAAGCTCCGCTCCCCTTGCTCCGCCGCCGGCGATAACCATTCCGTCGGGCTTTTCTTCAACATTAACGCCCATTCTTTTAAGGTTGGTTACAACGCTTTCGATTCGGTCGGATTCCTTTAAGCGCAGCCTTTCGCCGCCCCTGATAACCGTTGTACCCTGTGCAAAAGCAGCGGCAACCGCCAGCGAGGGCACGGTGTCGGGAATATCGCTCACATCAATATCAATACCTTTAAGGCTTGATTTTTTACAGCGAATTTCATTTTCGCTAATTTCAATATCTGCGCCGAATTGCTTTAGGGCGTCAACAATTTTTTTGTCGCCCTGGGCAGAATTAAGGTCAAGCCCCTTTAATGTTATATCGCCGTTGATTGCGCCTGCCACCAGGAAAAATGCCGCCTGTGACCAATCCGACTCCACAGTGTAATCACGGGTAATATATTTTTGGTTGCCCCTTACAAAATAGCCGTAGGGCTTTTCTTCAACCGTAACGCCGAAATCGCCCATAACCTTAATTGTCATATCAACATAGGGCTTTGATTGCAGCTGGGTGGTTAAAACAATTTTACTGTCCCCATCAAGTATAGGCAGTGCCAAAAGCAGGCCTGTTATGTATTGCGAGCTTATATTGCCGGCTATTTCAAATGTGCCGGGCGTGAGCTTTCCCTCAATGGTTAAAGGTATTTTACCGTCTGCTGCGGTGCATTTTACACCGTGCTCGGGCAAAAGCCTTAAATAATCTGTAATAGGTCTTTCAGGCAGCCTGCCCCTACCCACAAAGGTGCAGCTTTTACCGAGTGCTGCCGCAACGGGTATCATAAATCGCAGGGTGTTGCCTGATTCTATGCAGTCAACAATGCTTTCGTCCGCCTTAAGCGAAGCGATAACCTGCTGCATTGCCTGCATGTCGTTTGATGAAATAATCGGGCTAACCTTGCCGCCCCCTGCCAAAAAAGAGCATACAAGCGCCCTGTGTGCAGCAGATTTTGACGGTGGAACGGTTATTTCGCCCCTTAGTATTGAGTTTTGTATTTTTACAATGCTCATATTATTTTAATCCAAAAAAGCTTGGAATATCCTCATACTTAATTTTTTGATTGTAGCCCTCGCCGATTGAGTGAATAAGGGTAAAGTTGATAGAATCGGAGGTGCGCTTTTTGTCTGCGTTCATGGCTGCAATTATGCTTTCAAGGCTGTGCTCATCCTCAGTCCTTAATTTATATTTAAGCAGAACCTTGGCAATCCTGTCAGCTGTGCCCTTTTGGGTTACGCCGTTTTTCTCCCCTGCCTTTGATATAAGCACCATGCCTATACCCACCGCCTCACCGTGGGAAATGGTGGTAAAGCCGTGGAGCTTTTCAATTGCGTGGCCCCCGGTGTGACCAAAATTAAGCAGCGCCCTTTCGCCGTGCTCTCTTTCGTCACGCTCAACAACCCCTGCCTTAAGCAAATCACATTCGTAAATTATATCGTCTATAATGTCGTGAGCGTCGTTATTTTCGATTTTTTCAAAAAGTGAGGCACTCTTTATACAACCCATTTTAATTGCCTCGGCAAGGCCGTCTGAAAAATAATGGGGCGGCAGAGTGTTAAGTGTGTTTGTGTCTATCAAAACCAAAATCGGCTGGTGGAATGCGCCGCACAAATTTTTGCCCTGGGGCAAATCAACAGCGGTTTTGCCGCCAACGGATGAATCCACCTGAGCCAAAAGTGAGGTGGGAATTTGCACAAATTCTATTCCCCTTAAAAATATTGCCGCAGCAAAGCCTGCCATATCACCGCAAACGCCGCCGCCCAAAGCAACAACAAGGTCTGAACGCACAAATTCGTTTTCTGCCATAAATTCAACCATTGAAATAACGGTTGCCGTGGTTTTTGAACCCTCGCCGGCTTTGAAAACATATTCGTAAACTTTGTAGCCCTCTGCCTCAAGGGACTGCTTAACGGTATTGCCATAAATGGGGTAAATGTTTGTATCGCTGATTAGGCAAATCTTTTTGGCGTTGCTGACCTTTTTTATATATTCTCCGCAGTGGGGTAAAATGCCCTTTTCAATAAGTATTTCATAGCCCTTTCCTGCGTTTACCTTAAGATTTTTCATTATCCGATTTCTTCCTTAATTTTGTTAGCTTGATTCATTAATTTTTTCAATTCCTCTGTATCCTCATTAATGATATTGTACTTAAATTTCATCAGGTTGGAAACAAGATCGTCTATTTCGTCAACAAGGGGCTGCTTATTGTCAATGAACAAATCTGCCCACATATCTGCGTTAATTCGTGCCACACGGCTTACATCACGGTATGAGCCTGCGCTGTATCCCGAGTGCATTGGTGCCAAAGGCGAAAGCACATAGGAGCATGCAAGCACATGAGCAATTTGCGATGTGAAAGCAATCATTTCATCATGGTGCTCCGGTGTTGTAACAACGGTTCTTGCAAAGCCCATACCCTCTGCCATACCCACAAGGGCGTCGCTCTTATTTTTAGGTGTGGTGTCATAAGGGGTGCAAATAAAGCTTGCGGTGTCAAACAAATTGTCAAGGCTGTTGTCATAGCCCCCAACCTCACGGCCTGCCATTGGGTGTGCGCCGATAAAATAGAAGGGTAAATCATATTGCTCAAGCTCACGGCAGATTTTTGTTTTAATACCGCAGGAATCAGTAACGATAGAGTCCTCCTTAAATTCATCCTTGTGTTCAAGAATAAAGGGGACTATTGCCTGTGGATAAAAATTTATAATTGTTATATCCGCTTGGGGGATAAGGTCGCAAAGCTCGCCGGTTTCGTCAATAGCGCCGTCCCGCAAGGCCTTATCGGTAACGGATTTTGTTCTGTTCCAGCCCAAAACCCTGTGTTCGGTGTTTTTTTTAAGTTGCTTGGCAAGGCTGCCGCCGATTAAGCCAAGGCCGCAAATTAAAATGTTCATCTGTCTTTCCGTTCCTACATAAAAATACATATTAATAATAATATATAAATTACTACAAGTCAAATCAAATAAGAATTTGTTACATTTATTTAATTTTTACAAAAAAGACGGCATGCTTTCGCATACCGTCTTAAAAACTTTTTTGATTTATCCAAAAATATCGTACTTATCGTCGTTATCAAGTCCGTTATCCTTGTTTGAATCATTTCCTTCGGGGTCTGAGGTGTCAAGAGTGTGAACACTTTGAAAGTATTTATACTCTCTCACTTCAATCTCCGGCTGTGAATACATCTTTTTCATTTACCGTCCCTCCTTAGTAAGCTACATTAGGAGAATAGGTGATTTGAATATCGCTGTCTGCATAAACAACGTGCTGCTTGCCATTTGAATCTGCATAAATCAAGTAAGGCATGTAAACCATTTGTGTTCCTGTTGCAATCTTTGTGCTTACAATTGAAACAACATATTGGTTACCCTTTGTGTGCTGTGATGACTTAAGTCTGTAAACAGTCCTTGAATCAACATCGTTAAAGGTTAAGCCTGATCTTGTAGCATCCTTTGAGAACAATACGCCTGTTTCTACCAAGGTGTATTCATCGGGAAGGGTGTATGTGCTGATCATTGAGAATTTGTCGCTTGCGTAAACAATATTCTCAGCGCCTCTTACAGCAGGTGCATTCAATACATCTTGTGAAGAGATAAAGCCGTTCTCTAAGTCAAAGTCTAAGTCTTCCTGTGAAAGAGATGCCAAATATACATCCTCATGAGCTCTGAAGGTGTAAGTTGTGCCGTAGAATACAGTGTAATATACATTGTGGTCTAAGCCTTCACTGTTGCCGTTCAACCATAATGTACGGTCTTCTTCACTGTTAAAGCGAATCCAATACTTAGCGTCATCACGGGTAAATGTGATTTCCTCGTTGTATGACAATGTGTAATCTGTAACTTTGAAATCATCTGCAGGGTTAGCATAAGAAATTGTATATGTGGGTGCAGATGAAATTGCTGTGTAATTTGCAACAACTGTTACATCACTTGTTATAGGTGTTGAGGTTGTGAACTCGGCACCGTTGAGTGTGTAGCCTGCTGACTTGTAGTAAGGAACTGACGGTTGCTCCGGAATAGATGAAACCTTGCCTGCCGATGCAGTAATGTAATCAACTGCAAGAACCTTGTTTGAGTTAAGCGAGCTTACATAAGTTACCTTATAGTTACCCTCGGTTGAGGTCTTGGGAACTGTTCTGAGTGTTGTGTTACCCTTTACAACAAACTTTATGTTTGCCGATGTGGTGTAATACTTTTCAGTGTTTGTTGCTGTGTTTGATGTGTAAGCATAGTACCAATCAACAGCTTTACCTGAAATTGATGTAATGTTAACTGCTGTGCCGTAAGGATATTTTGCAGTCTTTTGGTTGCCGGTTTCATCAATAACGGTTACGGTGTATTCCTGCGGCTTAACACCCTCAAGGGCTGTTGTAACTGCAGCGTCAACATTGTCTTGTGTGTAGTTAACGCCGTAAACGGTTGCGCCGTAAATTGTTACGGGTGAATACATATTTTCATCATCGGTCATGCTGTCAATGAATGCCTTGATGTCTGCAATACCGTCCCAAGCGTCAGGGTCGTTATACTGTGCGTCAACCTTTGCCTTTGCAGCCAAAAGTGTTGATGCGTCAGCCTTCTTTGCTGCTGTAAGTGCAGCAATTGCATTGTTAATCTTTGCGGTTTCAGCATCAATCTCGCTTTGCTTGTCGCCCTCAACCAATGCCTTTTGGTCAGCTGAAAGGTTAAGGTAGTTAAGACCGCTGAGAAGGTCTGCAAGAGCCTGAAGGTCGTCTGTTGAATATACATAGCTGTCAATTGCGGTTGATGCAGCCTTAATAAGGTTTGTGAAATCAGCCATTGAAACAAGTGCTGCGATAGCGTCTGTTACCTTTTTGGCAATTGCATCAATTGTTGACTGATAATCGGTCTTAGTAAGGTCTAAGCATGCATCATCTGAATATGTGCCGTTGATGGCGTCAATAGCCTCCTGGCGTGCAGTTAAGAATGCGTTGTAGGAGTCTGTTGAATATCTTGTTTCGCCGTTGTCAACTGCTCTCTTAATCTCGGCAGCCTGAACAAGTGCGTCGTCAATTGAGGTGTTGCTTGCAGCCTCAACAAGTGCACCCTTTGCACTCATAAGATTATCATATCTTGTCTGGCATTCTGCAAGAACATCCTCAGGTGTCATATCGGCATAAGCCATGTCGCCCTTAGCATTTTTCAATGCCTCAAGAAATGCGTTCCATGATGTTGTTGTGTAATTATCCCTTGTGAAGGTTGCACAAGTGTTTGTAAGGTCAATAAGACCTGAAATATCGATTACATTAAGAGTTTGAGTATAAACCGCACTGTTTGTGGTGTAGCCGTAGTAAACTCTGGCAGCAGCACCGGGATAGCTCCATCTTACAAGTGCGCTGAACTTTTTGTCAGCATAGCTGACTGATGTCATTACAGGCCTTTTTGTTGCAACTCTGCCCGGCAAATCAGCAACGGTTGATGCACTGAGCTTGATTGTGCCGTTGAGTGCTGCTACAGAACCGTTAGGGCCTGTTGCGCCTGCGGATGAACCGCTTGTGTTAAGAAGAGAATCTGTAAAATCGAACGAAGCATCGTTTACAACATTACCTGTTAAATCTCTGCCGTAGCCGTCAAACGAGGTTTTGTTAAGAGCATAGATACCTGAGCCTGAAATTGAGCTGCTCTTACCAAGTGAAAGCTTGTAGGTAAGGCCGTCAACAGTTTGGCTCATTGAAAGCTTACCGGGGTAGGCTGATGGGTCTGACAACGAGTGGTCGTTATCGTCATAGTTACTGGTAAGCTCGCCCATATCGCCTGATACAGTACCGTCAACATTGATTGAATCGAGATAACCTGCACCGCACTTTGATTGGTTTGTGTTATCCTCATAAAAGGTAATTGTTGAATTGTTTAAAGAAACTGTGTTAACAGCGTGTGTTGTTTTGAAAATTGTTGTAGTTGCAGGATAATTGTAGCCGACTCTGTAATACTTACCGCTGTCAGAACCTAAGGTTATAGATAAATCTCCCATAGCAGTATTTATAACTTGACCGTCGTTCATATTTGTGAATGATGGTCTGAGTGCTACGATAGCGTCAACGATATCCTGTGTTAATTTAACATATTCATCAATCTTTGCCTGAACAATGCCCGACCTGAATGATGAGGTATCCGATGTGTCGGAAATAACCTTTGTGTCAAACTTTTGAGCATTTTGGACAGCTAAAGCAACTGTTTCGTAGTTTGAATAGTCAGAAGCAGTAAAGGTTTGAGCATAAGCGATTGCGGAATTCATTGAATAACCGTAATAAACAACCTCGTCTGTATCAACAATAAGGCTTGCAACGCCCTCGCCGATTGTAACAACCCAAGCGTCAACTGTGTCTTGCTTTGATGAGTCAACAAGCGAAGCCTTATCCTTATAACTCTCAACGCTGCCCCAAACCTCAGCCTGAGCCTTTGGAACATTGGTTTCAAGGTTTGATGCTGAATATGAAGCAGAGGTAAATACCCCTTTATTGTTGATTGCAACTAAAGCGTCGTCAACTGTGTTTTCAAGAATTTCTGCATTTGCAGGTGTAAAGTTAACCACAAGCTCAACAGCGTTAAGAGTGTCTGCCTTTGTTTTAGCGTCGGCAGCGTTTGTGTAGCCTGTTGTTGTAAGGTTAGCCATTAAATTCTTAGCGTCGTCATAAGCTGCAACAAATGCGTTCCATGATGTTGTTGTGTACTTATCTGAAGTTGTTGAATTGTATGTGGATTTCTTATCGTTGATTGCCTTACGGAGGTCGTCATATCTTGAATCATCGGTTGTAACAACCGCATTGGCAATTCCGTTTTGGGTATCAACAAGTGCCTGTGACATAGATACAACTGTTTCAGGTGTAACATTAACAAGGTTGTTTGCAGCCTCAACTGCTGCGTCATAAGCTGCGATAAGGGCAGCCAATCCGCCTTGCTTTGAGTCAGCAACCTTGAAAAGCTCGCCGGATCTTGTTGCATAAGCTGCCTTGTGTGATTTATAGTCGATAAGATAAATGTTACCTGTATCTGTGTTACCGGTCATATAGTGGTTATAGAGGTTATCTGATGAGTTTTTGCCGGTATAAGCATACCAACCGAGGTTAACCTTTTTATAACCGTTTGAAAAGCCTGTTCCGCCGCCTACATAATCCATGTAGTTAGCAAGGCGGTTCCACTTAGCTCTGTTCGCACCGGTGGAGGTTGCGGTTAAACCCTTTGAATTCTCATAGCCGGCACATCTGTCGCCGCCTGCCCAAGCAGAGGTCCAGTCGCCTGTGCCAATATTTAAGTTACCGTGCCACTCCTCCTGGAGCTTGAACTCGGTGCTGTCAGCAGCAGGAGAACCTGTTGTTGCCATGTCTGTGGGGAACAATGAATATACCTTTCTGCTTGAAAAACCGGTTTGGTCATAATACCAGAAAGCGAAAACAGGGATACGAGGTGCTGTTTCGCCGTCGTAAAGGCAGATGGTATTAGCAGGATAGTACATTTGAAATCTTACATTTC
This sequence comes from uncultured Eubacterium sp., assembly GCA_934561395.1. Lineage (GTDB taxonomy): Bacteria > Bacillota > Clostridia > Oscillospirales > Acutalibacteraceae > Eubacterium_R. The sequence continues at coordinate 409,934 of CAKTGF010000001.1, forward strand.
TTTTGTTGCCTTCGCCCTCGTCATAAACCGAATCTTTCGGCTTTGAAGAGTAAAGGAGCATTTTGGCATAGTCGGAAGAAATAGCATCGTCAACATCTCTGCTGTTTGCGGTTGCAGTTGCAGCAGGGTCTGTAACAGTGCCCATATTGGCTGTTGCAGTTGTTAATGCATTCTTGTAGGTTGCCAAGTCAATGCTTGCATCGCCGTAAACATAGGCGTCAATGGCAGCGTTGGCGTTTACATAAGCGGTGTAAGCCGCAGACATATTGGTGTAAACGGTGCCGTCCATTTTTTCTTCATAGGCAGTAATAGCAGCCTTTAAGTCAACCACTGCAGCATCAGTTTCATTGTTTGTTGTTGCTGCAAATGCGGTTAAAGGCAACATTGTGACAACCATCATAACTGCCATAAGCATTGATATGATTTTTTTAGTGGTTTTCATGGTGTTTTACCTCCTAAACAAATTGCAGTGCTAAAAGCGGCTCAAACCGTTTGCTGACCCTGGATTTGGGGCGTTTTTAGCCTTGCTTTTCGGTAAAAGGGTAAAGTATTCCCTATTACCGCTATAACAATACATAGTCATAGTAGCATAAAATATTCGAAAAATCAATAGCAATTTTAGTTTTTTGGTAAAAATTCGTTTACAAATTGTTTACAAATAATATTTACACATATTTTCAAATGTAAAAGAAAAAGACACCCGCATTAGCGAGTGTCTATTATCGCAATATTCGACTTAATATTCTATAAGAATTGCTTAAGATTACTTAATTTTCTCCCTTGCATAGGAAATTTGATTTTCAACGCTTTCAACCGAGGGGCCGCCGATTACCAGCCTGTCGGCAACACATTTTTCAAGGTTAATTGCGGTGTAAACCTCATTATCAAACAAATCGCAGATTTTTTGATATTCCTCAATAGGCAGGGTTTCAAGGGTCAAGCCCTTGTCAATGCAAAGCGCCACAAGCTCGCCTGTGCATTTGTATGCATCCCTAAAGGGCAAGCCCTTGCCCACAAGATAGTCGGCACAGTCGGTGGCGTTAATAAAGCCCTTTGCTGCCGCAAGGCGCATGTTATCCTTTAAAACGGTCATGGTTTCAATCATGGGTGTAAAGGCGTTAAGGCACATTTTTACTGTGTCAACAGCGTCAAATATTGCCTCCTTATCCTCCTGCATATCCTTGTTATATGCAAGGGCAATACCCTTCATAACCGTTAAAAGGGTTGTTAAATCGCCGAACACTCTGCCGCTTTTGCCACGAACAAGCTCTGCAATATCAGGGTTCTTCTTTTGGGGCATAATTGACGAGCCGGTGGAAAAGGCGTCGTCAAGCTCAACAAACTTAAACTCCCAGCTGCACCACATAATAATTTCCTCGCTGAAGCGTGAAAGGTGCACCATAACCAGTGAAAGAGCGCTTGCAAGCTCAATGCAAAAATCCCTGTCGCTTACGCCGTCAAGCGAATTTAAGCTGACGCTGTCAAATCCCAGCAGGTCTGCAACCATATTTCTGTCAAGAGGATAGGTGGTGCCTGCCAGTGCACCCGAACCAAGGGGCAAAACATTCATTCTGCGCTTAACATCATTTAACCTGTCAATATCACGCAAAAGCATTTGGGCATAAGCCATAATGTGGTGGGCAAAGGTAATCGGCTGTGCCCTTTGCAGGTGTGTGTAGCCCGGCATAATGGTTTGCTTGTTTTCCTCGGCCTTATTGCAAAGCACATCAACAAGCGCCTTGATTTTATCGCTGATTTCGTCAATCTCTTTTCTCAGGGTAAGCCTTATATCAAGGGCAACCTGGTCGTTACGGGAGCGTGCCGTGTGCAGCCTTTTGCCTGTTTGACCCAAGCGTGCGGTAAGCTCGCCCTCAACAAAGGTGTGAATATCCTCTGCGCTCATATCAATTTTAAGGGCGCCCGATTTAATATCCCCAAGGATTTGTGACAAGCCCTCAACTATTTTGTCGCTTTCGCTTTTATCTATAATGCCCGTTGCTCCAAGCATTGTGGCGTGGGCGATTGAGCCCTTAATATCCTCCTCAAACATACGGCTGTCAAAGCTGATTGATGAGTTAAAATCGTTGGTTTCCTTAGCAAGCTCCTTTTTGAACCTGCCTTTCCAAAGCTGTGGCATATTTCCCTCCCATAAGGTAAAGTTGGGCGAACAAAGTCCGCCCTACTGTTAATTAGTCGTTATTTCTTTTTGCATCAAGCATAGCCTTAACCTTTGTTGAAAGACCGAAAAGGTTAATAAAGCCTGCTGCATCTGCCTGGTTGTATGCGCCGCCGTCATCGCCGAATGAAGCAACTGTTTCATCATAAAGGGTGTATGGCGATGTGATGCCTGCGTTAATGATATTGCCCTTGTAAAGCTTAACCTTTACATCGCCTGTAACGGTTTCCTGGGTTTTATCAACAAATGCTGAAAGAGCCTCACGAAGTGGGTTGAACCACAAGCCGTTATATACAAGCTCGCCGAACTTTTGAGCAACAAGTTTTTTGTAGTGCTGTGTTTCACGGTCAAGGGTAATCATTTCAAGAAGTTGATGAGCCTTGTAAAGGATAGCGCCGCCGGGAGTTTCATAAACGCCACGGGATTTCATACCAACAAGGCGGTTTTCAACAATATCAAGAAGGCCAACGCCGTTTTTGCCGCCAAGCTCGTTAAGCTTTTCAACAATTTCAAGGGCTTTCATTTTCTGACCGTCAATAGCGGTGGGCACGCCCTTTTCAAAGTGGATTGTGATATAGGTTGGCTCATCGGGAGCGTTTTCGGGAGAAACGCCAAGCTCAAGAAAGCCTTCCTTATTATATAATGGCTCGTTAGCCGGGTCCTCAAGGTCAAGGCCCTCGTGGCTTAAGTGCCATACATTCTTATCCTTTGAATAGTTTGTTTCCTTATTTATCTTAAGCGGAATGTTATGAGCCTCGGCATATTCGATTTCCTCCTCACGGGATTTAATATCCCACTCACGCCAAGGAGCGATGATTGCCATTTCAGGGCAAAATGCCTTAAGTGTAAGCTCAAAACGAACCTGGTCGTTACCCTTACCTGTGCAGCCGTGGCAGATTGCGTCTGCCCCTTCTTTAATTGCGATTTCTGCAAGGCCCTTTGCAATGCAGGGACGAGCGTGTGATGTGCCGAGAAGATACTCCTCATACTCTGCGCCTGCTTTAAGGCAAGGCCAAATGTAATTTTCAACATAGTCTTCTTTTAAATCAAGAACATAAAGCTTTGATGCACCGCTTGCGATTGCCTTTTCCTCAAGGCCGTCAAGCTCTGTGCCCTGGCCTACATCGCCGCTTACTGCGATAACCTCGCAGTTATTGTAGTTTTCCTTAAGCCAAGGAATAATGATTGATGTGTCAAGTCCGCCTGAATAAGCAAGAACTACCTTCTTAATATCTTTCTTTTCCATAATAATCACCATAGCCTTTCAGGCAACAAATAGTTTATTAAAAATCACCTGATTGACCTGTGTTGCCTGAACAGGCGTAAATGGTGATTTCAGCCATTTCAAAATTATGCCGCAGGCAAATTTTGAAGGCAATATAATTTATTAGTGTGATTTTTCACACTAATATCTCCTTATCACGGGCGTTGGCAGCTGCTATGACCCGTTACTGTTTACAACGGTTACTATTATAACAAATAAACGTGCAATTGCAACCCCTTTTTAGTATTTTTTGTATTTTTATGCAAATATTATTGTGAAAATCAGGCGATATATGTATATTTTTACAACTATTTATGCATACTTTAGTATATTTATTCATTTTCCTAAAGTTTTTCGCTTTGGTTGACAGAAAATTAAATAGCGGTTATAATTAGGATAAATATTATTGTATTTAATTACATTATAGTATAATAACGATATAAAGCGGTAAGGACACAGTATTATGAGTTACAGAATTATTGTTGACAGCTGTTGCGACAAAACAGCACCCATGGCAGAATGGAGCAATATTACCTTTGTTCCGTTAACTCTTGAAATCGGCGACTATTCTATCCCTGATGACGAAAGCTTTGACCAAGACGATTTTATTAAGCGCACGGTTGAATACGATGGTGTGGCAAAAACCGCCTGCCCATCCCCTGCGGCCTGGGCCGAGGCCTTTGACTGCGAGGAGGACGAATTGTATGTTATGACAATTTCCGCAAAGCTTTCGGGAACATACAACAGCGCAGTTCAGGGTGTGGAGCTTTATAACGAGGAGCACCCGGGCAACAACAAAAAAATTCATGTTTTTGACAGCTGTGCAACCTCAGGCCTTGAAAGCATTACCGCCGAATATATGCAAAGAATTTTAAGCAAGGGCGTCAGTTTTGAAGACGCTGTGCCAATGATTGAGGACTATTTGTCAAACAGCTGCAAGCTTTTCTTTGTGCTTGAAACCCTTGATGTTTTAAAGAAAAACGGCCGCCTGGGCGCTCTTGCCGCAGGAATTTTGAAAAAACTTAAGGTTAAAATGGTATTTGAAAGAACCGTTGACGGTTTTATTTCACTTACCGGCCAAGATTTTTCAATAAACAAGGCTTACATTAAAATGGCAAACATTATAGCCAAGGATGTTGAGGGCCGTGACCTTTCGGGCTGCAAACTTGTTATATCACATGTTTGCTGTGAGGACAGGGCAAAATTTATTGCAGAGAAAATAAGTGAGCTTGTTGATTTCGGTCAAGTTGAAATTGTTAAGTGCAGCGGCCTTAACAGCGTGTATGCCGCAAACGGCGGAATATTAGTTTCCTATTCAAATAAATAACCTTAAGGGCTGGTTGCAGCCCTTTTTTATCTATGAGAGAAATTACATTTAAAATTGACAATAATAATGACGGCAGGCAAATCAGGGAGGTGCTGAAAAAATTTGGTGTTTCCTCCGCACTGCTGACAAAGCTTAAGCGCACGGAAAACGGAATAACAAAAAACGGCGCATTTGCAAAAGCGATTGAGCCTGTGCACGCAGGAGATGTTATAAAAATTAAGCTTATACCCTCAGGCAGGGCACCTACCCCCACCAAGGGCAACCTTGACATTGTTTATGAGGATGATGACATTATTGTGGTTAACAAGCCGCCGTATATGCCCGTGCACGAAAGCAGAAACCACCGTGGGGACACATTATCAAATTTAGTTGCATACCACACCGGCAGCAACACGGCTTTTAGGGCGGTGTATCGCCTTGACCGTGACACCAGCGGCCTTGTACTGATTGCAAAGCACGAGCTTGCGGCGTCAAAGCTTGCCGGAAAAATAAAAAAAGATTATTACGCCCTTGTAAGCGGAACAGTTACTACCGACGGCGTGGTTGACAAACCCATTGCAAGGTGCGGCGACAGCATAATAAGACGCCGTGCGGATGACAGCGGCGAGCGTGCGGTTACCCGCTATTTTCCCATAAAGCAGGGAGAAAATTGCACACTGCTTAAATTTACGCTTGAAACAGGCAGAACCCACCAAATAAGGGTACACATGGAATACATAGGGCACACTCTTTTGGGGGATTCGTTATACGACGGCGACTGCTCAAAAATCGGCAGGCAGGCGCTCCACTGCAAGGATATTTATTTTAAGCATCCCGTAACCGGGGAGGAAATGCACTTAAGCTGTGATTTCCCAAATGATATAAAAGAGGTAATGTAATGCCTGCGTTTTGCACACACCATTTATTTTTACAAAAGCTTAAAGATGAAATCGGAAAGGATTTTGAATTTAATATTCAGGCGGCGGAAATCGGCACACAGGGACCGGATATTTTCTTTTTTAACAGAATAATTCCGCTGTTTATGCCGGGAAAATCAAAGGCAGACATAGGCCGCAGGCTGCACCGAAGCAAGGCTGAGGATTTATTCAACGCCTTTGCTGAATATATGAAGTTGCACCCAAACGATATTGCAAAATCATACATTTACGGCTTTATTATGCACTACGCCCTTGACCGCAGGTGCCACCCTTATGTTTATTCTATGCAGGAAAAAATAAAAGAAAAAAATCATTTTATTCACAAAAGCTCCGCCCACAACAAAGTTGAAATGGCTATGGACAGCTTTTTGCTGAACAAATACTGCCTAATAAGCAATCCACGGAGCTTTAGGGCTGACAAATGCCTTGGCAGCGACCCTGCTGTTGACAGAGAAATAGGCAGGGTGCTTGAATTTGTTGTGCCCAAAGTTACCGGGGACAGGCTAAGTGCAGAGCAGGCTGCCGCCGCTGTTAGGGACACCCGAAAAATGCAAAAAATTTTAACCGATAAAACCGGGCTGTTAAAGGTATTTTGCGTTATTTTTGAAACCCTGCTTGCACCCTTTATAATGTTTTTTAAATTTTCTTCAATGATAAAGCCCGGGGACTTGGAAAAAGCAAAAAAATATGTTAATATAGACAGGCAGCCTTGGCAATCCCCCTTTGACGGCAGCGTTCACAACGAAAGTTTTGAGGAACTTTTTATGCTTGCGGCAGAGGATACAAGGGCGCTTATAAAGGGCTTTAATAACATTTGCAACGGCAGTGAAACCGCCTTTGATGTTACACAAAACATATCATTTTTAACAGGAATAGAGGTAAAATAAAAATGAAAACAATACCAAGCTTTCAAATTGACCACAACATTTTAAAAAAGGGCATTTATATCAGCCGTATTGACGACGATATCACCACATACGACATCAGAATGAAGGAGCCTAACAGGGAGCCTGTTATGACAAACTCCGCCATTCACACCATTGAGCATATTTTTGCAACCTATGTAAGGAACACCGAGTTTGGCGACAATATTATTTACTTTGGCCCCATGGGATGCAGAACCGGCTTTTACTTTTTAACAAGAAATTTAAGCGACAATTATTCAATTCAGCTTATTAAGGACGCCTTTAAGTACATTGCGGATTTTTGGGGCGTTATCCCCGGTGCCTCTCCAAAGGAGTGCGGCAACTGCCTTGAGCACAATCTGCCCCAAGCTAAAAGCGAGGCAAAGGAATTTTCGGAGGTTATTAAGGACTGGACCAAGGAGAACCTTGCCTACCCCACAAGCGAGGACAACGAATAATAAACAGAAAAAATCCCCTGAGTCTCTTTTCAGAGCTGCTCAGGGGTTATTTTTATTTATTTTCCGCAAAATCATCGGCGGTCAATGTTTTTGTTGAGGTTTTTGAAGAATCGGTATATATTTCAGGATACCATTTTTTTGAAAAACGGTAGGGGTTCTCCAAAAACTTAACATCATACCAAATTTGGGGGTAATGCACGTTTTCGTTTGCCACGGCGGTTTTGCTTTTAACAAACTTTTCCTCGTCAACCAAAACGCCCACAACAACGAATTTAAAATCTGTCATAAAATCGGAGCTTGCGCTTACGGTTATAAACCTGTCGGCATAGTTGAAGGTGTAGCCGGTATCATAAAGCCTGCGTGACTCTATTTTATCCACATAAGCGTTAAAGCTTTTTTCGGTCATATTGCCATAAACGCTGTATGGGAAGGTATAATCCCTGTCATCCATGGGATTAAGATTGGTGTAATATGCGGCGATAACCTTGTAGGTGTTTTTTTCAAACAGGGTTGAATAGGTAATCAGCTGGGTTGAATTTAAAAATCCGTCGCCGGTGGAATAAACCGATTCAATATCCCCTGCGCCGTTAATATCAACAGCCAAAAACTGTTGAGTATCGGTAACGCCGTAGCTGTGCTGTGCAAAAACAAAATCTTTGGTGCGCTGATATGTTGCGTATTTATCCGTGTCGGTATCGGCAATTTGGAGCCTGCCCACAACGGTTTGATTTTCGCCGTAGGCGCCGCACATATTCTCTAAAATCCCCTGGGGGAACTGCACATCGGGATATTTTTGCTGATATGGCTTTAAATACGCAACCTTGCTGTAATCATAAAGCCTGTATCCGCCCACAATTGCACCCGACACTGCCACAATCGCTGCAAGAAAAATTGCCAGCTGCTTTGTTACGGTGCTTTTTATCCCACGCTTAAGGGCAGGAATAAAGCTGTTTTTAAAACCGTTGCGGATATTTGAGGGGGCTTTTTTAAATCCCTCAACAAGGTCTTTTTTTGTAATTTTCTTTTTTGGTTTTTTGCCGTCTGCGGTAATCCAAACCAAATCGTTTTCGTTAACATCCTCATCGGGCTTTTTGGGGCTTGCCGCCCTTGTTGCAGGCTTTGGAGGCTCAAGAGGCTTGATTTTCTCCTCAACAACCTCAAGCTTTATTTTTTCAAGCTCGTTGTCGGATGCGCCCTTTTTTACCGCACGCTTTAATTTTTTTCGTTTTTCAAGCTCGTGCTTGCGAATAACCTTATCAACGGCTGCCTTATCAATTGGTGGTTTTTCTGAAAGCTCCTCCGGCTCAGGCTGATTTTCGGCCTCTGCCGCTGCCCTTTGCTGTTCAAGAGCCTCCCTTTCCTCCTGCTCTTTGCGGCGCTGTCTGTTGCGCTCCGCTTCAAGCTCCATTTCCTTGATAAGTTGTTCTTCACGCTCCGCCTGTTCCTTTTTCAGGCGTTCTTGTTTTTCACGCTCCAAGCGCTCTTTTTCAAGGCGCCCCTGTCTTTCACGCTCTAAGCGCTCCTTTTCAAGGTGCTTCTGCCTTTCACGCTCCGCCTGTTCCTTTTTCAGGCGTTCTTGTTTTTCACGCTCCAAGCGCTCCTTTTCAAGGTGCTTCTGCCTTTCACGCTCCAAGCGCTCCTTTTCAAGGTGCTTCTGCCTTTCACGCTCCAAGCGTTCTTTTTCAAGGCGCTCCTGTCTTTCACGCTCTAAACGTTCCTTTTCAAGGCGCTCCTGTCTTTCACGCTCTAAACGTTCCTTTTCAAGGCGCTCCTGTCTTTCACGCTCCAAGCGCTCCTTTTCAAGGCGCTCCTGTCTTTCACGCTCCAAGCGCTCCTTTTCAAGGCGCTCCTGTCTTTCACGCTCCAAGCGCTCTTTTTCAAGGCGCTCCTGCTCCTCTTTCGCTCTCTGGGAACGTGATTTTACAGGCGCCTCCGGGGGCTCAAAAGCAGGCTTTCCGCCGGTTTCAAGCTTTTCTCTGCGCTCTCTCAGGGATATTAATATGTCGTCAAGCTCGTCAAAATCGCTCATATTGCTCCTCTAACATCAATTACTGAATGACTGTTTTTTTGACATTTTCAATTGCCTGTGCAATTAATTCATCGCCGTTGGTTATTCCCTGCTCTGCAACAACCACATCCTCCAGCTTTGCACGGGTACGGGGGTGCTTTGGTGTGAACACCGTGCAGCAATCCTCGTAAGGCTGGATTGAGGTTTCAAAGGTGTCGATTTTTCTTGATATAGCAATTATTTCATCCTTATCCATACCGATGCAGGGTCTGAAAACAGGCATATCGGTTACGGCGTCTGTGCAGCCGAGGGCATAAATTGTTTGGCTTGCCACCTGACCCACGCTTTCGCCGGTAATAAGAGCACTGCAATTTTGGTGCTCTGCCAATGCCTGGCTTATTCTCATCATATATCTTCTCATGATAATTGTAAAATATTCCTCGGGGCAATTATCACGGATTTCCTCTTGCAACCTTGTAAACGGCACAACATAAGTTGTAATCGGGCCGCTGTATTTTGCAACCTTGTGCAAAAGCTCCATAACCTTTAGCTCGGCAAGTTCTGTTGTGTATGGGGGCGATGCAAAATGAACCGCAACAAGCTCAATGCCACGCTTTGCCATCATATAGGCCGCAACGGGTGAATCAATGCCGCCGCTGATTAACACAGCTGCTCTGCCGCTGGTGCTGACAGGCATACCGCCTGCACCCTTAATGTTATTACCCCTTACAAAGGCGTAATTATCACGCACCTCAACGGTAACGGTAACATCAGGGTTGTGCACATCCACCTTAAGGTGATGGAATTTTGATAAAATAAAGCCGCCCAGCTCTCTGCATATTTCGGGAGATTTTAAGGGGAACTTTTTATCACTTCTCTTAGCCTCAACCTTAAAGGTTTTTGCGCCCTCCAGCTCCTCTGCCAAATATGACAGAGTTGTTTGCCTGATAGACTCCATATCCTTTTCGGCCACAGCCGCCCTTGACAGAGCCGCAATGCCGAAAACTTTTTTAAGAATTTCCACAGCGTCGTCAAGGTCTGCGTCGTTAAGGCTTTCAACCATAATGGTTGATTGGCTTTTGGTAAATTTAAACTCGCCTAACTCCCTTAACGCTCTTTTCATATTTTTAATGAGCACATCCTCAAAGGTATTTCTGTTTAAGCCCTTAAGCACAAGCTCGCCGTTTTTAATTAATATAATTTCCTTCATATTTCCCTCTACATCGGATATTTTTCTACTGTTTCGGCAACCGCCTTTACAAATGCGTCAACATCATCACGGGTGTTATCCCTTGAAAAGCTGACCCTTATTGATTTGTCGATAACCGAATCGTTAAGCCGCATTGCTGTGAGCACATGGCTTTTTTTGCCCTTTGCGCAGGCTGAGCCGTTGCTGACGCAAATGCCGTATTCGCTTGACAGGTGCTGAACTATTGTTTGGCTTGTCATAAAGCTTGGTATAAACACATTGATTATATAATCGCTTGCGTCATCGCCGCTGTTAATGCCCACACCATCAATTTTCAAAAGCTGCTCCTTGGCGTAGGTGTTCAGCTCTTTAATTGCTTGGCTCTGCTTTTTAAGGTCGGGTATCAACTCAACCGCCTTGCCGAAGCCTGCTATCAGCGGAACCGATTCAGTTCCCGGTCTGATTTTTCTTTCCTGCTCGCCGCCAAAGGTTCTGGGAAGTATTCTTACACCTTTTCTAATGTAGAGAGCACCTATTCCCTTTGGGCCGTGAATTTTGTGAGCGGTTACCGTCAATAAATCCGCACCAAGCTTTGCAGGCTTAACCTCCAGCTTGCCGAAGGCCTGCACACAGTCAATGTGGATAAGTGCCGGGGCATTTGCCCTTTTAACCGCCTTTTTTATTGATTTTACAGGTAAAATTGAGCCGACCTCGTTGTTAACATACATCATTGTTACAAGTATGGTATCGGCATTTACCGCATCAAAAATCTGTTGCTCGTCAATTCTGCCGAATTTGTCGGGCATCAGCCTTACAACCTCAAAGCCCTGCTTTTCCAGCTCGTCAACAGATTGCAAAACGCTTTCGTGTTCAATTGCAGTGGTTACAATTCTTTTGCCCCTGCGCTTGTTGGCCTCTACTGCGCCGAAAACCGCAAGGTTGTTGGCCTCTGTACCGCCGGAGGTAAACACAAGCTCCTCGCTTTGGCAGGACAGCGCCTTTGCAAGAATATCCCTTGCCTTTCGCACCTGTAAATTTGCATTAAGCCCTATTTTATGAAAGCTTGATGCATTGCCGAACCCGTCGGTTAACGCCTCGTAAACTGCGTCTGCCACTGCCTTTTCGGGCTTTGTTGTTGCACTGTTATCAAGATAAATCATTTTTATTTGTTATTTCCTTTAGCTTTAGTGCGGCTATTATGGTTTTTGCATCCTTAATTTCCCCTGCCATAACTTTTTCAATCAATTCGTCAAGGGTCATGGTGCAAACCTGCAAAAATTCGCCGTCATCAAGCTCCTGCTGTTCAAAATGGATGTTTTTTGCCGCATAAAGCCTGATTATTTCATTTGTGTATCCCGGTGTGGGATATATTTCACCCAACGAAATATATTCCTCGGCAACTGCACCGGTTTCTTCCCTAAATTCACGCTTGCCTGCCTCAAAGGGGTCCTCCCCCTTTTCAAGCTTGCCTGCCGGGATTTCGTAAATCGTTTCTTTGTATAAATACCTAAACTGCCTTACCAGCAGCACCTTATTATCGTTTGTAATGCCTATTACGGCAACGCCGCCCGGATGGTCAACGCACTCACGCTTGGCCATTTGACCGTTGCAAAGCATAACATCGTCATGATGAACGGTTATAACCTTGCCGTTAAATATGCCCTTCACATTTTCCGTGGTTTCATAAAGGCCCAGGGCGATTGACTCAATATCGTCAACCTTTTCAGCCATAAAATCGGCGCCGCTTTCGATAAATTCAAACCTGCTGCCGTAGCCCCAAAGCACACCCACAGAGGCAATGCCGTTTGCCTTTGCGCCGTCAATATCATAATGCCTATCGCCAACCATTACAGCATCGGCCTTTTCAACGCCAAGTTCCCCAATGCAACGGGAAATAATGCTCTGCTTAGATTCGCAATCGGCATTAAAAGACACACCGCAAACAGAATCAAAGCATTTTTCAACGCCGTATTTTTCAAGAAGGCTGACAATGTATTTTTGCGGCTTTGATGAGGCGATGCCTATTTTTATGCCGTCGGCCTTAAGCCTGTAAAGCAAATCGCAAACGCCATCATAAAGGCAGCTTTCGGTTAAGCCCTTTGTGGAATAACGTTCCCTGAACTTTTGCACAAGCTCCTCTGCGGCGCTTGGAGATTGATTAAACCGCTCCTGAAAGGTTACCAGCAGCGGAGGACCTATGAAAAAGTCCATCTCGTTCCACTGAGGGTGTGCAATGCCCATTGAATCAAGAGCATATGCGGCGCATTTTTTTACGCCCTCCCCGGTATCGCATATTGTGCCGTCGAAATCAAATATAACTGCCTTATACATTGCTTTGCTCAACCTTTTTCATAAACCTTTCGCTGATTACCACAAAACGCTCAATTGTGCCGCTGCCGATAACGCTGCCGTCATCCTCTGTGGCAACAACATCAAAAACAAGCTTTCTGCCGTCAACATTTTCAGGCTTAAGGGTTGCCTTTGCGGTAATTGATTTGCCCACACCGCTTGCCTTTGAGTGCTTAACATTAATGGCGGTGCCAACGGTTGTTTCGCCCTCCTCCAGGCAGTCAACAGCTGCACGGCAGGTTGCCTTTTCCATTAACGCAATCATAAACGGAGTGCCGAAAACCTCCAGCGAGCCGCTGCCTGCGGCGATTGCAGTGTTTGTAGAGTTAACTATCGTGAGGGCCTCGCCCACTATTTCATGTTCTAAATTAAGCATAGCAAATACCACCTTGAATTTTTTCAGCATATATTATAACACAACAGCACTACTATTACAAATAAATTATTATAAAAACAGAGCACTTGGGGCGCACCGCATAAGGAAACAGTCAATTTAAGCCTTTTCAGCATTTATCCTTACGCAGTGCGCCCCTGTCGGTGCTTGTCCGATTAGTGCCTTATTTTGTTTTTTATCATATATTGATAAAGAGAAAATTACAGACTGCTGCAACAGCATAGTGGATTTTATCCCGTGAACAGCTATGCTGTTATGTCTGATGATATATAATCAGCAAAGGTCGTTTAGTCTGTCATACTCGTCAAAGCCCTTAAGCAAGGCAATATAGCAATACTTTAAATTGCTGTTAACAATTTCCTTTGCGGCCTTAATATGCCGTGAAACGGTGGGCTGCGAAAGCTTAAGCATTTCGGCAATTTCCGCCTGGCTTTTTTTGTTAATGTAGCGGTATTTTAAGCAAATGCTTTGCTTTTGGGTTAATTCATTTTCAATAATCAACGGCAAAACGGCAGAAAAGGCAGTTTGCTTTGCTCTTTCCCTGTCGTAGCCATCGTTATTGGTGCATTGGCCGTAATAATATCCGTCAATAAAATCAACCTTGGTTCTTTTCATAGCAACTAATCCTCCTCGTAATATCCACGCAGCATCAGCGCTGTTCGCTTGCATTCGCACGCCATATCGTAATAAACCCTGATTCTTTTTCTTAATAGGTAAAGGTCCTGACCCCGATAAATGCACAGCAAGGGTTTCAGCGCATCCATTTTTGCATTTAAAACATTGTACTGCTGCTCGTATTCACAAGCTAATTCATCAATTGTCATCTTTATGCCTCCCATAAAATATCGGTTGTGTTGAGTGGTTTGCAACCTGATATTCATATTAGTTGAACATTTGTTCGTTGTCAATTAAGGTGCATATCAGAGTACAAAAAAGATGTATAGTGAAAAATATTTTCGTTATGAAACGGTTTTTTCGTTACTATATATGGTGAAATTTTTTAATTGGCAAATATTTGTAAAAATTGCAAGTATTTTTTCAACTTACACTTGACATATTTGTATTAATTTACTATAATATATAAACGCTCAAGACGGAGCCGCAACCGTTTTGGGTTTCCTGTCCTCCTATAGTTTGTTATAGACAGAGAGGGGAAAAGCCGAGTGTTACACTCGGCTTTTCTTCTTTCTGTTTTATTTTTTTGTTTACAATTCTTTTAAAAGCGGTTCAAAACATATTCCGTCTGCAGGGTTAAAGCGGTCATCCTTATTATCAAGGGTCAGCTTTATGGCAGTTTCAATAAACCTTGTGGCAACCTTAACCGCATTTAGGCAGCTGTCGCCGTTAACAAGCCTTGATGTGATGATTGAGGATAAAATATCCCCTGTTCCGCTGAAGCCGCCACCCAGCATTTGGGCAGCCACAATATCAAATCCGCCGTCGGCATAAACAGCATTGGCAACCATGCCGTCAAATTTTATGCCTGTTGTTATAACCGTTTTGCCCAGCGAGCTTGCCATTTGATAAATTTCCTTTAGCATATCGTCCTTTTCAAGGGCTGCTACACGGTCATATTCCCTGCAGCACAAAATGCAAAGTTCCGTAAGGTTGGGGGTAATAACATCTGCACTTTTTACAAGTTCCCCCACCGCCTTAAGGCTTTCGTCATCATAGCAATGGTAAATCCGGCCGTCGTCCCCCATAACAGGGTCAACAACAACCAAGGTGTTTTTTGTTTTAAATTCCTTTATAAAATCGGATATTATTTTCCCCTGCCTGCTGTTTGGAATAAAACCGGTAAGGATTGCTTCAAATTCAGGGTTAAGCAGCCGCCACTGCTCAATAAAGCTTGGCAAATATTCTGTAAAATCAACGCTTTTGTAGCTTTCATAGCCTGTCTGGTTTGAAAACACGCCTGTTGTAAGCGGGCAGCACTGTATTCCGCTTGCGGAAATAATGGGCATTGCCGCCGAAAGCGAACACTTGCCAAAGCCGGATAAATCATTAATTACTGCTATTTTTTTCAATTTAATCACCCATAGTCTTTTCAATACTTTTGATAACCCCGTCAACGCCGCCGGGAATATCAACAATGCCGCCGAAAGTTTTGTTAAATGCGCCGAATTCCTTGGCAAGGCTTGCCTGCAAAAAACCAGGCTCAATGCAGCCGTTAAGTGAAATTGCGTTAACGCCGTAAAACAATTTTGTGGTTACAAGGCTTGTTGAGGTATAGGAAAGCACTGCCATGGGCTTTTTTTCAAGGGAGGCGATTATACTTTCCTGGGAAACGGTATTTTTTTCGTCAACAAAGCAATTAAGGCTGCCGTACCTTTCAATATTATTGTCCCTTGGGTGGGGCTTAAGCACTGCCTTTATGCCACGCTTGTTCAGCTCGCTGATTATTTGCGTGTATATTTTCAAATCGTAATCATTTTTAATTTGCCCGTTTTCGTAATACAGCTGAGCAGAAATAATAACGGAGTTTTCATATTGGCTTAAATCGGCATTGGTCTTATGCACATTTTCAATTACCCTTTTGTAATAGGCAGGCATATCGCCGTTGGGTGCAAAGCCATCTTCAACCCCTTTAAGCAGGTTAAAATCAAGGAGCTCTTTTCGTTTTTTTGCCTTTTTCTTAAACTTATTGTCAACATAAATGTTAAAAAAGCTTTCCAAAAATCTTTTTGCGCTTTTTGAATTTTGATACATTTCAACGGCCCAATTATATGAATTCCTGAAATAGCTGCCAAGTCCCTCGTCAACAATCACGCTTATTATTTTAGCATTGGGTATTTCCTTTTTAAGCCTTGAAACAAAATACTTAGCCGTGTTCATAGGGTTTAAAACATAAATTTTTCTGCTGCCCCTTGAATGGCTGAAATAATAGCCTGCAAAGCTCAGCTTAAAGGCTGCAAGCTTGATTTTTGATTTTGGAAAGCTCAGCGGCAGCTTGTAGCCGATTTCATAATCAACGCCTGCGTTTTTAAGCATTGAAAAGCAATCGGTGTTAACTAGGGGCTTTTTGCTTTCAAAATCATCAACAGATGGCAGCAGCAGGCCCTTCAAATGCTCGTTACTCTCACTCAATTTTAAAAGTGACGCACAAACGCCGTAGGAATGCCAGGCGGTACGCATAAATGCAACAAAGTTTGCGTCCTCATTTGCTTTAAAATATTCAATTATACTGTCATAATCGTATTTCATAGCCTGCTCCTTAAATAAGTTAAACTAATTATAGCATTTTTTTAAGGCTTTATCAATTTATAATAATGTCTTTCTGAAAAACATAATATTAATAGGTGATAGTATGAAAAAGCCAAAGCTTAACAGTGAGCTTACCGAGGCGGTAAAAGAGCCCCGACTGGAGCTTATCGGCAGCGGCCGCTGTGTAATTGACGGATTAAAAAGCATAATTGAATACAAGCCCGAAAGAATAAAAATAGACCTTGGCAAATATTGCATAGTTTTTTTAGGCGACGGGCTTTATATTGACTCCTTTTCATACGAGGGGGCAATTGTTCAGGGGACGATTGTTTCATTGGAGCTGGAAAGCAATGATTAGATTTTTACGCTGGCTTTTCGGCTATGTAAAATTTGAGTTTTACGGCGGCTTTGCCGAGGGATTTATTAATACCTGCTTTGAATACGGAATAGGTATTTTTGATATTAAGCGCAACAAGGAGGGCTTAATTGCCTGCTGCCCTGCAAAAAAATATAAAATGCTGCGAAAGGCTGCCCGAATGAACGGCGGAACCCTGAAAATAATAAAAAAGGCAGGTATGGTTTTTAAGCTTGTAAAATTTAAAGGCCGTTGGGGTTTACTGATGGGCGCAACGGTTTTTGTTATAATTATCAATTTTTTAAGCGGCTTTGTTTGGGATATTCAAATTGTGGGCAACGAAAAAATATCATCAAGCGAAATTCTTTCTCTTTTAGACGAAAACGATTTTCGCCCCGGCGCATATTGGGACAATGTTAACAAGCCCTCCATTGAAGCAATGCTTATGGCAAGCCTTGATGACTGCGCCTGGGCAAGCGTTAACCAAAAAGGCTCCACGGCGATTGTTGAAATTAACGAGGCAAGGCCCAAGCCCGATGTGGTGGAAAGCAAAATTACAAATTTAAGGGCAAAAAAGGACGGAATAATCGTTAAAGCCGTTACCTACGAGGGATGGCAGGCGGTAAAGCCCGGCGAGGCGGTAACCAAGGGGGATTTGCTGATTTCAGGCATATATGAGGGGGAAACGACAAAGGTAACCCTTTTTGCCCACGCACGGGGCGAGGTTATTGCACAGGTTAAGGAGCCTGTTAATATATCCGTAAGCAGAACCCAAAAGAAAAAGGCTTATACAAGCGAAAAGGAATACAAATCAATTTGCTTTTTCGGCATAAAAATCCCCCTATACATAGGCAAGCCCGCAACGGTTAAGGCGGACACGGAAAACGAATATAGCTATATAAAGCTTAACGGCAAACAGCTGCCAATAGGCATTTTAACCGCCACCGTAAAAAGCTATGAAATAAATGAGATAACCCTAAACGACAGAGAGCTTACCCAACTTGCTAAGGAAGAAGCCGACAAATACATTAAAAATCAGCTGTCCGATGGGGAGCTTATCAAGGACTCAACCACCGTTACCTTAAACGAGGGAAACGCTGTTGTTGCGGGAAATTTGATATATCTTGAAAACATAGGCGAGGAAACGGAAATATCTGTAAAAAAAGGAAAAAGCTCTGCACAGAAAAATAACAATAACGGTTGATATATATATAAAATTGTGATAAAATTAAGCAGAAATAAAATAACGGAGGTTTAACCAATGCAAATGACATTTCGTTGGTTTGGCAACAAGCTTGACACTGTTTCTCTTGACCAAATCAAACAAATTCCCGGTGTTGTAGGCGTTGTTCCTGCACTGCATGATCTTCCTGCAGGCGAGGCTTGGACTATGGACAGAGTTCAGGCTATGTATGACGAAATCACAGCCGCAGGACTTTCGATGGAATGCATTGAAAGCGTTAATGTTCATGAGGACATTAAAATAGGCTTACCCACCAGAGATAAGTATATAGAAAACTACAAGGAGTCAATCCGCAACCTTGCAAAGGTTGGCGTTAAAGTTATTTGTTATAACTTTATGCCTGTTTTTGACTGGACAAGAACTGACCTTTACATGCCCCTGCCTGACGGCTCAACCTGCCTTTGCTACGACGGCAAGCAGGTGGAGGGCAAATCCCCCGAAGATATGTTCAGGGAGATTGACAACAATTCAAACGGCTATGCTATGCCCGGCTGGGAGCCTAACCGTATGGATGAAATAAAGGACCTTTTTGTTAAATACAAGGATGTAACCGCAGATGACCTTTGGAACAATTTAAAGTATTTTCTTGAGGCTATTATGCCCACCTGCGAGGAATGCGATGTTAAAATGGCTATCCACCCGGATGACCCGCCCTGGGGCATTTTCGGCCTGCCGAGAATTATTACCGGCAAGGAGGCAATTGAAAAGCTTTTGAACATGGTACCCAGCAAATATAACGGCATTACCCTTTGCACAGGCTCACTTGGGGCAAGCCCCAAAAACGATATGGTTGAGATTATCAAAACGGCAGGTGACAGAATTTATTTTGCCCACCTGAGAAATGTTCAAATCAACAACCAATGGTTCAATGAAACCGCCCACGAAAGCAACGCAGGCTCACTTGATATGTATGAGATTGTTAAGGCGCTGCAAGAGGTTGGCTTTGACGGATACATTCGCCCCGACCACGGCAGAATGATTTGGGGCGAGGTTGCAAGGCCGGGCTACGGCTTGTACGACCGTGCTTTGGGCGTAAGCTATCTTAACGGACTTTGGGAAGCAGTAGAAAAATCAAGAAAAGAAAAGTAATTTCTTAGGAGATGTAAATATGACACATGAAAACTTAAAGGGCAGAGTTGCCGTTGTAACAGGCGGCGGCGGAGTGCTTTGCGGCGCATTTGCAAAAACTCTTGCAAAGCAGGGTGTTAAGGTTGCCGTTTTAGACTTAAACGAAGAAGCAGCACAAAGATGTGCCGATGAAATTAACGCTGACGGCGGCGAGGCAATTGCAGTTGGCTGCAATGTTCTTGAGCTTGACTCAATGCAAAAGGCAAGAGATATTATCGAAGAAAAGCTTGGTACCTGCGATATTCTTTTAAACGGCGCAGGCGGCAACAACCCAAAGGGCACCACCACTAAGGACACATTGGAGGCTATCGACCTGGTTGAAAAGAACCCTGATGTTAAAACATTCTTTGACCTTGACCCGGCAGGAATCAGCTTTGTGTTCAACCTTAACTTTCTTGGCACACTTATCCCCACACAGGTATTTGCAAAGGATATGGTTAACAAAAAGAATGCCTGCATTGTAATGATTACATCAATGAACGCATTTAGACCCCTTACAAGAATACCTGCATACTCTGCGGCAAAGGCAGCAGTTAAAAACTTTACAGAGTGGATGGCTGTTCACTTTGCACCGATGGGTATAAGAGTTAACGCAATTGCACCGGGATTTTTCTCAACAAAGCAAAATGCGGCTCTTCTTTGGAATGAGGACGGCTCTCCCACAGAGAGAACAGGTAAAATTCTCGCCGCAACACCTATGGACCGTTTCGGCGAGCCTGAGGAACTTGACGGCACCCTGCTGTTCCTTTGCGACGAGGCATATTCAGGCTTTATTACCGGTGTTAACATTCCCGTTGACGGCGGCTTTAACGCTTACAGCGGTGTGTGAATATTGACTTTTCAGCGTTTTTATGGTATAATTACGCCAACTTAAGGGAGTAATTCAACGCATAATGCGTGGGTTAAATCAACAACACGCCAAAAGGCTGGTTTAACATTTAAGAATGAGACTTATATGCAGTCATATACTGTATATAGGTCTTTTTTTATCCCTAAAGTTTAAGTGTAAGCAATTATTTAAAATTATAAAGGAGTAATCATTATGAAAATTGCACTTATTATCATTGTCGCAGTTGCGGTAATCCTTGCCGTTTACATTGCCGCAACCTACAATTCACTTGTAAAGGGCAGAAACAGCGTTGAAGAGGCATTTTCAACAATGGATGTATATTTAAAAAAGCGCTGGGATTTGATACCAAACATTGTTGCCTCCGTTAAGGGCTACGCAAAGCACGAGGCTGAAACCCTTGAAAAGGTAATTTCAGCAAGGAACACAGGCTATGCCGCAATGACACCCGAGCAAAAAATTGAGGCTAACACAGAGCTTACAAGGGGATTGGCAAGCTTTAACGCAGTTGCCGAGCAATACCCCGACCTTAAAGCAAACCAAAGCTTTATTGATTTGAACGCACAGCTTAAGAAAACAGAAGAGGATATTGCAAACGCCAGAAAGTTTTATAACGCTGTGGTAAAATCCTTTAACAACAAGGTGCAAATGTTCCCGTCAAGCATTGTTGCAGGAATGTTCCACTTTGAGAAAAAGGAAATGTTTGTTGTTGACGACACTGCCGAAAGGCAGGCAGTTAAGGTGGAGTTTTAATGAAAAGAATATCAAGCCTGCTATCAATTTTGCTGTTAATTTGCATTTTAATTTGTGCAAACATTTCTGCATTTGCAAGCAGCGAATATTACATTAACACCTATAATGTGGATATGATTGTTAATGAGGACAACAGCATTGATGTTACAGAAAGCATCAGCGCATACTTTAACACCGAAAAGCACGGCATTTATCGCTACATTCCCATTGACAACACCGTTACCCGCAGTGACTCAACGGAATACACAAAAAAGGCAAAGGTAACAAATGTAAGCGTTAACGAGCCCTATTCCACATACACCGAGGACGGTAATTATGTTATCCAAATAGGCGATGAAAACAAAACCCATACGGGAGAAATGAACTACACCATAAAATACAAATACCTTATGGGCAGAGAAGCTAACGAGGGCTTTGACGAATTATACTACAACATTATAGGCGGCGGCTGGGACGCTGTCAGCAAATATGTAACCTTTTCAATAACCATGCCCAAGAATTTTGACCAATCAAAGCTTGGCTTTTCAAAGGGCACATACGGCACGGTGGGCAACGACAACAATGTTGAATACACCGTAGAGGGCAACAAAATAACCGGCAAGGTTGTGGGGGCACTATCCCCCAACGAGGCGCTGACCGTACGCCTGGAGCTTGACGACGGCTATTTTACCTTTGACGAAAAAGCGTATATGTTCCAACTGCTCACAATGGTTGCCCTGCCCCTTGTTGCTTTGGCAGTAGCAGTTATACTTTGGGCAAAATACGGCAGAGATAAAAAGATTGTTGATGTTGTGGAATTTTATCCCCCTGAAAATATGAACAGCGCACAGGTTGCCATGTGGAACAAGGGCTACATTCAGCAAAGGGACACGGTAGGTCTTTTGCTTGAGCTTGCAAATGAGGGATATGTAAGCATATCCGAAGAGGACGGGGAAAAATCCAATACCAAAATAATAAAGGAGCGTTCAAGCTACACCGGAGGCGATAAGCAAAAGCGTGAATTTTTCGACGGCTTATTCCCGAAAAACAAAAAAAGCGTTACCGTTAAGGAGCTTGAAGAGGATTTCTACAAAACCGCAACCTCAATTTCTGAGGAAATTAACCTTATGCGAAAAAAGGTTTTTGACCCCAAATCATTGGTGCTCAGAATAATCGGCTGGGCTGTTGCGGTTGTAACGGCGGCACTGTCGATTGTATTTTGCAACTCAATTTTAGGCGACGAAAAGAAATATGCCTTTTGTGCAATCGGCGTGGGTATTTCTGTTTTGGCGTTTATTATATCCTGCTTTGTAAGAAGAAGAACCGATGAAGGGCATCTTTACAAGCAGCAGATAAACGGCTTTAAAACCTTTTTGGAAACTGCCGAAAAAGAACGCCTTGAGGCCCTTGTTTATGAAAATCCGTCATATTTTTACAACATTCTTCCCTTTGCCTATGTTTTAGGCGTGTCGGACAAATGGATTGAAAAATTTGAGGGCATTGCAATGGAACCACCAAGGTGGTATTACGGCTACAATTACAGCCCAATGACAATGTACTACTTTATGCACCGCTCAATGAATAATATTTCAAGAGTAATGTCTACCCCGAATATTGAAAAGGACGGACTTTTCGGCAGCAGCAGCGGCAGCTTTGGCGGTGGTGGCGGTGGCTTTGCAGGAGGCGGCTTCGGCGGCGGTGGCGGCGGAAGCTGGTAAAAAGCAAGCCTTAAAACAAAAATCATAAAGAAAAATGCGACAGCTTTGAGGACTTCCCTCTTCTGTCGCATTTTTTGTTGTATTAAAATTTCTATTAAATTAATGTCTTGTATCATCATCAAAGCATTCGCAGAACCTTGCCTGAAATGATGGTTCCTCTCCCCCGGCATAAAGGTGGCTTAAATCGCCGTACTGAACACAAACAAATATTGCCTTGCCCTTTTCCCTTTCCTCGGTAACAAGGCGTGTTACCGCTGTGGGCAGCGCTCTGAAATTATGCCACAAAATCATCGGAGAAATGCTGAATATACGTGACAAAATTACAGATTCCACCCCAAAGTGGCAAAAAAGGACTATTTTATCGTGATTTGACCTGACCGCATTATAAATTCTGCCGTTTTTTACATAGCCATGCTTTTCAAGGAGCTCATCAACTCCGTTGCAAACCATATCGTAGCATTTTTTAACGCTGCCCTTTTTCATCAAATCAACATCAAGCCATTTATCATAGCTGTAATAATCGTCAATATTGCTCCAATAATCGGGCATTCTGTCCCAACAGTTGCGTTTGTTAAGCAGTGTGCCAACCTTGCCCTCAAACTCCCTGAGCCATTGGTATGTAACAGCGGTTTTGCCTGTTTTCTCCAAGGTATATGAGGCGGTTTTTTGTGCTCTGCCCAGGGGCGAGCAATAATAAGCGTCAAAATTTTCCTTTGCAAGCCTTTCAGCCAGCAGCTTTGCCTCACGCTCCCCTTTTTCCGTTAATGTATCGTTAGCATAATCGGGGTCGCCGTGCCTGACAATCCAAATTTCCATAGTTACGCCTGCCTTTTCTTCATTTTCTTCCAATTATAAAAGCCGTATAAATCGTTTGCCAAAAACATTACAAAGCACAAAATCATGGGCAAATATTTAATATTCTCCAAGGTGGCAAGGAGCCACAAAACAATTAACACAATATCGTTAAGAGAATATGCAAGGGCATAATAGGGCGAGCGAAGAATCAGCAGTATGCTGGCAAGGGCGCTTGTGAGCACGGAAACGGTGCTCACCTCCAAATTTGTTGTGTTTAAATACTTTAACATAAAGTAAAACGCAACCGTAAGCGCAGCCGAGGCCGCAACGGCAAAGGCCAATTTTCCTTTGGTCAGCCTGCCCACCTTAACCTCGTGGGAATCCTTATAGGGGTGCCTAAGCCAGGCAATCAAGGTTATAAACGCCGCCGGTGCAGACATAAAAATATAGGTTATCATTTCGCCGTAATACTTAAATTTCAGCGAAACTATACCGTAAAGAATACTGAATATTATTGTTATTACCTGCCCAAAGGCATCGCCCTTGGCAACAAAAATAAGCGCCGTAACACCGATAACCGAGGCAACTGTGCTCAACACTCCCGAAGAGCCTGCAAAAGCGCCCGATACGCCCACAACTGCCACCGATGCCAGCCACAACACCCATTCGTTTGGCTTTAATCGTGCAAAAGGATTGTAAGGTTTAAAATTCATATATAACTCCTTTAAATATGAGTATAATATATCACAAGCTTTGTCATTATTCAACACAATAACCCAATAAAATAAGAAAGCACGGCAAGGGGTGCACAAAAGAACTTCCCACCTGCCGTGCTTGGTTTTATTTAATTATTTCTCGTCAATCTTCTTTGAATATTTAGCAAGATAAACGGTTCTCATAAGGAAGCATTCTGCCTTTGGAACATAGTGCGGACGATTGAAAATATCGCAATCAATAACTGCCGCACAGCCCTTATCCATAATAATATCAAGAGCTTGAAGGTCGCCGTCGCTGTTGCCTGTAACCAAAGCGCCGTTACCCTGAATGAGAACAGCGTTTCTGCCGTCGATTGCCTTGCCGATTTCCTTAGCGCAAGCGTCTGTGTCGCCGTCAATCCATGGGCAATTTTTAACATCAAGGCCAACGATTTGAGCAAAGTCGTCAATCATAGGACGCATTGGCTCGCCTGTGCATGAAACAGCAACAACATCGGGTGTTGCAACATGCATAATTTTTGTGCAATCCTCAGAATTGTAAATTGCACGGTGAATTTTTTCAACCTTCGGTGCAACGCCGTTAACACCCAAGCCTGTTTCCATATCAACATCAACGGTTTTGCCGCCGACTGTAAGGGTAAAGGTTGAGCCGTTTCTTACGGATGAACCAAGGTCGCAGATTGTTTCAGGCATTGGCTGAGCACCATTTTTGTCAAGGAAATATGCTCTTTTAGCGTCGTCTGAATATGTCTTTTCCCAAGAATGGCGAAGATAGTTATCCTGAAGAACCTTGTTACAGCAAGCCTCAAGATTTTCTGCAAGTGCAAAAGCATTGTCATAGTTTTCGCCCATTACCAACGCACCGTGGTGCATAAGCATAATTGCATAGCAACTTGGGTTTGTAACAATGCAGTTTTCAACTTTCTTGCGAAGAGAATCTGTTGTTGACATAGCATATTCTGCGGTGGGGACCCTGTCGCCGAGAACAGGTTTAAATTCATCATAAACATTTGTAATTGTCATACCTGTGATGCTGACAATTGTTGCAGCCTTTTGGTGGGTATGAATTACAAAATCAACTGTGGGATGATGGCGATAAGCAGCTGCGTGAACGCCTTTTTCCGATGAAGGCTTAATGTCGCCCTCGTAAGAGCAATCGTCAATGTTAACAACAACAATTTCATCAGGAGTAAGGGTTTCATAAGCTCTGCCTGACGGTGTAATAACAAACTGTGTATCTGAAATACGGGCAGAAACATTACCCCATGTGCGGGCAATAAGGCCTTTTTCGATTAATTCCTTACCAGCTTTAACGCAAAGCTCCTTTGCTTCTTCAATAGTATAAGCCATACTTATTTCTCCTATAAATCCATTAAAAGGAGCGAGTAAACCCGCTCCTTATTTAATTTGTATTAAGTTTGATTAATAATCAATCTTTTCGCACTTTGAAAGAACCTTGTCAAAACGCTTGATGCATTCGTCGATATCCTCTTCAGTGTAAGCGCTTGAGGTGTAAAGACGAGAACCTGCAAGTGTAACAAGACCCTCTGCCATGTAAGCAGCGCCCATATACTGCATCTCTGTTTGGCGGATGCCTGTTTGCTTAAGTACAGTAGGAATAGTCCATGGCTTCTTCCAGTTAACGCTGAAGTGCATTGTTGCCACTGTATGAAGCTGGCAAATTGAGCCGACATTGTAGCAAACGAACGGAAGGTCATACTTTTTGATTGACTCGTTAATACCCTTAACAAGTCTGTCAGCCATTTGACCTGCAACCTGGCAAGCATTTCTCTTTTCAATTTCGTTAATTACTGTGTAACCTGCACAGCAAGAGATAGGTGTAGCAGCCATTGTACCGCCGCACATTGCCTTATGAATCTTCTTGCCCTCAGCCTTATCAAGACCTGCGCCAAGATATTTCATAACTTCTCTGTGACCGCCGATACCGCCTGCACCCGGATAGCCGCCTGCGATAATCTTACCGAAGATTGTAATATCAGGGTCAATACCATAGTAGCCCTGTGCGCCTGAAATGCCGATACGGAAGCCGGTAACAACCTCGTCACAAACAAGGAGAGCACCGTACTTGCGGCAAAGTGCCTGAACGCCCTTAGGAAAGTCCTTGTCAACGGGGCGGGTTGCTGATTCTGGGCCGCACGGCTCAATGAATACAGCAGCTGTGCCGCCACGAAGCTTGTTGATCTTAAGCTTCTTTTCAAGATCCTTCAAATCATTGGGGAAGAACTCTTGTGTGTGCTTGAATACGAACATTGGCACACCGTGTGATTGCATGTTAAGAGTACCGGGTACACGCATACCCCAAGCAAGCTGGTCTGACCAACCGTGGTAAGCGCCGCCCATCTTAATAATGTTCTTGTGACCTGTTGCAAGACGAGCTACACGAACGGCACACATACAAGCCTCAGTACCTGAACCGAGCATACGGAACATTTCTACTGAAGGAACACATTCGCTGATTTTCTTTGCGAGTTTATATTCATAAGGATGGAAAAGACCTGTTGACGGACCGCAGTCATCAAGAAGCTTTTTAACCTCTTCCTTAACAACATCATCGTTTGAACCGATAATTGTTGGGCCGCCTGCCTGAAGGAAGTCAAAATATTCGTTACCGTCAATATCATAGAGCCTGTTGCCCTTTGCTTTTGTCATTACAATTGGGAAAGGATAGTTGAATGCAAGGTTGTGTTGAACACCGCCGGGAATAACATTCTTAGCCTCTGTAATCATTTCCTTTGACTTTGCGCATTTTTTGTCAAAGTATTCTGTTTCATACTCTTTAAGAGCAGCTCTGTTGATTGAGTAAATTGGTTTTTTGATGAGTGCATCAAGCTGTGCGGTAAGTGCAGCAGCATTAGGATACTCTGTGATAGCGAATCTTGTATCCATAAATAATCCTCCTTAAAATAATTTAAACGGTTGTGAGCAGTCGCTCACCTTTTTTTGCGTGAGCGACTGCTCACTAAAATTACACTTTAAGTATATCACTTTTTTACGATTTGTCAATCGAAAACTTATAAAAATTTAGTTAATATTGTTGCAAAAAACCACAATAAATGGTAGTATATGCATAGTGAACTACAACTCACCGAAGGAGTTTTGTAAACCTTGCACATCAAAACACGCTCTGATTTGTGCAAACTTACAGAAATTGTTATGATTGAGAAAAGATATAAAGACGCCTTTGAACGGGCAACCGACGAAAGAAAAGAAAAAATTTTACAGGTCGGCATTGAGGAATTTGCGTCAAAGGGATATGAAAACGCTAACATTAATATAATAGCAAAGAATGCAGGCATCAGCATAGGCCTGATGTATAAATATTTTTCAACCAAGGAGGATTTATTTGTCACCTGCCTGCAAAGGGGTATGCAAATTCTTGACGAGGCGGTTGACGAAATATTAAAAAGCGACGATAAACTGCTCACAAAAGCCGAAAAACTTATTCGCACCACCTGCAAGCATTCAAGAAAGAATGCAAACTATATAAGGTTATATAATGAAATTGCAAACGACAAGGGCACAAAAATGGTTAAGACCCTTGCAAACGAAATAGAAAGCGGCACAAGTAAAAAATACATAAGCGCAATTACATCGGCACTGGCAAGCGGCGATGTTCGTGGGGATTTAGACCCCAGGATGTTTGCATTTTTCCTGGATAATCTTTTAACCACTCTGCAATTTTCCTATTCCTGCGATTATTACAGGGAGCGCTTTGAAATTTATACCGGCGTTAACGTTGACGAAATGGATGACGAGCAGATTGTTATTCAACTGCTGAAATTTATTGAGTCGGCTTTTACATTTGAAAAATAATCTGTTCATAATGGGAGGATATTGATTTTATGAGCAAATATGTTATTACCTATGATATAGGCACCACAGGTGTTAAAACCTGCCTTATCGAAATTGACAAGGAAATGAAAATTCTCAGCTCCGCAACAGCAGGCTACAAACTGTATGTTGACGAGGAAACAGGCGTTAAGGGCGGTGCCGAGCAGGATGCCGACGAATGGTGGGAGGCTATGTGCATAACCACCAAAACTGTTTTTGAAAAGGCACCGAATGTAAGTAATGAGCAGGTAGAGGGTGTCAGCTTCTGTTCGGCAATGCAAGGCCTTGTTCTTGTTGACAAGGAGGGTAATTGCATCCGTCGCCCTATGACTTATATGGACCAGCGTGCAAGAGAGGAGCTGCAAAAGGGCATTGCCCACGGCGTTCAAATCGCCGGTGCTGAAATTACAAAGTGCCTTAAATATCTTTATTACACACAGGCAGTTTCTTCATCTGTTAAAGACCCTATTTGGAAGTACAAATGGGTTGAGGCTCACGAGCCTGAAAACTTTAAGAAAATTTACAAGTGGCTTGATATTAAGGAATACTTAATTTGCAGACTTACAGGGGAATTTGTAATGACCCAGGACTCTGCATTCGGCACACTTCTTTACGATACCCGTAAGGGTCACGAGGGCTGGTGCAAGCCTGTTTGCAACATGGTTGGCGTTAACATTGAGCACCTTCCCGAAATTAAGCAAAGCACTGAAAAGGTTGGCGAAATTACAGAAAAGGCTGCCGAGGAGCTTGGCCTTGCTGCCGGAACCGCAGTTTACGGCGGCGGCGGCGACGCATCACTTATCGGTGTTGGCGCAGGTGCAGTTGAGGTTGGCGACACTCACATTTATTCAGGCACATCAGGCTGGGTAGGAACCGTTGTTCCCGAGCAGTTTGTAGATGCGGGGGCTATGATGGCATCTATTGTGGGCGTTAACCCGAAAACCTATAATTTCTTTGGAGAGCTTGAAACATCAAACAAGTGCGTCGGCTGGGTTAAGGACCACCTTGCACTTGACGAAATAGGTGTATTTTTAAGAAAATACGGCAATGCGGCAGACAGCCTTGAGCAAATGGAATTTAATATGTACGATTACCTTGAAGAGGTTATCGAGCGTGCTAACCCGGGCTCTGACGGCGTGGTATTCACACCGTGGCTTCACGGTAACCGTTGCCCGTTTGAGGACCCAAATGCTGCCGGAATGTTCTTTAACATTCGCCTTGATACAGGTAAAACCGAGCTTATCAGAGCGGTGGTTGAAGGCATTTGCTTCCACATGAGATGGATGCTTGAAAGGCAGGAGGAAAAGCCGAAGGTTAAAAATCTTAAGAAAAATGACACCGTTCGTTTTTGCGGCGGCGGTGCGCTGGGCGAGGCTACCTGCCAAATCCTTGCTGATATTCTTCAAAGAGAGGTTGTTGTTGTTGAATCTCCTCAAAACATCGGCGCAGTAGGCGCAGCTGCATGTATCGCAGTTGGAATGGGATTGATTCCGTCAATATTTGAAGTTAAAAAGCTTATTCCTATTAAGACAACCTACAAGCCAAACCCTGCAAACAAAAAGGTATATGACCGCAACTTTGAGGTATTTAAAAACCTTTACAAATGCAACAAAAAGAATTTTGAAATTCTTAACGGCTGATACTGATATGATAAACGCCTGTCTGTTAACAGACAGGCGTATTTTTTATTTTTTATTGTCAAACCCAAAGCAGATTCATAGAATGTATAGAAGTAAAAAAGTTATGCTTCAAATAACTATGAAGGAGTTTTTTTATGGCTGATAATCCTATTATCAACACAGGAGAAAGACGAATAAACGAAGCCGTATGCATTGACACCAAAAGAATTTACGATTCTTGTGTCAGCAAGGACTGCTTGGAGGATTTAAGAGTTACATTCTTTGGAACATCTCAAAGATTAATTGACGAGGCGGTAACAATGAAGTGCCGTGACTGCACAATTTGCGCCGTAAGCATTGATGTTGAGGAGGTTCCATTTAACAGAGGCTTTTATAATGTAACAATACATTTTTACTTTAAGCTCCGCTTTGATACCTATTCAGCACCCTGCACCACTCCTCAGGTTGCAGTGGGCTATACGGGCTTTGAAAAGAAATGCATTCTTTACGGCTCAGAGGGCGATGTTAAAATCTTTATGTCTGACAACAACGCCTGTGATATTGACTGCCCCGAGGCACCGCAATACACAAACCCAACCGCAAAGGTGCAAGCTGTTGACCCGGTTGTTTTGCAAACAGATGTAATTGACAGCTGCGACTGCTCATTGCCAACAATTTCATCCTTCCCACAGTCGATTTTAAACAATATCGGCGAGCCGGGAATACCTGCAAGCTCGTTACGCACGGTTGTTGTAAGCTTAGGCTTATTCTCAATTGTTCAAATTGAGCGTGATGTTCAAATGACAATTCCGGCATACGATTTCTGCATTCCTGACAGAGAGTGCAACTGCACAACGCAAAATCCATGCCAAACCTTCCAGGGTATTGAGTTCCCCGTTGACGAATTCTTCCCCCCTGACAGAAGCAGCGACTGCGATTGTCCCTGCGGCGACAATAACGATAACAACTGACACATATAAAAAATGCCTTGGTATCGGGAAACCGTGCCAAGGCATTTTGCCGTTAAAATGTTATGTTTGAATATATACCGTAATGGTCGGACACATAGCCGTTATTTAAATCGTTAAGCACCGTGTAGCCTGAGCCGCTGCCGGTTGTGAAAATAAAGTCAATGGGCTTGTCGCCTGTGTTGCAATAGCCCCACTCTTGGTAAGTGGCGGTTTCCTTTGATTTATCAGTGCAATCGTTAAGCTTTTGGGCAACAAGCTTGTATGCCTCGCCATCGTCGGTTTCGTTAAAATCGCCGGTTAAAACAATTTTAGCGTCGTCGCCGTACTTTGTTTTCAGCGCCTCGATTTTTTCCATAATAACATTCGCACCGAAATCAGCCGCCTGCTCGGAGGCATTGTCAAGGTGGGTGTTTAAAAACAGCAGCTGCTCCCCTGTTTGGTTATCGACCAAAGCCACATAGCTGCAAATTCTGTAACAGCCTGCCTCGGCAGGGTTGCCCTCATCATCGGTATAGGTATATTTACTCTCCTCATTTGGAGTTTCACTGAGCCAAATTGTATTTTGCTCAAGGGAGGAGAATTTTGCTTTTTTCCAAAAAACAGCATTCATTTCACTGCTTTTTTCATCGCCGTCGCCGCCACGCTTAACGCCGTAACTTGCATAATCGGGCATTGTGGAGCCAAGCTCGTTTAACCAGTAAGAGTTCATTTCCTGAGTGCCGATTAAATCCGGAGAAATTTGATTTATATAGCTAGCAAAGCGACCGCAGCGCACCATGCTGTCCGTATCGTCAAAGCTTGTTCCGAATACCGACGCAACATTGTATGACACAACGCTGACAGCGCCGTTTTCAGCTTGGGGAGCGGTATAATCCCTTGCCTCGGGCCGGTTTGAACTGCATGCGGAAAGAATAATTGCCGCAACTGTCAACACAGCCAAGGCGCCGCTTTTTTTAATTTGTTTTTTATCTGCAACATTGTGCAGCACAAGCTTTACAAAATATATTGCAAGGGTGATTTCCAAGCCTATCATTGTGCCTGCGCCAAAGCCTATTGCAAGAGCCGTCATGGTAATCAGCACAACAAGGTTAACGGTAAAGGCAACCATGTTTCGCATATAGCCGTTTTTTGTGGCTGAAAACAGTGAGCAAATTATTTCAACAAGGCTGAACACAATTACGCAAACAATTGAAAGCACCGCAAAAAGGTATGATTTATCCGCCGCAATTGCACCAAGGTCAAAGCCGTGGTTAACAATGCTTAAAATAAAGGATATTAACGAAACCTTTTTGTGCCCTGCCCAAAACATCGGCAGGCACATGGAAGCAAGAGGTGCAAAAAACAAAACGAGTCTTACAATATGCCAAGGGGTTTTGATTGTCGAATCCTTAATGATATTTAAAAAGCGGTTAACAGCGTCAACCTCTCTTTGGGCGTTCTTAGCGTCCTCCGCAAGGCGCTCATCCATTTTATAATAAAGCATATTGACGCCGCACTTGGGGCACTCCGCTTTAAGGTATGTAAGCTTTATTTTTTCGCCGCATTTGGGGCACTTACTCATGGCTTTCACCTCCCACAGATACTTCTTTTGATAAATTCTCACGCCTTTCCTTCATTTCAGACCTGATGGTTTTAAGCTTTTCCCCTGTAAGGTCATAGAAGAAATACGGAATAAGTGAGAAAATGTTTAACAGGTTTGGAATAAGGGTAAACAGCGCCCAAACATACAAATCTGTTTTGTCGCCCTTAACCGCAACGCTTTGCCCTTGGGCATTTGTTTCAAAGCTCAAGCCGATAATCGGCAAAAGCGCCGCACCCAGCGATGTTGAAATTGAGCCGGTAAGCTTGCCCACAAAGGTAAGCACCGAAAAGCTTACGCCCTCGTTTCTCTCCCCTGTTTTCCATTCCATATAATCAACGGTATCGCCAATCATTTCGGTTGGAATTACCATATTTATTGTGTCAAAAAAGCTGAACACAAAGTTTTGCAGCATAAGCAAAATAGAAACCGCCAGCACGCTGGTGTTGTAGAATTTTAAGCCTACAAAAAATACAATCGCACCGACAACAAGCCTGCAAATGCCGTTTAAAAATACAATCTGCCTGTTATCAAACCTCTTTTTAAGTTTTGGTATAAGCAGATATGTTAAAAAGCCGAAAATTGTGCCCGGCAGTGAAATCCACAATACGGCGGAGTTTAAATTAAGCACTGTGTCAAAATAATAGGTTCTGAAAACGCTTGCCAAACCGCCTAATGAGCCTATAACATTGCCTGTAATAATCAGCATAAGGGGCTTGTTTTTAAACATAATTTTGAAGCCTTCAAGCACCGACGGCTCCTTAATCGTTTGAACAACACGCTCCTTGGTTTTTCTGCCTGCCAGCGAGAACAGGAAAAGCAGCATAAATGCAGCAATTATCGCAAGGATTAAAAAGTCCTGTGAAAGGGTTAATTTCCACACGCCGTTGTTGGTTAAATCCATCATAACAACAAGTGAGGTTGTTGAAAGGCCGCCCAAAATTGACGAAATGAACCTGGCTGTTGAAATTGCCCTTGTTCTGTCGCTTGGGGAGGGCGAAATAGCCGTGCTCATGCCCCAAAACGGCACATCGCCTATGGTGTAAAAGAATTCCCAAACAAAATAGGAAATATACATATAAACGATTTTTATGGTGGTTGATTTTGCATCTGCTAATATTTCAGGGCCTGCAAACAGCATTATTGTTGCAACTGAAAGCGGTATGGGCACAAAAAGCAGATAAGGCCTCAGTTTGCCGTATCGGGTTCTGGTTTTATCAATAATTCCTCCCATAAGGGGGTCGTTTATGGTGTCCCAAGCGCCGAGAATGAGAATCATCAAGCTCACAGCCTCTGACGGAATACCGAACACCTTAATAAAAAACAGGGACAAATATCCCCCCGCCACAAGATTGTAGCCAAACACCTGCCCTGCGTTTGCAAAGCCGTAGGCAAGGTTTTCCCTCACGCCCACATATCTTATTTCTTTTTCGTTACTGTCAGCCATATTTCTCCCTCACTAATAGCAATATTGTAGGGCTTTCGCCTTTATTTCTTGTCATTTTTCACATTTTTTTAAAATATATTATCATTATATCATAAGTTTTTACCAAATAAAAGAAAAATTATTATAAACCGAGGTTCAAATGTAAATTTTGCCCCATTACTATTGAAAAAAATCACAATATTAGTTAATATATATCGAATGAGGAATTTTATATGCCAAGTAAAGTAAAAACAAAAAAGCGCACAACAGCTAAAAAGAAGCCCGCTGCAAAGGGCAAGCGCAAAAAAACAAAAACAAAAGCAAAAAGCACAAGCAAGCTTAAAAAATCAATAAAAAACCTGAAAAACAACAAGCGTGGAATTATCGCCGTTGTATTTTGCATTTTAACACTGATTGCCGTTATCACAGGCATTGCAATCAGCATACATAACAACAGCGTAAAGCAGCACCGGCTTGCAATAATTGACAAGGATGTGGCATTTGGCATTGATGTGTCCTCCCACAATGGGAAAATCGACTGGGAGGAGGCAAGCCAAAGCATTGATTTTGCCTTTGTCAGGGTGGCATACAGGGGCTACTCCAACGGCAACCTTTGCATTGATAAAAGAGCAAGGCAAAACCTGAAAAACGCCAACAAAAACGATGTTCCCGTGGGGATATATGTTTACTCCCAGGCTATAAACGAGGAGGAGGCCGTTGAGGAAGCCGACCTTGCCCTGGACTTTGCCGCACAGCACGATATTACCCTGCCCATTGTCATTGATTTTGAGTACGCATATAATGATAGCGGAGATATTGACGGCAGGCTGCACCAAGCCAAGCTTTCAAAGCGTGAGGCAACGGATTTGCTAAATGCATTTTGCAAAAGAATTATTGATAACGGTTATGTGCCCGCTGTTTATGCATCAAGCAACGTTTTTAAATCCGATATTTATGCAGACGAGCTGTGCAGCGATGCAAAAATTTGGGTTGCCGATTATAACAAAAAGGTAACCTACAAGGGCAATTATGATTTTTGGCAGTATTCCAACAAGGGCAGCTGCCCCGGCGTTAATTCCGATTATGTAGATATGAATTACTGGTACACAGGAAAGGAGAATTGATGAAATCCTTTAGTAAAATATTATCTGTATTTTTATCGTTGGCTGTTATTTTAACAACCACAACAGCCTTTGGCGCAACAACCAAAAGCCCCTTTATTTCAAAAACCTACACCCACCAAAGCAGGTTTGACGATTATGAAATTGCCAACGGCATTGATATTTCCTACTACAACGGCGACATTGATTTTAACAAGGTAAAAAAAGCAGGGGTTAAGTTTGCTATAATCAGGGTGGGCTACCGTGGCTACGGCACAAAAGGCACCCTCTGCCCTGACCCCAAATTTGCCACCTATATTAAAGACGCCAAGGCGGCGGGAATAAAGGTGGGCGTTTATTTTTATTCACAGGCAATAAGCCAAAGAGAGGCTGTGGCCGAGGCAAATCGTGTTTTGGAAAGGCTGGGCAATCAAAGCCTTGACCTGCCCGTTGTGTGGGATATTGAATTTGCAGGCTCAAACGGAACAACAGGCAGGCTTTATAACGCAAAGCTCACAAAAACACAAATGACCAATAACGCCCTTGCCTTTTGCGACACCATAAAAGCGGCAGGCTACAACGCAATGGTTTATGCCAACGCAAGCTTTTTAACCAATCATCTTTATCCTGAAAAATTACAGCAGGAGGGCTACGGCATTTGGCTTGCCCACTACACCACCAACACCAATTACAAAGGCGATTTTAACATTTGGCAATACACATCAAGCGGCAGGGTTAACGGCATTGACGGCAATGTTGACTGCAACTTTATGTATATTCCACCGAATGATGATTTCAGCGTTGAGGATATAAGCGACATTGCATACACCGGCGAGGAAATAACCCCCGCAATCAGTGTAAGCTACAAGGATAAAAAGCTTGTTAAAGACGAGGACTACACCCTTTCATACTCAAGCAATGTGGAAATAGGCAGGGCAAAAATCACAATAAAAGGTATCGGCGATTATGCAGATGTTACAAAAAAGAATGTTTATTTTAACATTGTGCCGCCCGCTGCAAAAAATGCAAGGCTGTCAAGCAGAGGGCAAACCTATTTAAAGGTTAAGTGGGATAAAAACCCCTATGCCGACGGCTACGAGGTGCAGATTTACAGAAAAGAGGGTTGGCAAAAGGCAGGCGAAACCGAAAATAATTACTTTACAATCAACAATTTAACCGTTGCCTCCAGCTACACTGTAAAAATCCGTGCTTACAAAATCGTAAACAATAAAAAATATTACAGCGCATTCTCAAATTCTGTTAAGGACTCCACCAAGCCGTCAACCGTTAAATCAATCAGCTATACGGCGGCGCCCAAACAAGTTACTTTAAGCTGGAGCAAGGTGGGCAACTCAACAGGCTACAAAATTTACAAATATTACCCAAGCACTAAAAAAACAAGGCTTTATAAAACCGTAACCTCCACCTCTGTTAAGGTTACAGATTTAAAGCCTAATTCAGAATATTCCTTTATTATTAAAGCGTATAAAAACTCATACAACAACACTGTGCTTTACGGCGAAAACAGCAAGGTGCTAAAGGCCTACACCGCACCGAGCGCACCCAAAGCAGCAAGTGCCGTGTCAAACTCAAAAAAGCGAATTACCTTTAAATGGAAAAAGGTAAGCAGCGTGAGCGGCTATGAAATAATGTGGAGCACCACAAGCAATTTTTCATCAAACCGCAAAACCGTTACCGCCTCCTCCGCAAGCACAGCAAAGGTAATTGCAACCGCACAGTCAAACAAAAAATACTATGTGCGGATAAGGGCATATAAAACCCACGGCAACAAAAAGCTTTACTCCCCCTGGAGCACAACCCTCAGCACTAAAGTAAAATAAAACCGAATTATATAAATGGTAATGAATAAAGCCTTAATTTAACAAAGAAAAGAGCTGTTGCGAAAACTTGTTTCGCAACAGCCTTTTTTTATTGCAAATGCAATATTTGAACTATTTTTCGTTTATAGGATAAAAATTCATCGGTAAGATTAAAATCTGCGGACCTTGGCTTTGGTGCGTCAATCTCGATGCAATTGCTGATGGTTGACGGCTCCCCCGACAGAATATAAATTTTATCCGACAGCAAGATAGCCTCGTCAATATCGTGGGTAATAAACACCGTTGACAAATCAATTTTTTTCATTACATCAAGATACCAGCCGTGAATAACGGTTTTTGTTATTGTATCCAGTGCGGAAAAGGGCTCGTCAAGAAGGGCAACGCCGTTTGATGACAAATAGGTTCGCAAAAGCGCCGCTCTCTGCCTCATTCCGCCTGAAAGCTGGCTTGGATATTTATATTCATAGCCTGCAAGGCCGAAGGTTTCAAAGTAAGGCAGGGCAATTTTTCTTGCCTCGGACTTTTTGGTGCCGTTAACAATCAGCGGCAGGCACACATTGTCAATTACCTTTCTGTAAGGAAAAAGCAAATCCTTTTGCAGCATATAGCTTACCTTGCCGGGCTTGGCGGTTACGTCCTCCCCCTTTAAATAAACCTTGCCGCTGTCAGGCTTATAAATGCCCGAAAGAATGTTAAACAGGGTGGTTTTGCCCGAGCCGCTAACGCCCAAAAGGCTGATTATCTCGCCCTTATTAAGCTCAATTGACACATCCTTTAAAACCTGCTTTTCGCCAAAGGTTTTGTTAATGTCCTCTGCTTTTAAAATTACGCTCATAATTATGCCAAATAATCGTTTGTAAAGCCTGTATTTTCGGGCAATTCCTTATCAACAAGCTTTTCCTCGTTAATCCAATTGTAAAATGCATTCCAACGGGCAGGGTCAATGTAGCCCCACTTTGGTGCGTCTGCAATATATTGGTCAGCCATATACTGCTGGCTCTTTTTAACAAGCTCCTCAGAGCCTTTAAGTGAGCCTGTTTCGTCGCTGTCAATAAGGATTTGTGCAGCATCGTCAGGATTTTCAACAGCATACTCATAGCCCTTTTGTGTTGCTGCAAGGAATGCCTTAACATCATCGGGATTGCTGCTGATATAATCGTTATTTGCAACAAGAACAGGAGAATAGTAATCAAATACAGGGTTAAGGTCTTTAATAAAGAAGGTGTCAACATCAATGTTGTTAACCTGTGCGTTGATTACGCCCCAGCCGTAGTAAACCCAAATTGCGTGATTCGGGTTAGCCTCAACATCCCTTGCCTCGTCGGTAGGAACATCGG
Source organism: uncultured Eubacterium sp. (assembly GCA_934561395.1). GTDB lineage: Bacteria > Bacillota > Clostridia > Oscillospirales > Acutalibacteraceae > Eubacterium_R. The sequence continues at coordinate 447,384 of CAKTGF010000001.1, forward strand.
GAACCTGCTTAACCTTTGACCAATCGCCGCCGTCTGCATTAACAATATTTTCCATCATTGCAAGCTCGGCAGGAGATTGCCAGGTTAAATATTCCTTGCCGGTTAAGCCCTTTGGCCTGTCCATTCCTGCGCCCTTTTTAGAAATGATGCAGGAGGTGTTGTGCTGAAGAATAGCTGCAACTGCTGTAACCTCCATAGGGGTATCCGATGCAAAAGCGGATGAAAGAAGGTCTTGATATCCGATTGCATACTGAACCTTGCCTGATGAGCAGGCAACAATAGCGTCGCCCTCAGGCGGTTGAACGATTTTAACATCAAAGCCTGCATCCTTGTAATAGCCCTTTTGGAGAGCTACATAAAGGCCTGTGTGGTTTGTGTTAGGTGTCCAGTCAAGGGAAACGACAATTTCCTTTAAATCTGCTGTTTCCGATGTTTTGCTGTCTGAATCTGTTTTTGTGTCATCATTTGATTTTGAGCAAGCCGCAAAGCTTAAAACTAAAGCAACTGCAAGCAAAACCGATAAGATTTTTTTAAAAGCTTTCATAATTTACCTCTTTAATGATTTTCTTTTAAATGCCTGCGCCAGGGGGTGCAAATTTTTTCAAGCACCGAAACCGCACCCATAAGCACCAGGCTTATTACTGAAATAAAAATAATTACTGCAAACATTTTATCAAAGGCATAAGCTTTTTGCGCCCTTGTCATATAAACTCCAAGGCCCTCAAAGCCGCCCAACCATTCGCTGACAACTGCGCCAACCACAGCATAAGCAGCAGAAATACGCAGTCCCGAAAAGAAATCCGGTATTGCGTTTGGCAATTTAACATACCTGAAAATCTGAACACGGCTTGCGCCCATTGCTCTCATCAAATTGATTGCGTCAGGGTCAACACCCTCATATCCGCCAAGCAGCCCTATTGCAATGGGGAAAAATGTGGTAACAACCACCAGCGTGATTTTCGGTGCCATGCCAAAACCCATCCACAGCACCAAAAGGGGCGCTATCGCAATGGTCGGTATGGTTTGCGTTATAACCAAAATGGGATAAAATGCTTTATATAGAAATTTGAAACGGTCCATAAGTGTGGCAATTAAAAATGCCAAAGCAATGCCTATTGCCAAGCCGTAAACGGTTTCCTGCACGGTTACTGACGCCTGCTTCATCATAATTGAAAAATTATTAACAAAAGCCTTGGCAACATCCACCGGCGACGGCAGCATATATGCAGGCACAACCTCGCCCTTTGCACAAAAGAACCAAATCAAAACCAACGCCGCCAACGCAATAAGCGGCGCTATTTTATTGGTGATGCTTTGTAACCTTTTTGTCAATGGTAAGCACCTCGCCGTCAGGGTTATAAACAACCTTAATGTAAGAGCTTACGCTTTCGCAGCCTGCTTTAATCGCAACCTTTTGGCAGTTTGCAACTATTTCCATAAGCTCGTCGTAGCTTTCGCCCTCAATTGTTGTTTCAAAAGGGCCTACATAACAGTTAAGCCCTGTTGACTTTATGTAGGCTATAACCTCGTCAACAATGCGGATAAGCTCGTTTTCATCGCCCTTAACCTCAGGTAAAACCTGAATTGCAACACTTGCTTTCATAATAAAGCCTCCTTATTAATTTATTTCTTAATAGGTCAAAAGAAAAAAGCCCTGCTTAAACAGCAGGGATAGAATTTTGCTTCATATCGTCTTCCTACGCTCGCATTATCGAACAGGTTAGAAGGGTATAATCTCAGCAACAGAAAAGCCTGTGCACCCCTGACTTATTAAGTTGAAAATATAATAACACTATTGCCGATAATTGTCAAACCATTTTGAAAAAACAGCGGGTTCAATCGGTTACAGGCGCAGCTTTATTATGCTAATTGAGTTTATTTTTAATTCTGTATGTCATTGACGATGGGTGCTTGCTTCCCCAAGCAAAATAAATGATAATTGAAATAATATTTGCAACAGAAATTATCGCAAACATATAATTGTAGCCCACGGCATCAATCAGCACGCCTGCAATACCGCCGCCTATGCCTATTCCAATGTCATAAGCGCAAAGGAATGTGGAGTTGGCAGCGCCCCTGCGCTCAGGGGGTGCAATATTAACAGCCATTGCCATAACAGTAAAATATACACCGCCCGAAAGCGTGATTTTATCGGTTTGCGACACAAATTTCAGCGTGTAATTTTCAAGTGCCCCGTATGTAAGCAGAAAAACAAGAACAACGCAGGAGGCAGGCATTGCGCCTTTATCAATAAGCCCCTTAAAATTCAAGGGCTTGTGCTCAATCTTCAGCTTTGGAACATTTAAAAATCCAAACAGCGCCAGGCACAAAACCATACAGCCTGTTGAAACCCCAAACAATATTGTAAAGCTTTTGTTCATCAGCATTTCGCCTATTGCAGTGGCGCACGCCGTAGCAAGAGCCGTTGCCATGCCAAACATGCCCATACCCTCAGAAAAGCGAGCCTTTTGGATAATATCGGAGGCTATTGTTGATGTTGAGGTGTTTGAAAATGCCAGGGCAAAACCGTGTATCATACGAAAGGCAACCGCAAGAGCAACAGATGACAAAGCGGTGTAAATAAGCAGATAACCCATAGGCATAAGCGCCATGCCCAAAATTCCCACAAGCAAACGCCCTTGGGCGCTTAGTTTGCCGTATTCGATAATTGTTACATCCGGGCAAAAAGAAAAGCCCACAGTGTCATCCGTGAGCCTTTCTATGCTGTTTTGTAAGTTATATATCAATATCGAAACGGCGGCGCAAACTATATCGTGCCCTTTTTCGGCATAGCCTGCGTGGCCTGATACGGTTATCTGACCTTTTTTGCGTTGTACTGTTATCACACCTTTTACCACCTCCTTTACTGCATAATAAAAGCACCGTGCTTTTGCATGGTGCTTACTTACTTGGTTTTGTTGTTGCGTTCTTTCAATTTTGCAATTTCTTGAGCAGTTGTTTCTTCCTTTTTTTTGAATTCTTCTTTTGATGGCATAGTTTTATATAATTCGACTAATTGTTTAATTGTCAATGTATCGTCAAAGTATTCGTCATCAATATTTGATGTATTTGAACCCATATTTTACTCCTTTTTTTAATAAACTATCACAAAATTTATTTAACAATTCAAAATCTTTGCTAACATCAATATCATGCGTTGCGCTAAATTGTTCAAGACTTTTTTTCAAAAATTGTCCATAACTTTCTGTTTTTGATTGTTCCGTTTTCATAAGTACAGTGACACTTCCGTCATTTGCCAGTGCTTCAATAGCAACCATTTTGTCCCTATTCAAAAAATTGAATATATCTCCCGGGCTTAGCACGCCGCAATCAGGATGATTATGTATTGCATAATATAAATTGCTAATATCAGCAATCATTGTTTTTCCGTTTGTTCCCTCTACAACTTTATACGGTGTTAAATTGTCAAGCTGAACAATCAGCGAATTTTCCTGACCTGTCGGGCAATTTATAAGGCTTTGCAGTAGCCTTTTGCGCTCGTTATAAATAAAAGTATTTTGAGCATCTGAAAACTCATCAAACTTTACAAACGGCACATTGTCGATTGATTCCTGTGTTACAGGATGATTAAGCAGCTTACTGCTGTCATTTATCATATTACCATTTTGCCGGAAGGATTGCAATATCTTATTCGGAGCTTGACCGTGCCTTTTGACATAATCGTCCTGCCATTTGTCCCAATCGTCAACATATATTTCAAATGTGCACCTGCACCAGGGATGCATAGGCGGAAAGTTAACCCCCGGTGTGCGGTCCTTGATGTCAAACACCTGACGGGCTATGTCGGCACATTTGCTGCACACCTTGCCGTCGCCAACCGTTGATAGCTTGTACTGCTCAAACTCCTCTTTAAAGGGCTGCATTGTAGCCTCGGCCATGTGTTTAAAACAGAGGGTACGAGTAAAAGCAGAACCCAAATCGGTATAACAAAATAGAGCAAGGTGCTACCCTTGCTCGGACATAAAAATTATATGATAAAACAAAAAGAGTGTTCATAAGTCAAATACCTTATGAACACTCGATATGGTCGAGGTGACAGGACTTGAACCTGCGGCATCCTGCTCCCAAAGCAGGCACTCTAGCCAAACTGAGTTACACCTCGGTATATGTAAAACTCCCGCAGGAGTGATACGCTTGTTACTACGCTTGTCGCACTGAAAAAAGCGCACTATTTCTCAATGCCTTGATATAATATACTAAATTTGTGATTTTGTCAAGAAAAATATTTAATTTTTTGCTATAATGTGTTAAAATAAACCCAAATATTTAATGGAGATGTGCAAAATGGATAACTGGCAATTTAACCTGCCTGTAAGAATAGAATTCGGTGCAGGAAAGAGAAAAGAAATTAACAACTTTATTGACGCAATAGGCGGCAAAAACGGCGTTTTGGTGGCATCGCACAGCTTTGCAAAAAACGGTGTTGCCGACGAATTTGTTAAAATGAGCGGCGGCAAAATCAAGGCTGTTTTTTCAGACATAAGGCCCAACCCCACAACAGACAATGTTAACGCCTGCGTTAAGGTATTAAGGAGCATTAATGCAGATTTTGCAGTTGCTCTCGGCGGCGGTTCGCCCATGGATTGCTGCAAGGCTGCCTGTGCCATTGCCAAAGGCGATGATGTAATTGAAGCATATCACAGCGGCGGCAAGGTTGTAAATTCAAAAGAGGCAATACCGATGATTGCCGTTGCCACAACCTCAGGCACTGCCAGCGAAGTAACAAACATTTCTGTTTTAACCGACCTTGCGAAGAACCTGAAGAACCCCATGAACGACCCGGCGATGTACCCGAAAATTGCGGTAATTGACCCGGAGCTCACATTAACCGTTCCGCCGCAGGTTACTGCCTCCACCGGTCTTGATGTGCTGTCCCACGCAGTGGAAAGCTATTGGGCAACCCTTAACCAGCCCATTTGCTCTGCCTGCTCCATTTATGCGGCACGGTTGGTATTTAAGCATCTTGAAAGGGCATATAACAACCCCACCGACCTTGAGGCAAGGAGCAAAATGGCAGAGGCGTCCATCGTTGCGGGAGTTGCCTTCAGCCACCCGAGAACCACAGGCTCACACGCCTGCTCGTTCCCGCTCACCAACATTTACGAAGTGCCCCACGGCGAGGCCTGCGCCTTTACACTTGATTATTTCTTAAAATTCAATGCCGACCATGCGGATTCCGACGGCAGAATTACCGCCCTTGCAAAGGATTGCGGCTTTAGCACACCCTATGAAATGGCTGACGAAATTACCGCAATGAAAAAAAGAATGGGAATGAAAACCACCCTTTCCGAAATCGGCTGCGTTACGGATGAGCAGATAGAGGAATTAACCGAAAAGAGCATGTCAATGCTTATGAAACGGAACCCCATTGAGTTGACAAAGGAAAACATACTTGAAATGTATAAAGCCCTTAGATAAAAGGAATGCACCGAGGCCGCAGCGGCTTCGGTGCTTTAATTTTATTTCTTATTTCTGATGTCATCGCCAAACAGATAAAAGGTTATATATTCCCCTGTCAGCCTGCTGGTAATACGCTGGTCATATTTCTCCAGCAACTCCTCAAACTCGCAGTTGGTGCTGATAATCGTTGGCTTGTGCGATAAAATTCTGGTGTTAATAATGGTGTAAAGGGTGGCAACACTGTATTGATTCTGAATTTCCGTTCCCAAATCGTCAATTACCAACAAATCACTTTCAATCACTTGGCGCTTGGTGTATGACAAATTATCGTTTCTGCCGTAGTGCTCATCCTGCAAATCGTCGCAAATATTTTGGCTTGAGCCGTAGCAAACGGAATAGCCCTTGTTAATAACCACATTTGCAATTGCCAATGATAAATGAGTTTTGCCCAGCCCTGTTTTGCCCAGGAACAAAAGGTTTTTACTGTCAAGACTGAAGGTTTGAGCATAGCGCCTTGAGGCCTCAAAAACCTTTTCCGCCTTGTTCCGTGGAACAATTGAATTATCAAGTGGAGTATTGCTGTAATAATCCAGGCTGAAATTATCAAAGGTATAATTTTCAAGAAGGGCAAACTTATTAATTTCCTTTTTCATAATATCCTTTAAAAGCTGCCTGTGGCAGGCACACATTCTGCCGTTAATAAATCCCCTGTCCTCGCAGGTGGGGCAAATATGCTCCTCCGCCATGGCGTTTGGCTTGTAGCCGTTTTGCTTTAAAATAATTGAGCGCTCCTCAACAAGGGCCTCGCTTTGCTGCCTGAGTTTAGCAAGCTTTTGGTCGGTGTCGCCCTTATAGAAGAATATTTTAGATATTTCAAGCCCGATTTTTGAAAGCTTCTTTTGAATATCGTCAATCTCGGGAATTTTGGCTCTTATTTCATTTCTGCGTATTTCTGCGTCCATTGCGGATTTGTTGCGCCTTTTTTCAAGCTCACGCTCCGCTTTTCTGTAAATCTCATTACTGTAAGGCATATTGTTAACCTCTAAATATCATAATCGTCATCGTACATTGCTTTTTTTGTGATTTCATTCAAATCAAAATTAGGCGTTCCCTGCAGCTTGCCGGGCTTTTTGGTGCTTTGTGCCTTGCCGCTGTGATTTTCGTTATCAGCCAAAACATCGCTTGGTGTTTTAATGCCCTTTTTGCGCCAATTTTTAATTATTCTGTCAACATATTGCAGGCTGGGTCTGTCTGTATTCTCACGCATAGCGTCGCAGGCAAGACCTATCATTTCCATAGAAAAATCATCAGCCCAAGCCTTTATCATTTCCCTTTGCTTAACGGTTGGATTCCTGTGGCGCAAGCCCGAAAGTTCAAGTATCTGCTTCCACAAAGCGTCGCTGTTTTCAATATCACGGAGCCTTTCCTCTGCGGCGGAAAGGGTGGTAATGCCGTCCTCGCTCCAATTTTTAGCCATTGCGGCAATGTAAGCGGTGCCAACAGCCTTGCCCTTTTTCTTTTCGCCCTTGTAGTAGTGCAAAATTGTTATTACTATTTCCTCCGGCAGGCCGTAATATGTAACCATATTAATAATCAGCTCCTGCTCGGCGTGGCTGAGTGTTTTTGCCATAACCTCCTGTGCATTTCGCAAAAGGTCGGTAAGCATTTCGTTATCACGGCAAATATTTACAATATCCTTTGGGGATAATGTAGGTATGGGCATTGCCTCAACTTTTTTAACAGGCTTAACCTCCCGGGAGGCCTTAACAGACTCCGCAGGCATTTGTGGCTGAACCGGCTGAGGCGCTACAACCTCGCCGTCCTTTGACAAAACGCCCTCCTCAACCCAAAAATCAAGGAAATCATCGGCATCGCTTTCGGTGCAGCCAAGGGATTTTGCTATTTCACGGCTGCTTGCCCTGCCGTTTGAAGCCAAAATCAGCATTAATGCCTTAAGCTGATATTCGCTTGCAAGCTTTATGTAATTTTCAACAATTTTTGTGGGCACACAAAAGCTGCCCCCCTGCCAAATATCGCCCATGGGTAAAATTTGGTATTCCACTTGCCGCACCTCCTTGTCGATTAATGAATTTTATTGTATCAAATTTTTATAAATATGTAAATAATAAATGAGAAATTGAAAAAAATAATGTTCTATGATATTATTAAGCTGTAATGAAAAGCAGAAAGGATGATAAATATGGTAACAGAAGTAACAAAGGATAACTTTGATGACGAGGTTTTTAACTACCAAGGCAAGGTTGTGGTTGATTTTTGGGCAGAATGGTGCGCACCCTGCATGATGCTTGGCCCGATTATTGAGGAGGTAAGCGAGGAGGACGATGATGTTAAGTATTGCAAGGTTAACTGCGATACCGACAGAGAAATCGCCCTTGATTACGGCATTAACGCAATTCCCTGCCTTATCGCCTTTGAAAACGGAGAGGAAATTAACCGTTCGGTAGGCTATGTGGATAAAGAAACCGTGCTCAACCTTACAAAATAACAGCAGAACCTTAAAAGGGCGTATCTCGCATAACCGAGATACGCCCTTGTTTTATACAGATTACTTACCCAAGCCCTGTATTGTCTCAAAATCATCAATAATATCCTGCTCGGGCTTTGGTGTTGCAAGTGAAACCACAATGTTTACAACCAAGCCGATTACAAAAGCAGGGAGAAGCTCATAAATAGCAAACGCTCCGCCTAACTTTGCAATAATAAATTTCCAAACAAATACCATTACGCCGCCGGCAATCATACCTGCAAGTGCGCCGTATTTGTTTGAGCGTTTCCAAAACAGAGCAAGGAGCACAACGGGGCCGAAGGCTGCGCCAAAGCCTGCCCAGGCAAATGAAACAACCCTGAATACTGATGAATTGGCGTCCCAAGCGATAACCACACCGATAACCGAAATTATAATGAGTGTTAAACGGGCAACTATTATTTCTGTTTTTTCGTTAAGCTTAATTTTGAAAAGACCGCCTAAAATGTTTTCGCTTGCCGCAGATGAGGCAGCCAAAAGCTGGCTGTCGGCGGTTGACATTGTGCTTGCAAGAATACCTGCAAGGATTACACCTGCAAGAAGGGCGGGTACAATGCCAAAGCTTGAAAGAAAGCCTGCGATTTGAACAATAACGGTTTCGCTGTCAGCAAAAGAGTTAAGTGCGCCGTTGCTGATCATTGCCTTGCCCACAATGCCGATAAGAACCGCAACTGCCATTGAAATTACAACCCAAACAGAGGCAACACGCCTTGAAAGCTTAATTTTTTCAGGGTTTTCAATAGCCATAAATCTTAACAAAATGTGTGGCATACCGAAATAACCAAGGCCCCAGGCAAGGGTTGAAATCACTGAAAGTGCCGGAAAACTGCCTGCGGAATTTGTTTCTGCATTGTAGCCCTTGAAGAAATCAAGATAACCGTCAAGGCTTTGTGCGTTGGCGATTACAGCGTCCATACCGCCTGCTTGCTTTATGCCGAACACAAGAACGATAATAAGCGCAACAGTCATAATTATTGACTGAATAAAGTCTGTAATTGATGCCGCATTAAAGCCGCCAAGCGAGGTGTAGCCCACAATAATAATTGCCGAAACTATCATTGCAAGATGATAATCAACACCGAAAAGTGTGCCGAAAAGCTTGCCGCATGCGGAAAAGCCCGACGCTGTGTAAGGGACAAAGAAAATGATAATCATAATAGCTGCAATTGCCATGATTATATTGCTTTTTTCTCTGTACCTGCGTGAGAAGAAATCCGGAATTGTGATAGCGCCGATTTGTTCCGAGTAGTTACGAAGTCTTTTGGCAACAATAAGCCAGTTAAAATATGTACCCAAGGCAAGGCCGATAACAGTCCAGCCGACCTCGGCAACGCCTGAAAGCAAAGCCAAGCCCGGCAAGCCCATAAGCAGATAGCTTGACATATCCGATGCCTCTGCGCTCATTGCCGTAACGAGTGGGCCTAATTTTCTGCCGCCTAAATAAAAGTCGCCCACATTTTTTGTTTTCTTTGAATAGACAACGCCTATCATAACCATTGCCACAAGGTATACGGCAATTGAAATCATAATGCAAATTTGTGATACTGTCATATTCTCTCCCCTTCATTGCTAAATTTGAAAATACCCGATTATAATAACACATTTCCGCTTTAAATGCAAATTTGTATTGATTATAATTATATTTTATGTTTTAATACTATCGTAAAATTTCAAAGAAAGGCCTTAATTACCTATGAAATTGACCTATAAGCACACCCTGCTTGCAGGCTATGCGGGCTACATAACCCAAGCGATAGTTAACAATCTTGCTCCCCTGCTTTTTATCATTTTCAGGGATTCATTTAATATTGAACTGTCAAAAATCACACTGCTGATAACCTTTAACTTTCTTATCCAGCTTGGCATTGACGCCTTTTCCTCAAAATTTGTGGATAAAATAGGTTATCGCCGTTCAATTGTTACGGCACATATTTTTTCTGCCGTGGGGTTAATTTTAATGGGCGTTTTGCCCTTTGTTTTAAGCAACGCCTTTGCAGGGCTGATTATTGCCGCTGTAATTTACGCCATAGGCGGCGGCCTTATCGAGGTGCTTATAAGCCCAATTGTTGAGGCCTGCCCAACGGATAACAAGGCCTCTGCCATGAGCCTTTTACATTCCTTTTACTGCTGGGGCTCGGTAGCGGTTATTATTGTTACAACACTGCTGCTTAACCTTTTGGGCAAAGATAAATGGTATATTATTGCAATCGGCTGGGCACTGGTGCCGATAATCAACGGCCTTTTGTTTGCAAGGGTGCCAATTAACACACTTGATTCAAACGAAAGCGTTTCAGGCATAAGGCAGCTTGCAAAAAGCAAAATGTTTTGGCTTTTTATGATAATTATGATTTGCGCCGGTGCCTCAGAACAGTCAATGAGCCAGTGGGCATCAGCCCTTGCCGAATCGGGCCTTGGAGTTTCAAAGGCTGTGGGCGATTTGGCAGGCCCCTGTATGTTCTCGCTTTTAATGGGCACAGCCAGGGTTATTAACTCAAAGCTCAGCTCAAAAATCAATCTGTCGGGCGCTATGATATGCTGCGGCGTTTTGTGTGCGGCTACCTATCTTTTAACCGCCCTTTCCCCAAGTGCGGCGCTGTCGCTGGCGGGCTGTGCGATTTGCGGCTTTTCGGTGGGTATAATGTGGCCCTGCGCCTTCAGCATGGCAAGCGAGCATTTTAAAAGCGGCTCAACGGCAATGTTTGCCTTTCTTGCTCTGGGAGGGGATTTGGGCTGCATGGCAGGACCCAGCCTTGTGGGCGAGATTGCAGGCGCAAGCGGCGACAATTTAAAAGCAGGCCTGCTTATAGGCATTATTTTCCCTGTTTCGCTGTGCCTGTGCTGCATTGTGTTAAGGCTAAAAAAAGCCCAAAGTTGATAGTTCGTTAAAAAATTATTTATTTGAACTATATGTTTTTGTGAAAAGTGTAAAATTTACATTTTTTTCTTGATTATTTATCACAAACAGTATAAAATAACACTGTAAATAATAAAGCAATTTATTAAATAATTTTTCGGAGGTATTTTCCAATGGTAAAAGTTGCTATTAATGGTTTCGGCCGTATCGGTCGTCTTGCTTTCCGTCAAATGTTTGGCGCAGAAGGCTACGAAGTAGTTGCTATCAACGATCTTACAAGCCCAAAGATGCTTGCTCATCTTCTTAAGTATGACTCATCACAGGGTAAGTATGCTCTTGCTGATACAGTATCAGCTACTGATGATTCAATCATCGTAGATGGTAAGGAAATTAAGATTTACGCTAAGGCTGACGCTTCTGAGCTTCCTTGGGGCGAGCTTGGTGTTGACGTTGTACTTGAGTGCACAGGTTTCTACACCTCAAAGGAAAAGGCATCTGCTCACGTTAAGGCAGGCGCTCGTAAGGTAGTTATTTCTGCTCCTGCAGGTAACGATCTTCCTACAATCGTTTACAACGTAAACCACGACACACTTACTGCTGAGGATACAGTTATTTCTGCTGCATCTTGCACAACAAACTGCCTTGCTCCTATGGCAAAGGCTCTTAACGATTATGCACCTATCCAATCAGGTATCATGTGCACAATCCACGCTTACACAGGCGATCAAATGACTCTTGACGGTCCTCAAAGAAAGGGCGACCTCAGAAGATCAAGAGCTGCTGCAGTTAACATTGTTCCTAACTCAACAGGCGCTGCAAAGGCAATCGGCCTTGTAATTCCTGAACTTAACGGCAAGCTTATCGGCTCAGCTCAGAGAGTTCCTACCCCAACAGGTTCAACAACAATTCTTACAGCAGTTGTTAAGGGCGACGATGTTACTGTTGAAGGCATCAACGCTGCTATGAAGGCTGCTGCTACAGAGTCATTCGGCTACAACACAGACGAAATCGTATCTTCAGATATCGTTGGTATGAGATATGGCTCACTCTTTGATGCAACACAAACAATGGTTCTTCCACTTGACAACGGCCTTTATGAGGTTCAGGTTGTTTCTTGGTATGATAACGAGAACTCATACACATCACAGATGGTTAGAACAATCAAGTACTTCTCAGAGCTTGGTTAATCATTAATCTGATAACAACAAACAAAACTCGGAGCTTTGCTCCGAGTTTTTCTTCGTCCTTTTTACTTTTGGGCTTAATCCTCAATATATTCGTCAATCAGCAAATTTCCGTTACTGTATAATTGGCTTAAATATCCGTACAGCCTGTTATAAAACTCCACCGCCTCGCTTTTCATTCCTAAAACCAGCTCTTTACCCCTTGAGGTCAGTATTTTGTCATATACCCTGCTGAGCTTGTGAATATACTCAGTAAAAAAGCTTTGGTTGGTTTGGTCGGCGCCGTTTTCAATTTCTCTGCCATTAGTAGTGTATATAGGCTCGTTAATCACGCCCTTATACATCAGGGTTCTTGATATACCAATCAGCCCTGCCGCATCAATTTTATCCGCATCATAAAGGATTTTTGCCTCAATGGTTTTGGGCACATTGCTGCCCCTGAACCTGTGGCATTTAATGCAATCCGCCACTTTTAATGCAAAATCACTGTCAAACCCTTTTTCGGTCAGCCAATCATAAGCCTTTTTGCTGCCGTATTCCGCATGGTCAATGCCGGGGGTTTTCAGTTCCTCCGCCCTGCCTATATCGTGCAGCAGACAGGCTGTTATCAAAACCTCCCTGTCAACCTCTTTTTCGCTGCCGGCAATATCAAGGGCAGTATATAAAACCCTGTAAATATGCTCCTCATCATGAACAGACTCGTCGCAGCTTGCCTTCATAAAATCTTCAATTTCTTTAAATGTTTCCCTTTTCATTTTATCACTCCGTTATATATGTCTCAGGTCTCCTATACTTACTACCCCATACTTCTCTTTCTTGATATTGCTTTAAATCTTGCAAATTGATGTTCACTATTGCAATGTTATTATCAGTTCCTAGTTCACATATTAGCATATCTCTATAATGTCCTTCTTCTGAATATGCCATACCATCAAAGGCCAATGAATGACCTAGATTCTCTCCTGCATAGTTAGCCATTATCATTGGAATCATGTTTTCAAAAGCCCTTGTCCTTAGTTGGGACTTTCTATTTTCATCTATAGAGCAACAATTCGGAATTAGTATTATGTCTGCCCCTTTTAATGCCAATGTCCTTGCACTTTCTGGGAATTCTCTATCAAAACAAATCATTGCACCAACTTTTAAGGTTGTTTTATCTATGTTTAATTCTGCAACTTTAAATTCTGATCCTGCATTAAGAAAGCTTTCCATAGAGAAAGAGCATGTATGAACTTTTGAATAATTCAAAATAATTTTACCATTACTATCAATAATTGAAACAGCATTTTCTGGTTTTCCTTTTGATTTTTTTAAATATGTTATCGCTATTGCTATTTTTAATTTTTTAGCTTGTTTTTTAAACTCACAAATATATTTTGAATCATCTTCAATTGCCAAACTATTCCATTTTTCAATTTCTTTATCATGACCTTTTTCGTTAGGATTATCCCATGCAGATTCAAATGGCGGTTGATATCCAATACTCCACATTTCTGGGAATAGAACCAAATCTGCTCCTAATGCTTTGGCTTCTTCGCATTTTTTTAATCCTACTTTTAAAGAAATGTCCAAATTGTTTATAATTTGTTTTTCTTGAACAATCGCAATTTTCACATTAGACATAATGCTTTCTCCTTACTATATACTTATTATTAATAATTAACTCGTCAAATGAAGAGTTAATAAATTCTCTCATTGCTTCTTCGACAGATTCTATCATTATTCCGTATTGATTTTTAAATGTTTTCATTTTTAAACTTATTATAAACAGCTAAAGCTGATGAAAAAACATGGAATATATTATGATATGCATACTCCGGAAAATCAATAATCGAAGTGTAATCATAACTGCATTTTATATTATTTGGGGCTATATTGCAATGCCCTGCTAAGTCAAGACCTCCGGCTAAGCCGGAGGCTTGAGTAAGCCCTAGAAGGGCTTTTTACGGACACAACCCCTAAAGGGG
>CAKTGF010000002.1 GCA_934561395.1 uncultured Eubacterium sp.
GTCCCAGAGAGGATTTGAACCTCCGACCCCACGCTTAGGAGGCGTGTGCTCTATCCAACTGAGCTACTGAGACATTTTTAAGATTTATGCAATTTTCACTGCTCGAAGGAATCGAACAATCTGCCGCTTAGGAGGCGAACGCTCTATCCAGCTGAGCTACGAAGACATATATTCGGTATTGCCTATTATATAACTATAACCCTGATTTTGTCAACTAATACTTTAATTTTAAGCCTTAAAAAATACCCGGAGTGCGGCTGCACCCGGGTAATGCTGTGTTATTTTTTGGTGGTTACCGATTTCTTTGCTGACCAGCTGCTGTAATAGCGCTTGCCGTTAACCACACGGTAGGTTCTTACCTGAACATAATATTTTTTCTTAGCCTTAAGGCCTGTGATTTGCTTTGCCTTGTAAGAATTTTTGGTAACCAAAACAGATTTTGCATTTTTCATATTTGAATTTGTTGAATATCTGATTTGATAGCCTGTCGAGCTGGTTTGCTTTTGCCATCTGATACCGAAGCCCTTTGATTTGCCAACCAACTTTTCAACCTTTGTTGTGGCAATTTTGCTGATTGCTCTTGTAAATTTTGCACCGCAGGTTTTGCAGGTGTAGGTCATAACGCCGGCTGCGCTTGATGTGGGCGCCTTTGTAACCTTTGGCGAATAGCTGTGATTTTTTGTGGCAGAGATTGATGTAACTATCTTATCGCCGCAAATGTAGCAAACTTCTGTTTTTGAACCCTTTTTGCCACAGGTTGGGGCAACGGTTGTGGTTTTGTAAATGTGCTCGCTTTCATCAAGTGAGTTTGCGGCAATCAAATTTTTGTAATAGCCCAAAGCGGCAATGCTGTCCTTTGTTGCAAGGGCGTTTTCTTCGCCGAATGCTATAAATACGCCGGTTTTGCTTTGGAAGCTCAAGAGCATTTTGTAATACTTAGCTGCATTATCCAAGTCGCCGAGAGCAGAGAATGCCATTAATGCTGTTGCTGTTGAATCAGCGTTTTCGTCTGGATATTCGCTGCTGTAATATGCGCCCTTATCTGTGGTATATGATGCGATTACAGCCTTTGCATCGTCAACATATTTCTGATAATCTTTTGCGTATTTTGCAATTGATGCAAGGAAAACGGCGGTATTGTCGCAGTTGTAGCCCCAATAATTCATGCCGTTGCCCAAAACATAGTAATCTTTAATGAATTGGTCGCAAAGTGTTTTGCCGAAATTCTCAGACGCTGCCTCAATAGCTGCTCTGTAATAATAGGGGTTGCTCATTTGGCTTGGGGGAACTGCCTCAAATGCAGCGTTAATGTCATAGGCGTTGCCTGTGCCGTTATAGCCTGCAAATGCGCTTGAATCAAAGCCAAGCTCGTTAAGTGCAAGAATGCAAGCGCCGTATACGCCTAAATCCTCTTGCTTTGAAGCATTTAAAAGCTTGCCGCCGTTTGCCTCAAGGTTTGCATAAACGCTGTCGGCAAATGCCTTTTTAACGCTTGTTTCAACTTCGCCGCCGCAACGGATGTAGTTTAAAAAGTCCCCTGCGTTGTTTTCTGTGAAGGATGTGCTGCTGAATGCAAAATCCCTGCCGCTTTTAAGCTGGCTGTCAACATAAGCGGAAAGCTTTGTTTCAACCTTTACTCTGCAATACGCCTCAAAAACAGTTGCACTGTTTTCATTGCCCCTTGCGGTAACATTGTGTGTTCCTACCTTGTCAAAGGTGATTGTGATTTGGCCGTTTTCGTTTGTTTTGCCATATTCGTTGCCGTCAACATAAACAGTGAGGCCTGCACCTGCGGTAATGCCTGTTCCGAATAATAAATCCTCGGCGTTTACGCTTAAGGTAACGGGTGTGTTGTATTGTGCGGTAACCTCTCTTTGGCTGAAGAAGGCATATTTGTCGCTCCAGCCGGTAACATCACTGTAAAAATTAAACTCGACATAATCCCCTGATTTTACATTTGTGTCAAGGTTATACCAAACGCTGCCGCCGTCATTAATTGCGCCGTTTAAAAGAAATGTAAGTGAACTTGTTTCCTCGCCGAATGCTGCGGTAGTGCCTGATGCAGATGTGGCAGTAAACGGTGCATAATCCATAAAATCAATGCCGAACATGGCAATGTGAGCCGCAATTGTGGCGTCAAGTATGGTGGGTTCGGCTGAATTGTCGTTGTAGCCGATTTGTTTTGCAAATTTGTCTGAAAGGTCAGCAGTAACCTCTACCTTGGTGGGCGTTAATGTAAATTCGCCGCCGTCGCAAACGCTGTATTCAACGGTTGCCGATTTGCTGTCACTTGCCTGTGCAGGCATTACAGCCAGGGCGCTGCTTGCCAAAATCGCAAATGACATAAAAACGGATAATGCTTTTTTCATTTTTTAACCTCCTTAATAAATAAAAAAGCTCTGCCGTGGGCAGAGTAAGACTTAAGCTATTGCAGGGCGCAGTTATACCCTTTGCAACAATCTGATTCCTTGCTCTTCAATTGCCCAAAAGCATGAATTATTATTATAGCTCGTCTCCCGACTTAAGATATAGCGCCTGTGGGTGCGGCTGCTGCGCCTTCTCGTTTTACCGATGGCAAATGCGGCAGCTTCATCAAATACGGTAATGGCTGTTGCTCAGGATTCTGACCTGATTCCGTTAGCTATAATGATTTGCGATGAGATTATAGCACATCGCCGCAAAAAATACAACTGCATACTTTACATAATTAAACAAGTTATGATATAATCGCCTTGGTGATGAGTATGAACAATATGTTGTTTTATAAGAAAAAAGCAAAGCATTGGGAGGAGGCGCTCCCTGTGGGCAACGGCAGGCTGGGCGCAATGGTTTTCGGCAATTTAAAAAATGAGCGAATTGCCCTGAACGAGGACTCCCTTTGGTCAGGCTACCCCAAGGATTTTAACAATAAAAACGCCCACAACTATTTGGGCGAAATCCGCAAGGCGGTTTTCAGCGGCGACCACGAAACCGCAAAGAAAATTGCTAACGAAAATATGCACGGTCACTGGAGCGAGGCGTATTTGCCCTTCGGCGACCTTGTTATTAACTACAAGGGCACAGGGGGCGTGGGCTACAAGCGCACCCTTGATATTTCAAAGGGTGTTGCGGTAAGCGAAAATTCCACAGTTTGCCAAACGGTTTTTGCAAGTCACCCGGCGCAGATGATTGTGGTTAACATTAAGGCAGAAAGTCCGATAAGTTTTACCGCAAGCCTTACAAGCAAGCTCAGGCACAGGGTTTACACCAAGGAGGATTGCCTTGTAATGCAGGGCGACGCCCCTGAAATTTGCATGCCCCCCTATTACAACCAGGGCAATGTGTTTGATTACGGCAGCGGCGCTATGCATTTTTGCGGCGCAGTAAGGGTTTTGGGTAACGCTGTTTTTGATGAGGATTGCATAAGAGTCAGCAATCAAACAGAGGTTACGCTGCTTATTTCACTTGCAACAAGTTTTGTTGATTTTAAATCAATGCCTAACGCAAATGCTGTTGAAAGGGCATACAAATATTTTGAAGGCATTAAACCCTACGAGCAGCTGCTGAATGAGCATATTGCGGATTTTTACGCCCTTTATAACAGGGTTGATGTGGATTTCGGCAGCGACAGGAGCCATGTGCCCACCAACAAGCGCCTTAAGGATTTTCAAAAGGGTGCAGACGATAACAATTTAATTGCTCTGCTGTTTCAATACGGCAGATATTTAACAATTTCCTGCTCAAGGCAGGGTACAAACGCAATGACATTGCAGGGCATTTTTAACCCCCATATCAGGGCGCCCTGGTCATCAAGCTACACCACCAACATTAACACCGAAATGAACTATTGGTGCACGGATATTTGCAATTTAAGCGACTGCTTTGAGCCGTTTTTTGAGCAGGTTAAAAAGATGATTTATAATGGCAGAATAACCGCTAAGGACCACTACGGCTGCGGCGGCTCGGTAGCCCACCACAACAGCGATGTTTGGGGCGCAAGCTACCCGGCAGGGGACCCTCTGGGCAAAACCGATTCAGAATCCTATGCCTTTTGGCACAGCGCACTGCCATGGATGCTGAACCAGGTGTTTGAGCATTACCGCTACACCCGTGATGAAAAGCTGTTTGAGGAAATGAAGCCCTGCTTTAAAGAAGTTTTGGACTTTTACAACGACTTTTTGGTTGAGCACAACGGCCAAACGGTTACCTGCCCGTCAATCTCCCCTGAAAATACATATATTGATAACGGCAAAAGGGCATGCCTGACATATATGCCCACCATGGATATTGGCATTTTGGAAGAATTTTTTGCTAACTGCCGTGAATTTGGATATGCTACTCCTGAGGTGCCGAATATTCCTATCGGCAGCGACGGCAGAATTAACGAATGGGCTTGTGAATACGGCGAGCACGAGGTTGAGCACAGGCATGTAAGTCACCTTTATTGCGTTTACCCAAGCGCAGTTGAACAAAGCGACGCTGTTAACCAAGCGGCGAAAAAATCACTGCTTAAGCGTGGCTTTGGGGGCACAGGCTGGTCACTGGGCTGGAAGGTTTGCCTTTGGGCACGGCTTGGGGACCCTGAAAAGGCGCTCACGCTTATTAAAAATCAGCTCCGCCCAATTACCCCAAAACGAAAGCTGATGTATTCAAGGGGCGGCGGCAGCTATCCCAATATGTTCGATGCACATCCTCCATTTCAAATTGACGGCAACTTCGGCGTTACCGCAGGCATTGCCGAGATGATTAAAAACGGCTTCGTGCCCAAGGAGTGGAAGGGCTACGCCAGGGGTATTCAACTTTACGGCGGAGAAATATTAAATGTTAAGCTTGAAAACGGAAAAGCGGTAAGGGAATAATGAAAATTTTAGTTATCGGCTTGGGCGGAACCATCGGCTCGGTTAAGGAACAGGCAATAGCTCTTGATAAAAACAATTTAAAAATTCTTGATTATTGCAAAAACGGCAGAGCGGAGTTTGTGGGAGTATCGCCTTTTTCCGTGCTCAGCGAGGATATGAGCCTTGAGCTGTGGCGCAGGCTTATTGATTTTCTTAAGCAGGTGGATTTCAGTCTTTATGAGGGTGCAATAATCCTGCACGGCAGCGACACCCTTGCATTTACCGGGGCGCTTGTTTATAACGCCTTTCCCAATGAAAAAATTGCCATTGTGGCCTCCGACAAGCCTTTGGAGGATAAAACCGCCAACGGCGTTAAAAATTTTAACGCCGCTGTTGAGGGCATTTTAAACGGCAAAATTTTACACCCGGTTATTTCCTACAACGGAATATTTAAGGCCGACAGCGTTTGCTCAATCGGCGCAGGGGAATGCCTTGTGCCTGTTAAAAGTGAGCTTGACCCTGCGGGCAGCACAAATATAAATGATAAAAACATTTTAATTATAAGCCCTTATGTGGGCATTGATTTTAAAAATTACAGCCTTGAAAATACAGATTGCGTTTTGTTTTCAATGTATCACAGCGCAACCTTCCCAAGCAGTGTGGCGGAGTTTTGTAATGCCCTTGATTCAAAGGGAATTGAATATTATTTTGTAACCCATCGCAGCAGTGCTGAATATGTTACTGCCAAGGGCATTAAAAATATAATTTTCGGCTGCACAATTGAAAATGCTTATGCAAAAATTTTGTTGACAAATTAAAATTAAGTGCTATAATTAGGGTAAGTTAATAGTTTAAACCGATGAAGCGGAGATAAAAACGGGATACGAATTCACAGAGAGCCCCTGTTGCTGGGAATGGGGCATTAAACGGCTTGTTAAATGGACCGCTGAGGGTGCGATGAAAAGCAAATTTCAACAAATTGCTTAGTATTTCGCAACGTGGTGGCCTGCGTTAACGGTCGGAGATATGATGGTATCTTGCAGAGAGTATATGGCCAAACCATATAAAACAGGGTGGCACCGCGAAAATGCTTTTTCGTCCCTGACAGGTAGTTTTCTATCTGTCAGGGCTTTTTTTATGCTCTTTGCAAAAACTTTAACAAAGGAAGCGATAATATGATTAAACCATCCTTAGAAAATGCATTAAATTATGCAAAAAACTACAAAACCCTTCCGATTTCTTTTGAAATGCCCATGAATTACACCCCAATCGGCATTATCAAAAAAATCAAATCGGCATATTCCCATTGTTTTATGCTTGAATCGGCTGATGATAAAAAGCACACCGGCAGATACACATTTATCGGCTTTGAGCCAAAGCTTGAAATATCCTGCAAAAACTACCGTGTGCAAATTGTAAGCGCCCACAAAACAGAGGTAATAAACGATAACCCCGAAAAATACATTAAGCAGGTGTTAAGTGAGCACACCTCGCCAAGGCTTGATTATCTGCCCACCTTTACCGGCGGCCTTGTGGGATATTTCGGCTACGATTACATAAAGTACAGCGAAAAGGGCGTATCCCTTGACGCTGACGATGACGGCAATTTTAAGGATGTTGACTTAATGCTGTTTGACAAGGTTATAGCCTTTGACCATATTGAGGAAAAAATAATTTTAATAGTAAACATTCAGACCGATAACCTTGAAAAAAATTATTCCCTTGCGGCAGATGAATTACGCAAAATGAAGGAAATAATCGACTCAACCCCCATTGTTGAGCCTGAAACTCCCGTGTTAATCAGCGATTTTAAGCCGCTGTTTGACGGCGACAAATATGAGCAAATGGTTGAAAAGGCAAAGCATTATATCCGTGAGGGCGACATTTTCCAGGTTGTGCTTTCAAACAGGCTTGAGGCGCAAATGAATGGCTCGCTGTTAAGGCCCTATGAGATTTTGAGAAAGCTGAACCCTTCGCCCTATATGTTTTACTTTTCATCAAACGATATAGAAATTGCCGGGGCCTCCCCGGAAACCCTGGTAAAGCTTGATAACAAAAGGCTTTACACCTATCCATTGGCAGGCACACGCCCCCGTGGCAAAACCAAGGAGGAGGACGAGGCACTTGAAAAAGGGCTTTTGCAGGACCAAAAGGAGCTGTCCGAACACAATATGCTTGTGGATTTAGGCAGGAACGATTTGGGAAAAATCAGCAAGTTCGGCACCGTTAAGGTTGAGCAGTATCATCAGATACTCCGTTTCAGCCATGTTATGCATATCGGCTCAACCATCAGCGGCGAAATAAGAGATGATAAAACCCCGTTAGATGCCGTAAACGCCGTTTTACCCGCAGGCACCCTTTCGGGCGCACCGAAAATCAGGGCAATGCAAATTATAAACGAGCTTGAAAACAACAAGCGTGGAATTTACGGCGGAGCAATCGGCTACATTGATTTTACAGGTAATTTGGACACCTGCATTGCCATTCGTATTGCATATAAGAAAAAGGGCAGGGTGTTCATTCGCTCGGGTGCAGGCATAGTTGCCGATTCAGACCCTGCCAAGGAGCACAGAGAATGTATTAACAAGGCGCAGGCGGTTGTAAGCGCTATCAATGCCGCCGCTAAGGAGGCGTAATTATGATTTTACTGATTGATAATTATGATTCGTTTTCATACAATTTATACCAGCTTATCGGCTCAATTAACCCTGATATTAAGGTAATTCGCAACGATGAAATGACCGTTGAGGAAATAAAGGAGCTGAACCCCGAATATATTATTTTATCCCCGGGCCCAAAGCGACCCGATGATGCAGGGGTTTGCCTTGATGTGGCAAGGCAGTTGGGCAAAACAAGCAAAATTTTAGGCGTTTGCCTGGGGCACCAATCAATTTGCCAGGCCTTTGGCGCAACAATAACCTATGCAAAGCAGCTTATGCACGGCAAGCAAAGCGATTGCAAAATAGATAATACAGACCCGTTATTTTTAAACTTGCCCAACACCATAAAGGTTGCCCGTTATCACTCTCTTGCGGCAGACGAGTCAACCCTACCCGATTGTTTAAAGGTAATTGCAAAAACCTCCGACGGCGAGGTTATGGCGGTAAAGCACAGGGAACTGCCGATTTGGGGCGTTCAATTCCATCCGGAATCAATAATGACCCCGTACGGCAAAAATATCATTGAAAATTTTTTAGGAGGACAGAGCAATGATTAACGATTTATTAAACAAGGTAGTAAACGGAATCGATTTAACATACGACGAGGCAAAAAGTGCCATTGATGAAATAATGAGCGGCAATGTGACAGAAAGCGTTATCGGTGCATTTTTAACAGCCCTTGCCATGAAGGGCGAAACCGAGGACGAAATCGCAGGTGCGGCAGACGGTATGCGCTCAAAGGCTGTGCCCTTTGAACTGGGCTGCCACGCACTTGATGTTGTGGGCACCGGCGGCGACAAATCAAATTCCTTCAACATTTCAACCACCGCAGGGCTTGTGGCAGCTGCGGCAGGGGTAACAATTGCAAAGCACGGCAACCGTGCGGCATCCTCAAAATCAGGCACGGCAGATTGCCTTGAGGCTTTGGGTGTTAAAATCGACTGTGCCCCCGAGGTTATGAAAAAATCGCTTAAGGAGAACAACATTATTTTCTTCTTTGCACAAAAATATCACAGCGCAATGCGCTTTGTTGGCCCTGTTCGCAAGCAGATAGGCATTCGCACCGTGTTCAACATTTTAGGCCCTCTTACCAACCCGGGCAAGGCTGACAGAATGCTTTTGGGCGTTTTCAGCGAGGAATATGTTGAAAAAATTGCCAAGGCTCTTATCAAGCTGGGTGTTCACGACGCAATGGTTGTTTACGGTATGGACGGCCTTGACGAAATCAGTGCCTGCGGCGAAACCAAGGTTGCCGAGGTTAGGGGCAACGATATTAAGTATTATTCAATAATGCCCGAAGATTTCGGTTTTAACAGCGTGAAAAAATCGGAACTTGCAGGGGGAACCCCACAGGAGAATGCGGAAATTACAAAGAACATTTTGCAGGGCGGCGGTACTTATGCTCAAAAACTTGCGGTTGCGTTAAACGCAGGTGCCTGCATTTATGTTGAAAACGACGGCATTACCCTTGCTGACGGTATTAAAAAGGCGCAGGAGATTATGCAGTCGGGCAAGGGATACCAAACCCTGCAGGGCTTTATCAAAACAACTAACGAGGGTTAATATGGCAACTATTTTAGACAACATAGCCGATTACACAAGGCAGCGTTACAGTGAAATAACGGCAAGGCGACCTCTCACTGATGTAAGGCGTGAGGCGCTGACGCTGCCAAGGGGCGGCTTTGAATTTGAAAATGCATTAAAGGGCAGCGGGCTTTCCTTTATTTGCGAGGTTAAAAAGGCCTCCCCCTCAAAGGGGCTTATTGCCGAAAATTTTCCCTATCTTCAAATTGCAAGGGAATATCAGGCGGCAGGGGCTGCGGCAATATCCTGCCTTACCGAGCCTAAATGGTTTTTGGGCAGCGACGAATATTTAAAGCAAATTTCGCAAAGCGTGAGCATCCCCGTGTTAAGAAAAGATTTTACCCTTTTTGATTATCAGATTTATGAGGCAAAGCTGCTGGGTGCAAGTGCCGTTTTGCTGATTTGCGCCCTGCTTGATACCGATAAAATCAAGGAATATATATCAATATGCGATGAGCTGGGTATTTCTGCCCTTGTTGAGGCACATAATGAAAATGAGGTCAGCTCCGCACTTAAGGCAAATGCAAGAATTATCGGCGTAAATAACAGAAATCTTAAGGATTTTTCGGTTGATGTTAACAATTCGACCCGTTATCGCAAAATGATACCCGATAATGTGATTTTTGTGAGCGAAAGCGGAATAAAAAGTCACAGCGACATTAAGGTTTTGCAGGATAACGGCACAAATGCAGTGCTGATTGGCGAAACCCTGATGCGTGCTGAAAACAAAAAACAAATGATTGAGGAATTGATAAATGGCTAAAATCAAAATTTGCGGCTTGAAACGGCTTGAGGATATTTCCTATGTTAACAAGCTTAAGCCCGATTATGTGGGCTTTATATTAACCAACGGCTACAAGCGCAGTATTGATATGCAGCAACTGCGGCGGCTTAGGGGCAGGCTCAGTGCCGATATTAAGGCGGTGGGCGTGTTTGTTAACGAAAGCAGCGATATAGTTAACGCCCTGGTTAAAATGCAGCTGATAGATATTGTTCAGCTCCACGGAAACGAGAGCGTTGATTATGTAAAAAGCATTAACGCCCCGGTAATTAAGGCGCTCAGACCCGAGCAGTTCTCCATGGCGGAGGAATATGCAAAGCATGCTGATTTTCTGCTGTTTGACAGCGGCACCGGCAGCGGCAAGGCCTTTGATTGGTCAAAAATCCCAAAAACAAATGCAAAATTCTTTTTGGCAGGGGGCTTGGATGCAGGCAATTTAAGCCTTGCAATTAAAACCGTTAGCCCCTACGGCGTTGATTTATCGTCAGCGGTGGAAATTGAGGGCAAAAAGGATTTTGAAAAAATAAAAGAAGTAATAGAAATAGCGAGGAACACAAAATGAGCAAGGGAAGATACGGTATTCACGGTGGGCAATATATACCCGAAACCCTGATGAACGAAATTATTAATCTTGAAAAGGCATACGAGTTTTATAAAAACGACAAGGATTTTAACGATGAGCTTAACAAGCTGTTTAAGGAATACGCCGGCAGGCCCTCATTGCTTTATTATGCCGAAAATATGACAAAGGATTTAGGCGGCGCAAAAATTTATTTTAAGCGTGAGGATTTAAACCACACCGGCGCACATAAAATCAACAATGTTTTGGGTCAGTGCCTGCTTGCAAAAAAAATGGGCAAAACAAGGGTAATTGCCGAAACAGGCGCAGGTCAGCACGGTGTTGCAACAGCAACGGCGGCTGCCCTTATGGGTCTTGAGTGCGAAATCTTTATGGGCAAGCTTGATACCGAGCGCCAGGCGCTTAACTGCTACCGTATGGAGCTTTTAGGGGCTAAGGTGCACCCTGTAACCACAGGCACAATGACCCTTAAAGACGCTGTAAACGACGCTTTTAAGGAATGGGTATCCCGTGTGGATGATACCTTGTATGTTCTCGGCTCGGTTATGGGCCCCCACCCCTATCCTATGATAGTGCGTGATTTTCAATCTGTAATCTCCAAAGAGGCAAGGCAGCAGATTTTAGAGCTTGAGGGCAGGCTCCCCAACGCTGTTATGGCATGTGTGGGCGGCGGCTCAAACGCTATGGGAATGTTTTATAACTTTATTAACGATACCGATGTAAGGCTCATTGGCTGCGAGGCAGCAGGCAGGGGAGTTGATTCGGGCGAAACTGCGGCAACAATGGCAACGGGCACCCTGGGTGTGTTCCACGGTATGAAATCATATTTCTGCCAAAACGAATACGGCCAAATTGCCCCTGTTTATTCCATTTCCGCAGGGCTTGATTACCCGGGCGTGGGTCCCGAGCATGCATATTTAAAGGATATCGGCAGGGCAGAATATGTGCCTGTTACCGATGACGAGGCGGTTAACGCCTTTGAATACATAGCTCGCACCGAGGGCATAATTTGTGCAATAGAATCTGCACACGCAGTTGCACATCTTATGAAAATTGCTCCCACAATGAGCAAGGACGATATTATTATTTGCTGCCTTTCAGGCAGGGGCGACAAGGATGTTGCGGCAATTGCAAGATATAGGGGGATAGATTTACATGAGTAAAAAAATCAGCGACGCATTTTCAAAGGGCAAGGCGTTTATCGGCTTTATTACCGCAGGCGACCCTGACCTTGATACAACAAAGGAAATTATACTTCAAATGGAGCAGGCAGGCTGCGATTTGGTTGAAATCGGTATTCCTTTTTCAGACCCAATCGCCGAGGGTCCTGTTATTCAAAACGCAAATATCCGTGCTTTAAAAAACAAGGTTACCACCGATGATGTTTTTGCGGCGGTAAACGATATTAAGGACACGGTGCATATTCCTATGGTGTTTATGACCTACCTTAACGTGCTGTTTAAATACGGCTATGACAGGTTTTTGCAAAATGCGGCAAATGCCGGAATATGCGGTGTAATTATCCCCGATTTACCTTATGAGGAAAAGGACGAGCTCCAAAGCGTTGCAAAAAATTACGGCGTGCAGGTGGTGTCGCTTATTGCACCCACCAGCGAGGAGCGAATTAAAACCATTGCTGCCCATGCCGAGGGCTTTGTTTATGCCGTTTCGTCACTGGGCGTAACCGGTGTAAGAAGTGAAATTAAAACCGATTTGGAGTCTATAACAGCGGCAATTAAGGCGGCAACGGATGTGCCTGTGGCAATCGGCTTCGGCATTAACACTCCCGAGCAGGCAAAGCATTATTCCTCAATAGCCGACGGCGTAATTGTTGGTTCGGCAATTGTAAAAATTATTGAAAAATACGGCAAGGATTCCCCCGAAAAGGTGTTCGATTATGTAAAATCAATGAAGGACGCCATGAAATAATATTTTTCTTAGTTAAATTTTTGAAGTATTAACAAATTTTAGTGGGCGGATAATATCCGACCCCAAATTTTTCTATAAAAACAAAACAACGCAACTATCGCAATAATGATAGGTGCGTTGTTTTTATTTTATTTATTCCTCAATCCAAATGGGGTTTGTAAATGCCCAAAACAGCTCGGGCATTGTTTTATTATTCATGCTCACGCCTCTGCGACCGAGAAACTGCCGTTCGGCAAGAGCCATTGCCCTGCTGAAAACAGGGTTAAGGGTGTAATCAATTTCGGCACGGATAAAGCCCGGCTCCTTAATTTCCACCTGAGCGTTCCATTTGTCATAATTTCTTTCAGCCTTGCGGCGGAAAATTATTTTGTCATTGTTGTAAATTACAACGGAATGGCCCTTTTTAAGCTTTGTAACCGTAATATCGGCAATGTTGTTTTCAGAAAGCCTTGCGGTATCCCCAAGCTGTGCCTTGCCCACAGTCAAATAAATCATGCTTGATTTGGGAGAGTTGGTAATAACGCTCCTTCCCTCCCTTATAGCCTTTAAAATGGCAGGGGCTGTTTTTTCCTCAGCCAAAACATAGGTTGTGGGTGTTGCAAGAAATGAAACCGGGCCGTAGTTTTGGTGGTGGTCAGAGCCGCCCACAGCCATAATTTTGTTACCCTTTAAAAGCTGCTCGCTCCACCATTTAAGGTTTTTAACATTGTCGCTGTGCTGAACTGCGTTCCAAACCTCAACGGTGTCAAACTTAAAATCGTCTTTATCAAGCCTAAAGGGGCAGTTTGAGCAAAACGGGTGGTTAAGCGAGATTGTTGCTCCTGCCTTGCGGCTTTCCTCAATCAGCTTTAAGTAATCCTCTGTGGTGTCAAGCTTGTGGGGTGGGTCGTGGGGAACCTTTGCGCCCCAAACATTAACATGCCCCGGCTCGTTGGTCAGCTCCTGCCCCTGAATTACCAGCATATCGCCGTTGAAATAGCTTTGCTTAACGGTGTTGTAGTTGTGGTCGGTTATAATCATATAATCAAGGCCAAGCTTTTTGCACTCTGAAATCAGCTTTTCAGGTGTCATTTTCCCATCGGAATTGGTGGTGTGCAAATGGGTGTCGCCCTTGTACCAAGTCATAATAATTCCCCCTTAATGTTGATAATATATCAAAATTATTCATTTGTAAAGGGGGTAATAAAATTGCTCAATTTTAGGTAGGTCTGCTAAGCCGCTGCAATCAATTTTCGTCGGTGTTATATTGCTTTCTCTTTTCCAAAAGCGCCTCGTGAATATCCTCTTTTCTCTTGCCTGTGAGCTTGTAGAAGAAGAACGGCACACCTGCAAGGAACATCATAAGGCCGTGAACCACAGTGTAAAAGAACAAAAGCATAACCTTGGTGTGTAAACTTTGCTCCTGCGCCACGCCCCCTACAGCCTGCACATATTCAATAATGGGCACTTTTGTGCCGTATAAAATTTTAGGTGCAAGGGCTGATGCGATTGTGCCTGAAATCATTGTGCCGATACCGATAACAAAGGGCAGCGATGCGTCAAGCCTTTTGCCTGTTTCAAGCTCGATAGCCTCCAAAACATCTGCCTGGAACATGCTGGGCAAAAGATTTGATGCGCCGAATTGCAGGCCGATAAGGAACAAAAATGCCACAAACACAATCTGCAAAACAGGGCTTGGATGCTTGAAATAAACATAGCCTATTGCAAAGGCGGCGGTGTTGGCAATTACCGAATAAATGCCGCTTGCAATGTAAAGCACCTTTGAGTTGTATTTTTTCAGTAAAAAGTTGATAATCAGCATACCAACGGCGGTGCCTATACCGGTGGGCAAGCCGAAAAGTAAAAATTTGCCCGGGCCCAGCAGCGCCTCTGCAAGGAAAATGCCCATATATGTGGCAACGCCCCTAAAGCTCTTTAAAAATTCAGACACAATAATCGTCCAGGCGTATTTGTTTTTCAAAACATCGCCGTAGCCCTCAATGGGATTTTTCTTTTCGTTGGTGTAAACAACCCTTTCGTTAACGGTTTTCATGCCCAAAAGCATTGTGATAATGCCGAAAACGCCGCAAAGGGACGCAACCGCAATGTATCTTATTGCCTTATCCTTAACCATAAAGGCGATGACAAGCTCAACCACAAGGGGTGCGGAGTTGCCCACTGCGGAAACAATGCCCCTAAAGGAAATAACGGTGTCACGCTCGCTCATATTGGGGGTCATAACAAAGGCTACCTTGTTAACGCAGTCGCCGAAATTGGTGCAAACTGCCCAGGCAACCGCAACGGTTACAAGGTAAATCATAAGCGTTGTGCCGGTTATGCCCTTTGGCGCAACGAAGGACAGCACAAGAAATATGCCCGTCGGTACCGCAACCAAAAGAGCAAGTGGCCTGAATTTTCCGCTTTTGCCCTTTTTTCTGCCGTCAATATACATGGCGATAAAGAAATTGAGCACAAAGGGAATTACTGATGTAAGCGTGTTAAATAGCGAAACCTGGTTGTCTGTAAGCGTTAATACGTTTACCAAATAGTCGCTTCTGTATGAGCCCACGGTTCCTGTCATCATGGTATAAAAGAATACCGCAACAAGGTAGAGTATAAATTCCTTGGGCTTTACGTATTTTGTTTGCCCAACAGTTTTTGCATTTTCTGACATAATTTTACCCCTTTTAATTATTTTTTAAATGCCGTATTTGTTTTTGTTTATATGCAGCACCGTTTCGTAATCACGCTGACGGTTATCGCCTATCATTGAAAGTATAAAGGTATTAATATCCCCGAGAACAGGGCTTTTTTCGCCCATTTTCTTTTCAATAACACGGGTAACGGGTCTTAGCCGCTTTAACAGCTTTTCAAAGGCTGTGTAAACGGGCGTGCCCTTAACATAGGGCTCGTTGCCCATAAAAATATTCCTTACAAGCTCTATTCCCAAATCCTTTGCAAGCAGGTTTTGTATGCTTTTGTCGGGATTAAACCATAAAAGGTTGCAAAGCTTTTTAACGGTCAGCCTGTTCAGCAGGCTCATTGCAGGCTTTGGCAAAATTTGGTTCATTTTAACCTCTATCATTCTGTCAAAGCGCCATTTGAAATATTCTCCGGCGGTTTTGCCCTGCTTGTCATAGCCAAAATCCTTTATGGTAAAGGATTCTATCTTGGCAGTGTCGCCGTTTAAGGTTATTTTTCTGTATGCACAGGGGCAGCCCACAAAGCAGCCTGTTTGAACATCCGTTATGGTGTTGCCGTTTTTTGTTGTGTAATCCGTTATTGCCTGTGCGTGCATGTGCCCTGTGAATATAAGGTCAAGGCCTGCATCGGCAAGCGTGTTTGCACATTTTTCCCAATCGGTCAGCTTTGCGTCGCCTATTAAATTCATTATGGGCGAAAACGGCAAAAGGGGATAATGGGTCATTGCAAATATGTAGTTGCCGGTGCGGTGAGCCTCCTCAATTTGCTCAAGCGCCCAGCGCATTTGGTCATCCCATATTCCTTTAAAATCCTTGCAGTCGCCGTCACAGTTCAGGGCAAGCAGCCTTATTCCGTCGGCAATTTGGGCAACATAGCTCATGCTGCTTTTATGCTCGCTTATTGCGTCGTCAAAGCCGAAATCTCTGTAAAAATCACGCAGCTCCTCCCGGGGCATGCCCTTAACATGCACCATCTCGTCACCGATAAATTCGTATGCATCGCCGCTGTCGTAATCGTGGCGGGCAGTGATAAGATAAATCTTTTTGCCCTGCTCCTTTAGCTTGTAAAGCCTTTCTCTAAGGCCCACATGGCTTTGGTATTCCCCCCTGTAAACCAGGTCGCCGGGTATGAGAATAATGTTTGTTTTGTCATCCTCCGCCAATTGCTTAAATCCGGCGTCAACAATGGCAGGGGTTTCAGCAACGCACTTTTGGTCGGTTCTGCTGCGGCGCTCGTATGCCTCGCCCTCTCTGCCGAACGAGCTGTCAAAATAATGAGTATCGGTTACCAAATAAAAGCTTGTGCCTTTCATTTAACAACCCTCCAATCTGTTATAATAAAAGATTGATATATATAGAATATCACAATTATATTATGTTTTATTGAATAATATCACTTGCAATTTACAAAATATCACACTTGCCCACTGCTAATCAGTTGCTGTCATGCTGCGGTATTTTCTTGGGGTTAAGCCCGTTGCCTTTTTAAAGCAGTATGAAAAATACTGCTGGTCCGCATAGGAAAGTGCGTTGGATATTTCCGCAATCGTCATGCCCGAATTTGAAAGATAATCCTTTGCAAGGGCTATTTTGCTGTCACAATAATATTTATACGGCGTTTGATTAAATTTTTTTACAAACACATTGATAATGTGGTTTTTTGAATAATTAAGGCTGTGGCTTAGTTCGTCAAGCTTAAGCTCTCGGGCTAAATTATTGTCTATGTATCTTTTGATTTTATCTGCCAAATCCTCGCCGTCAAGCATTTGCCTGCTGTGCACGGCGGTAAAAATTTTAAAAAGCTCCACCGTCAGTTGCCGGGTTGCCGCTTGGGTGTTCTGCGTGTTAAAGGCAATGTCAAAAATGCGGCGAAAATTCTTTTCCAAAAAAACATTTTCGTATAAATACACCCCTTGGGTAAGATAATTTTCTATAAGGGCATCGGCAATCTCGCCGTAAAAGCTTATAAAGTATTTGTGCCAGCCGTTTTCCTTTTGTGAATAATACAAATGGTTGCTCCCCTCGGATATAAAGAACATATCCCCTTTTTTTGGATGATAAATGCCCGAATTGATTTCAAGGGTGCCTGTGCCGCTGACTATGTATTCAAAGGCCGCAATGTCGCTTTTTTCTCTTTTGATAATATATTTTTCGTCGCAAAGGGTTTCCCCCACAAATCTTATACCAAAGGGGGTGTTTTTATCATAGCTCATAAGCTTTATGTTTTCATACATAGTGATATATTCAACCTTTCCTGCGATATTATCCCTAATTTTGATTATATACTATGATATATTGTAAATCAACAGGCTTTTTGCCATACGGGGCGGCGCCCCTTTTATTTTTCGTTAAAATATGATATTATAAGGGCAAAGAGAATCGCTTTGGAGGGAACAATATGCGAACAGTGTTTAAAAACTGCACCCTGCTTGACGGAACTGCCCAAATGAAGCCTATGGAGCATACGGATGTTGTTATCGATAACGGAATAATTGAATTTATAGGCAGCGCTCAGGTTTCTGCCGGCGACAGGGTTATTGATTTAAGCGGCAAATACTTAATGCCGGGTCTTATAAATCTGCATGTGCACCTGCCTGCCGGGGGAAAGCCGAAAAACAAACCCCTTAAGGCGGAT
Organism: uncultured Eubacterium sp.; assembly: GCA_934561395.1. Classification (GTDB taxonomy): domain Bacteria; phylum Bacillota; class Clostridia; order Oscillospirales; family Acutalibacteraceae; genus Eubacterium_R. The sequence continues at coordinate 17,668 of CAKTGF010000002.1, forward strand.
AAGCTGGCAAGACTTGCGCTGTCCTCGGCATTTATGCGTGAATTTACCCTTAAAATGTGCCATGCCTACGCTATGCAGGGCTTAATGGCAGGTGTTACAACCCTTCGTGCTGTTGGCGGTCTTGGGGATATAGACACAAAACTTCGTGACCGCATTAATTCAGGCAGGCTGGAAGGCCCGAGAATGTTGGTGTCAAACTTCGCAATCGGCGTTCCTCACGGTCACATGGTGGGCTCGGTTGCCAGGTGTGCCGAAACTGTTGACGACGCAGTTAAAATGGTTGATGAGCTCCACTCACAAAATATTGATTTAATAAAGCTTATGATAACCGGCGGAGTAATGGACGCAAAGGTTAAGGGCGAGCCGGGCAAGCTTATGATGCAGGCTGATATGATTAAGGCTTGCTGCGACAGAGCCCACAGCTACGGCTTAAAGGTTGCCGCCCATGTTCAAAGCCCCGAGGGGGTAAGAACTGCTGTTGAAAACGGAGTTGATTCCATTGAGCACGGCTCGGTTTTAACCCAAAGGGAAATTGATACCTTTAAGGCTCACAATGCGGTTGTGGTTTGCACAATTTCTCCCGCCATGCCTATGGCAAAGTTTGACAGAGCAACCCTTGGCATTACCGAGGCGGTGCAGTATAATTCAAACATTGTTTATAACAATATGATTATCGGCTCAAAAATCGCCCTTGAAAACGGCATAACGGTCGGCCTGGGCACAGATACAGGCTGCCCATACACCACCCACTATAATATGTGGCGTGAGCTGCACTATTTTGAAAAAAATGTGGGCGTTACTCCCGAGTTTGCCCTTTACATAGCCACTCTTAACAATGCAAAAATACTGGGCATTGAAAATGAAACAGGCAGCATTGAGGTTGGCAAATGCGCCGATATTTTGGTTACCTCTGCCAATCCCCTTGATGATTTCAGGGCAATGGCGCAGCCCTATATTGTGGTTGCAAGGGGTAAGGTTTACGGAAACCCGGTTATTAAAAAATACCCAAAGTGCGAGGAAGAGCTGGACAAATATTATAATTGATAAAAGAAAACAGCAATTTGTTTTAAATTTCGTTCAGTTTGTTTTTTCTCATCAAGCAGCATAATGTCCTGCGGCGTATTGATTGTCATGCTCGGCTGCAAGATGAAGATATGGAATGTCTACCGCAGCAGGCTGTTAGGTCGGTTTTGGCAAGATTGCGGAATGCGTGAGATGATTAAGCAATTGAAGCCGCAAACGATTCTTGTTTACGGCGGAAAGCTCGATTTCGATTATGGCGGCATTGATGTTCGATATTTCGATAATCAAGTAACAGAACGAATGAAACTAAGTAAGTAGGGGGATAAAAATGAGAATAAAGTTATCAAATCCAAAAGAATATACAGAGGAGATAAAAGCGTTTAAATCCGCAAAATCATCTAATATTCTGTTTGAATAACTTGAGTAAACAAGTAACAAATCAATATCATTTGAGGATTTACTATCATCTAAAATTGACACAAATAAATATACATTTTCAAATGAACTAAACAAATACATATATAAAGCAGAGAAATAGGCAGGGATTAACCCTGCCTTGTGTTTATATAAACAGAAAATCCGAAACTGTTACCAATGATAACAAGTTTCGGATTATTCTTTGCTGGTGGAAGAGGGTGGGCTCGAGCTCCGCTCGAGAGTTTGCTTGCTACGCAAGCCGTCGCATTGATAACTTTGTGGTTCGAATCCACCTTACATACTAAAACAATACATAACAAAACAGCAACCACATAAGTGATTGCTGTTTTGTTGGTGGAAGAGGGTGGGCTCGAGCTCCGCTCGAGAGTTTGCTTGCTGCGCAAGCCGTCGCATTGATAACTTTGTGGTTCGAATCCACCTTACATACCAAAACAATACATAACAAAACAGCAACCACATAAGCGATTGCTGTTTCGTTGGTGGAAGAGGGTGGATTCGAACCACCGAAGGCATTGCCGACAGATTTACAGTCTGTTCCCTTTGGCCACTCGGGAACTCTTCCATATTATGTGGCGATAACCTTGTTACCGCCTTTTATTGGAGCTGGTGAACGGACTCGAACCCCTGACCTGCTGATTACAAATCAGCTGCTCTACCAACTGAGCTACACCAGCATATCTCCAACGCCCTAATAATATAGCATAACTTTTTTTGATAGTCAATAGTTTTTTGATACTTTTTTGCATTTTTTTCGCTTTCGCACCCGTTGCGTGCCCAATGCGTTGTACCATATTTAATGTTTTGCATAATATGATACAGAGGTGATTTTATGTGTGGAATAGCAGGAATATTATCAGACAAAATTGATTTGCGTGGGGAAAGGGAGGCTGTTTGGAAAATAAGCAACTCCTTAAAGCAGCGTGGCCCTGACGCAAGGGGAGAAATTGTTCAGCGTGATGTTGCACTGATACATAGGCGCTTGGCGGTTATTGATGTTGAAAACGGCGCCCAGCCCATGCAATTCGGAAAATACACAATTGTTTATAACGGCGAGCTTTACAATACGGAGGAAATCCGCAACGAGCTAAAGCACTACGGCTACACCTTTACCACCACCTGCGACACGGAGGTTGTGCTGAAGGCCTTTCACATGTGGAAAGAGGAAAGCGCAAAGCGCCTTAACGGCATTTTTGCATACGGCATTTATAACAGCGAAAACAAGGAGCTGTTTTTGTGCCGTGACAGAATAGGTGTAAAGCCCCTTTATTATGCGCTGAAAAACGGCACCTTTGCCTTTGCTTCAAAAATTGAAAGCCTGCTTTATGTTAAGGGTGTTGAGCCTGTTTGCAACGAGGACGGGTTAAACGAAATATTTATGCTTGGCCCTGCAAAAACCATTGGCAAAACCGTGTTTAGGGATATTTTAGAGCTGCCCCCGGCAAGTTACATGTATTATCAAAACGGCAAATACACCGTTAAGCCCTATTGGCAGCTGGAGGCTAAGCCCTTTGAGGAAACGGAAGAGGAGGCAATTGAGCACACCCACTTTTTAGTTGAGGATTCCATAAGACGGCAGCTGGTGTCGGATGTGCCGTTGTGCACATTTTTAAGCGGCGGGCTTGATTCCTCTATTATTTCCAAAACAGCCTCCGATTATTATACCGACAGGGGAGAGGTGCTTAACACCTATTCCGTTGACTATGTTGATAACGACAAATTCTTCAAATCAAGCGTTTTTCAGCCCAACAAGGATTCGGATTACATTAATCTTATTTCCGATTATATCGACAGCGACCACCACAATGTTGTTTTGAACAACACTGCCGTTGCAGGGGCACTTATTGACGCTACAATAGCCCGTGGCTGCCCCGGCTTTACCGATGTTGATTCAAGCCTGCTGCTGTTTTGCAAGGAGGTAAAGAAAAACTACACCGTTTGCCTTTCAGGGGAATGTGCCGATGAAATTTTCGGCGGCTACCCCTGGTATCACAGAAGTGAAATATTGTTTGAGGAAACCTTCCCCTGGTCACGCACCACAGATGTGCGCCGCAGTATTTTGAAAAAGGGCTTTTTGCCCGGCGGCGAGGAATACGCCCACAACGCATACCTGCAAACCGTTAACTCCACCAATTCGTTAAGCGACGACAGCCCCCTTGAAAGACGAATGAGGGAAATGTTTGTTTTGAATATGAATTGGTTTATGCAAACCCTTTTGGTGCGTAAGGATGTAATGAGCATGGAATCCTCCCTTGAGGTCAGGGTGCCGTTTTGCGATTACAGAATTGTTGATTATGCCTACAATATGCCCTGGAGCATTAAATCCTATAACAACAGAGAAAAGGGAATTTTGCGCAAGGCATTTGAAAACGAGTTGCCGGAAATAATAACCTGGCGCAAAAAAAGCCCTTACCCCAAAACTTTTAACCCAATATATTTTGACGAGGTAAGCCGAATGGTTAAGCTTGCTTTGCAGGATAAGGAATGCCCGCTTTACGAAATGCTTGACCTTGCCGCTGTTGACAGGCTTATTGAAAACCCCGATTCATTAACCGAGCCCTGGTACGGCCAGCTGATGAAAGGCCCCCAGGTTTTGGCATATATTTTGCAAACCTATGTTTGGATAAAAAAATTCAAGGTACAGTTTGATATTTAATATTTAGGCGCCCCGATGGGCGCCTTTTTTAAAACAATGTTACAAATTCAAATTAAATATATACATTTTCAAAATCAAATGATATAATAAAATAACTAAATGTAAAGGGACAGTAATTATGACAAACGAACAGTATATTGAGGCCATAGAAAAGCGCCGCTCACGCAGGGAGTATAAAAACCGCCCCCTTGACCCTGAAATAATGGGAATACTTAAAGAAATGGTTGCGGCTGTTAACGAAACTGCAGGGCTTGATTTAATGTTTATTGAGGACGCAACCCCTGTTTTTAAAATTTTTAAGGGCAAGTTCAGCATGATTGCCGTTTGCGGCCCAAACACCCAAAAGGCCCGTGAGGACTGCGGCTTTTACGGCGAAAGCATTGTGCTGCACTGTGTTTATCACGGCTTGGGCACCTGCTGGGTATCCGGCACATATAACGAAAACAAAACCTACCAAATGATTAACCTGCCTAACGACAAACGCCTTTACGGTGTAATTACCATCGGCTATGCAAAGGACAGCTACGGTTTAATCGAAAGCACTATGTACAAGGCTACTCACAAGAAAAATAAGCCCTATCAAAAAATGCTTTCGGTATGTGACCAAAAGCTGCCTGAGGAATATATTTATGCCATGAAGCTGGTTGAGGCGGCACCATCGGCAGTTAACAGGCGGCCTGTTAATTTTAAATATGAAAACGGCAAATTTTCCGCCTCGGTTGACGAGCCTTATTCAGACAAAAGTATTGATTTTGGCATTGCCAAGCTGCATTTTATGCTTGGCTGCAGGGCAAAGGGCATTAACGGCCACTGGACAGAGGATAACTTTTTTGAAGAAACCGAAGCGCAGCGCATAAAATTTAAGCCTAAGGAAACGGAGAATAAAGATGAGTGATACAAAGGTAAAAAAGGAATCGAAGATCAAAAAAGTCTGGAACAGCTGGAGCAAAAAGAAAAAAATAATCGTGGTTGTATGCTCGGTTTTGGCGTTTTTATTTGTTGCAGCTATATGCACGGGCCTTGGAGTTTTGCACTGGTACTGCTCCGTTGAGGATTATGACATTGTATCGGCTCAGGAAATTTCAAACGAAAACACAATTATGATTGCCCACCGAGGCTTTAGGGCTGCTGCCCCCGAAAATACCTTGCCGGCTTTTGAGGAGGCAGGCGAGGCAGGCTACACCGGTGCCGAGTGCGATGTTTACAGAACCGAGGACGGCGTATGGGTGGTTCAGCACGATCCTATAACCTACCGTATGATGGATTGCACAAAATTTATTGAAAAAAACACCTATGAGGAACTGCTTAATTACAGCACCGACAACGGCACAAACATTGACGATTACAGCAATTTAAAAATTTGCAGCCTTGACGAATACCTTGAATGCTGCAAAAAGTACAATATGGTGGCGGTTATTGAGCTTAAGGGCAAAAAGAATACCGAGCATTATGATGAAATTGTATCCGCCGTTGGCAAATACGGCTGCGATGTAATGTATATTTCCTTCCACGAGGAAAACCTGTTAACAATGCGAAAGCTTACGGATGCGCCTATGATGTTTTTATCAAAATATGTTGACGATGAGGCAATTGAAAATGCAAAAAGCATAGGCAACTGCGGCATTGATTTTAACGGCGAAAAGAAAAGAAACTTTAAAAAGGACGGTGCAAGGCTTAAAAAGGCGCAAGATGAGGGCATTACCCTTGCCGCCTGGACCATTGACGACCTTGAAACAATGGAAAAACTGTTAGATTACGGCGTTGATATTATAACAACGGATTGCATTACATACTAAGGAGCATATATGAAGGTATTATTGGTTAACGGCAGCCCCGAGAAAAGCGGCTGCACCTTTACGGCATTAAGCGAGGTTGCAAAAACTCTTAATGAAAACGGTGTTGAAACGGAGATTATGTGGCTTGGCAACAAGCCGGTTAACGATTGCGTTAACTGCGGCGGCTGTGTAAGGCAGCGCAACAACAGGTGCGTGTTTGACGATGATGTGGTTAACCGCTTTCTTGAAAAGGCGGAGCAAAGCGACGGCATAGTTTTAGGTTCTCCCGTTTATTACGCAAATGCAAACGGCAGAATTTTATCTGTTATGAACAGGGCGTTTTTTGCAGGCAGCAGAATTTTTGCCCTTAAGCCCGGTGCGGTTGTTGTTTCTGCACGAAGGGCGGGAACCACCTGCGCCCTTGACGATTTAATGAAATACTTAACAATTTCAAATATGTTTGTTGTTTCGTCCCAATATTGGAACATGGTGCACGGCTTTACACCCGAGGATGTTATGCAGGATGGCGAGGGCATGCAAACCATGCGTGTGCTGGGCAGAAATATGGCATATTTGCTTAAATGCCTTGACGCAGGAAAAAATATCCCCAAGCCTGAAAAGGAAAGGCGAATTATGACAAATTTTATAGACTGATTTGCCGAAATCTAAGATATTAATTTAAAGAGCTGTTGATACAGCTCTTTATTTTTGTGCTGCTTAAAATTAGTAAATATTATATCTTGTATTTTAATTTGCAAAGTGATATATTTAAAATGATATTTACTGATATTTTATTACCGAGGTATTGGATATGTTTGGTAAAAGAAAAGCAAAGGGACTCCGCATTATAATAGTTGGTTGCGGCAGTGTCGGCACAACGCTGGTTGAACGCTTAAGCGCAGAGGGCCATGACATTACAATTATTGATAAAAATGCCGAGATTTTAAACCAACTTACAAGCCTTTACGATGTTATGGGCATTGCAGGCAACGGCGCAAGCTTTATGGTGCAAAAGGAGGCAGGCATAACAGAGGCTAATCTTATGATTGCCGTTACCGAATCGGACGAGCTCAACCTGCTTTGTTGTGCCGTAGCAAGCAAGGTTGCCGATTGTGCGACAATCGCAAGGGTTCGCAACCCTGATTACGGCATTGAAATCGATTACCTTCGTGATAAGTTGGGCCTTGAAATGATTATTAACCCGGAGCTTGTTGCGTCAAGAGAAATGTCACGCATACTGTCGTTACCCAATGCGTTGGAGGTTAACTCCTTTGCCCACACCAGGGCTGAGCTTATCAGGTTCAGAATACCAAACAACAATATGCTTGACGGTATGACTGTTGCCACCCTTGGCACAAAAATAGACAATGCCCTTATTTGTGCGGTTGAGCGCAAAAAGCAAATTACAATTCCCTCGGGCGATTTTGAATTTAAGGCAGGGGATATAGTATCCTTTGTTACCCCCCGTAAAAAAGCAAAGGATTTCTTTAAAGCAATCGGCTATAAAACCGACCAGGTTAAAAATGCAATGATTGTGGGCGGCGGCGATATGGCGTATTACCTTGCGAAGCAGCTGTTGCACAACGGCATTGATGTTAAAATTATTGAAAAAAACCGTGAACGCTGTGAAAAACTGGTTAACCTTTTGCCAAGAGCAGTAATTATTAACGGCAACGGCTCAAACGAGGAGCTTTTGCACGAGGAGGGTATCTCCGATACGGAGGCTTTTGTTCCCCTTACCGGCTCTGACGAGGAAAATATTTTGTTAACCCTTTATGCAAACCAGGTTTCTCCAAACTCAAAGGTAATTACCAAAATCAACCGTATAACCTTCAGCGATGTTATTGACGGCCTTGATTTGGGCAGCGTTGTTTACCCAAGGTACATTACATCTGAGGAGATTATTGCTTATGTAAGGGCTAAAAGCGCCTCACGCAGCAGTAATATTGAATCCCTTTACCACATGTTTGACCAGAGGGTTGAGGCAATTGAGTTTAGGGTTGATAAAGAATCAAAGGTAACAAATGTTCCTCTTATGAACTTAAACCTTAAAAAGAATTTGTTGGTTTCCTGCATTCACCGCAGGGGTAAAATAATTATCCCCACAGGTCAGGATTATATAATGCCCGGCGACAGTGTTATGATTGTAACAACCCACAGAGGATTTGTTGATATAAGTGATATTTTAGATTAATTGTGTTAGGTTAGGCTATGAACGGTTCAGTTATTCGCAGAATTTTAGGATATGTATTGGTGTTGGAGGCGGCGCTTATGCTGCTGCCTTGTGCCGTTGCGCTCTATTACGGCGAGCAGCAGGGCCTTGCATACCTTGAAACAGCGGCGGCTATAGGTTTAATCGGTGCCGCACTTGCATACAGAAAACCGAAAATAAGCGTTTTCTATTTAAAGGAGGGCTGTGTTGCCACGGCGCTTAGCTGGATTGTGCTTAGTATTTGCGGCAGCCTGCCGTTTATTATAACAGGGGAAATCCCCAATTTTACCAACGCTCTTTTTGAAACCGTTTCCGGCTTTACCACCACAGGCGCAAGCATTTTAAGCGATGTGGAGGCACTGTCAAAATGCTCTCTTTTTTGGCGCAGCTTTACCCACTGGATTGGCGGAATGGGCGTTTTGGTGTTCATTTTGGCTGTTGTTCCTCTTAGCGGCGGCTCAAACATCAATATTCTTAAGGCTGAAAGCCCCGGTCCCTCCGTTGGCAAAATAGTTCCCCAAATGCGTAAAACCGCAAGGATACTTTACTACATTTACTTTGGTATGACCGCCCTGGAGATTGCTTTTCTTGTTGCAGGCAAAATGCCGTTTTTCGATGCGGTTACCATTTCCTTCGGCACTGCCGGCACAGGCGGCTTTGGCATTAAAAACGACAGCGTTGCAGGCTATTCCGATTATCTTCAATGGGTGGTAACGGTGTTTATGCTGCTTTTCGGCGTTAATTTCAACGCCTACTACCTGCTTTTGTTCAGGCAGTTCAGAAAGGCTGTTTCCATGGAGGAGGTAAGGTGGTATTTTATAACCGTTTTTGCCTCAATAGGTATAGTATTTGTTAATGTATATAATATGTATAGTACCGCAGAGCAGGCACTTTCAAAATCGGCGTTTCAGGTGGCGTCCATTATTACCACCACAGGCTATTCAACCACCGATTTCGACACCTGGCCCGTTAACGCAAAGCTTGTTTTGGTTTTGCTTATGTTTGTGGGCGCATGTGCAGGCAGCACCGGCGGCGGAATAAAGGTTTCAAGGCTTATTGTGGCGTTTAAATCGGTGTTTAAGGAATTTAAATCATATATTCACCCAAAAAGCGTAAGCAAAATTAAGCTTGACGGCAAGCCCGTTGAGCACGAGGTTGTAAGGAGCACCAATGTTTACTTAATCACATTTTTGGCGCTGTTTGTTACCTCGGTGTTTATTGTATCGTTTGAGGATAATGATCTTGTAACCAACTTTACCGCCGTTGCAGCAACGATAAACAACATAGGTCCCGGCCTTGAAATAGTGGGCCCCACAAAGAATTTTGCGTTTTTAAGCGACCTTTCAAAATATGTGCTTATATTTGATATGCTTGCAGGCAGGCTTGAATTGTTCCCCCTGCTTATTATGGTTAACCCGTCTATGTGGCTTGAGGTTATAAGGCACAGGGGCAGCAGGCGCAGGCTTAAATAATAATTTTTCTTGACAAACGGAAAAATCATTGATATAATATCAAGGCTTGAAGTATGTCAAGCAATATCCTTGCGCAAGGAAAATTGCGCCAAATGTCCAGAAGGAGGTGCTGAAGAATGGCATTAAGAAACTATGAAATCGTTATGGTTTATTCACTTTCAAAGGGTGAAGAGGCAGTTGCTGCTTTAAAAACAAAGTTCACTGACCTCATTTCTAAGAATGGCACTCTTGGCGAAGTTGAGGAGTGGGGCAAGAGAAAGCTTGCTTACCCAATCAACTACGAAACAGAGGGTTACTACGTTCTTATCAACTTCTCATCAGAAGATGATTTCCCTGCAGAGCTTGACCGTGTAATCAACATTACAGACGGCGTTCTCCGTTCACTCATCATTGCAAAGGGTGAATAAGGAGGTAGCTTATGATTAACACAGTAGCTTTAATGGGCAGGCTCACATTTGAGCCGGAGCTCAGGACCACACCGTCAGGTGTATCGGTTCTTCGCTTTCAAATCGCTTGCGACAGGAATTTCCAAAGAGCAGGCGCTGAAAGACAGGCTGATTTTATCGACTGTGTAGCTTGGCGCCAAACCGCAGAATTTATCAGCCGTTATTTCCATAAGGGCTCAATGATTGCGGTTGAGGGCTCAATCCAAACAAGCAGCTATACCGACAAGAACGGTCAAAACAGAAAACAAGTTGAGGTTGTTGCAAATCAGGTTTCATTCTGTGGCGGCAAGAACGAAAATAACGGCGGTCAAAGCCAAAATTTCGCTCAGCCTGCACCCAGCTATGCAAGCGCTGATAACAGCGATTTTGAAGAAATCGTTGATGATGACGACGACCTTCCATTCTAAGAATTCACTATACTCACAAAGGAGGAAAAACCATGGCTTACGTTAAAGGTCAAAGAAAAAGCCGCAGAAAGGTTTGCCAATTCTGCGTAGAAAAGGCTGATGAAATCGACTACAAGGATGTTGCAAAACTCAGAAAGTTCGTTTCTGAAAGATCAAAGATTCTTCCACGCCGTGTAACAGGAACATGTGCTAAGCACCAAAGAGAGCTTACCACAGCTATTAAAAGAGCTCGTCATCTTGCTCTTCTTCCTTACACATCAGACTAATAGGCAAAATGCAAAAATTGAGCGTATCCTTTTTTAAAGGGTACGCTTTTTGTTTTGCCTTAATGTGTTTTTAACTGAAATAATACAAAAAAATAAGGCCCGGTAAAACCGAGCCTTTAATTAGCTGTTATTACTGCTCAACAGGGTAAACAGAAACCTTTTTTCTATCCTTGCCCATTTTCTCAAATCTAACGGTGCCGTCGATAAGAGCAAAAAGTGTGTCATCAGAGCCGATGCCAACATTGTTGCCGGGATGAATGTGAGTTCCTCTTTGACGATAAAGGATGTTGCCTGCAAGAACGAATTGACCGTCAGCTCTCTTTGCGCCAAGGCGCTTTGATTCTGAATCACGGCCGTTCTTTGTAGAACCCATACCTTTCTTATGAGCGAAAAGCTGTAAATCTAACTTAAGCATTGTTACACCTCACTTTAATGTTTTGGGGATATTTCTTTTCAAGCTCGGTTAAATGAAGCTTTAACCCTTTCAGAATATCCTGTGCGTATTCAGGCGATGCGTTAATTTCAACCCTCATATAACCGTTTGTTGCCGCAGTGTCTGCGTCCAACTTAATAACATCGGTTATAGTGTTTGCTGCCATATAGCAGGCACTTGAAACAAAGGCGCATATAATATCCTCTCCGTTGGGAGCGCTGTTTGAATGGCCCTTGCATTCAAAGCCGGTCAATAAACCGTCGCACTGTGAAAAATTAATTATAATCATTTGAATTATGCGTTAATTTTGGTAATCTCAACCTTTGTGTATGGCTGACGATGACCCATCTTGCGCTTTTCATTCTTCTTTGGCTTGTAGGTGAAAACAGTAATTTTCTTGCCCTTGCCGTTTTTGATAGCCTTAGCGGTAACTGTTGCCTTTTCAGCGTCCTTGCCTGCCTTGAAGCCCTTGTCTGTGCTTACTGCGAGAACATTGTCAAATGTGATTTTCTCGTCAGCCTCAACATCAAGCTTTTCAATGTAGAGCACATCGCCCTCAGCAACCTTGTATTGCTTTCCGCCTGTTACGATAACTGCGTACATAGTCTTTCTCCTTCATAAGTCTCGCTACGATAGGCGCATGCACAACGGTGCACAACTTGTCAGCCCATAATATGCGGCTTAATTATTATAACAGAATATTATAAAAAGTCAAGACTTTTTTATTTGTTGGTTTTAGGGTTGTTTGTTCTGCCAAGGATATAATCGGTGGAAACATTGTAAAAATCTGCAAGCCTCAGCAAATGCTCAAGAGGAATGTTTTGAAAACCACGCTCGTAGCGTGAGTAAACGGTCTGCTTTATGCCAAGCATTTGGGCTATTTCTGACTGCTTTAAATCCTTGTCCTCCCTTAAATCTCTTAAACGCTGAAAATACATTTTCAATCATCCTAACACTGATTAGTACTATTGACTTTATCACAGTATTGTGCTAATATAGTTTGCGTAGTACTTATAAGTGCTATACAAGCTTATAAAACAGTGAAAGAGGTAATTTTTATGAGATGGGGAATTTTTTCAAGAATAGCTGCGATTTTGTTTATGATTATGGGAACAATCGCTTCTGCCTGCGGAGGCGTCCTTATAGCTCAACAGGGAAAACAAGTTAAATATGCTGCCACAGCTGCTGTTCAGGCAGGCAGCTCATTCAACAATGTTATAGTGGGCATTATTGTTGCTTTTTTGGGAGTTGGCATTTCGCTGGTTATCGGCTGCGCTTTAATGCTGCGTGCCGAGGCCTTTGATAATATGAAAGCCCAAAACGAGCTGCTAAAGGATATTTTAAAGGCTGAAAGCGAAAGCCCGGCGGAGCAATAAACAGAGTATTAGCAGGCATATAAAAATTAATACTTTACAAATTGCGGCTATTGTGCTATAATCCATTTGCTGTATGCGATTGACTCGGTTTTGGGTGTAAGCTATTAAATAGCGTTCACCTACCCACTACTGTGTTTTTTGCAATGCAAATATTTTAATGAGGTGAAAGATTATGACACAGGCAGAAAAGCAAGCAATTATTGCAGAATATGCTACACACGAGGGCGACACAGGTTCAGCTCAGGTTCAGGTTGCAGTTCTCACTAAGAGAATTAACGAGCTTACCGAGCACCTTAAGGTTCACAAGAAGGACCACCACTCACGCCGTGGTCTTCTTAAGATGGTAGGTCACAGAAGAAACCTTCTTGCTTACATCTATAAGAAGGATGTTAACGAGTATCGTCAGCTTATCGCTAAGCTTGGTATCCGTAACACACTCGAGCGTAACGTAGCAGAGGACTAATTAAATGCGGCAGGTGATTAATTTCGCCTGCCTTGTTTACATTTTGTAGGTTTCAATAGGAGGAACACAAAATAGTAGTAAATTGAGAATATAATGGCTATTGTATTTTGAATTTATTACTATGTTGTCCTCCTATTAAAATAAATTAAAAATTTTAAGAAAGAGGTTTAAAGTTATGTTTTTCAAGAATTTTAAAGTGTGGGAAACAGAGCTTGCAGGCAGAAAGCTTACCCTTGAAACAGGTAAGATGGCAGGCCTTGCAAACGCTTCAATTATGGCACGCTACGGCGAAACAGAGGTGCTTTGTAATGTTACAGCATCCGCTAAGCCCAGAGAGGGCGTTGATTTCTTCCCGCTCAGCGTTGATTATGAAGAGAAAATGTATTCTGTAGGCCGTATTCCCGGCTCATTCCAGAGAAGAGAGGGCAGAGCGTCTGAAAAGGCAATCCTTACATCAAGATGCATTGACCGCCCAATCCGTCCTTTGTTCCCAAAGGATTTAAGAAACGACTGCTCAGTTGTTGCAACAGTTATGTCTGTTGATCCTGACTGCTCACCTGAAATCACAGCAATGATTGGTGTTTCAGCAGCAATCGCTGTTTCAGATATTCCGTGGGACGGCCCTATTTCAGGCGTAAATGTCGGCCTTGTTAACGGTGAAATCGTTATTAACCCAACACTTGAGCAAAGAGCTGTTTCAGACCTTGTTTTAACAGTTGCTTCAACCGCTGACCTTGTAGCTATGATTGAGGCAGGCGGCAACGAAATTGACGATGAAACCATGTTCAATGCCATTATGGCAGGCCACGAGGAAAACAAGAAGATTGTTAAGTTCATTCAAGGCATTGTTGATGAAATCGGCAAGCCAAAGTTTGCTTACGAGTCATCAAACCCCGACCCTGAAATTATGGCAGAGATTGAGGAGTTCTGTGTAGAAGATGTTAAGAAGGCTCTTGACACAGACGATAAAAATGTTCGTGACGAGGCGCTTCTTCCTATTTATGCCGCAGTTCACGAAAAGTTTGACGAAAGATTTGAGGGTAACGAGGCTAAGATTGACGAGATTATGTATCTTGTTCAAAAGCACGTTGTTCGTGATTGGTTGAAGAACGAGCACAAGAGAGTTGACGGCAGAGGCATTGACGAAATCCGTCCTCTTAACGCTGAAATCGACCTTCTTTCAAGAGCACACGGCTCAGGTCTTTTCACAAGAGGTCAAACACAGGTTCTTTCAGTTACAACACTTGGCCCTATGAACGATGCACAGCAGCTTGACGGCCTTGATGAGCAAACTGAAAAGAGATACATTCATCACTACAACTTCCCGTCATACTCTGTTGGCGAAACTAAGCCGTCAAGAGGTCCGGGCAGAAGAGAAATCGGCCACGGCGCACTTGCTGAAAAGGCACTTGTTCCTGTTCTTCCCAGCGTTGACGAATTCCCTTATGCTATCCGTGTTGTATCAGAGGTTCTTTCCTCTAACGGTTCAACCTCACAGGGCTCAATCTGCGGCTCAACCCTTTCACTTATGGCTGCCGGTGTTCCTATTAAGGCACCTGTTGCAGGTATCAGCTGCGGCCTTATCACAGGCGACGAGGGCGTTTACGGCGACTTTATGACAATGGTTGATATTCAAGGCCTTGAGGATTTCTACGGCGATATGGACTTTAAGGTTGCAGGTACCAAAAAAGGTATCACAGCAATTCAAATGGACCTTAAGGTTCACGGTCTTACTCCCGAAATCATTAAAGAGGCGTTTGCTAAAACCCATAAGGCAAGAAATTATATTCTTGATGAAATTATGCTTCCTTGCATCAGCGAGCCCAGAAAAGAACTTTCTCCATACGCTCCTAAGATGTTTACACTTTCAATCAACCCTGAAAAGATTGGCGATGTAATCGGTAAGGGCGGCAAGGTTATCCAAGAGCTCCAGGCTGAATATGATGTTAAAATCAATATTGAGGAGGACGGCAGAGTATTCATTTCAGGCGTTGATGCTGAAAAGTGCCAGCAGGCAGTTGAAATGGTTAAGCTTATTGCCTCCGACCCTGAGGTTGGCGCTTACTATATGGGCGTTGTAACAAGAATTATGAGCTTTGGCGCATTTGTTGAAATTGCACCGGGCAAAGAGGGTCTTGTTCATGTATCACGCCTTGATGTTAAGAGAACCGAAAATGTTGAGGATGTTGTTTCCGTTGGCGACCAAATCGCAGTTAAATGCATTGAAATTGATGACCAGGGCAGAATCAACCTTTCAAGAAGAGATTATCTCATTGAGGTTGAGGGTATGGAAGCCGAAAATGTTATTGAGGATGCACCACGCAAGCCTCGCCGTGATAACAGAGGTCCACGCCGTCCCCGCAGGGATTAATTTGTAAATTTAAAAGTTTTTAAAAGAGCTTAGTTAATCCTAAGCTCTTTTTTGTTGACTATGGCACGGGTTTTTGATACAATCATTGGGAAATAGCTTTGGAGGTAAAAAATATGAAGATTGATATAGAAAAAACAGCCGAAAACGAAAAAAAGCCGGCTAAGCAGGCTTCAAAAACAATTATTTGGGCAATTGTTGTTAAGGTAATTGCCGTGCTTGCGTTAATCGCATCCTGCTGTGTGGGCTTTTATTTAACCACCAATTTCAGCGACGGCGCAACCAAGCTGCTTTATTTTGCAGGTGCATTTGTTGTGGGCCTTGTGCTTATGGCGGTATTAATGCTTTATGCAAACCAGGCAACGGATGTGGCAAAAATCAAAGAATACTTTCTTGACGATGATGAAACAGAATAACTGTAATTAAATAATGCCATAGGGGCGGATATTATCCGCCCGAGGATAAACAAAAATAGGGCGCCCGTTAGGGTGCCCTATTTGTTTTGAGTGTTTATAAATTACTCTGACTCAACAGTATATGTAACGGTAGGAATTGTGCCGTATGTTTGTTTAAATTGATCGGCTGTAACGGTTCCACCAGCGGAACTGGAACTTTTAAACTTTAAATCCATGGTAGAGTTGTCGAGATTTGCAGTAATCTCATATGTAAAAGTTATAGTTTCTTCTCCATCAAAGGTAAATGAAAGAGTTTCAGGAGTGGTGCTGTCATCATCCACATAGGTGCATTGTGAACCGTTGAAAAGAGCATTGCCGGTATCTTTGCCGCCATAAATTATGATACTTTGTGGGAAAATACCACCATTGCCAACATCATCTTTAGCTGTAAGCTTAAGTGTTACACCGCTGCTTTCTGCCGGTGCAGTGGCATCTGCACTTGTTGAAGGCTGGGTTGATGATGTGGCAGGTGCAGTGTCAGGTTCGGTGGTGTCCTTTTCGTCCTGCTCATCTTTCTTTTCGTCTGATACGGTGGTTTTATCGTCCTCATCCTCTTTATCCTTGCCGCCGATAACGCCTGTTGCAAAAAGTGCGCCGATAACAATTGCAATTACAACGATTACTGCAACAACTGCAATAATAATTGTCTTTTTCTTCTTGCCGTCGTCATTTTGCGGGGGCATAGCAGGTGCTGGCTGGTATGGCTGGCTGCCGTTACCGTAGGGCTGCTGTGCAGGGGCTTGGTAATAGCCCTGTGCAGGCTCTGCCGGATTAGGCTGCTGCGGTGCCTCATACACGGGTTGTTGGGGTTGTTGTGGTTGTGCCTGTGGTTCAGGCTGAGCCGGTGCCTGTGGTGCGCCGCAGTTACTGCAAAACTGTGTTCCGTCAGGCAGCTGTGCTCCGCATTTGCTGCAAAACATATTATTTCTCCTTTAAAATTAAATTTGCAACAAAAATTATATAACAATTGCAGTTGAATGTCAATTTGTGCCGAAGCTTTTTAATTGCCCTGTTTGGGCTCTGTTTCGCCGCCCTTACATAAGAACAACAACCTACATCAGCGAAATTAAATATGAAATTGCGATTATCAAATACAAAATGCCGTAAATAACCACCTGGTGGCCTAAATAAAACCAAAGGCTGTTTCTGCCCACAAAGCCGAAAAATTTTAGGCGTTTTTTATATGTCCATTGTGGGAAAGCGCCGTCCTTTGCGTATTTGCCGAAAAATGCGCCGAATTGGAACATAAAAATCCAGGGGAATATTGCAAAGTAATCTGCGCTGTAAAAGCTGGTGTTATAAAAGCCCAGGGGCATAAGATAATTTGTTTTATAAAGAGCTGTTGGCAAATCAATCAGGCCGAAAAGCAGCGAGCCTGAGCTGACGGTATATGTCAGCGCAAACAGCGCCACGCAAATGAGCATACCCCAAGCGGGCTTTATTTTTTCAATAAGGGGCATAAGCAGCCCGGTTATTATCATACAACAGCCCAGGCAGTGGAGAATGCCGAAGTATATTTGGGCGTTATACATGCCTATTTTTGGCAGTATTACTGCTGTAACAAGGGTTATCAGCAGCCCGGCTCCCAAAACGATAAGTCCCCTTTTAACGGGGCTGCGGCTGAGCCTTGTGCAAATGCCAGAAATGATAATAAAAATACCCCAAAAAATCGGCTGAACAACACACAGCCTGTCAAACATTTCATAGCCCCAGCTTGACGACATAACATCGCCTATTGCAAGAAAACTGTGGTGCACAATCATTGCAACGATTGCAAAGCCCCTTAATTCATCAAGAATGGCTATTCTTTTTGTGTTTGCTTTCAACAAATCACCGCCTTCCCAATAATTATATTAAATTTAAAATTTGTTGTAAATACCATTTCTATATGTTATTATAAAAATATTGATTAAGTTATTAAGGGAGGTAAGTCGGCACGGCAGACTGTGTTGATGTTAGTTACCCTTAACCGAGGTGATAAAATGAAAGAATATAATGTAATGCAATACGGCGCCAAGGGCGACGGCAAGGCTAACGACTCCTTTGCAATCCAGCACGCAATTGACGATTGCGCAAAAAACGGCGGCGGCAGAGTTGTGCTGCAAAGCGGCAAGGTGTTTTACAGCGACTCCGTGCGTTTAAAGGCCAATGTTGATTTGCACATTCAAAAGGGCGCACGCCTAAAGGCAACAGGAAATATTGATGGTTATATAAGGCCGAACAAGCTTATTAACGACCCTAAAACCGCACTTATAGGCAACCCTGTTACAGGCAAGCCCAGCTTTGTGTTTATTTATGCCTACGAGGCTGACAATTGCACCATTTCAGGCGAGGGCGTTATTGACGCTAATGGTCATGCCTTTGTTCAGCGTAAGGATAAATACTATGTTACCGGGGATTTTTACCCCCGCCCCACAGTAATGTATGTTGAAAAAAGCAACCACATTACCTTTAAGGAATTTACAGTTGTTGACGCACCGTTTTGGACCCTGCACCCGGCAGGCTGCGACGATGTTTTGATTGACAGAATCAGAATTTTAAATGACCTTGATGTTGCAAACTCCGACGGTATCGACCCCGACCATTGCAGCAATGTTCGCATTTTGGGCTGCCATGTTACCTGTGCGGATGACTGCATTTGCCTTAAGGCCTCAAAGGGAAATGCCGAATACGGCCCGTGCGAAAATATTGTTATTGACGGCTGCACCCTTGTTTCAACCTCCGCCGCAATTAAAATCGGCACCGAGGGTGTGGGCGATTTTAAAAATGTTATTGTTTCAAACTGCATTATCAGCAGGTCAAACAGGGGGCTTTCAATTCAAATTCGTGACGGCGGCTGCGTTGAAAATGTTACCTATTCAAACATTATTATTGAAACACGCCGCTTTTGCCCCGACTGGTGGGGCACTGCCGAGCCAATTGTGCTTACCACCTTTAACCGTGATGAAAACACAAAAAGCGGAACCATTAAAAATATCAGATTTTTCAATGTTACCGCCAAGGGCGAAAACGGAGTGCTCATTCACGGCAACAGCGATAACATTATTGAGGATGTTACCTTTGAAAACTGCCAAATTCAGCTTACAAAAACCTCAAAATGGGATTGCGGCCTGTATGATTTGCGGCCATGCCTTGATTGGGGCGTTGAAAAATACGATAATTCGGCATTTTTCATCAGATATGCAAAAAATGTGTTGATTGAAAAAACAAAAACCTCCTGGGGCAATGTTTGCCCAAGCTACAAGCATGCGGTTGACGCAGAAAATGTTGAAAATCTTGAGCTTGTAAGGTTTGAGGGCAAATCGGTCAGCCCTGATGTTGACGATATTAAGCTAAACAATGTTAAATTAGTAAAGTGAGGAACGAAAATGGTAGAACTTAAGGGATACAAAATCAACTCAATAAGCTTTGAAAACAAGGTTCAAAACGGAACACAGCTTAAACTGCAAAACCAATTCAAATATAATGTTAACTATATAGGCTCGCAAAACAAGTGCCTTGGCATTTTGGAGTTTAGGGTTGCAGACGCTGACATGAACCCCTTTGAAATTAAAATTGAAATGGTTGCCGAGTTTACCTACGGCGATGAGGACGATAAGGCGGATATTCATGTTACATCCTTTGACCAAATGTTCCCGTTTTTGCGCCAGGCAATTAACAATATTACTTCCCTTAGCGGCATGCCCGGGCTTTTAATCCCTATTGTTAAGCTGAAAAAGGAATCGGTATCCGTAAGAAAGTCAGGAGAGGACGGCGAAAATCCCCTTAATTGATAATATGAAAAACTTATGCGATGAATGCTGGTACAATATCTATGACGAGGAGGACGAGGAATACTATTGCGACCTCCAGCTTGATGAGGACGAATATGCAAAAATGTCGATGGATATAAGCCGTGGCAAAAGCTGCAAGTATTTTCGCCCTGATATTGGGGAATACGGTATTGTCAGAAAGCAAAATTAAACCACTGAATCCCGCAGACCGTTGCGGGATTTTTTATTAAATCCACATTATATACCACAGGAATAACAGGACTGTTTTGCCACCACAAGCCCTTGTGTTAATTTATTAACAAACTGTAAATCTCGCACAATCCGAACCCAACATATTGAAAATTTTTAAAAAATATGGTATAATGTGCACAATATATGGAAAGATATTCAGCTGTAATTTTTCATATAAATACTAAAGAAAGGAGAAGAGGGTATGTCAGACACAGCGATGTATATTATTTGGGCGGTTGCAATAGTTCTTTTCGGCGTAGCCGAAGGGGTAACCACTCAACTTGTATCAATATGGTTTATGCTTGGCGCAATCGGCGCATTGATAGCGGCCCTTTGCCATATATCATTTTGGGTACAAATAATAATTTTTATTGCAATTACCGTAATAACATTAATAGCAACCAGACCCATTGTCAGAAAAAAGTTAAATGTAAAAATCGAAAAAACAAATGCCGACCGATGTATAGGTCAGGATGCGGTTGTGATTGAGGAGATAAACAATCTTTTGCCCCAAGGTCAGGTTAAGGTTGACGGCAAGGTTTGGACTGCTCGCTCCTCCGTGCAAGATAAAGTAATACCCCAAAACGCCGTGGTAAGGGTTGAAAAAATTGACGGCGTAAAGCTGATAGTTTCAGCAAAATAACACATCATAACATAAAAGGAGAAATTTATGGAATTCGTAATTATAGTAATTTTAATTATTGTGGCACTTGCCGCACTTATTTTTGCAAATATCAGAGTTGTGCCCCAGTCAAAAGCCTTTGTTATTGAAAGACTCGGCACATATTACAGCACCTGGGACACAGGCCTGCATGTTAAAATTCCCTTTATTGACAGAATTGCAAAAACAGTTTCGTTAAAGGAGCAGGTTGTTGACTTTAAGCCACAGCCGGTTATCACAAAGGATAATGTTACCATGCAAATTGACACAGTTGTGTTCTTCCAGATAACCGACCCAAAGCTTTACACCTACGGTGTTGAAAGCCCCATTTCGGCAATTGAAAACCTTTCTGCAACCACACTGCGTAACATCATCGGCGAGCTTGAGCTTGACTCAACCTTAACCTCCCGTGATACAATCAATGCCAAAATCAGAGTAATTCTTGATGAGGCAACCGACCCATGGGGCATTAAGGTTAACAGAGTGGAGCTTAAAAATATTATTCCGCCCCGTGAAATTCAGGACGCAATGGAAAAGCAAATGAAGGCAGAGCGTGAAAGAAGAGAGGCAATCCTCCGTGCAGAGGGCGAAAAGCAATCACGCATTCTTGTTGCAGAGGGTCATAAGGAATCTAAAATCCTGGAGGCCGAGGCTGAAAAGCAGTCAGCAATTTTGCACGCAGAGGCTGTTAAGGAGGCCAAGATTCGTGAGGCTGAGGGCGAGGCACTGGCGATTGAAACCGTGCAAAAGGCTTCGGCAAACGCAATTAAGCTTTTGAACGAGGCAAACGCAAATGATGCCGTATTAAAATTAAAGGCACTTGACGCCTTTACCGCCGCTGCCGACGGTCAGGCAACAAAAATCATTATTCCGTCTGAAATTCAGGGCCTTGCAGGCCTTGCCGAGGGAATTTTGGAAACAACAAAATAATTTAACACTATGGCTGTTGGGGGTTAATTCTCCCACAGCCTTTTGTTTTGCCTGCGGGGCGTGTTATTGTTGTAAACGGCGTTAAATTATGGTATAATAACTACAACTATGTTTTCGAGGTAGCAGTATGAAATTATTGGTTTTAGACGGCAACAGCATTATAAATCGTGCCTTTTACGGAATTAAGCTTTTATCCACAAAAAACGGCGATTATACCAATGCGGTTTATGGCTTTTTAAATATGATGAACAGGTTTGAGGATATGTGCAAGCCCGACGCCCTTGCGGTAGCCTTTGATGTGAGCGCACCCACCTTCAGGCACAAAATGTATGATGCCTACAAGGCTGGCAGGCACGCAATGCCGGATGAATTAAGGCAGCAGCTGCCGGTTGTTAAAAATATTTTGCACCTTTTGGGCATTAAAACCATTGAATGTGAGGGCTGGGAGGCTGACGATATTTTAGGCACCCTTGCCTTTGAATGCAGAAAAAACGGCAACGAGTGTTTTATTGCTACCGGCGACAGGGATTCGTTACAGCTTGCCCACGGCGGAGTAAAGGTGCTTTTGGCACGCACAAAATCCACCGATATTATGGACGAGCAGGCAATAATGCAGGAGTACGGCGTTACTCCGCAGCAGCTGATTCAGGTTAAGGCGTTGCAGGGCGACAGTTCTGATAACATACCCGGCGTTCAGGGGGTCGGCCCCAAAACCGCTCTTGATTTAATAGCAAGGTATAAAAGCGTTGACTATATTTATGAAAATCTTGACAGCCTTGAAATTAAAAAAGGCGTGCACGACAAGCTTGAAAGGGATAAGGACAATGCTTATTTATCCTTAGCCTTGGGCGAAATTAAAACAGACGCCCCTATTGACACCGATATTAATTCTTACCTTATATGCGACGGCGACAAAAAGGCGGCAGCCGCCGAATTTGCAAGGCTTGAGCTGTTTTCTCTTATGGACAGATTTAACCTTAACGCAAATGACGCAATAGTTGTTGCCGAGGAGGTTAAGCCAAGGGATATTACAAGGCTGACCTGCATTGATGCAGACTATCTTCTTGATAAAATAGGCAATGGCGATGCATATTTTTACCCTGTTGCGGTGGACAACACAATTACCGATTTAATGTTTGCCTTTGGGGATGAAATTATTGTTATGCCGTCACAAACCCCGGAATACAAATATTTTGTTCGCAATTTTTTTGAAAACGAAAATATAAAAAAATACACCTACAATTCAAAGCTGCTCCACCGCTTGGCGGCACAGCTTGGGGTTGAATGTAAAAATGTGTGCGGCGACCTTATGCTTTCCGCATATTTGCTTAAGCCGTCAGACAATAAATATGATATTGAGCACCTTTGCCTTGATTACGCCGTGCCCATGCCGGAATTTAAAAATTCCCTGGGCTCAACAGATGAAAATGTTGTGTTTGCCGCAGTTATCAAGCCCCTTTTTGAAAAAACGGATGTGCTTTTGCAGGAGGCAAACCAGGTTAAGTTGCTTAATGAAATTGAGCTGCCCCTGGCAAGAGTGCTTGCAAAAATGGAAACCGAGGGCTTTGCCGTTGACAGGCCGGGCATTGTTGATTTCGGCAAGCGCCTTGGGGTGCGTATTAACGAGCTGACCGGGCTTATTTATGACTGTGTGGGCTACGAATTTAACATTAACTCCCCAAAGCAACTGGGTGTTGCTTTGTTTGAGGATTTAAAGCTGCCCTGCAAAAAGAAAACAAAAACAGGCTATTCCACCAACGCCGAGGTGCTGGAGGGCTTAAAAAGCGAGCATGTTGTTATTGAATATATTTTGGAATACCGCTCACTTACAAAGCTTAAAAGCACATATTGCGACGGCTTGGTTAAGGTTATTGCCGAGGATGGCAGAATCCACACTTTCTTTAACCAGGTGGAAACCCGAACCGGCAGAATAAGCTCACTTGAACCTAATCTGCAAAATATTCCCATTCGCACCGAGCTTGGCAGAGAAATGCGAAAGTTTTTTGTTGCGGCACCGGGCAAAATCCTTGTTGACGCCGACTACAGTCAAATTGAGCTGCGTGTTCTTGCTGATTTGGCGAATGATGAAAATATGATTAACGCATTTAACAGCGGCAAGGATATTCACACCGCAACGGCGGCACAGGTGTTCAATTTGCCCGAGGAGCTTGTTACAAAGCAAATGCGTTCCTCCGCAAAGGCGGTTAACTTTGGCATTGTATATGGTATCGGCGCTTTCAGCCTTGCAAAGGATATAGGGGTCAGCCGCAGAGAGGCGCAGGAGTATATCGACAATTATCTTTTAACCTACAGCGGGGTTAAAAAATATATGACCCATGTTATTGACCTTGCCCGTGAGCGGGGCTACAGCGAAACCCTTTTCAACCGCCGCAGGTATTTGCCCGAGCTTAACGCATCAAACCATATGGTTAAGGCGGCGGGGGAGCGTATTGCAAGAAATATGCCTATTCAGGGCACCGCTGCGGATATTATTAAAATTGCAATGGTTAGGGTGGATAAGCGCCTGACCGATGAAAATATGCAGTCAAGGCTGATTCTTCAGGTGCACGACGAGCTGATTGTTGAGGCTCCCGAAAACGAGGCGCAAAAGGCCCTTGAAATTGTTACCGAGGAAATGGAAAACGCCTGCAAAATGAAGGTTCTTCTTCGTGCAGACGGTAAAATCGGCAAAACCTGGTATGATGCTCACTGATTTAGTATGAAAATAGAAAAATTTGAAAAAAAGCACCTTGACGGTGTTGTGAAAATCGAAGAGGTTTGCTTTGCTCATCCCTGGAGCAGAGCGGATTTGGAAAAGCAAATCGAGCTTGAAACCTCCCACTTTCTTGTTGCCACGGTTGACGGTGCGGCAGCAGGCTATATGGGGCTACAGGTATTTTCAGGGGAGGGGTATGTAACCAACATTGCTGTTTTGCCCCAATACAGGCGCCGTGGCATTGCCCGAGCCCTTATAAATGAGGAATTAAAAAACGATATGGATTTTATTTCCCTTGAGGTTAGAAAAAGCAACCTGCCTGCAATATCCCTTTATGCCCAATGCGGCTTTGAAAGAGTGGGCGTTCGCCCCAACTTTTACACATCCCCCGATGAGGATGCAGTTATTATGACCGTAAAAAGGAACAGGAATGAAGAAAAATAAATTATACGAAATTGAACCCAATGAGCAAAAAATGATAGACGCCTTTAAGGCTGCTGTAAGCGACTGCTTCGGCAGCGGGCTGTATTTCAGAAATTATGATTTTCAAGAGGTGCACACCAAGGACGGCTACTGCATAATTGCCCTTTTGGATTACGGCAAATTTACCGCAAGGCTCAAATATAACCCCCAATATTTATTTGTGGATTATATGGATGTTAAGCTTGACCTTGGGGGGCAATACAAATATTCGATTTACGACATATTTAACCTTTTTAACATAGATGATTTTAACCAATATTATTATTCGGACATTGAGCTTGAAGAAAATATCGCCGACCATGTTAAATCACTGCTTGAAATGATTAACAAATATTCCTACGATATTGAAAAGGCGTGCAGCAGTGAAAATATTGCAGCCCTTGACGCTAATGTGGAGCAGGATTACAAGGCCTCCTTTCCTAAGGACAAGGAGGAAAGCTGGCGTGAGGACATTAAGGATGAGCTGGCAATTGATATTATTCATCCCTTTTTTACCGTTGTTTCCTCTGCTACCGATTCCGCAAAGCTTTTAAAACAAATGGAAAAGAGCAGCAAAAAGGGCAGGCTTACAACCCTTTACGAGCGCAGGCTTTTTGAGCATTTAAGCAAGGGCAACACTGTAATTAACACCTCCTATGCCGAAAAAGAAACCAACAATAAGGCATACAGCCGCCTTAACAGAAGGGTAAATGTTGCAATTCTTGCCGTTGTTATTATTTTGGTTTTTGGCTTTGCTTTGTTCTGCCGCTATGTTATGCTTAAGGGCGCTTTTGTTCCCCTGACCGATAACACAATCGGCTCGGTGGTGCTGCCCTTTTCAATATCAAAGCTTTTAAGCTACCTGTTTTGCATATTTGTGCTTACCACTTCGGTTAAAACCCTTTTCGGCAAAGCCATAATTAAACGGCTCAGCAAAAATGACGATTATACGGTTAAAAAGTACGAAAGGGAGCAGGGGGAAAACGCTCCTCAAAAAAAGGCCGGCAAAATCTTTGTAAAGGTGTTTTATGTTGTCGTAATAGTATTTGCGGCAGCCTTCAGCGTGATTACAGCAAACGATTCCGTGGGATTTTATGACGGCAGCGTTAAGCTGAGCGCCTTCGGCACTGCTGTTTCCGACAGCGATGTGCAAATTGCTGTAATTGAGGGCGAAATGGCAGATGAGGATTTTGAGCCCTATACCGATGTAAAGGCTTACGGCTTTTATACCGATGATTATGATTTTGCACTGCTTGAAAATTTGAGCCTTGATTCTCCTGCCGTTGAGCGCATAGAGAAAATAATCAAGGATAATAACAAGCAGGTTCAAAGCTACAAAACCGCCGAGGATTTTTCTGATGATATGAATAATAAGGCGGATTCTTTGGCTAATTCTCCGGAATAGGAAGGCAGATATGAAAATTTTAGGTATTGAATCATCCTGTGACGAAACCGCCGCAGCAGTTGTTGAGGACGGCCGCAGGGTATTATCAAATGTTATAGCAACCTCACTTGAGGAGCACAAGCTTTACGGCGGAGTTGTGCCCGAAATTGCCTCACGCCGCCATGCGGAAAGCATATCCGGCGTGGTTGACCAAGCCCTGGAGGATGCGGACTGCAAAATGGCAGATATTGACGCAATTGCCGTTACCTATGCGCCGGGGCTTATCGGCTCGCTTTTGGTGGGCGTTAATTTTGCAAAGGGACTTGCTCTTTCCACAGGAAAGCCTCTTGTTCCCGTTCATCATTTAAGGGGGCACATAGCCTCAAACTACATTACAAGCGATATAGAACCGCCCTTTTTGTGCCTTGTTGTCAGCGGCGGCCATTCCCATATTGTAGCGGTTAAATCCTACACCGATTTTGAGGTTATCGGCAAAACCCGTGACGATGCCGCAGGCGAGGCTCTCGACAAGGCAGGCAGAACCATGGGGCTTGCGTATCCCGGCGGTGTGAGCATTGATAAAATCTCCCCAACGGGCAACGAAAATGCCTTTAAATTCCCACACCCAAGGGTGTCGGGTTCGCCCTATGATTACTCCTTCAGCGGCTTAAAAACCGCAGTAATAAACATTGTTCACAACGCCTCTCAAAAGGGGGAGCAAATTAACACCGCAGACCTGGCAGCCTCCTTCCAAAAAACCGTTGTTGACTGCCTTTTGCAAAACTTTGAGAGTGCGGCGAAAAATTCAGGTTATAATAAACTTGTGATAGCAGGGGGCGTTTCAGCCAATTCAAGGCTTAGAGCTGATGCGGAAAAAATGTGCAGGCGCCACGGCTGGCAGTTGTTTATTCCGCAGCTTAAATACTGCGGCGACAATGCCGCAATGATAGGCGCACAGGGCTATTATGAGCTCCTTGCAGGCAATGTTGCAGGGGAAAATCTTAACGCCTATGCCACCATGCCCCTTGACAGCCTGCATATTTGACAAAAAATTATCACTCTTTAACAGTATAATGTTACAAAATAATGAATTTTGGTCACTAATATTGAATTTTCGCCGAAATTTAGTATAATTATACTAACGAAACTAAGGGTCACGCTACCCAAGTTTCCTTAAACAGTTATCATTTATTCAAAGGAGAATAGATTATGCAAACAAATCTTACAAAAAATCCTACCCTCCTTGCCTGGCTTGACGAAAAGGTTGATTTCTTAAAGCCTGAAAAGGTAGTATGGATTGACGGCTCAAAAGAACAAATCGACGCTCTCAAGGCTGAGGCTGTTGAAACAGGCGAGATGATTAAGCTTAACGAGGAGCTTCTTCCCGACTGCTATCTCCACAGAACAGCAGAGAACGACGTTGCCCGTGTTGAGGCTCGCACACTTATCTGCACAACCAAGGAAGAGGATGCAGGCCCAACAAACCACTGGATGGCTCCTGACGAGTGCCACAAAATGCTTGATGAAATTTCAAAGGGCGCTTACGAGGGAAGAACCATGTACATCATCCCTTATTCAATGGGTCCTGTTGGTTCTCCGCTTTCAAAAATCGGTATTGAAATTACAGATTCAATCTATGTTGTTCTTAATATGAATATTATGACAAGGGTTGGCAAGGCCGTTCTTGATGTTCTCGGCGACAGCAACGACTGGGTTCGTGGCATGCACTGCAAGTGCGATGTTGACCCTGAGAAGAGATGGATTGTTCAATTCCCTGAGGAAAACTCAATCGTATCTGTTAACTCTGCATACGGCGGAAATGTACTTCTCGGTAAAAAGTGCTTTGCACTTCGTATCGCTTCATATCTCGGTAAAAACGAGGGCTGGCAGGCAGAGCACATGCTCATCCTCGGCCTCCAAAAGCCGAACGGCGATATTAAATATATCTGCGCAGCATTCCCATCAGCTTGCGGTAAAACAAACCTTGCAATGCTTATTCCACCTGAAGGTTACCAAAAGAAGGGCTACAAGGTATGGTGCGTAGGCGACGATATTTCTTGGATCAGAAAGGGCGAGGATGGCAGACTTTATGCTATCAACCCTGAAAACGGTTTCTTCGGCGTAGCTCCCGGTACTAACGAGAAATCAAATCCAAACGCTCTTGCTTCAACAAAGAAGGGCACAATCTTCACAAATGTTTGCCACAATCTTGATAATAACACTGTTTGGTGGGAGGGTCTTGATAAGAATCCGCCAACCAACGCTATCGACTGGAAGGGCAACCCATGGAACGGCGCTGAGTCTGACGAAAAGGGCGCTCATCCAAACTCAAGATTTACTGCTCCTGCAGTTAACTGCCCATGCATCAGCTCAGAGTTTGAAAACCCACAGGGTGTTCCGATTTCTGCATTTGTATTCGGCGGTCGCCGTGAAAAGCTCACTCCTCTTGTATATCAATCAAAGGATTGGAACCATGGCGTATTCGTTGGCTCAATCATGGGCTCTGAAACAACAGCAGCTGCAACAGGTGCAGTAGGTGTTGTTCGTCGTGACCCAATGGCTATGCTCCCATTCTGCGGCTACAATATGGGCGATTATTGGAAGCACTGGATTGAAATCGGTCAGTCACTTGACCCTGAAAAGGCTCCTAAAATCTTCAATGTTAACTGGTTCCGTAAGGATGAAGACGGCAACTTCCTGTGGCCCGGCTTTGGCGACAACCTTCGTGTTCTTGACTGGATTATCGACCGTTGCGAGGGCAAGGTTGACGCTCAGGAAACAGCAATCGGCTATCTTCCTTATGCTAAGGATATTAACCTTGAAGGCCTTGATATGACAGAGGATGACCTTGACAATATTCTTGATGTTGACAAGGCTGCTTGGGAAGAAGAACTCAAGGGTGTTGAAGAGCTTTATGCTAAATTCGGCGACAGACTCCCACAAGAGCTTGCTGACGAGCTTGAAACTGTTAAGAAGTCACTTGAGGACTAATTAACAAATAATAATTAAAAAAATGAGGCTATCTCTTTTGAGATAGCCTTTTTGCTGCCCTGTTGGCAAAATCAAATTGCTGCAAGCATTAAGCCTGCGTTTTTGCTTAAAGGTCGTCTGCATCCTGAACGGGCATATCGTTATCATCGTTGTAATAATTTCCAACGGTTGTGCCGGTATATGAGCCCTCGGGGTCAAACATTAAGCTTTCGGCAGAAATAAAACTTGTTAAATCGTTTATTTTTTTGCCGTTTTTGTTAAAATGATTTTTTTTGTTTTTATTCTTATTTTTATCCATATTAAAACACCTCTGCATTATTTTTTGCAAAGGTGTTTGTTTTATTCCATGTCAAATTTTTTCAACATCAATACCTGCGATTTTGTCTAAAATTTGCCTTGGGCTCAGCATTATTCCCACATCGCCGAAATCGCTCATATTAAGGTTTAGGTTGTTGATAAAAACGGGCATGTCCGCATATTCAACATCAATGTGCAGCCTTTTTGCGTCCTCGGCAATTTGGTTAACATCATAATTTGTGCAATCGTATGACATGGTTGCCTCAATTTCATTGTTGTTAATATATTGCAAAACCACATTCCTGCAGGTTTTTGAAATTGAAATGTATTTCTTATGCTCCTTGCTCAGTACCTGGCTGATGGTTGTTTGGGCAACCGCCTTGCAGGCGCCGCTGTTAACGAAAAATTCGTTAATGAAAATAGATTCAAGGGGGCTTGTGTCGTCAGGCGTGATAATTGCCAAAATATATTTTGATGTTTTTTTGCCATATACAGCACGAATTGCCTGCTTAAAATAATATTGACACTCACTTATTTTTTTTGCAAATTCATGAAAAAAGGGAATGTTCGGCTTCGGTTCAATCCCCGGCATGGAAAATGACTTAAAGGTCTCGCTTTCCTTATCCTTAATTAAAATGTAATCATTGGTTATAATAATCGGTAGGGTTTTGTTAGGCATTTTTACACCTCTTTGTTCAAATTAACTATATTATACATTATATTTTTTACTATTTCAACTGTGTTACAATCCTGTTACTTTTATAGACTTTGTGTATAAATATGTTATAATAAACCATATATAGTATATTATTATTTAGAAAGGACGAATGCTTGCATTCACTGAAAAATGAGCGAAGAAAAAGAATTAGACTCAATTTTAAATGAAATTAAAAAGAAAAATGACGATACCGACCGTTTGAATTTACAGTCGGAGCCTCAGCAGGCTGCCGGGAGCGAAAATAACGGCGATGGTTCAGCCGAGGAAGAGGCAGAATTTGTTATGACTGAGCCGATTCCTGAGGAAAGTGAGCCCCAAGAGTCGGAATACGAGAAGGCCGAAAATTCGGGCGAGGAATACACCGAACTTGAAGCCCTTTCAGAGCCACCGAAAAAGAATAATAAGAAAATAATTATTATCGTGGTAGCAATTATTGCGGTTGTTGCCATTGCCTGCGGCGTTTATTTTGGGGCTATTAAAAAGTCTGCGGATGATAACACAACAGCTCCCCAAACCACAGCAGGGGATTCGGCAGTAACCGAGCCAACAAGCCAAGCTCCCGACTCTTCAAGCACTAACCCATTAACAGGAGAGGCAGGCTTTGCCGCAACAGGCAAGCGCCCGGTGGCAATTGTTGTTGAAAATGCTCCTGCGGCAAGACCTCAGTGGGGCATTGATTCCCCCGACATTATCGTTGAAGGCGAGGTTGAAGGCGGAATAAGCCGTATGCTTTGGATTTACGCCGATTATAACTCGGTTCCAAGCAAGGTTGGTCCGATTCGTTCCGCTCGTCCTTCTTATGTTAAGTTCAGCAAGTTTTTTGACGCCGTGTATATTCACTGGGGCGGCAGCCACAGCAAGGGCAATTATGTGGGCGGCTACAAAACCATCAGAAACGAGGGCGTTGACGATATCGACGGCATTAAGGGCGGCGCATTATTCAGCCGTGACACAAGCCGCAGCACTGCTGTTGAGCACAGAGGAATACTTGACGGCACAAAAATTGAAAGCGCAATAAAGGATAAGTCATACAGAACCGAGCTTAAGGACGGCGGCTTGCCCACATTTAACTTTAATGATAGTATTGCCGATATCGGCACAGATAAAGCATCTTCACTTAATGTTAAGTTTTCATCAAAAACAGACACAAGAAAGTTCAGCTACAATTCAAGCGATTCAAAGTATCATTCATCAGATTGGTCAACAGATGTTTCCTTTGAAAATGTAATTGTTCTTATGGCAGATTCAACCTATGTTTCTGCACCGTATAAGGGCGGCTCGATAACCTATCTTAACTATTCGCTTACAAGCGGTTCGGGCTATTTGGCATCAAACGGCACCTATCAAAAAATCAAATGGTCTGCCGCAAGCGGCACCCTTAAAATTACCGATGAAGCCGGCAACGATATTACCTTAAACAAGGGCAATTCGTATATCGGTCTTGCCTCATCAAACAACGGCGGCAGCGTAACATTTTAACAGATATATTGCAAATTATTACACCACCTGTAATCAGGTGGTGTTTTTTGTTGCCTCGCAAAATTAACAAATCCTATTATGAGTGAAAATACAAGTTAATGGAACTTTACAAGGAATTGTTCCTATGAACTGTCGCTCTATACAAATCCAAACGGATAAAGCATAATAGGAGGCAGAAAAGATGAAAGAGGTTTATATGAATATGAACCCAAATGAAATTGAAAGCGAATATCTTAACGGTGTGTATAACGAAATAGCCAACACTCTCGGAATAGAGGCGGCAATGACGCTTTATTCTACATACAGAGGGCAACAAAGTACGGCTACAGTGAAAAGTGGATTAGAAAAATGATTAAAGAGCATAAAGAAAACATGGAATAATGTATGCATACATAACTGTGTGTGTAATCAATAATTAAAACAATGTAGATGAAACAGGAGGAGAAAATGAAAGTTAAATCAAAATTTATAACATTTTTAAAAATATTAGTTGCCGTTGTTGCTGTTTTCGGAATAGCAACAGCTGGCATTCTGATTAATGATAAGGTTCAAAGCCATAAAAATCAGCTTGACACCTTACGGATTACAGAAAGCCATAAAACCGACTTGCAAATAGTCGAAGAAACAATCGAAAACGCATCAAGACTGGAAACTGCTGATTATGTTTGTACAATTGTTGAGTATTCTTACAGTTGTAAAAAAATGTTTGGAAAGGATATAAAGTTTACCGAAACAGGGTATATTGTGTCTTATAAAGGCACTGTGTCGGCAGGTATTGATTTGTCAAAGGCCACGGTTAAACAGCTTGATAAAAATACTATTGAAATATTATTACCGCAAATTGAAGTTTATGAACCAAATTTCGATAATGCTTCAATGAAAAAATATGATGAAAAAAATAGTGTTTTTAATCCGCTTACGATTGATGATGTTAACGAAACAGAAATAAACGCAAAAAACAAGATAAAGGAAGAGGCAATAAATTATGGTATTGAAGAAAAGGCTAAAGCCAATGCAGAAGAAATGGTTTTAAGCCTTATGTCACAGGTTCTTAATAACTCAGAAATAAAAATCGTTTGGCAATAAAACAATTTGCTCAATCTAACAGTTATCCCCTCTGTTTTTAACAGAGGGTTTTATACTTATGCCGTCAAAATCTTGACATAAAATTTGCGGGATAATATAATCAAACTAAAGGATGCGATAATATGATTGAGGTTCGTGATGCGACATTAGAGGATGCCGAGGCAATTTTGAAAATATATGATTATTATGTGAAAAACACGGCGGTTATTTTTGATTAAGACACTCCCAAACCTGCTGAATTTAAGGACTGAATGAAAGAAATTATGAGCCGTTATTCGCTCCGAAACGACGAGTTTTTAACAACCAACAGTGCCGATTTTCACAAGCATTTAGGGTTTGCAACGGTGGGCAAATTCAACAAATGCGGCTACAAATTCAGCAGATGATATGGATGAAAAAATTAACTGAGAGCACAAGGATAATCAAATGCCGATAAAGAGTTATAGGCAGTCAAAAACGCTTAAATAATGACGGAGGAGGTATTTATCTGCATGAACACATTAGAAATTAAAAAGGTTGACAAGGGCACGGATTTGGCAGATAAATTAATCTGCTTTGTTGAAGAATTTTCATGGACTGATGTTAAAGAACACATGTTAGCCGAACTGCGGACCTGGGCATTTACGGATTGGGAAACTCCCTTTGTTGCAACGGTAAACGGGCAGGTTGTGGGTATTGCATTTATCAGAAAAGAGGATTATTATCCGCTGCCTGAAATATATCCGTGGGTATCGGGGATTTTTGTTGATGAAAATTATCGTGGCCGCAGAATAAGCGAAAGCCTGATTGCTTTTGCAAATGAATATGCAAGGGAAAAGGGCTTTGATAAAACATATATTCCATCAGTCCATGTGGGCTTGTACGAAAAGTATGGATATCATTATGTTAAAGATATTGTTAATTACAGCAATGAAGCCGACAGATTATATGTTAAAGAAATATAGCGAGTGTGTTCGGCAACTGAATTTGAAAGGTTAAATAGTTAAATGATTAAAATAATGTTTGTGTGCCACGGCAATATTTGCCGTTCGCCGATGGCGGAATTTATACTAAAAAATATGGTAAGTCAGAAGGGCTTGCAGGAGAATTTTGCTATTTGCTCAAGCGCCACAAGCACCGAGGAAATTTGGAACGGAGTAGGCAATCCCGTTTATCCGCCTGCAAGGGCTGTGCTTGAAAGCCACGGAATTGACCCGGCCGGCAAGCGTGCGGTTCAGTTAAATAAAAGCGACTATGAAAAATACGATTTGTTCATAGGTATGGACAGCGCAAATGTCAGGAATATGAGGCGAATTTTCGGCGGCGACAGCAAGGACAAAATACACAAACTTATGGAATATACCCACAGTACCGCCGACGTGTCCGACCCATGGTACACAAGAGATTTTGATAGGTGTTATAATGATATTTATAAAGGTTGCAAGGCATTGCTGAAATCGTTAATATAAAAGGAAGGCGGTGGTTGTTTGGATACATCAAAGCATTTGATAATGATAAGAAAAGACGGAACATTTCAAGACAAAACAAAAGACATAAGATTTTGCAAATACAATTCCGTTACAAAAAAATACGATATTTCGTTTTATAAAGGTCAAAAAGTGTTTTCCTATAATTATAACAATGTTGTATGGTATAGCAAACCGATTGTAATCCCGCCGTCAACGGTAAAAATTACGCATAACGGTAAAAAATTTTTCAATATCAAGTATATTGCTTTGTTCAACAATCAATACTACCACTTTATTTTTGATGATTTTGAGAAAACATATCATGTATCCGAAATAAATGTTGAAAGGTCATGTCTTTTAGATAACGGTTCAAAAGATGTGTTTTCATATTTAAAACTAATTGCCGATGAGATAAGCGTTAAAACCGAAGATGATATAAAAATTCTGTCTGCGCAATACAATGAAATGAAAAAACACATTGGCGAATTCACTGCAGCCGCTAAATATTTGAGTGCAGGAAAATCCGATAAAATAACCGATAACAATTTGATTATATTTCCGTTCGGCAGCAACGCAAGCCAAACCGAGGCAGTAAGAAATGCTCTCACCAACCAAATCAGCGTAATAGAAGGTCCTCCGGGCACGGGTAAAACACAAACAATTCTTAATATTGTTGCCAACCTTATAATTCGAGGAAAAACAGTTGAAATTGTATCAAATAACAATTCGGCAACTGAAAATGTATATGAAAAGTTATGCAAATACGGCTACGGATTTTTAGTTGCGCCATTAGGCAAAGCAAAGAATAAAGAAAAATTCATTGATAATCAAACAGGGGAGTTGCCTGATATAAGCGAATGGGACACCGATGCCCGTAAGTTTGTTGAAATAGACTCAGCAATTGTTAACGAATCGCAACAGTTAAACACCGTTTTTGAAAATCAAAACAAATCCGCACAATTAAAGCAGGAATTATCCGATATAAAAACAGAACAGGCGTATTTTGATGAGCAATGCAGTAACAACAATATACCTAAATTAAAATGTAAGGCTAATATAAAATCACAGCTTTTATTAAAGCTTTGGACAAGATTTGAATTGCAGAATAAGGGTATTAATAGAATATTCAATATAATACTGTTTTTGTTTTGCTTCGGATTAAAAAGCAAAAATTATCTAAAGCTTGAAAACAGCATTATTATTTCAATAGCAAAAGAAAATTACTATGCAGTAAGAATAAACGAACTGGAGCTGTTGATTTCGCAAATACAGCAGGAACTCAGCCAAATAAACGCCAAAGAGCTCCTTGACAGTTATGTAAAACATTCCTCTGTAATTTTTAAAGATTTTTTATACAGAAAATACGCATATAACACAGAGAGAAAAATTTTTGAATTAAGTGATTTGAGCCTGAAACCGCAGGAGTTTATAAATGAATATCCCATTGTGTTAAGCACTACATATTCATCAAGAAAAAACTTGGGCACAGCTAAAGATAGGTATAGATTTGACTATGTTATAATGGACGAAGCGTCACAAGTAGATGTCGCAACAGGCACCGTTGCTTTGTCGATTGCCAAAAATGCAGTTATTGTTGGAGACAGACAACAATTGCCAAATGTTATTACAGAGTTAGATAAAAGAAAAACCGAAATAATATTCAACAAATTCCACATAAATAGCAACTATGATTTTTCAAAGTATAGTTTTTTATCATCTGTTTGCAATATTATACAAGATGTTCCTGTTACTTTGTTAAGGGAACATTATCGTTGTCACCCCAAAATCATTGGATTTTGCAACAAAAAATTTTATGATAATCAATTAATTATAATGACAAATGATAATGATGAGCAGGACACCTTAAAGGTATTTAAAACTGTTATCGGCAACCACGCAAGAGGTCATATTAATCAAAGACAGATTGATGAGATAACTCAAAATATTTTACCGAGCATTGATTCAGACCCGTCACAAATCGGTATTATTACACCATATAGGGACCAAGTTAAAGATATCAGAAAGAATATTGACAATAAAGAAATCCTTGTTGATACCGTTCATAAATTTCAAGGCAGAGAAAAGGATGTAATGATAATGTCAACTGTTGATGATGAAATTACAGAATTTTCAGATGATATGAATTTATTAAATGTAGCGGTTTCAAGGGCGATTAAACAATTTTATATAATCATAAATCCAAATGAGAAAAACAAAAACACAAATATAGGCGATTTGGTAAATTATATAGAATACAATAATTTTGATGTTGTAGAAAGCAATATTTATTCAATCTTTGATTATTTATATTTGCAATATCAAAACGAAAGGAAAAAACTCCTTGAAAATGCGAAAAAAGTTTCTTATTATGATTCCGAAAACCTTATGTATAATCTTATCAACAGTATTTTTTCAGAGTATCATTTTTTAAATTTAGGACTCATTGCACATTTGCCTCTTAAGGAAATTTTTAAAAATCTCGATAAGCTTAACGAGAACGAAGAAAGATTTGTTACCGATACCGACAGCCATGTTGACTTTATGATTTACAATAAGGTTACTAAGCAACCGGTATTGGCTATTGAGGTTGACGGATATGCTTTCCATAAGGAAGGTACCAAACAACATGAAAGGGATATTTTAAAAGACGGCATTTTCGCAAAGTATGACTTACCACTAATGAGGTTAAGCACAACAGGAAGCGGCGAAAAAGAAAAAATAGTTTCAAAATTAAATGAATTATTATTATAAGAAGGCTAACTATTTGATTTTGTAAATTCATAAAGCTTATAAAAATTGTAAAAATTTTTCAATATTAAAGCGGAATAAGGTGCACAAACTATACTTGCAAGTGAAAAATGATTGTTGATGCAAGGGCGTAAGACGCTTAAGCAAAAATAATCGCCCTTGCAATATATGAAAAGAGAGGTGTATCAATAATGGCAAAGAACACAGTTCCAGAGGCTAAGGAAGCACTTAACCGTTTTAAGATGGAAGCAGCTCAAGAGGTTGGTGTTAACCTTAAACAAGGTTATAACGGTGACCTTACCTCAAAGCAAGCCGGTTCAGTAGGCGGCCAGATGGTTAATGTAATGTGTCCTGTACGAACTGTGCAATTTCAGCGTACAAATTGGGCTAAAAGCAACCAACTTCAGCCGATTACATACGAATTTTGCATAGCGGTATAAAAGCCCTCATAACCATAAAAAATGAGCCAAGAGGTACACCCTCTCGGCTCGTTTTTTTATTTACTTTTAGTTTTTCATTGCAGTTATCGGAACAACATATACTCCGTCAGAATGTTTATAAGCACTTATTAAAAAAACATTATATCTTAACAAGCATTTTATCAATTATTTTTTTCGGTAAAATTCAATCCCGACAAATCTATTTCATATTTCAAACTATTTGGTAATTCCGATTGTTTTATAAACATTACGAGATACCATGGCAGATAGGTGACACCGGCTTCCTTGCAAATATTGCTCTTGCAAAGCACATAACAGTTACTGAATTTCCATTCCTTTACAGACATAATATTATCAAGTGCTTTATGTTTTTTATAATCATTTCCCGATTTCACTTCAACAATATCGATATGCATACCGTTTTGAACAACAAAGTCAACCTCGCCATATTTATTTGAATCAAAGTAATACAGCTTAAAACCATTAGACTTTAACTGCTGTGCGATAACATTTTCAAGAACACTGCCGAGGTTCATGGAAAGATCGCCATTTAAAATCGAAAACTGTATATTTTCCATACAAGCCGCACAAAGAAGTCCGACATCATCCATAAACAACTTAAACAAACTATGCTTTTCATTGAGTTGTAAAGATGCCTTGGGTTCATCTACATTATAGCACGACAACGCAACACCTGCGTCATTCAACCATGTGAAACTGTTTTCGTACCTGTTCATTCTTGCACTTTCATTCAAGGAATTGACATAAAAGCGTCTGTTTTTATCGTTTAACTGTGCAGGAATACTGTCAAAAATAGCTTGAATTTTGATTTTTTCATTGCCCTTTGCGTATTGGCTGATATCCATACGATATTGATTAAGTATGCTGTTTTGATACTCAACAACCCTCGCAATATCGTGCGAATCAACATAAATTTGAACAGCCTCAGGCATACCGCCCACAACGATATAACTGTAAAACAGTTTGTTCATTGTATTATGAACGGACTCGGTTATCGGTTTAGTATTCTCAAAGCACTCCTTGAGATAATCTATCGTGCTGTTTTGAACTCCGTTCGCCCAAAGATATTCCTCAAAATCCATGGGATACATTCTATAAATTTCTTCAAATCCGACCGGAAAGGATTTCACATGATTATATCCGACTCCGAGCAACGAACCCGATTCCACATAATCAAATCTACCGTCCTCAACAAGAAATTTTATGGCAGTCCTTGCATTCGGGCATTGCTGAATCTCATCAAATAATACGAGTGTATCGCCCTCAACCAATGATTTACGGGTAAATGCCGTAATATTAGTAATCAGCGTATCAGCGTCCAAACTGCCGCTGAAAATATCCGCAGCACCGTCGTCGGTAATAAAATTGATTTCAACAAAATTAGCGTAATTGTTCTTTGCGAATTCCCTAATCAATGTGGTTTTCCCGATTTGCCTTGCACCTGTGATGCAAAGTGCTTTTTTGTTTTTCTGCCTTTTCCAATCCGATAATTTATCGTATGCTTTTCTTTTCAGCATTTTATCACCGCCTTATTCTTTACAATAATGTAACATAATTTTCATTATTTTTCAAGAGCTTGCAACATAATTTGTAACATAATATTTGACTTTTTCTAACAATTTGCAACATTTAATTCTATTATATATAAAAAGAACTTCATTATTCGGCGGAATTTCCAAATTGAAACTGCCAAACAGTAAGGAATGAAAGATAGTTATAAGGCGTTGGAGAAATCAAATCTCCAACGCTTTTTGAATTTGTGCATCATAATTTGCACCAATTATCAAGAATTTTCAAGAGTTATTTGCACCTATGACTTGATATGAAAAATCATTATATAGGCACTTGTCAAAAATATTATAACGAAATTCACAAAAACGAGCCATGAAGCACCTGAACTGTCCCAAATTGTGCAAACAAGAAAATGTTGTATATAAAAGCAAATTATGGTACTACGATAAAAGGAGGATAAATCGCTATGAAAGAACAGAAAATTGATCTTAAAGAAATGAATAAAGATAATAATCAAGGCAAAATAGTTATTTATCAAACTGATGACGATGATACAAAAATTGATGTTCGATTTGTTGATGAAACGGTATGGTTGACGCAGGCACAATTATGTGAACTTTACCAAACGAGCAAATCAAATGTAAGTGAGCATATTAAAAATATTTTTGAAGAAGGCGAGCTTGAAGAAAATTCAGTTGTTCGGAAATTCCGAACAACTGCGAGTGACGGTAAAAATTATAGCGTTTCATATTACAATCTTAATATGATTATTTCACTCGGTTACCGAATCAAATCAATTTCATATTTCAGCGAAATTAGTGGTAAATGAAAAAGTAAATATAACGAATACCAAACGAATATAACGAACATAACGAATAAATTTGGAATATACATTATTCGCCGCTAAAAGTGGCACAGATTGCAAAAGTTCGTTGTAATTTTTGGCGCGAACTAAATTTGTAAATTTATAAATCGCACATTCGCAAAAGAAAACCTCCTTCGATACAATTTGAGTATCAAAGGAGGTTTTCCTATGAAAAAACATTTTTTAAACAATTCGGCGGTACATATACTAAGCAAGGCGACTATTTTCTGCCAAATTTAATTTTACCGGCAGAAAAAGAAACTGGGTACATCGGAGTGTGGGGACAACGCAGGTTAACCTACTTAAAGCACCATCGCAAAGTTTTGTATTACAATCTGCTCACTTCCGGAAAACTCTATTCCCATCTTGCCGTTACCGAAGAACAAGTTCAACAACTCTTTTCTCGGCTGGTAAAACAATACGCTGAAAATGAAAGTGTTACCGAAGAACTCAAAGCAACCGATATGCTGCTTTGGGTGCAGAAGATTAATAACATTAGTAATCGAGTAACTGAAATCGTAAATTCAGAGTTGATTTATATCTAAATTGAAAGGCACAGCTTTCGGGAAATTCTGTCAGCTGTGCCTTTTGCCATTATACAGTTATAGGTTGAATTTAACCATCCGTCATTAAAGGCATCTTTAACGATTTAGCAACTTTATCATCAAAATTAAAGAAAAGCATATCTCATATTCATCATTTAATATACTAATTAGCTACGTTATAAAAAGTATATTTTCCACACTTGTTTTTTAAGAGATATATTTTGTGCCATAAAATTTTTGGCTTTGATTTTTTGTCTTTTTATCTCTAAGGTTAAAAAATTATTTTTTTACATTTATTATTTTCTTTAATTCATTAGCAATGTATCGTATATCATCTTCTGTGTTATCTTTTCCCAAGGAAATTCTTATCGTTCCTTTTGCATATCTTTCATCTAAATGTATTGCCTTCAACACATGTGAAATACTTGTATTTTTACTATCACAAGCAGACCCGGCAGATACACAAATTCCTCTTAAATCAAGACGATGTAACAATGCTTCGCCATCTTGATCTTTTAATGAAAGACTTATATTTCCAGGTAAGGTATTGTACCCGCCATTTTTCTTAATGTTGTTACTTTGGCACACATTAAGTAAATCGAGTAAATATTCTTCAAGTTTTGTTATTTTTTCTTTATTGACAGCAAGATCTTCACAATTTTTCTTCAATGCATATGCCATTCCAACAATTGAAGCCACATTCTCAGTACCCGCCCTTAATGCAGATTCCTGTGAACCACCATCAAGATAAGCAGAAATTGTTGTTCCTTGTTTAATGTATATAAAACCA
The DNA here is from genome assembly GCA_934561395.1 of uncultured Eubacterium sp. Classification (GTDB taxonomy): domain Bacteria; phylum Bacillota; class Clostridia; order Oscillospirales; family Acutalibacteraceae; genus Eubacterium_R. The sequence continues at coordinate 58,552 of CAKTGF010000002.1, forward strand.
ATTCCTTTAGGACCATTAAACTTATGTGCAGAAGCAGATAACATATCAATGCCTAATTCTTTTACATCTATCTTTATATGACCCACAGCTTGTACTGCATCAGTGTGAAATAACGCCCCAAATTTATGACTCATCTCTGTTAAATCTTTTACCGGCTGTATTGTTCCAATTTCATTATTGGCGAGCATTACAGAAACTAAAGCCGTTTTTGGCGTAATAACTTTGCTTAATTCATCAACTGTTATTACACCTTCATTTGTCGGCTTAAGATAATCTACTTCAACACCCATTTTCTTTAAAGTTTCAGCACTATTCAAAATAGCATGATGCTCAATTTCTGATGTTATAAGTTTTTTCCCTTCGCTGGGTAAACAAGTGCCTTTAAGTGCCCAGTTATCGCTTTCAGTACCACAAGAAGTAAAATAGACTTCTTCTGGACTTGCATTAATACATCTCGCAATTATATCTCTTGCATTTTTCAAAGCTTGTTTACTCGCTCTTGAAAAAGAATATGGTTGTGAGGCATTGCCATACTCACTAAGTAAATATGGTTTCATCATTTCAAAAGCATCACTATCAAGTTTTGTTGTTGCTGCATTATCAGCATAAATAAATTTTTTCATAAAATCCTCACACAAAAAGTGTACAGCCCTCTTCTTTGAATTCTTCAATTTTGTCAAGTAACTCTTCGACTGTACATCCCAAATATTCTGCAAGACAATCCATGCAATAAAAATTTGCTACATTTGTTCCGAGCAATTTCTTATTTATTGCAATTGTGTCTTTATCTAATCCTTTTTTACTACAAATAACACACTCAACATTCATTTCTGATATCCCTCACCGTGAAGTTTGGTACACTTTTACCTTTAAATTCAGGGTCAAGAATTCCAAGTTGAATTTTTATAATTCCCCTCATTTTAGTTGCAGGTCGTAAGCAATATCGATTAAACTCTCTTATATTTACATCCTGTTCAGAACGTACATTAGGAAACAATAGCTTCAAATATGCAGTACAGATTCTTTTTACCGCTTCTGTATCTCTTGTATCTGAATGTTCCGGTACTTCTACCAACTTATCTACAATGGCACGATATGTCGCATCTTCTCTAAGCAGATGCATTATGGTACAAAAATACTCTGAATTCAATGCCCATCCTGAAATCTTTAAGTCATCGTGCATTCTTGGGATATCCCATCCTTTAATAAAACCATGGAATCTGTCCAACAACGCACTCTCATGAAAAGTAGTCGGCAATTCTGAAAACATACTTTTGTATTCGTCCATATTATCCTGACTGATATTTCCCAAAAGAATAATTCCAGAATCAGCCACACCTTCATAAGTACCTACTGTAAAAACACCTGATTCCATATATCCCTTCAATGCTGCTCTCATTTCATCAATGTCTGTAAATGAAATGGTTTGCACTTCATCTAAAGCAACATAATCATTGTTGCAGACAAGACCTTGTGTTCTTTTGCTTATGTCATAAAACATCTTTGCTCTTGACATAACTCCACCAGATGAAAGCCAACCAAATTTACTAACTCTACCAAACAAATACGATTTTCCTGTTCCTTTTGGAGCAAGTTCGATTAAATTAAGTCTTTTTTCTACAAATGGCAATAAACGAGTTAACATCGCCAATTTTTGATGTTCATCTTCATATCCGTCTGCATTGTAATCAATAGCTCCGAGAAGTACATCAATCCACTCTGATGTTGTAAATTCATTTCTTACATCCTTATAGTAATCAAGGTCAATTGTATATGGACAGAAATTTGTAAATGACGTTAGTTTTATTTTACCAGGAAGTTTTAATTCTTCATCAGGCAACCTATATCCCAGTTCAATAACGCCCCAGGTTTCCTTACCCTTGACAAGTTCGTCTTTGCATTCTTCCCACACGTGAGGTTCTATAATTGTTTCTTTGTTTGTTAATCCGAAATCAGGCAAAGAGAAAGTGATTTCCTGACTCTTTATGTTAATATCAACAGAAATTTTGGTTAAAATTTTCACGCGCTCATTTTCTACAATAATGCGATTTTTAATACTTATCCATTCATCTTTTCTCGGCAGATATGTATGGATAAAATCAGTTAATTCCTCAATATTAAAATTACCTTCATCATCTCCGAATTTCTTCAGTAACCAGTCTCGAAGAAATGATGGTAAGCTTAATGCTGAAAAGAAATTGCTTTTTTTAAGATCTTTGTAAACGACCATCTCATCAAAGCACTCTCTAAGCTTTTCTTGCATTATATGACCTCCTTATAGCAAATTTTTTTCTTGTGAACTCTCTTTCTTGATTTCAAATGTTAAACCAGAAGCAATTAAATTGTTTGATGTATATACATCCATTGTATAGCATTTTGCTTTTTTTAGAGATGGCATATTTATTTGAAAAATATTGTTCTCTAATTCCTGTGCATCATAGAATATTCCTTCTACGCAAACAGTCACATTTTTCAGTTTCGTTTTGGAAAATAATCTAATTATTGCTTTTTTTCGGAAACTTACCGTAATTACATCTTCAAGCAACGATACTTCAATGTCATCACTTGTTTTTGTAATTTCAATAATTGGAACTACGACTTCTTCTAATGTCGCACCACCGTGTACCTCTACATTGGCTTTTCTTCCACCTCGAAAACGGTCATAATTGGCAAGAACCCAAAAGCCATCTTCTTCTGTTGCAAATGGCGTTTGAACATCGGCGTCCGTTTTAGGACAACATCTTCCTGAGTGTTCGCCCTTAGATTCCATTTCCCACATATTCTCGGTATTATGAATAACTGCAAGTCTACTTGCACCGTGGTCAGATATCATAATCGCTTTCTCATATACACCTTGTGACAGTTTTAATTTGATTCTTTCAAGAGTTTCATCAATAATCCTCAGCTCTTCTATAAGATATACCGGTTGCTTTCTTTGTCTGTAATCGTAATCATCTGTACCATGATGTTTAATTTGATCCAATCGCTTTTCAGAATTTATGATAATACCTTTGCTCTCGAACTCTGCAACAAATTCTTTGTTTTTGCTGGTAATCGACGGAAGATTTGCTGTGCATATTGTTATATCAGCCATTAAATGTCGTTCTTTACACTTTGCAAGAATATAAGAGAGATATTCCACACCCATAGCATCCATAAAATACAATTGCGTATTTTCCTTGTCAATTTTATCAATTTTTACCGTTCGTGGTTCTAATAACAAATTATATTCTCGTAATGTTGCTTGTTCATTTACTAGTTTTTCTATTTCCGGTAACACCTTATTTATAACTTTGCTATGCGTATACAAAGAAAAATATTTATCGAGTAATGGCTCATTATATCTATAATCCTTAATATACAAATACAAATCTTTATAAATCGATTTCAATATTTTTTCTAATGTGGTTTTGTCTTCGTTCTGATAATATTTTTCAAGCAATGTAATTATTAATTCTTTTTCTTGGCGAGTATTATCAGTCAAGTAGTAGATTGCACTCTTTTCTTTCTGCATAACGACTTTACAAAAATCTATTACTTCGTCAATTGGGCTTTTCAATGAAAGAAGCAAATCTTTTCTGTCTTGATATACTTTATTGAAATCTTTATCAGTGTGATCAAATGATAAAATATCTCTATAAATTTCTCTTACTAATGTTGATTGATTTGTTGCATTCTTTACTGCGGAATCCAGATATTTGTTGTTTTGTGAGCCAAAAAGTTTTAATGCTATAAAATATAACCACTTTTTATTATTCGAGTAAGTTGAATAATTAGATATCGCAATTTCAAGACTTTGATAATTTCCAAATTCATCATTACAAATCTCCGTAAAGCTCTTTCCTTTGTTTAGTAGCTCAAGCAGATATCTCCATTGATCATCTGTTCCAATACTCTCATTAATAGTGTTCCAAATGTTGTCTTTTTCAACAATAACGTCGAAAGCATTGCCCATATCAACTATGTTATACACGGATTTTTCAAACATCTTCTTGTTTTTTGAAGTAATTACACATATATCTGAGTAATTACTTTTCTCAATTTCATCCGCCACCTTGTCGATTCCATCAACAACACATTCGAACGAAGGAATAGGTAATTCCTTCGATACAAATGTTAGTTTGGGAAATACCACAGTTTCTCCATCATATATAAATATTCTTCGTGACAATCTTGGATCAGAAAAACTCAAAAGTTTTTCACACTGATAAGTCATAACAACAACATGTCCAGCGATAGACATATTTATGATATTTCTCAAACAATTTTCTAATTCCTCTTCACCGTAAAACCTCAAAAATGAAGTCAGCCCGATAAGAAAACAATTTTTGGATTCTGAAGAAATGTTTTCTAACAATATTTCAATTCTTGGCAATTCGTCCTTTTTGCAAAACTTTGACGCATTCAATATTAGATTCCCATCGACATTATAATGCGTTAAAATTTGCTCCAAATCGTTATTGTTTTGAATATCGACAAATAATGGCTGGGCATCATTTGATGCAAAATATTTATCGATTTTCTTTATACAAGCATCAAGTTCCATCCAGTATCTCCTTAATTATCTTTTATAATTTCCATACCTACTATCATATTATCTTTGATAAGGTCTTTTAGATAGTGCTTTACATCTTCAAGCTCCATTTTATCAATTTTCTCCAATGCTTTGTCACAACCACCTTGATTATATTTTGCTTCTGCCATCTGTTCTAACTTCTTACTAACTTCTGGAAGTCCAAACCAATCATATGGTTCAGCAGTAATTCTGCTATCCAAATATTGTTTAACTTCATCAATGTTTGTTAGCATTACATCATATCTCTTGATAATCGAGTTGACAAACGCTTGATTTCGAGCTGTTTCATCTTCTAATTTAGAAAAAAATGTTGCATTTGTAAAATAAGAAATAGCCTTATCAATAGAGGTTTCATCAGGATGATGTTGATTTACTGCTCCGAATGCTGCTCTTGCGGTTTGAATATCTTTATCTTCAACCATACAGAGAATTGGCATCTTATATTTCATTGACCACTCACGTGGATTTTCTGTATTTGTTCTTTCTTTCCACATTCTCTTTAACTTTGCAGATTTACTATTACGCTTATACTCTTCAACTTTCTCATTAACGATCTTAAAATATTCGGCTTTTTCCTTTATTAAAGCCCCAGCCGGAATGCTATTATAAACTTCTCTAATTTCATCATCACTGAAACCATCAAGATAGAATTCACATACCTTCTTGAATACATCAATCTGATTTCCATAAAAACTTTTGAACGAATCAGCATTTGCAATTAGCAAATCATAAAATTTTTGCTTTTGCGAATCCAGAATAACTCCTAATTTCTTAATATTATAGAGAGTTTCCAAAAACGCACCAAAATCATCCAAATAATTCTTTGCTGCCAGATATGAAATTCTAATGTATTGACATTTATCACACCATTCTCTAACAGTGTTTTCAAAACTTACACATTTAGAAATAACCTTATTACTTTCACGAATGATTTTGTATTCCAAAATTACCTCTTTTATTTTTTGTTGTGCAGTTTCAATATTCCATACCCAATTTGCAGCATCTGCATCAAATTTTCTGCGGAGAACATTTATGTATTGTCCGCCATCATTGATTTCATTAGATAATGACACAAGTTCTCCGTTTTCAAATTCTTTGAGGTATTCTTTCATACCTTCTGTGCATTTTTCTTTATTGAGTATAGCTTTCAAATCAGTTGCTGCATCTTTATTTTCAATACATAATTTGCCTATTGTATATGCAATGTCATTATCTGTTTTCTGTTGTGAAGTCATATTGTTGCTGTTTGCAATTCCGCAATAACAATCAATAATTTGGGCCAACACAACATGGTCTGTTTTAGTTTCTTCATGGGGAAGAATTGATTTAAGAGTCCAAATCGGGAATGTATATTCCTTCATTTTTCCACGAATACGCTCTCTTGTTTGCTCCACTGATGTACACTGGTTCTTAGAAATACCAAATGCTTCTGATGTTGCATCGTTAAAAGCCTTTTCGTTTTCTGTCAGAGCAACAATATATTTATCTTTATATCTTGGATTAGGAGTTATTTGAAGTTTAATAACTTCATCAATCATTTCCTTTAATTTATTTATGTCCAAAGTTTCATTAGTAAGACCGTCAGACCAACTATAAGAACCGTCAACATATTCTTTTAACACAAAGCCGAGCACAAAAGCAGTTAAATTACAAGGCATAAAACCAAATGGCTTTTCTCTAAGCTCATCATATATAGTTGCAATCGAAATACGACCACCATCATCAAAAGCGGTTTGAATCAGATTCTCAACACTTATCTTGACTTTTGAAATTAAAAGGGTCGGCATATCCTCCCAATATTTTCCATTATAAGTCCATGCATTACCAATTGCATTTTCAAGTTTTGTTGCTTGGTTTGCGGATTTATAAGCTCCCTGAACTTCTTGCTTTACACCACAAGCAACGCCTTGTTTAAGTGAACTTGGCGTGTACATTGTGTCGGTAACTGTATATTCGCCCTCCAAGCAATTTTTATATTTCTGTTTGTCAATGTCAAAAAGCTCAGAATAAAGCATATCAAGTGTAGTTGCTCTTTTACCGGCCTTACAGTCAGATGTATAAACAATGAACTCTCCACCGGAAACTTTATTTTTCCATTTTTTAAGTGCGTCTTTTGCATTTGTTTCAAATTGAAGAGCTTGACTATTGTCTTTTCCTCGATAATACATTGACTGAGCCATATTATCACAATACTGTTCATATCCATCTTTTCCAAGAGGAGTAGTAGTGGCATCAATAAAAATCATATTGTAGGAGCCATCTTGCAATGCATCACTTATTTTTTTACCAACAACAACGCTTTCACTATCATCTTTTGCAAAACAAACAATAGATACTATTTTATTAGAATAATTGCTTTCCTGATTTCTTAGCAATCTGATAGTTGAATCAAAATCAGAAGAGGACACATATCTCATTTCATAACGAAGTTTTAATGCTCCTCCAAGACTTACAGCTTCAGATAATTGGCCTTCATTAATAAGAGAAGTTGTCGTTTTTTTCTTTACTTCTTCTTTGAATTTTTCAATGGCTGCCATATCACCAACATTAATTAATGCAGAATATTGGAACATACCACTGCCAAGAGGCTTTTTGTAAAGAACTTCATCTCTAACTAGCTTTTCTGTACAACGTCCGGCAGCTCCACCATCCATATCAGAGCCTTCGAAAGCATTGTTTATGTTCTTTTCGTTAGGAATAAAGAGCTCGACAGAATCTCCAACTTTTTGAGAAATAGCCTGCAATAAAAGAACAGTTTTTAGAACACGTTTTTCATTGTTATCCAATTGTTTAGTCGCCGCACGAGAGTAACAATCTAAAATGGAACGAATATCTTGTGAAAGATATTCCTTACCTTTGTCATAGAAAAATTCCCACAACATATCTATTGTCAACAAGGGATTATCATCATCTGGACCATAGTTATCAATAAACCATTGGAATCCCTTAATTTCATCCCCTCTGTCATTTTTTATAAAATCAAACATACTTCTTTGGTTTGAGTCAAAAGCAGAGGATATATGTTTCAACAACAAGGCGGTATAAGGATGAATAGGTAATATATTTTTCAATTCTTCATCAGAAATATTTGCGCTGCTTTTGACAATCTTTCTAGAATCGTGGGTTCTATCATAAAGATCATCAACAGTCATTTCCCAATCTTCAAGAACTGCTTCATCACTATTCTTTTCCATAGCAGCACCCATAAGTTGAAAGGCCATATTTTCAGGGAGTTCAATAATACAGGTTGGCTTAATAAAACGGTCTAAAATTTTCGACTTATCCTTATCTGCATCATCAAATAAACCGGCACTCTTATGAGTAACGATTATCAAATAAAATGGGTCTGTTTCACTTATTTCTGCAATTTCTTGAAACCCAGTAAGGCTTCTTGCGTTGTTGTTAAAGAATTCTGTAAATTCATCCCAAATAAACACAATAGCCTTAAGATTGTTTGCTTTGATGATTTCTTTAATCCATTCAGCAAGGCCTGTTGTATCTAATGATAGAACCTTAATCTGCCTTTCATCTGCAACCTTAAAAATTTTATCCATCAATGCAATTAATGCATCTCCGGAAAGAGTATTCAGCTTTTCTACGACATCATCAGCATTATCTCCACCAAACAGACTTGCGTATTCCTCTGTAATAAGAGAATTAAAATAGTTTTTATTTGCAGTATCAGAAAGCCATTTAGAAATAGCACCTTTAAGAGCACTATTTCCTTTGTTTTCAATTCCTTTTTCTTTTAATGCCTTTTCAATACTTTCCTGAATGGCAAATACAAGGTTGTGGTCGCCTCTAATTGATGATGAACCATAACGATGTACAGTTAATATTTGTCCGCTGTTTTTAGTTCCTTGTAGTTTATTGAAAAGGTCGTTGTCCATCTGAAACTTTTGAAAATAATCTCTCGTTTCATTCTCGTCAGCATCAAGAAGCTTTTTTAAAGTTAAAACAGCGTGTGATTTACCTGTACCGTAAGCACCTTCTACCCAAATTGAACGCTTCTGTTCTCTGCGAAGCATACTTACTGTATCTTTCAAGAGTTTGACAAAAGTTGCGTGGGGATAATACTTTTTCCACATATCCGGATTGTTATTTATGACTGCTTCATTAACAGCAGGGAAATAATCAGGGTCAATATCAAAATAATGACGATAAATATCAAGTGACATATCTGTTCCTCCTTAAAATAACTCAAGAACATCTTTTGTTGTCTTATCATTTCGTAAAGTAATGTTATCTAAATCCAAAGTAAACGAAGCAGTGATAAAATCAGGGTAATTCACAGAAAGGCCGTTCAAAATCTTTTCCATTTGTTCTCGGTCAAGTCCGAAAATTTCTGTAGGACTTACACCATCACTGTCAATATCGTGGTTCAACAAGCGAGAAAGTGTAAACTGATAATAATCCCCACAATTTTCTGCAAATTTATATAAACTATAAAGAATAACACGAGGATCAGGATTCTGCCAAGGTGTTCTTGTGATTGAAACAATTTTATTTTTTTGTTTTTCAGAGAATCCCATTCCAACCTCAGAGAAAGGTAGTTCTACAAAACGAGTGAATGCTCTAAAAATATCATTTGAACCTCTTTCGTTTGTACCACTTTCTACTAACATGGAAGTAATATATTCTTTAGAAGACAATTCATTCATATGAACATTCTTTACAAACCAGTTTATCTGAGGCGTATATACTAAATTTGCTAAAATTAATCCCCAACTTTTTAAATCATCCAATCCAATAGAATCTATAATCTTTGCGAAATCACTAAAACTATCTCCCGAAATGAGGTCGGCATCTCTTAAAAATCTTTTAAAGAAACTAAACATTTGTGAGCCTAATGAATTGTTAATAATGAATTCATCCTTTTTTGAAAAGTATTGAGTAATCCATTCCATTTTTGGTGCATGAGTAGAATAGCAGTTTAAACTTTTGGTTTCCATTTTTAAGCCTCCCTTTGGCATTTCTAATGATTTAAATATTAAACATCCTCTATCAACCTTATGACATTGAGAACAATGTGTACAATTATCACTTATTTTTGCTTTTCCATTAATCATTGTAATGCAACCTTTTTGACAATCCGCTTCACATTCGTGACATCCAATACAACAAGCTGCTTTATGGAATACATTCTTTAGTAACTTTACAAATAACGGTGCTGTTCTTGATAGATATTTATCTATCAGCACATCATATCCATCTTTTTTTTCAATAATTTTAAAAGAATATTCAGTACCTCTAAAATCAATTCTATACGGAGATGCTTCATTCAAAAGAATTCCCACTGTTTTAATCCATTCTTTCCAGTCATTTTTAGGATTAGTTACTCTAATAATAAAATTCTCTCCTGATGTCAGTTCAGTACATCCAATAGCAATTGAAATATCTCTTCCGTTCATACGTGCCTTCCAGCCAGTATTCTCTAAAAAATCTTTTCGTTTTTTTTCTGTAGGAATACTTTCTTTGTATAAATCGGAAATTATCTTCATATAATCATCTACTTCTTTTGCGTAACAAGCTCTTCTAAAAAAAGCATTTTTTTCTGATACATTAGGACAAACTAAACATCCAGCTCTATTGTTACCTTTTTTATAAGCTTCGTTTAAGTAGAGATTTTCAGAAAATATATAAGTATATAATTCCGCAGTATTCCATTCCAATATTGGATTACAACTGTACTGTCCTTTATGTTTTTCTCCTAGGCTTACATAATCATATTCACTTCTGGAAATACTTTCATTAGCTCGAACACCGACAAAAGCCATACCTGTAAAATCATGTTTTCCTAAATAATTTCTTAAAGCTAAAATTTGTGGTGAAGTCTTATGAACACTACAGCACCATCTTGTAACCTTGGATGGTGGACCGAATTGTTTCCAAGTGCAGTGTGGCTCCAAGTCAGATTTTGCTCTGATAAATTCTATACCTTGAAGTTCGCACTCATTTTCGATTTTATCTACGGTATCATATGTATCAGGAAACTCCATTCCTGTATCACCAAACAACACCTTGAATTTATTGTGAGGTAATGCTCTTTGAACAATATCAAGTGTTACAATACTGTCTTTACCGCCACTGAATGCTACATAGAAGACATCTACTCTATCTTTGTATTTAACATAAGTGTTGAACACTTTTTTTATTGTTTCCTGAGTAAGTTTTTCTAATATATCTTTGTTTTTATCTACCATTCCCGGAATATCCACAAATCGCAATGGCTCATTGTTTGGTTCAGGCTCATTTACAATTATCAGCTCAGGTGCAGAATATAAAGATCCACCTTTGGTTTTAGCGACAAGTTTACCTCTATACCAATAATTGTTTGCTTCCGCCCACATATACGGGTAAGTATCGTTTTTTTCGTAATTCCAATACTTATCAAATCCCAAAATATCTAATTCTTTGTAGTAAACCGGTCTGGGTTCTTTGCTAAAAGATAATGGTGAACTATTTAATAAAAGTCCGCCGGTTTCTACATCCCATTCGTATGAATACATATTATTAAAATCTCCTCTGATTTCTTAATTCTTTTGCTTTGATAAGAAGTTGTTCAATACCTGAATAACTTCTACGTGCCAAATAACCTTCATCACACAAATATTGCAATGCAATATCTTTTTGCAAAGGGAGTTCGCTTTTTGAAAGTAAATCTATGATTAATTCATCTAATGTAGCTATATTGGAACGTTTCTTTACGATACCACCGACGCAAACACCCTCATTATAATTAGAGTGAACTAATTTATAGTTTGGGCTGTACATTGCCACATAGTGCTCAAGCAGAAAACTATTCCAATTAAAACCGGCATCCGGGAATAATCCAAATTGCCTGATTTTTCCAATAGCAATATAATCGCCTTCACAAAATCGGTCTATTATGGCATCTGTTTCTTCCGGCTTAAAGGCTGCATAAGATTTTGCCACGAATTCATTTTTGCTTATTCTCAACGAATTATCATACACTGCCTCAAAATAAATAACGGTATCTAATTCTTGTTTTAACACTTTCAATTCGTCAAGAGTGAAGGCGTCTCTATGCTTACAAAAATCAGCAAAAACCTCCATCATTGATAATGCTTGTCCTTTCGAACTGATAATGTTTCCTTTGAAAGAAAATCTCTTTTTTAATTTATATCCGATAGCATCTCTCAATCCTTTATCAGATAACAATGCATTTTTTTCGATTATGTACGGATATTTTTTCTTTATGCAGTCAATCAATTCATTACCACCAATAAATCGTTTTTCATCAATGGATGACTGTATAATCGTTGTAATATTCTCTATGTCTTCATCGCTGATTGTTGCAATACTGATATGAAAATACTCATTTCGTCCATTACTAATAAACTCATTGTTCTGTGCAAGTATACTTTTTATTTTTTGCTCTGGTATATGAGAAAGATTTGAGAAAATTTCTTCATACCCCATGGGAACAGCTTGTTGCATAAGACAGTTTTTAACTTCATCGTATGGGCTGACATTAACATTTGCTTCCGAAGAAATGAAATTCTTGTTAGTGTAATAACTGCCATTGTTTATGTAAATTAAATATTCTTTAAGCATATCTGCGTTGTACATACAATGATCTAAAAAATCTTCCGAAAACTCCTTGAATAAAGCTTCATAATAAATGATCTTTTTCCCTAATTGAAAACTATCATTTATATATGATAGCAATTTATTTTTCATTTTTTCATCAAGCATTTTTTGTGGCATATACACTTTTTCTTCGTGAACAATTCCGCACTTAATAATGTTTTTTGTAATGCTGTCGTCATTCATTTCCGGTGCATTTCCATAGAGTTCTTCCCAATATCTTTTGAATTTTTTTAATTCTAAATGAGAGCCTATTCTGTATCCTTTAGGAAATCTTTCAATCATAATAGTAGTGAATGGTTCAAGGTCAATCAAATCTGATTGCTGTTTAAGACTTCCATTACCATTTTCAATATACATCAAAAGTTTTTTTATTCCAGCACGAAATCTGTTATGCTGTCGATTATTGTATTCAATAAAATATTTGTCATTAAACAATTCATTAACTGTCGCTTGTGCCTCATATAAATCATTTGTATACAAATGACAGTGTTGAAGCCCTTTTTCAGCAGCATAACGTTCCGCTGTTTTTACTGCCGAAACATAACTGTTACAGGTTGGAATTGCCATTCCTTGTGCCGAATTTAGCCACTCAAAAAACGCTTCGCTATTAGTATCCTTTGCATTCCTCATCCGACAATTCGCCGTTTTTGAAGGCTGATTGTTTGTTTCCTTTTCATACTTTATTAATAAGTTTTCATCATCTACTAAGCAAATTTCGAGAATACGTTTTATTTTCCGAACAATGTCTGTGGCACTCAAGTTTGTTTCCAAATATTTTCCTTTAACAATTTCTCTCGGTGCTGACATTGATGCGTAGTTTTCACTTGTGCAAAAATCATTTCTTCTATTTACACCATTAAATGACTGATTTACTGGAATTCTATCGGCGTAATCTTCGTAAATTTTTTTGAACACATCCACATATAATTGTTTCCAAGATGAAATGTTTTGAATTTCTTCGCCAAAATACGAAGCGTATGTAGGATGCGTATATGTTAAGTTATCAATGTTGGAAAATGAAATCGCTCTTGATTCTCTTGAATTTTCTTGTTGATTATTTTCTTTGTCAAACGCTATGATATTGATTTCCTTGTTTTTTGTCACTGAAGTTTTAAATGATGCAGTATCGTCATTTTTACATTTATTTTTATAGATTTCTTTAGCATAGGTAACATAGTATTTCATCGCAGTTGAGATTTTTTTCATTTCTTTTTTATGTAAAAATCTAAACACTTTGTTTTGCTCAATTGTTTGCTGTGTTGTCTTTATAATTTCAAGTTCTGTAGTCTGAAGAAGTGGCTTTTTAAGAATTTTTCGTTCAATACAAAATTCATCAATAATTTCATACATCATATATAATTCGGATAATTGAACTGGAGATACTTTTTGAGATAGCCAAGCAACATATTTATCTTGACTGTTTTGTTTTAATTTATCACTCATACTCATAGCCTCCGTTAATATATTGTCGAACTGTCTTTTGTCATTTTTGTATAATGTAACTATTTCGGTAAACTGTTTAGATGCCGGTTTCGTTATCGTAAAACCTTTATAAGCCGACTCCATACTAAGCAATTGAAATTTAATTCCATTTAAATTTCTATATGTATCATCAATAATCACATTATTGTTTTTAGCCATTATCCTCAATCTTTTAGACACTGCTTGAATTGCTTCGTTTTTTGACAACGATCCTTCCAAGTATCGCAAATAAAAATCGAGTAATATCGCCGCTTCATATTTGTCCCATCGTTTTTGAATTGTCATAATACTATTTAACCTTATTTATCTACTGTGATTCCACAAATATCTCAAATATCAAAATGAAACACTTTACCAAGATTCACTAAAATTTCCCACTTACCATATCTCTTGCCGCTTTCTCGGCGGATATAGTTTTTATTCTGCAGGGATTTCATAATTCGTTTGATGGTTGCAATGGATTTTCCGGTTGCTTCTACAATCTCTTGCTGTTTAATAGTTGGATTCTTTGCCACTATTTCTAAAACCGCAAGTTCTTCCAAAGTGCAGTCTAAAGTATCAAATTGATACTTTAGAACTTTGGAGTTGATACTTTGGGAAGCATTTTCGTCTGCATAATCAATGTGCATATATCTGTTTTTCAGTTCGTAATGCGTATCTAACAAGAGATTTGAAAAGAACATTTCCAAAAACTTCGTTGTGGAATGGACGCCTTTTTGCAGGTTATTGTAATTTGCACGAACCAAAGCATTACGAAAGTACCAAGAATTTTTCTCGAATGCGTCGTTATTTACGCTAAAGCCGAATGTTTTCATATATTTTATCATAAATACGGCAGTTGCACGGGTGTTTCCCTCGCTGAACGGGTGAATTTGCCAAATATCCGAAGCAAATTTTGCCAAATGCTTTACAGCCACATCAACCGACAAGCCCTCATAAGAAAACTGTTTTTCGGTTGCAAAGTCGTAATCCAAGGTTTCCTTAATACTGTTCCAATCCGCATAGGTAACAGTGTCACCGTTCAGTACCCACTCTTTTTTTGTGATGTTGTACTGCCTAACTTGTCCTGCGTGACTGAACACGCCCTCGAACAATCTGCGATGAATCGAAAGCCACTCGGCAGGGGAAAACTGAAACGCTTTTTCTCCTAACAACTTTGCAATTCTTGCCGAAACAATATCCGCCTCTTTAGTTTCGTTTTCCGTTTCGGTGCGTACAGAACGCTGCTCATAGTAACTGTGAATACGCTTTTGAGCCTCGTCGATGGTGATTTTACCCTCGATATGCTCTTTGGCGGTGTCTAACAAATAGTCAGAAGTATTCAGCCCGTCAACAGCCTGCAAACCGATGGCTGTTTGCCACGCTTCGCTTTTTTCGGCTTTGTCGGGTTCGCCTTGTTTTATATATTCTTCAAGTTCAAATTGCCAATTCTTATTGGGCATATTTGCACCTCCAAAATCAATTAATAAAGTATTTAAGTACTAAGTACAGTAGAACAATAGCCACGATAATTGAAAACACAATCCATATTACGACCTTTTTTGATTTATGTTTCGGCCGGTTAGGTTGTTCAGAATATGTATATTGCAGTTGAGCCGGTTCGTGATTTTGTGCGGATTTTGCAACAGGATGTGGTTTTGTTGCTCGAAAATACATTGCAAGCGGATCAGTTTGATTTATTATTCTTTCATAAAAATCATCAAGCCATTCATCGTCTCCGGCTTCGCACATAGTTTCTTCGTAGCAATCGGGTTCATGTACGATTTGATTTCTAATCCAGCGATAATGCTTTAGTTGTTTTAAATCATTTTCCCATCCTCTGACAAGAAAAGAGCCACGAGGATTGTTTAGCATTTCCTCTATATAGGCGGATACTCCATATTGAGTTTCAAACATTTCTCCGCATATTTTATCAAGATGCTTGTAAGATTCAATAAAACTCATATATGCCTCCGAAATTTGATTATTTATCCGCCGCAACACCGGATTTCATCCAAGCGTCAATTTCGCTGACTTTGAATTTCCAAAGGCGTCCGATTTTTGCTGCGGGCATATTTCTTCTTTCTATCCAATCAAGTACGGTATCACGGCTGACGCCAAGATATTCGCATATTTCTTTCATTGAGTACCAGCGCTCGATGTTAGAATCCATTAGATTTTCCTCGCTTTCAGATAGTTACAATTATACAAGTTTAGTATATCACACAGAATGCTTAAAAGCAATGATTATTGCGGATTTATAAGGGAAAAGCAAGAAAAAATCAAAATAAAATGAACTGCTTTCATAAACATAAAAGAGTTGAGAAATCGTGTTCCTCAACTCTTTTATGTTTATAGTATAATTCAATATTACGGCAAAATTTCGAGCCAATAGCCGTCCGGGTCCTCGATGAAATAGATACCCATTTCAGGGTTTTCAAAGCAAATACAACCCATTTCTTCGTGCTTTTTATGTGCCGAGTCAAAATCATCTGCCTTAAATGCCAAATGGAATTCACATTCACCCAAATCGTACGGCTGCGGATGTTCTTTAAGCCAAGTAAGTTCAAGTTCAAAATCGCTTGAATCATTGCTCAAATAAACGATAATAAAATCATCGGTAGTCTTTCGCCTGACCTCGTGCAAATCAAGTGCATCGCCATAAAACTTAATCGACCTATCCAAATCGGAAACATTATAGTTTTCATGAATCATCTTAAAACTCATATTTCTTCTCCTTTTGCTGATTCTGTGTTTTTTATTTGTGATTTATACTGCGGATATTCAGTGATAAACCTATCAATCACGCTCGGCTCGTTCCAATAATGCATTGGAAAAACGGCGTTGCAATCGACATGTTTCAAAAAATAAAGCATACCGTCGGCATAATGCTCCTCCTGCCTTGGGTCAAGGGGAACGAATGCGACATCAAAATGCGGGCCCTTGATTTTGTCAATCTCTGCACGGTACATGGAGGTCATATGGCGGTTGTCGGCTTCCGTCTCACCCTCCCAATGCCAATCGTTCAAATCACCTGCGTGGTAAATTGCGCCCTCGCTTGTCTTGACGATAAAAGCAACACCGCTGTCGGTTGAAAGAAGCGTACTAACCTGTGTGCCGTTGTCAAGAGTGTAGGTTTGATCGTGATAAGCAGTCGTAACTTTCACACCGGCAGGATATTTCTTTTTGCTGATATCTTTCGCCAAAACAGCCTGATAATTCACACCCATATCATCAAGAATTTCAAAGATTTTCGGATTGAAATGGTCTTGATGAAAATGACTGCAAAAGACGACAATTTCCTTGCTTTTGTCAAGGCTCGGTATCTCACCTTTGTAGTAATCAAAAACATAGTAGCAGTCCTCGGTTTCAACCAAAAATCCGCTGTGGTTAATGTATGTTATTTTCATAATCCACCTCTGCAAATTCAGAATTTTGAGCTACCATTAAATTTCTTCAATTCCCAAGCTTTTCAAATACGCATAAGTTCCATTGTAATACTCCGTCAGACGTGTGCTGTCCTCCCAAAAGCCGGTAGAGGTTTTATTGCCATTACCATACGGCACGCAAATCACCATACCCGACCTTGAGCGAGTTAGTAAAACTCTTAATATAATCATTATATCATAATTCTATTTTGCAAACAACATCGCAAACGACAAACGAGTAAATTTTAGTACTAAGTCAAATATTTTTTCTAAAAGCACATCAACAAAACTTGAATTTTTCTCAGTATTATAGAGAGCTATTTTTTTGTTGTGGTGAAATTAAATGTAAACAAGGTGTAAAGAATTTTGCAAAACACCCGAACAAAATTGAAATTTTTCTCTGTATAGTAGAGGGAGTTTTTTTAAGCACTTTTTCTTTTTGGTTTTCACTCAGCAAAATATTCTCTCGAATAATTTGAAAGGAGGTTCAAAAATGTACGCAAACAAAAATTACAAAACCGACGGCAAGGTTTACTATATGCCGAACAAAATCTTTGATGAAAACTTTTCGCCGCACGAATTTATGATTTACTGTTTTCTTGTTTCGGTTGGCGACAGCAAAGGTGTAAGTTTTTGGTCTGTTCCTAAGATGGCGAAGAAGTGCAATATGTGTCCGACTACTTGCAGAAACACACTCAAGTCGCTTGAAGAAAAAGGCTACATAGATATTACTCAAAGATTTTTTGAAAACGCACAACAAAGTAATATCTACACAGTTCATCAAATTTAGTGTACCCCACTGTAAGAAGCGATGACAAATAATCTAAAAGCCTAAAGTTGAAAAAATGCCAATTTTCTTTTGCATTTTGGAAATTGATTTTTGATGAGGTTATGGATAAAATCTCGGCTCTTTTGAGTGGGTTTTGGAGCGGATTTTAAGCCGTCGATTTTAAAGCAGGATAAAGGGGTATGATTTTCGGGCATTGAAATGCCCGAAAACGCCGTCCGGCAAAGCCTGTCGGCTTTTCGATTCGTAATACTTTTGCGTATGATTCCAAATTCGTATGCAGTTAGGGGCGTTTTTCGCAGAAAATCAAGGTTTTTGAGTATTCACGGAAAGGAGTGCGTATGATAAACCTATTTATGAAAAATCAGACAACGCTGTGAGCAAAAATTGACGAGTTCGCTTAAAAATAGAGTAACTCGTCAGACTAAAACTAAAAACGGCTTGTAGGCGATTTGTGAAAGCCTGTGAGCAAAATAGGAGGTTAATATGAACTACAAATTTACAATGAAAGGCAAATCAAATTAAAGGAGGCAGATATAAAATCATAGTTAGCGTGTTGCCTTATGGCAGCAAAGGAAATAAATTCTAAAGCATCAGGCAATAATAGTATTGAAAAATCAAGCGGGAGTGAGCTGAAAATCAATACACAAAACATTGCCGATGAGAGAATCAGCACGGAGCTTTGGATGCAGCATTTTGCAAATACGCTGCTGAATCAAAATGCGATTGACGACAAAACCTATCGCAAATTGATGAGTAAAATCAGCGTTGAAGTCAATCGCAGATACGGAAAAATAAACTGAAAAGCTCTGTAAAACATTACCAAAACAGGTATCAATCCCCTAATGAATGCAGGAGTGAAATACTGTAAAATAAAGCTGGATAATAGAAATTATTTGTGATATTGTCTGCTTGGAAAGGAGTAAAAATATGGATATATATTCAACTCGTGAGAGAATCAGAAAAGAAAATATAAACTTTATGAACCTGCCGCTGCGAGTGACATTTTACGCTCGTGTCAGCACGGATTTTAATGTCCAGTTAAATTCACTTGATAACCAAATAACATATTACACCGATTTCATCAGGAAAAATCCGAATTGGGAATATGTTGACGGCTATGTTGACGAGGGTATATCGGGCGTATCGACTGCAAAGCGTGAGCGATTCAACGAAATGATTGAGGACGCAAAGGCAGGAATGTTTGACCTGATTGTAACCAAAGAGGTGTCAAGATTTGCCCGCAACACGCTGGACAGTATTCGCTTTACCCGTGAACTTTTATCAAGCGGAGTGGCTGTGTATTTTCAAAACGACAACATAAATACGCTTGACGAGGACAGCGAGCTGAGGCTGACAATTATGTCATCAATGGCGCAAGACGAGTCGAGAAAAATCTCTACACGTGTGCGATTCGGTCATCAGCAGGCTATCAAAAAAGGCACTGTACTCGGCACAAACAATATGTACGGATACATCAAAAAAGACGGCAAGCTGATGATTGACGAAACGCAAGCCGACTTTGTGAGAGAACTGTTTGAAATGTATGCAACGGGAAAATTCAGTATGAAGCAAATGGAAAAGCATTTTTACCAAAAAGGAATACGAAATTCAAAAGGCAAAATGCTCTCCCACTCAACGATGAGCAACATCATACGCAACCCGAAATACAAAGGCTACTATGCCGGAAACAAGGTGCGAATTACTGACCTGTTCACCAAAAAGCAAAAGTTTTTGCCTGAGGAAGAATGGGTTATGTATAAAGACGAAACCGGTGAAACAGTACCGGCAATCGTCAGCGAGGAATTGTGGGACAAGGCAAACGAAGTGCTGTATATGCGAAGCCAGGATGTAATCACGGCACAGCATAAGACAGTGCATCAAAACTTGCTGACGGGCAAATTGATATGTGCGCACTGCGGTATGCCCTACTATCGAAAGGACGCAGTAAGCAAGGGCGGAGAGAAAATCTCAAAGTGGGTATGCTCGGGCAAGATAAAAAACGGTGCATCAAGCTGTTCGAGCCGAGCGATTTACGAAAGCGAAATCAAGCCGATTATCGAAGACATTTTCAAATCGGGGCAACAGCATATTGAGGAACTCTCGGCGTGTGTGTTAAAGCTTGTATCCGAAGTTCTCGACACAAACGAAAACAAAGACGAGCTTAACAGGCTGAATCAAGAACTTATCACACGGCAAAAAATGAAAGCGAAATTATTGCAATACAACGCTGACGGAAGAATGGATGACAACGAATTCATACGAATGACTGCCGACTGCGATAACGAAATCAAGGACATTGAGAAAAAAATTAACGCCCTGAACAAAACATCAAAAACCGAACGAGAGATGAAAAAAGAGCTTGCCGAAATCAAAACCATACTGAAAGCGGCGGAAAAGCACATTGACGGTGAGGAAATCGACAGAGCGTTTGTTGACCGATATATAAGCGATATTACGGTCTATCCCGATGAGGAAATAACACGCTTTGAGATACATCTGAAAGCCGGAACAACAGTCACCAAAACCCTTCAAAACCTTACTAGCCGTGCAGGTAGCAATAGTAAGAAAATGATCAAGGCTTACGAAGAATCAATGAGATAACATTAAACGAAAATTAAAGGGCGACGAACTCAGTTCATCGCCCTAATTTTTTAGTTGCCGGGTTAGAAATCAACCTCGGTGTCGTAGTAGCAGCACTTAAGCAGCTTTTCCATTTCTTCCTGGGTGGGAATTCTTGGATTTGAGCCGGTGCATGCATCTGCAATAGCATTTTTAGCGATTTCAGGCAGTCTTTCAAGGAATACATTCTCGGGAACAAAGCCTTGTTCGGTGGGGAAGCTGTCCTTGCCGTAATTTTTAATGCAGTGGGGGATGTTGAGGTCATCGTTCATTTTGCGAAGATAAGCGATAAGCAACTGAACCTTCTCATCATCGTTTGTGCCGCCCAGGCCCATGTAATCGGCAATTACGCCGTAGCGAGCTTTTGCGGTTTCGTCCTTTGCATTAAATGCGATAACCTTTGGTAAATACATTGCGTTTGCTGCGCCGTGAATAATGTGTGCGCCGTAATCCTCAAATGCAGCGCCTGTTTTGTGCGCCATTGAGTGAACAATGCCTAAAAGGGCATTTGAAAACGCCATACCTGCAAGGCATTGTGCGTTGTGCATGGCATCTCTTTTTGCCATATCGCCGTTGTAGGAATCCACAAGGTCGGTTTGAATCATTTCAATTGCGTGGATAGCCAGCGGGTCTGTAAAATCGCAATTTGCCGTTGAAACATACGCCTCTATTGCATGGGTCATTGCGTCCATACCGGTGTGGGCAACAAGCTTTTTGGGCATTGTTTCTGCCAAATCGGGGTCAACAATGGCAACATCCGGGGTTATTTCAAAGTCTGCGATGGGATATTTGATTCTGTACTGATAATTTGTGATAATTGAAAATGCAGTAACCTCCGTAGCTGTGCCCGAGGTGGACGAAATTGCGCAGAAATGAGCTTTTTTACGAAGTGACGGAAGGCCAAATACCTTGCACATTTCCTCAAATGTAATGTCGGGATATTCATATTTAATCCACATTGCCTTTGCTGCATCAATCGGGGATCCGCCGCCCATTGCGATAATCCAATCGGGCTGAAATTCAATCATTTTTTCAGCGCCTCGCATTACCGTTTCAACAGATGGGTCGGGTTCAATACCCTCGAAAATCTCAACCTCCATGCCTGCTTCCTTAAGGTATGAAACAGCCTTGTCTAAAAATCCAAAGCGCTTCATAGAGCCGCCGCCAACGCAAACAATTGCCTTTTTGCCGGTAAAGGTTTTAAGTGCTTCAAGTGAGCCTTTTCCGTGATACAAATCTCTTGGTAAAGTAAATCTTGCCATAATAAAAATACCTCCGTTAAAGATTGTTGAACAATTCAACCAATTTCATTATATTGCTATTGTTATTAATATTCAATTAGCCGAAATATAGAATTTTAATATTGATTTTTGTTGATTTTGATAGTTAATTTACTTGATTTTACATTAAAGTAAAATATTAGATATAATACAGTAAATTTATTACAAAAAAATAAGGAACAGCTGCTGTTCCTTATTTATAAAATGTTTTGTTGTCGGTTCGCTCTAACAAATAGTCAATTGAAACATGAAAATAATCGGCAATTTTAATAAGCATTGCATAGTCGCATTCACGCTCGCCGGTTTCATATCGGCTTATGCTGTTTTGATTTGTTGACAGCTCCATAGCAAGCTTTAATTGCGAAATGCCCTTTTCCTTGCGGAGTTCACAATGCTATTTAAAATATGTTGTGATATTAAGGCTCTATTGTAATGTTGCTACCGTTTTGCCTGTCTTTTTTTACAATAATTTTATTGTCAATTTTTTCATTAAGTGCCGATACATGTGATATAATGCCGACTAATCTGTTGTTATCGCTTAAACCTATAAGTGCCTTTATGGTAATCGGGTAAGGTATGAAATTAAACATTAAAATTGCTTAGGCGAGCGGGAAAGTATAAAGAACAGAGGCCGAGGGCCTTTATTTTTTGCAAAAAATTCCATTTAGGCTTTTGTATATACAAATTTTATTTGAGCAAAATATTACAGAACGAATTACAAAATTTGCAAGGGAGAAATAAATATGAAAGCAACAGGAATTGTAAGAAGAATTGATGACTTAGGCCGTGTTGTAATACCGAAGGAAATCAGACGCTCGTTCAGAATTAAAGAGGGCGACCCGTTAGAAATATATACCGATGCGGACGGAGAGGTAATTTTTAAAAAGTATTCGCCGATTGGGGAGCTTTCAAATTTTGCCAACCAATATGCCGAGGTATTGCACAAGGATGCAGGGCTGCCCATTGCGATTATGGATAACGACCATGTTATTGCTGCCTCGGGTATCAGCAAGCGTGAGGTTTTGGAGCGCAGGGTTACCAAGGGGCTTGAGGAGCTTATGGAAAATCGCCAAATTCACATTAAAACCGACAAGGTGCCGGCGATTAACGCCATTGAGGGCTACGACCGCAGGGCCCAGGTGGTTTACCCGATTATTTACGGCGGGGATGTAAGCGGCGCAATCGCCCTGCTTGACGACGGTAAGAACGAAAATCCCTCGGAATCCGACATTAAGCTTATACAGGTTGCGGCGGCTTTTTTGGGCAAACAAATGGAGTAATGCTTTGTGCATATTGCACAAAAACTATGGCGCAGTTTTATACAAACTGACATATAGTTAGAAGATGTAAAAAAGGTATTGAATTTTTGAAATCAACGCATATAATGTAGTCAAAGAGAGGAAAAAACGTGAACGGATGTAGTGTTCACAGAGTAGCGAGGGAATGCTATGAAGAGATTTCAAAAGAAGGCATACGATTACATTAAGGATATGTTTGTGCAGCACAATATGGTCAAGCGCTGTGTGCTGTCGGTTCTTTCCATTATAATAATGGGCTTTGGAATTTCGCTTTTCTCGGTTTCAGGATTTGGTGTTGACCCCTTTACATCAATGAATATGAACATTTCCTCTACATTGGGAATTAGCTATGGAACCTATCAGCTGATTGTTAATGCAGTTATCATTCTGTTTGTGGTAATTGTTGCACACAGAGGATTGATTGGTGTCGGAACCTTGTTTAACATGGTGGGCGTCGGTTATTCCTGCGAATTGTTTGAAGGTCTAATCAGGCCTCTCCTGTCGGATTACCTTGATAGCGCTGCGGTTCGCATTTGTTTGCTTATAGCAGGTATTGTGGTTCTGTGCTTTTCCTGTTCTCTCTTTTTCACATCTAATGTCGGCGTTGGCCCATATGACAGTTTGGGCTTTATGCTTAGCAATAAAACAAAAATCCCATACAAATGGGTTAGAGTATTTACCGATGTTACCGTTATTACAATCGGCTTGGTTGTAAGCGGCGGCTTAAAGGGCTTAATCAGCGGCGATTTTTCACAAATCAAAAACATCGGCGTAGGAACAGTAATTACAGCATTTATGATGGGCCCGCTTGTTAATTTCTTTTCAAAGCATGTGTCTGCAAAAATACTTAATGTTGACTATGCGGGAATCAGCAGGGATGTGGCATTCTTTATGCTTAAGGGTGCTATGCTCAAAACCGGAGCAGGTGCAGGATATAAGCAAACAAGTCTTAATATGAAATCAGATGCATTTGAGGTTTTAAACGAGATTTAGCAACCAAGGCTGATGATATAAATTTAAAGTCAGCCTTTTTAAATATACCCACTTAATTTTTTACATAAATTTTACCCAAAATATAGAGAGCGTGTTGCGTTTTGCGGCATGCTCTTTATATTTTTTATTGTCAATGTTAAAATAAAATGGTATATTATGGTTAAGGAGGCGTTTTGGTATGAAAAAATTTATTTCTTTGTTACTTTGTGTTGTAATGATTTTTTCTGTTCTTTTACCCTGCGGCAGCGCTTTTGCCCGGGATTTGGTTTTTTCACAAACAACAAATAAAAGCGAAAATGCCCCGTATCTTGATGAAAACGGCATTTATTGGCGAAAATCCACCACCGAGAGCGGAGAGGTTAAATACATTGATTTTAACACCGATTACGGCGAGATGGTTAAGTATTTTCAATCCCAAATGCTGCAGCGTGCAACAAGAATAGAATATCGTTTTGCCACAACGGATAAAAAATATCAGTATAAATACGAGGTGCAGGGTGACCTTGACTCTGCAAGCAAGGTTGCGGCAGCGCTGTTTAATGACCTTTTTAAGGATGTTTTTACTGTGGATTACAGCACCGATAAGACCGAAAACGCTGCTGCAGGGGATTATTTATTCCATTCCTTTGATTACGGCGATTTTGTTTACGGCTGCAATGTTTTCACAAGCGCAATGGATGCCCCTGCCCAAGGTAACGACCGTTACTATACCTTTTCTATTGTTATTTCAGACCTTAATTACTATACAACTGCCCTGCAGGAGGAAAAAATCGCTAAATTTGCAAGGGAGTTCAGCACAGAATATCTTGCAGGCAGCCAAAGCGATTATGAAAAAGTAAAAACCATTTATGATTTTGTGGTCAGGAACACGGTTTATGACAGTGAGGTTTTTGATGGCAAATATTCCTCCACCACGCAAAGATATGCAAACGCCCACAGTGCTTACGGTGCGCTTTACGGCAATTTGCAGGGCAATGATTATGACATTACCCCAAAATCAACGATAACAGGGGAAAAGGTAATAAAAAATACAAACCAGGGTATGGCGGTTTGCGAGGGATATTCGCTGCTGTTTTACTATCTTTGTAAATATAACGGAATTGACTGCCGAATTGTTGACGGCGATTACAACAAGCAGTATGTTTCTGTCACCGACCCCCACGAATGGAATTATGTTTACCTTGATGATGAAAGCGGCGACGGCTACAAGTGGTTTCAGGTTGACACAACCTTTGCTGCGCAAAAATCATATAAGGAGGTAGATGTAAACTGCTATGACTACTTCCTTTGCGGTAGTGACAATGTTAATTTCGGTTTTAAAAACCACCAGCAGCCGTACGAGTCTAATGACGAGCAGGCAAGGCCACAGCTTTACGATTGGTACAGCGAGGGTAATGTATCGTCGGTTAAGGATTACCTTATTCCCAAGGCTGATTTATCCTCAATTGTTAAGCTTAATGAAAACAATGTTATTATTCAGCGAAAAACCCTTTACAGCGGCGACAGCGAAAGCAAATACGTATTTATCAAATCAAACGATAATGAAACTGCGTTGATTAGGGTTAATGAGGATGGCACAATAAGCTATGAAAATGTTGACGGCTTTGTTTATAACAGCACAATGTCAGCATTTAAAATGTTTATACCCTATCTTATTGACAGGGAATATGAGTCTGATACCGTAAATGCCCAGGCCTGCGGCAGCTACACAATAAGTGTGCACGGTGCAAACGGCAGCGTGTTTGAATATTCCTTTAAAATTGTGCCAATGGATATGTCTGACTCCTCAAATTATGACGAGGTGAAAATACAAACCAAGGGCAACTACACCGGCAACGAATTGCAGCCGCAGATTGAAATTATTGACGGTTACGGCAACATCCTTGACCGTGGGGTTGATTATGATTTAACAGTTACCCAAAACGGCAAGAAAGTAAAAATTGTTGAAATGGGCGATTATCAGGTTGTTGTATCCTTTATGGGCAACTACCGTGGGGAATATCCATTTAGCTTTAACGTGGGCAAAATTGATTTGAATAAAATAGATTACACAATGCCCCCAATTGAGTATGTTCCCCAAGGAGTGCTTGAAAATAACGGATATGCAAACTTTGAGGATTATATTAAAAAGTCGGTTGAGGCCACCGAGCTGACGGTGGGCACTAAAACCCTGCACGGTAATGTTGATTATTCCGTAAGCGTTAACGGCTCAAAGCAAACCTTCAGGCTGTCGGCAATATCCACCAGCAAGCTTGTGCTTGAAAACTCCTTTGTCAATGTAAAATATCAGGTTAAAAAATATGATATTTCACAGTTAAACGGCAAGGTTGCGGATAATTCGGCAGCGTATGTCTACACCGGCTCGGCAATAAAGCCAAGCAAATTTAATTGGCTTGATGATAACTTTACCCGTGGGGTTGATTATGAAATCGTTTCATACAGCAACAACACAAAGGCAGGTATTGCTTATGTTACCATAAAGGGCATCGGCAACTGCACGGGAACTGCCAAAATGCAGTTCAGAATTGTGCCGGCAAGCATTACCAAGGCGACAATTACCCCATCAACCAAGGCAAACACCGTTAGCTACACTGTAACCTATAAAAATAAAACCCTGGTTAAGGGCACAGATTATACAGAGACAATAAAAATTACCTCAAAGGGCTATCAAATAACCCTTACGGGCAAGGGCAATTTTAACGGCAAGGTAACAATGAATGTTGTTTGCTCGGTGGTTGCACCAACTGCCTCGGGCAACACTGTCAGCCTTTCTTCAACAGCCTACACCTATGACGGAAATTATAAAAAGCCCACCGTTAAGATAGTTAACAAAAACGGTAAAACGGTAAGCACATATTTTTATTCGGTTAAATATTCGCTCAATAAAAATGTGGGCACGGCAAAGGCGGTTATAACCTTTAAAAACGGCTATTCCGGCACGGTTACAAAAACCTTTACCATAAAGCCTAAGGGAACAAGCATATCTGCCGCAAGCGGTGTGAAATCCGGCTTTAAGGTCAGGTGGAAAAAGCAGGCCGTTCAAACCACAGGCTATCAAATCCAATATTCAACAAGCAGCAAATTTTCAGGTGCAAAGCTTATAACCGTTTCGGGCACGGGCTCAACAAGCAAAACGGTTTCAAAGCTTTCAAAAAAGAAAAAGTATTATGTTCGCATAAGAACATATAAAACCGTTAACGGCAAAAAATACTATTCCTCCTGGTCGAGGGCAAAGGCTGTTACAACCAAATAAATACAGTTGTATATTTTGTTGAAAAATGTTATATTAGAGATACGACAAGCTCGTATCTCTAAATTTTTGGGGTGTATTATGAATTGTAAAAACTGCGGAGCAAAATTAAAGCCTCAGGACAGGCAGTGCCCAAACTGCGGTGCTGCTGTCAGGGGCGAAAACGGATATGTTTTAACCTCCTCAAAGGATGAAAAATATTATTATGGCGATGATGAGCCGGTTAAGAAAAAAAGCGGCATAAAGCGGCTTTTGGCAATAATTCTTATCGGCGCAATAATTATCGGCGGCGAATATTATTATTTTAATGTTTACAAAAAAAAGACCGTGCAGCCCCAGGTTAATTTTACCTACGGTGCAGGCGTTATTAATGATGACGAGCAGGTGGTTTATGTTGCCATTGACGAAAGCGCCCAAATTCAGTATATAAACGGCGTTACTCTTTACGGATATGACAAAACCCAAAGCAGCAGCAATGACAAGCCCCTGTCAACAGATTATGAATACACAAAAACCGAAAGCGGAATTTTCAGGTCGATTTTTTTCGATTTGGCAGATTTTGACATTGAGCCGGGCAAGGATTACACCTACACCTTTGAAATGATTTTCAGCTTTTATGAGGATAATAACCAATACACCTACACCCAGGTGGTTAATTTCAGCTCCTCGGCGGAAAATGATGTTTCAGACATTATATTTGACCACAGTGGTGCCGATTATTCCGCAGGTGCAGAGGATACCGCACAAAGCACTGTGCCAACTACCGCCACAAGCACCACGGCGGCTGCTGCAACTCAAAACACGGGGGACAGCTCGTTTTTATACAGCGGCTTTTGGTACACCGAGCCTTATCACGATGCGGATAATTATTCAATTGACGCAATTCAGTTTGCAAAAAACGGCGGCTGCACCGTAACAAGTTATTCCAAAAGCGGCAACGGCGCATGGACCTCAAGGCAAACAAATACTACATTTTCGGTTAAAAACGATGTTTTAACCGTTAAAAACGACGGTGATTATGTTATTGATTTTAACAAAAAATCCGTTGCAGGCTTAACCCAAAGAAAATACAACAGTGTTAAAAATGCCGAGGATTTTTTCGGACTTTAATAAGAAAAAAGGCAGTAAATGATTTTTAATCATTTCCTGCCACAGCGTGTTGAAAAAAGTTTTTGAATTTCGTTTTCTTGCGAACTGTGCTGTGCCTCGTCAAAACACATTTCGTATAGAACAAAATAAAGTTTTGTAATTATACTACATATGTTTTTCATCTTTCCAAAAATTCAATGGATTTTTTGGAAGTTTAATATGTGCTTGTTAACAAAAACGAAAAACGCCAAAATCGCCGCAAACTTGATGTTTGCGGCGATTTTCTTTGAATTATGTTGTTATAAGTTTTGTTTCGGTATAGGATTATCTATCCATTAACTTAATGTTTTACAAAACAAATTTGGCGTGTTTCAGGGCCTTTATCGGCAGCCTTAATTATTCGCCTTTCATTTCAAGAAGCTTAACCTTGCCCTCGTACGAAGCAACCGAAACCTTGATAGAATCTGTGATTGCTGCCTCAATATCATCATCGGTAGCGCCAAGCTCTCTTGCATATTTATCGCTGAAGAAAATGTCAATATCCATAATATCGGCAAGATTGAACGGATCCATACCTGAATCAATTCCTCTTTCCTTATAATCCTTAACGACACCGAACATACCCATTTTCATCATCCATGGAGCAACGCCGACAATCTTTCTGTCGTTGCCCATTCCACGAGCGGCATAAACGATTTTAAGAAACTTATCCCACTTGAAGTTGTACATACCGATTGGGAAAGCCTCAAAGCCCTTAACCTCTCTCTCAGCGGCACCGCAGATAACCTCGCCAACCTGACGGCAGGTAAGCATTGCTGTACCTCCCTTTGGGTAAAGGGTAAATGGGAGCTTATCCATGCCCTTGATTTGTTCAATAAGAATTGTCCAAACAGGCTTTCTGCCCGGCTGTGTGCCGAAAATGTACGGAAGCTCAAGAACCTTAACGCTGAAGTTGTCGTCGCACATGCCACGGCAAACCTCTTCTTGTTGAAGCCTTGCAGCAAAATACTTGTTCTTCTTTTGGAAGCCCTTTTCAGGATATGCCTTTGAAAGCCATGAGAAATATGAGCCGAGAACTACTGCGTTCCTGAGGCCTGCTTTTTTACACATAGGAAGCAATCTCTTAAGCGGAGCAATGTTGAATTTGTAGTAATAATCCTCAACAGGTGCAGGGAATTCAACTCTTTCGTCAACGCCTGCGGCAAAGATGAAAACATCCTGACCCTTAAGCATTTCTTCGATTTCTTCGTCGGATCTCTTGTTGATATCGCCGAAAATAATTTCCATTTCCTCAGGGATAGGTGCACCTTCCGGAAGAGGAGGCAATGCAACAGTTGTAACCTTGTGGCCGTGAGCGATAAGCTGTTTTGCAGCCTCGCAGCCTAAAAGACCTGTGCCACCAATCATAAATACATTCATTTTAGTCCCTCCATGAATATTTTTTTATTAACAGTGCTATTATAATATATTTGCCTTGAAAATGCAATTAAAATATATAAAAACATATTATATTGCACTTTTTTCGTTGTTTTTGTCGCTTATTTCTTTTGCAAGGCTGCTTGCCCTGAACATTCCTGCCACAATGGCAAGGTTGTTAAATATGGGCACACTGTCGTTAAAGGCAATAATGTGGGTAAAATCCCGAATTTCCTCCTCAATGCTTTCGGTGGTTAAAATAATAACGCCTGCGCCCATTGCTCTTGCCCTTTGCAGGCTGCGCATAACATAGGGCAGCATTTCCTTGTTGCCTATAACGGCAAAAACGGTTTTGCCGCTCAGATCAAGGCCGTTGTTTATAAGGTCGCTTGGCAGCTGTGGTGTGGCATTTATGCCGTTTATCTGCCTTATCTTTCTGCTTATTTCATGGCAGGCGCCGTAATCCGCACCCAGGCCCGTAAAATAAATATCTTCGGCTGCGGCTATTTGGTTTGCCAGGTATGTGAGTGCAGGGGTCTGCTTTATTGCCGATGAAATTTTACCCGGCAAAAGCTCGGCTATTTTCACGGTAAGTGACAGCTGCAAATCCTCAACAATGCCCAGCCTTGACCCAATTTCAAGGGCAAGATAGGAAAGACTTAAATAGTGTGAAATATATGCTCTTATTGATATTCCTGTTGTATTAAAATCACAGCTTGGGCAAAGCACCGCAGGGCTTGAAAGTGCAAGGGAAGAATATGCGCCGGAGGTAATGGCGATTACCCTTGCACCGTAGCCTAATGAGCGCTTTACACAGGCAACGCAGTCAGAATCCTCGCCTATGTGTGAAAGCACAATCACAAGCACGCTTTTGTCAAGCACACAGCCCGAATACCGCAATTCCCCGGCAGGGATTGCCGTTGTGGGAATGTCGCACAGCATTTCAAGGTTGTATGCTCCGCTGATGGCGGCGCCGAAGGCTTCGCAGTCGCCGGTTATTATAATTCTGCTTATTTTCTCAAGACCACGCTTGTTAAGCTTTATATTATCAATTTTTATGCTTGATTTGGGCAAATATTGCTTGTTCAGCTCTTTAACTGCAAAGGGGCAGTAGTATGCCTCGTCGCTAAGGGTGTAATCGTTGGGATAAACGGTTTGCTTTGGCAGGCTTGCAGGTGTTTTTTTAACTTTTTTGAACTTTTGGTCGTAAACAGTGACTTTTGACTTGGTAATTTTTGCAATTTCCCCCAATTCAAGGGTAATAAACCTGTCGCAAAAGGGGATAAGGGCATTAGCCTCGCCGGAAATATAACAGCCGCTGTCACAATAGCCCACCAGCAGAGGGTTAATGCCGCAAAGGGCATAAATTGCGTTTTCACGGCAGTTAATAAAGGCAATTGTAGGAGCGCCCTTAATCAGCGCTTTCAGCTTTTGCAACATCTCCGTTTTGTCGTTCATATCCGCAACGCAAAGCATTGCAAGCAGCAGCTCCTCATCGGTGCTTATGGGAAAGGGTGCGGCGCACCAGCGCTTCATCTCTTCAAAATTATCAATAACGCCGTCCATTGCAACACAGTAAATGTTGTTTGAAACAGGCAACTGAATATCATTATCAAAGCCCCGTGCCTTAAGCTTGCTTTGGGCAAGGCCGAGGGTGCTTTCGTTTTCCTGCAGGTTGAGGGCGTCTGTTGTGCAAAAGCCCTCCGCCTCCTTAAGGGCAATGCCCCTTAGCTCGCAGCCCCTGCCGCTTTGCATTTCAATTCCCTTAATAAGTGCATTTTTGCAGGGCTCAGTGCCCACATATCCGAAAATAGCACCCATAGTAATCACCATAGCCTTTCAACAAGTAGTTAATTATGATTGCCTGACAGCCTGTGCTGCCCGGGCAGGCGAAAATCGCATTTCAGCCGCATAATGCGTTACGGCGTTGCTTGCACTGTCAATTTCTTTCCAGTTTTGCGATAATTATGCTCATATCGTCAATTCGCTTTCCCTTTTCATGCTCCAGTGCAGCCTCAATAATAAAATCGGCGGTTTGCTGTGGGGACAGCCCACGGCATAATTGTAGGGTGTTTTGCACCCAAGCCTCGCCTATGTCGTTTATTCCGTCGCTGAGCAAAACCACATAGTTGTCAAGGCTTAATATTGCGGTTCGCTTGGCAAATTCAATACCCCTTAATATGCCTGCCGCCATTGATGAAAGCTCGCATTTGTTAATTCTGCCGTTTTTAACAATAAAGCTTGCAGGGGCGCCTGCTTTGTAAATTTCGCATCTGCCGGTAAACAAATCAATGCTGGCAATATCAAGGGTTGCAAGGCTTTCATCGTTGCTTTTTACCAAAAGGGCGGAGTTAACAACCTTAAGTGCACTGTCAAAGCTGAAGCCTGCGTTAATAAGCCGTGAAAGCAGGCCTGCCCCCATTGCGCCGTCAAGAGCCGCTCGTGAGCCCCTGCCCATGCCGTCGCTGATAATTAAAATGCTGTGACCCTTGTTATCGTTTAAAATTTTAACAGTATCTCCGCAAAGCTCTCCCTCTGCACTGTGTTGCGCAAAGCCCACATTCAGCGAATACACGGGTTTTTCTGTAAATGACAGCATAGCCTCGTTTTTAAACTGTGTAACGGTGCCGTTTTGAAAATATCGGTTGCAGATTTTGCCTATTTCACGGCAAATTTCCCCATTTTTTAAATCCGTTGACAGCGAGTCGGTTAAAATTTCAACCCTTATGCGATTGAACTTGTCTTCCACAACGGAAATGCTGGAGGGGTATATTTCGTAATTGCCCAGCATTTGCCTGATTTTTGCAGAGGCGTTTGTGTCAAAGGATTCCGCCTCGTCAAACTCAAATGCCAAATCCTCCAGCATATCGGCAATTGAAAAAAATTGGTCGCCGGCAACCTTTCTTATTTGGTTTGTTTTTTCTAAAACTATTTCACGCCTGATATATTCCTCTTCCCCCATATTAGCTCTGTTGGCGTTGTTTTCCTTTCTGGTAATGTCGGTGATTTTTTCTCTTACCTGGTCAACGCTGTCGCTGATTGCCGCCATGGCGGAGGAGGCGAACCTTAATTTAAGCACAAGGCTTTGGCGCAGTGAGCCATCCGGGGGAGCGTCCCTGCCTGTGTCCCAAAACTGCTCTAATTTTTCGCACAGGGGGCTTGGCAAAATCACAAAAAGAATTGCACCCACGGCACTTTCAATAAAAACGGCGGTTGCAATTTCGCCACCTGCACAGGCGCAGAAAAATGCCATTGAGCACAAAAAGCTAACCCCTATGCCAAGACTTGCAAGTGATGAAAACAGCCCTGCCACCATGGTTGAAAATGCCAGCGCACCCACCAAAAAAACAGAGTCGCTTGCGGCAATGCTTAAAGCAAAGCCTATTGACAGCGACAAAAGCAACCCCCACCTTTCGCCACCAAAGCGACAGGTGGTTAAAATAAGCAGCACCGCAAATGCCCTTGCAGGGGAAAATGTGCCTATTTTAAGGGCGGAAAGATTAAGCAGTAAAACGGAAATTGATATTACAATGCACACCAAATCAGATACGGGCAGAGCCTTAAAGCGCAGCCTTTTTATGCTTGAATTTAATGCCTTGTAAAAGAAAAACGAGCCGGCACAGCATAAAATTGATTCGGCAATTACCAATATATAATCGTTTGCCGTGCCCCCAAGCCTAAAGCGCAAAACAACGCCTGTTGCAAGGCAAATGAAAAACGACAGCGCCATTGAAAACGCAGGCCGATAGCTTAAATCAAAGGCAACTGCAGCCAGCGCACCCAGGGCCGCCATAACCGTTGCCGCAAGGTATCTTGCGCCGTAGGCATCCACACCGCAAATTATATAGCCTGCACAGGCGCCCAGTGCCGAAAAAATAAAATATCTTTTTTTTGACACTGCGGTTATTGATATTCCAAAAGGTCTGAATTGCCCCATAACCGAGCCGGTGCTAAGCACAAGCCCCAAAATAAAATATATAACGCATTTTGCAGGAATCTTAATGCTGTCAAGCTTTAATTTCCTTACATCAGCCTTTAATTTTTTCAAAATTTCCATATTTACACATCCGTTCAAATGAATTATATACAATCGCATTTGCAAAATATGTAGTATTTTAGTGCCGGAAAATAATTGAATATATTTACCCTCTTATATACTATTTCAAAAAAATATGTTTTATGCTATAATTAGCCTATGATGATTGGCGGTGATTAGGTGGAGAAAAAATTATGGCTCAGGTTAAGCCTTTATGCTGTTATAATTGTTATGCTTTGCGGCTTGATTTTTGCAATTGCACAAAACGACAAAAAGCTGCTTGCAGGGTATGACTCCGCATCTGTTGCCGCAACCGCCCCACCGGCAACGGAAAAGCCTGCACAAACCGAGCAGCAAACAGCTGCAACCACCGCACATTGGCAGAGCAGCGATTCGTTAAGTTTTGACACTGTTGAGCAGGCGGAGGAATATATTGCCGATTACGCAAGGAAAAAGGGCTACGATTTTAACGATTATCCTGAAAAACTGATAGAGCTTACGGTTAAGGATAAAACCTCAATTCCCTTTGTGCTTGATTATCCCGAGGAAATAAAAAAGCCCCACTCATCAACGGTTGACAAGGGGGAATTAAATAACGGAATACCGCTTTTTTTACAGTGGGATTCACGCTGGGGGTATCACGAATTTAAAAACGGCGTTGTGGCCCTTGACGGCTGCGGCGCAACCTGCCTTTCAATGGCGGCAATGTATCTGACGGGGGACACAAGCCTGACCCCGGATTCAATTGCCGATTATGCCGCTGATAACGGATATTTTGTTGACGGCTCGGGCACAAGCTGGGATTTGTTTACCTCGGGCGTTAAGCATTACGGCTTAAAATCAAAAACCGTTGCAAAAAGCGAGGGCGCACTTAAAAGTGCCCTTGACGGGGGAAGCCCGGTCATCGCCTCCGTTTCCGCAGGGGATTTTACAAAAAAGGGGCACTATATTGTAATTACAGGCTATGATGAAAAGGGCTTTAAGGTTAACGACCCATTTAGCCTGGTAAATTCTCAAAAGCAGTGGAGCTACGAAAGGCTCAACCCTCAAATTAAAGCAATGTGGAAAATTTATAAATAGCAAAAAAATAACCCACTCATCACAGTGAGTGGGTTATACTTTTGTAAATTATTGGATTTTAAAGCCCTTTTGTGAGCTCCACAAAACATAGCTGAAAAACTCCTGATAGCTTTTAAAGGTTTTGTGCAAAAAATTTGTAACAAAGTGGAAGGATAAAATTTTGTTGTTTTTATCAATCCAAAGCTCATTTTGCCTTGCAAGTTCGTTCATGCATATTTCTCCTTTACTTATGAATGAAGGTTTGTTACCGTTTAGTGTTTTAATATTAAAAACAGCTTTCGCTGCTTATTTTTGATTAAAGTTCTGCATTAAAATATCTGCGATTTTTTTGTTAATTCGCACATATTCCTTGGCATCCTCCTCTCCAAGCTTTTCCAATAATTCGGAAAATATACAAACGCCACGCCTTTTATGCTCTTTAACAAAGGCAATGCCATCCTGGGTTATGGTTACCAAAATTTGCCTGCAATCCTTTGGGTCGGGGGTGCGAACAATTTTATTTTCGCTTTCCAATTTGTTAAGCAGCCTTGCTATTCGTGCGGTGCTCACATCCATAGCTGCGCTCAGCTCCCTGGGGTAGGCAATGTTGTTGTGGTTAAACAGAAAATTAAGGGCAAAAACCTCGCCGTGGAGTATTTTGCCGACCTTTCTGTCGGTTGCAACCCTTTGGGCGTTGTAACGGGCGTCAATCAGCTCAGCCGCCATTTTTTCATAATCCATAAGCCTGCATAACCTTTCCGTCAGGCAACGGTGTAAATTTTACTAACCTTGTTACCTAACCTTGTTAGTAATTATACCACAAAATAAAAAAATGTCAACCTCCAAAAAAACGGCAAAAAAATAAAAGCCGAAAGGCTTTCATTTTTAAAGCTTACTTGCTTGCAAGATAGTCTTTAATCGACTTTAAAACAACGTCGCTGTCAAGGCCGTGAACCTGGCAAGCCTCCTCAAGGGATTCGTTAATTGAAGCGGGGCAGCCTACGCAATGCATGCCGGCTTCCATTAATACAACGCCGATTCCTCTGTCAAATTCTAACATATCGCCCATGGTTGTTTGCTTTGTAATTTCCATAATAATTCAACCTCCGTAATAATATTTTCATCAATATTGTGTATAGTATCACAACATTTTTTTAAAGTCAAGAAAAAATATAACATTGTTATATTACCCACATAAAAACTCATTTTAAAATGTAATTTTTTGCCTTTTTGCCTTAATTTTGGGTTAAGTTATACTTGATTGCAGGGTTTTGGTGCATTATAATATTAGTTATAACATTTAAGGAGATAATATGACCTGGCAGGATATATTTGACGATGAAATAATAAGACAGCTTAACGACAATGCCACAGCCGCCGTGATTGATGCGGTAGGCAGCGGCAAAAGAGTTTTTCCCCCAACAAGCGTTGAAAAGGGGAAAATTACAAAAACCCAAATGTTCCGTGCCCTTGATTTAACCCCTCTTGATGAAGTGAGGGTGGTTATTTTGGGGCAGGACCCTTACCACGAGGAAAACCAGGCGAACGGCCTTGCCTTTTCAGTATATAACGGGGTTAAAATGCCGCCGTCGCTGCGTAATATGTTTAAGGAACTGCAGGATGATTTGGGTGGCGAGCTGCGGTTAGATACCGACCTTTCAGACTGGGCACGGCAGGGTGTGCTGCTTTTGAACACGGCCTTAACCGTTATTGAGGGCAGCGCAAACTCAATGGCAAAGGTGTGGGAGCCTTTTACCGACAGGTTAATTGAGCTTATCGACCAAAGTTGCTCCCCGGTTATTTTTGTGCTTTGGGGTTCAAACGCTCAAAAAAAAGAAAAGCTAATTAAAAACAACAGGGATTATATTGTTAAATCGGCGCATCCAAGCCCGCTTTCGGCATACCGTGGTTTTTTCGGCAGCAAGCCGTACAGCAAAATTAACCAAATGCTTAAAGATATGGGGCAAAAGGAAATAAATTGGAATAATATTAACAGGTGATTATATGGATATTGAAAAAATTGCAGGCACATACGGATTTTCGGTTGACAGAATCAGGGAAAATGCCTTTCTTGGGGGAAGCCTTGTGGAAATGACCCACAAAAAAACAGGGGCACAGCTTTGCTGGCTTGATAACAAGGAGGAAAACAAGCTGTTTTCCGTTGCATTTAAAACAACCCCTGAAAACAGCACAGGCGTTTTTCATATTTTGGAGCATTCTGTGTTGTGCGGTTCCGAAAAATTTCAGGTAAGGGAGCCCTTTGTTGAGCTTTTAAAAAGCTCAATGAACACTTTTTTAAACGCAATGACCTATCCTGATAAAACTCTTTACCCCGTTTCAAGCAGAAACGAAAGGGATTTTTTAAACCTTACAGAGGTTTATCTTGACGCTGTATTTCAGCCGTTATTGCTTAAAAAGCCCTCTGTTTTTTATCAGGAGGGCTGGCATTACGAGCTGTCAGATGAGGGCAATTGTTACAACGGCGTTGTGTTTAACGAAATGAAGGGCGCAACCTCGGGCGTTGACGAAAGGGCAGAGTATGCTCTGCTTGACTTAATGTTCCCCGATAACTGCTATCATTATAACTCAGGGGGCGACCCGTCGGTTATCCCCGATTTAACATACGATATGTTTGTGGATACCTACAAGCGCTATTATCATCCGTCAAATTCAAGGTTTTTCCTTGACGGCGACATTCCACTTGACGCTACCTTAAAGCTTATTTCGTCATATCTTGACAAATACGAAAAATCAAGCATCAACCCGGTTATCAAGCCCCAAAAGCCCATATCAAGGCAAGGGGAAATATATTACGGCGTTGATAAAATTAAGGAAAACTCCGATGTGATTGTTTACGGCAAAATCCTTTGCGATTACAGCGACGGAGTAAAAATTGCGTCAACAAATGTTTTGTGTGATTTTTTGGCGTCCTCAAACGAGTCGCCTTTAAAGAAAGCCCTGCTTTCAGAGGGAATATGCGAGGATGTTGAGCTGTTTGTTAACGGCGATATGTACCAGCCCTTTGTTATGCTTGTTGTTCGCAACACATCTGCCGATAAGGCGGAGGAAATAAGAAAAACGGTAAACGATGTTATTTCAACAATTCTCAAAAGCGGAATTGACGAAAAGGAGCTGATTGCCTCCCTTAACAAAACGGAATATCAGGCAAAGCAGCTACCGGAGCCCCAGGCTCTTTACCGTGCCTCAAATGCGCTTTCCTCATGGCTTTACGGCGGCGACCCAATGCTTTATCTTGATATTGACAGCGTATATAAAGCTGTAAGGGAGCTTATAGGCACAAGTGCCTTTGATGATATTTTAAACCAAGTGTTTATTGACAGCGCCAACTGGTCAAGGGTTGTGGCAAAGCCCTCCGTTACCATTGACGCCGATGAGGAAAATGCACGCTCACAAAGGCTTGAGGCAGAATTAAAGGCAATTACCCAAGAGCAAACGAAAAAAATTGCCGCAGACAAGGCCGCTCTTGACACATGGCAGCAAACGCCTGACAGCAAGCAGGCACTTGAAAGCCTGCCAAGCCTTGAATTATCAGAGGTTAACCCTGTTCCCGAGCTTATAAGCACGGAGGTCGGAAGTGTTGACGGTGTAACGGTGCTTTACCACAAGCTTTCAACAAACGGCGTGGTGCATTTTTCAATGTATTTTCCCCTTACAAGCCTTTCACTGCGTGAACTTGCTTTTGCGGCGTCCGTTCAAATGCTTTTAGGGGAGCTGCCCACTGAAAAATATGATGTTTCCCAACTGCAAAGAGAGGTTAAGACCTATATCGGCCAGCTTGATTTTTCACTTTCGTCATACAGCAGTGCCGAAAACAGCAGCCAATGCATGCCCTGCCTTGTGGTAAGGGCAAGCGCCTTAAAGGAAAATCTTTCCAGGGCGCAGGAGCTGGTAACGGAAATTATCAACCGCACAAAATTTGACGATAAGGCAAAGATTTTTGAGGTAATTAAGCAATATGACGAAGAGGGCAGAAGGAGCGCTATCGGCAACGGCCACATTTTAGGCATGCTTTCGGTCAGGGCAGGATATTCCGCACAGGGTGCTGTAAGCGAGGCGCTGTCAGGCTACACAAATATTAAAATTATTCATCAGCTTGCCAATGATTTTGATGGTGGCTATGATGAATACATTGCCGCAGTTAAAAAGGCAATGAGCCTTGCAGGTAAGGGAAGTGTAACTGTCAGCTACACAAATGATGAAAAAATCGACATTTCGGCGTTTATTTCACTTTTGGGCAACAGCGAGCCTGTGCCCATGCAGGCGGAATACAAAACCGATTTGCCCCACAGAATGGGAATTAAGATTCCCTCACAGGTATCTTACGCCGTTAAGGGCTGTGACCTTGCGGAAAGCAACCTGCCAAATGACGGCTCAATGAGGGTTGCGGCTAAAATTTTGACCTTCTCATATTTATGGAACAAGGTAAGGGTTCAGGGCGGAGCCTACGGCACAGGCCTTTCGGTTGACAGAAACGGAGGATATATTTTATACTCCTACCGTGACCCGTCCCCGGCCGCATCATTGGCCGCTTATGATAAATGCGCCGAGTATTTGGCGGAATTTGCCGATGACGACACAGAAAAGCTTGATAATTTTATTATTTCAACCCTTGGGGCAAACGACCCGCTGGTGTCCCCAAGGCAAAAGGGTTTTAGCGCAGATGATTTTTATTTCAGCAACTGGACCGATGAAAACAGAATTAACAACAGAAAGCAAATGCTTCAAACCACAAGGCAGGGGCTTAAACTTTGGTGCAAGGCCCTTGATGACTGTGCCCAAAACGGCGCAGTATGCGTTGTGGGCAACGAGGAGGCGTTAAATTCTGTTGAAAATATTGAAATTTTTGAATTATAAGGGGAAATATGGAACTTGTAAACGGAAAACCGAGTAATACCGACGGTAGGCT
This sequence comes from uncultured Eubacterium sp., assembly GCA_934561395.1. Lineage (GTDB taxonomy): Bacteria > Bacillota > Clostridia > Oscillospirales > Acutalibacteraceae > Eubacterium_R. The sequence goes on from CAKTGF010000002.1 coordinate 98,388, forward strand.
CGAAAAAGAAATTAGGGTATATGACCTGTTAGACAGCCTTGAAATTGACTACAAAAGGGTGGACCACCCTGCTGCCGACACCATGGAGGCATGCCGTGAGATTGACAAGGTTATTGACACCTTTATTTGCAAAAATCTGTTTTTGTGCAACAGGCAAAAAACGGATTTCTATTTGCTGATGATGCCCGGGAATAAGGTGTTTAAAACAAAGGATATTACAAAGCAACTGGGCTGCTCAAGGCTCTCCTTTGCAGGGGAGGAATATATGCTTGAATTTTTGGATATCAAGCCCGGTGCGGTTTCGGTTATGGGGCTGATGAACGATAAGGATAACAGGGTGCAGCTGGTTATTGACAAGCCGGTTGTTGAAAGTGAGAGCTTTGGCTGCCACCCCTGCGTTAACACATCAAGCCTTCGCCTGAGCACGGCGGATTTGCTGAACAAATTTTTGCCGGCGGTGAACCACACGCCCATTATTGTTGATCTGCCGGAATATGAAAATATTGACGAATAATAAAGCGCACCCTTGCACATATTACTGCCGGGGTGCGTTATTATTATGTGACAAAATTGTAATGGAACTTGGGGCAAATATATGTTAAACTGTAACTGAGGTGAAGATATGAACATTTTTGTGCTTGAGGATGACGAGGCTATCGGTATCGGCCTTTCGTATTCCCTTGAAAACGAGGGCTACACCGTTACTGTGGAAAAAACAGTTGCCTCTGCAAAGTCTGCAATAGCCAAGGGCAGCTTTGATTTATATATTTTGGATTTAACCCTGCCTGACGGCAACGGCTATGAAATCTGCAAGCTGATTAAATCAATGGGCGATTACCCGGTAATATTTTTAACTGCCTATGATGACGAGATAAATGTGGTTACAGGCTTTGATTTGGGCGCAGACGACTATATTTCAAAGCCCTTTAGGGTAAGGGAGCTTATGGCAAGGATTAAATCGGTGCTGCGCAGATACAGTAAGGACAGCAACGACGGCAAAATTAAAATAGACAACCTGCTTATCAACACCAACGAGGCAAAGGTTTATCTTGACGGGAAAGAAGTAATATTAACCGCTATGGAATACAGGCTGCTGCTTTCGTTTGTTAACAACCGTGGTGTTGTGCTGAGCCGCCAAAGGCTTTTGGAGGATATTTGGGATGTGGGTGGCGATTTTGTAAACGACAACACCCTGACCGTTTACATTAAGCGCCTGCGGGACAAGCTGGAGAGCGACCCTAACAATCCCAAATTTATAAAAACAATTCGTGGTATGGGGTATATACTGAAATGAGGAACAAGGATTACAGGGCTATGCTGCTTATCAGCACCGGCATAGGCACCGTTTTAAGCATTGCGGCATTTATAATTGATATTCGCTGGGGTATTATTTGCCTGGTGCTAAGTGTGGGTATTATTTTAACCTTTGCCCTTTACACCAAAAAACGATACAAAAAAATAGAGGAGCTTAACGATTATTTATCCCTTGTTTGCAGCGGGGATTATTCAATTAATATTGAGGAAAATGCCGAGGGCGAGCTGTCAATACTGCAAAATAACCTATATAAGGTTGTGGTTATGCTTAAAAGCAGCAACGAAGCGCTAAAGTATGACAAGGTTTACCTTGCAGACTCACTGGCAGATATTACACACCAGCTTAAAACCCCTTTAACCTCAATGATGGTAATGACCGATTTGCTCAGGGATAATCCCGATGAGGAAAGCAGGGAAAAGTTTGTGGGCATTATCGAATCCCAGCTTGATAAAATGAAATGGCTTATTGCGACCCTTTTAAAGCTTTCAAAGCTGGATGCGGACACTGCCGAGTTTAACAAAACCGATTTGATAATAGATGATGTTATTAATACCTGCCTTACCCCCTTTGAATTGACCCTTGAATTAAAGAATATTAAGGTGGAAAAGCAGTTGAACGGCTTTAAATTTTCCGGGGATAAGAACTGGACCGCCGAGGCAATTGAAAATGTTATTAAAAACTGCATTGAGCACACTGATTCAGGGGGCAAAATTTGCATAAAAACCCTTTCCACAAGCATATATAACCAGCTGACGATAAGCGATAACGGCTGCGGTATTGAAAAAGAGGATTTGCCCCATATTTTTGAGCGGTTTTACCATGGTAAAAATTCAAACAGCGACAGCGTGGGAATAGGTCTTGCCCTTGCAAAGGAGATATTTGCAAAGGAAAACGCTACAATTACGGCTGAAAGCGAGAGCCGGGTCGGCACCTGCTTTACAATAAGGTTTTACAAATCAATTATATAATTATGGAAGGAATAGCTACTATGAAAAAGATTTTTAAATCATCAACAGATAAGAAAATTTGCGGCGTGTGCGGTGGCATTGCCAAATATTTAAGCATTGATGCAACGGTTATAAGGCTGTTGTGGGTAATTATTACAGCCTTAGGCGGCGCAGGTGTTGTGGCTTATATTATTTGCGCAATAATTATGCCCGACGAGCCGCCTGTTGACAGTTACCGTGAGGCGCAATATACTGATATTAACAACGACGGCGAAAATAACTAATGTGACTGAATTGTAATAAAAAATGTCACTTAATTGTCATATTGCTTTGATACAATTACAGCTGAAAGGAGAGGTTTTATGAAAATTCTTGAAATCAAAAACTTATCGAAAATTTACGGAAAGGGCGAAACAGAAGTAAAGGCCCTTGACAATGTTTCCTTCAGCGTGGATAAGGGCGAATTTGTGGCAATTATAGGCCCGTCAGGCTCGGGAAAATCAACACTTTTACACATTCTCGGCGGCGTTGACAACGCAACCTCAGGCAGTGTTGTAATCGGCGGAACCGAAATTTCGCAGCTTGACGAAACGGCGTTGGCAATTTTCAGGCGCAGACAAATAGGCTTAATTTATCAATTTTACAATCTTATCCCTATTTTGACCGTAGAGGAAAATATGACCCTGCCGCTGCTGCTTGACGGCAGAACCCCCAGCAAGCAGCAGCTTGACTTGTTGGTTAAAAAGCTTGGCCTTGAGCACAGGCTTGACCACCTGCCAAGCCAGCTTTCGGGTGGCCAGCAGCAAAGGGTTTCAATCGGCAGGGCACTGCTTAACAACCCGGCGCTTTTACTGGCAGACGAGCCCACCGGCAACCTTGACAGCGAAAACAGCAAGGAAATTGTTCAACTTTTAAGGCAATTTAACAAGGAATACAACCAAACGGTAATTATTATTACCCATGATGAGCGCATTGCTCTTGCGGCAGACCGTGTTATTGCTATTGAGGACGGCAAAATTACAAGGGATGAGGTGAGAGTGTGAACATTGTAAACACCTTAACCCTGCGCCATATTAAAACCCATAAAAAGCGCAGTATTTTAACAATTTTGGCAATTATTGTTTCAGTTGCAATGGTAACGGCGGTTTTTACAAGCGCACTTTCATTTGTAACCTATTTTCAAAATGTTACAAAGGCAATTGACGGCAATTGGCATGCTGTATTTACAGTTAAGGATTATCAGGATAAAATATCCGCCTTTAATGCCGATGACAGCATTGAGGCTATGGGCGCATCAACATATTACAGCAGCTATGTTATTGACAAGGCTGCCTTGGCAAACGAGGACGACATTGACTTATCAACTGATAGCCTGCTTGCGGTGGATAAAAACTATCTTGATATAAAAAATGTAAAAATTTCCCACGGGGAAATGCCAAAGAATATTAACGAGGTTTTAGTGAGCCAATCATTTATTGACGATAACAGCCTTGATTGGAGTGTTGGCGACAATGTAACCCTTTATCTTTTGGATGATGATTATAATGTCAGTGAAAAAACCGTTAAAATCACCGCCATCAGCGACAGCAAGGTAACAACCACCGACAGCTACGGTATTTTTGCAGGCTACGATCCCTCGGATTTTTCAAAGGACGCCCAAACTGATGTTTATGTTCGCTATGACAAGCTGAACAATAAAATTTGGGATAAAATAAGCGCTACCGCCGCTTCGGTTGACGCTATTTATGAAGATATGCCATCATACAACTACGAGCTGTTCACATATTCGGGAATAATGAAGGATAACGGCATTTTGGTATCCCTGGGCAGCTTTTGCGCAATTATTTTGGCAATTATCGCAATTGTGTCAATATTTATGATTTATGACAGCTTTGCGGTATCATATCAGGAGCGTGCAAAATATTTGGGCATGCTTGCCTCGGTGGGCGCAACCAAAAAGCAAAAGCGCTCGTCAATATATTTTGAGGGCTTAATTTTAGGCGCAATAGGTATTCCGCTGGGTATTCTTGCAGGTATTGCAGGCATTGGCATAACCTTTAAGGCAATAGGCAATATGTGGCTGCAAACCATTGGCGTTGAATATAACAAGTCGCTGGAACTTTGCGTAAATTGGGTTGTTATTTTGGCAACGGTTGTTGTAAGTGCAATTACAATTTTTGTTTCAAGCTATATTCCTGCACGCAAGGCGTCAAAAACCACAGCTATTGACGCAATCAGGCAGGCAGACACCGTTAAGGTTAAAAAAAGCAAGCGCCTTAAAACACCTAAATTGGTTAACAAGCTGTTTGGCTTTGAGGGCACCCTTGCGGTTAAAAATTACAAGCGCAACGGCAGGCGCTCAAGAACCATTGTGTTTGCTTTGTTTATGAGTGTGGTTGTGTTCCTTTCGGTTTCAAATTTCAGCATGATGTTTTCCGATGTTATGGCCGGCAGCTACAGAGAAAGCTATGATATAAGCCTTAGTCTTGCCGCAGCAGATATGCAAGCGGCAAACACCGTGGTTGAAAACGCAAAGGGTATTGACAGTTATTACGGTTCGGTAATTTTCTATGGTGGCGTCAGTGATGGTTTAAGCGATGAGGCAAAGGCCGAGGATATAAGTGAGTATTCATCAACTATTGTGTTTATGGATAACGCCTCCTTTGACAGCTACTTAAAGGAACTTGGAGAAAATATTAGCAAATATCATGATTTAAATAATCCAAGAGCAATTGTTCAAAACAGGTGCATTGTGGAAAAGGATTCCAAGAAAAAGACAATTGCTCCGTTTAATGATTTAACGGGGCAGAAAATTAACTGCCAGGTTGAGCATTACAATCCCAAAACCGATGTGAGCGAATATACAAGCATCAGCCCAACGGTGGGTATTTCAACCCAAAAGCTTTGGAGCAACAAAATGTTCAGCTATCAAAACACATATTCTCCGGTTATTATTTTAAGCGTTGACCATTTGAGCGGTTATGTTGATAACCTTAAGGAATGTACCTATGAGTTTGGCATTAAATGTGACGATTCCAAGCAGGTTAACGAGGAAATCAGCAATGCCTTAAATGAAAAGGGAATCAGCTTTAACAGCTTTGACGCAAGCGCAGAAATGCAGTCAATCAACAGCATTTTAATTATTGTAGAGGTATTTGTGTTTGGCTTTATAGCCCTTATTACCCTTATTTCAATAATGAATATCATTAACACAATTTCAAACTCTATGAATGAACGCAGGCGTGAGTTTGCCATGATAAGGTCGGTGGGCATGACCCCCAAGAGCTTTATGAAAATGATTTATTTTGAAAATTTCAGATACGGCTTTATCGCTCTGGCTTTTGCTATTCCCGTAAGTGCCGCAATACATTACGGCATGTATAAGGCGCTGGCAAACAGCTTTGATTACGGCTTCCAATTCCACCCACTCAGCTACATTATTGCGTTTGTGGCAGTGTTTGTGATAATTGCAATCGCCCTGCTTTATTCCTTTGGTAAAATTAAGGATAACAATATTATCGAAACCCTAAAGCAGGATTATTAATACAAATTAATATCGTATTAAACAAAAATCCCTACTCGGTATTACCGGGTAGGGATTAATTATGCTTTATTTACTTTTTATCATATCAATAAAATATTTGTGAACCGATAAATCATCCGTAAGCTCGGGATGAAAGGCCGTTGCAAGATAATTGCCCTGCCTTGCGGCAACGATTTTGCCGTCAACCCTTGCAAGGATTTCTACGCCGTCGTCAGCTTTTGCAATATACGGTGCTCTGATAAATACCATGGGGATTTTGCCTAAGCCCTTAAACTCCTCTATGGTGTCAAAGCTGCCAAGCTGCCTGCCGTAGGCATTTCGCTTTGCCGTGCAGTTAATAAACTTAAGGCCGTTACAGCGGGGGTCCCCCGTTTCGCTTGACATAAGTATAAGCCCTGCACAGGTGCCGAAAACAGGCATACCGCCCTTTGCGTATTCAAGTATTTTTTCACGCATATCAAGGTCGTCCAGCAGCTTGCTCATAACCGTGCTTTCTCCGCCGGGAATAATCAAGCCGTCTGGTTGGCTGTCAAGGTCCCTTAATTGGCGAATTTCAAAAGAGTCAACGCCCAGCTCACTTAATTTTTTAATATGTTCTTCAAATGCTCCCTGTAAAGCAAGAACGCCGATTTTCATAGTGCTTGGGTGTTGGGGACTTACTGTCCTCTTTCCTCCATAATGATTTTGATTTCATTTTCGTTAATGCCAACCATTGCGCCGCCTAAATCCTCGCTAAGCTCTGCAAGCACCTGTGGGTCGTTGTAGTTGGTAACAGCCTTAACTATTGCAGCGGCTCTCTTTGCAGGGTTGCCTGATTTAAAGATGCCTGAGCCTACGAAAACGCCCTCTGCGCCAAGCTGCATCATAAGTGCGGCGTCGGCAGGTGTTGCAACACCGCCTGCGGCAAAGTTAACAACAGGCAGCTTGCCGTTTTCGTGAACATAGTTGATAAGCTCAACAGGCACTCTGTATTCCTTTGCTGCCTCAAAAAGCTCGTCCTTACGCAGTGACTGAACACGGCGCATTTCTGCGTTGATTTTTCTCATGTGCCTTACAGCCTGAACAACATCGCCTGTGCCGGGCTCGCCCTTTGTTCTTATCATAGACGCACCCTCTGCAATTCTGCGCAGAGCCTCGCCCAAATCTCTTGCGCCGCATACAAACGGAACATCAAATTCGGTTTTGTCAATATGGTAAAGGTCGTCGGCAGGGGAAAGAACCTCGCTTTCGTCGATATAGTCAATTTCAATTGCCTGCAAAATTTGAGCTTCGGCAATGTGGCCGATACGGCATTTTGCCATAACGGGAATTGATACGGCCTCCTGAATACCCTTAATCATTTTAGGGTCGCTCATTCTTGATACTCCGCCTGCGGCACGAATATCGGCAGGTATTCTTTCAAGTGCCATAACTGCGCATGCGCCTGCCTCCTCTGCAATTTTAGCCTGCTCAGGTGTGGTTACATCCATGATTACACCGCCCTTGAGCATTTGTGCAAGGTTTTTGTTTAATTCATATCTATTGCTCATTGCTTTTTCCTCGATTTAATTTATTTGTCCGAACAAGTATATATTACCACAATTTGTGCATTAAACAATACACAAAAATAATAAAAAAATAGTGCACAGTTGTGTTTTAAACACAGCCGTGCACATATTGTTTAATCTGCCTTGCTTAATTCCTTTTTGTCTTTTCTTTTAGTATAGCCTTTGATTATTGCCACCCTTATTTTTGCAACAAAATAGCTTATCACTACCGCTACGGCAATAACAATTGCATATTTTAAGGGGCTTATTTTGCCGTAGTTGGCCTTAACTGCCCTCAGCAACGCCAAATGCACCAAATATGTTTCAAGGGATATGCCGCCGAAAAATTCCAGGCATTTAACAAGGGGCTTAAGGGGTATTAATTCTGTTAAAATAACTATAAAAAGGCAAATTGTAAGGCTCAATAAAATGTGTGAAAATCTTTCATAAATCAAGGGCTTGTGGGTTGCCTTTACCGCAAACCAAATGATAATACCCAGTGCGGCGGCAAAATACATTTTCTTTGTTATGGGCTTTTTGTTATAAACAAGTGAGCCCAAACAGCAGCCCACCAAAAATGCAGGTATTCGGGCTATTGCTATTTCATAGGTTGAGTAAAAATCGGGCAATTTTTTGTCTGAAACAAAGCAAAATGCAATTACTGCGGCGCAGGATAAGGCGGTTATGGGCAGCAGCGCCTTCTTTTCTTCTGCCCACTTTATGATTTTAAATATTACGGGGTAAATAAGGTACAGCGCCATTGCAAAATGAACATACCAGCCCTCCTTGGTTTCGCCAAGCCAAAAGGATATGCCCGTAAGGTCAAAAAGCACCTGCTTTATATTTTTGCTTGAAAGTATTAAATCCTGATATATTACATCGGGCAGGGTAATAATCAAATAAATGCAATATACATTTAAAATTCTTTTAAGGTAATAATCCCAAAACCTGTATTTTTTATTGCTGAGCGAAAAATACAGCCCAATACCCGACATAATCAAAAATATTTCCACGCCAATGTTAAGGTCATATATCAGGCTTGTAAATATGTTTTTTGGGAAGGTTGAATATGACGCAATGTGACATGCGAGAATTAAAATTGCGGCAACACCCATAATCAGCCTGCGGTGCAGACTGAAGCTGTCGTAATTAAGATTTTTTATTTTATCCATATAAAACAGCTCCTTGCAGTATAGTATTCAACCACATTTTAGCACACTGTTTTGTCAAAAACAATAAAAAAGCGCAAACAAAAGGGCTTGGTATTGCCCAAGCCCTTTATCGGAAATGTTAAATTACTTTGAAGCCTCTTCAACTGCAACTGCGCAAGCTACGGTAGCGCCAACCATCGGGTTGTTACCCATACCGATAAGACCCATCATCTCAACGTGAGCAGGAACTGAAGATGAACCTGCAAACTGAGCGTCGCTGTGCATTCTGCCCATAGTATCTGTCATACCGTATGAAGCAGGGCCTGCAGCCATGTTATCGGGGTGGAGGGTTCTGCCTGTTCCGCCGCCTGAAGCAACTGAGAAATACTTTTTGCCCTTTTCAACACATTCCTTTTTGTATGTGCCTGCAACAGGGTGTTGGAAACGAGTTGGGTTTGTTGAGTTACCTGTGATAGAAACATCAACGCCCTCTTTCCACATAATTGCTACGCCCTCTGTAACATCGTTAGCGCCGTAGCAGTTAACCTTTGCACGAAGTCCGTCAGAGTAAGCCTTGCGGAATACCTCTTTAACCTCGCCGGTGTAATAATCCATCTCTGTTTCAACATAGGTAAAGCCGTTGATACGAGCAATGATTTGTGCAGCGTCCTTGCCAAGGCCGTTAAGGATAACTCTGAGAGGTTGCTTTCTAACCTTGTTTGCTTTTTCTGCAATACCGATTGCACCCTCTGCGGCAGCGAACGATTCGTGGCCTGCAAGGAATGCGAAGCACTCTGTTTCCTCCTCAAGGAGCATCTTGCCAAGGTTACCGTGGCCAAGGCCAACCTTTCTTTGGTCAGCAACTGAACCCGGAATACAGAAGGACTGAAGACCCTCGCCGATTGCAGCAGCAGCGTCGGCAGCCTTTGTAGCGCCCTTCTTAAGAGCGATAGCGCAGCCTACTGTGTAAGCCCACTTTGCGTTTTCAAAGCAAATAGGTTGAATACCCTCAACAATTTTGTATGGGTCAAAGCCCTTTGCCTGACAGATTTCTCTGCATTCTTCGATTGATTTAATATCGTATTGAGCGAGAACAGCAAGAATTTGCTTCTCTCTTCTCTCGTAAGATTCAAATAAAGCCATTTTTCTGTCCTCCTTAATTATTCTTTTCTTGGGTCGATGATTTTAACAGCGTCGTTAACTCTGCCGTATTGACCCTGTGCCTTTTCAAATGCTGTGTTAGCATCGTCGCCTGCCTTGATGAAATCCATCATCTTGCCAAAGTTAACAAACTTATAGCCGATAATTTCATTGTCAGCGTCAAGGGCAAGTCCTGTTACATAGCCGTCGGTCATTTCAAGGTAACGAGGACCTTTAGCAAGTGTTCCGTACATTGTACCAACCTGTGAACGAAGACCTTTACCTAAATCTTCAAGGCCTGCACCGATTGTAAGACCGTCCTCAGAAAATGCAGATTGTGATCTGCCGTAAACGATTTGAAGGAAAAGCTCTCTCATAGCTGTGTTGATAGCGTCACAAACAAGGTCTGTGTTAAGAGCTTCAAGAATTGTTCTGCCGGGGAGAATTTCAGCAGCCATAGCAGCCGAATGGGTCATGCCTGAGCAGCCGACTGTTTCAACAAGTGCTTCCTGAATAACGCCCTCTTTAATGTTAAGTGAAAGCTTGCAGGTGCCCTGCTGAGGTGCACACCAACCTACACCGTGTGTAAATCCTGAGATGTCCTTAATCTCCTTTGCCTTTACCCATTTTGCTTCTTCCGGAATGGGAGCAGCACCGTGAGCAACACCCTGAGCTACAGGACACATTGTTTCAACTTCATGTGAATAAGTCATTTTATTAACTCCTTCCAAGTATAATAATAATTTTTAAATGTCAAAAAATTACCAACCATTATTATAACGAATTGTTTTTGTATGTTCAAGTAAATTTTAAAAATTTGACAGTTTTTAGCATATTTAATTTTAATAGGTGCAAAATCGGCACAAAAATTGTGTTTTTTCACTAATTTTAACCGACCGAACAGGGCAGAATTTTTTATCATTCCGCCCTGTTATTCCTTATCTTTGGGCTTTGTTACAAATGCCGCAATAAGGCCGCAGATAACCGCAACGGTCACGCCTCCGGCGCATGCGCCCAAGCCCCCTGTAAAAACGCCCATAAGGCCGTTTTCTTTGATAGCGTCTCTAACACCCTTGGCAAGTGAGCTGCCAAAGCCCGTTAAGGGCACCATTGCCCCTGCGCCTGCAAAATCAATCAGCCTGTCATAAATACCTATGCCCCCAAGGGCCACGCCCAGGCAAACAAACAGAACAAGTATTTTGGCAGGAGTCAGCTTTGTTTTGTCAATTAAAATTTGGCCAATAACGCAAATAATTCCGCCTACAACAAAGGCTTTTAAACACATTAACATAATAAAAAATCACCCATTACTATTTTGCCGGTAATGGGTGGATTTATTACAATTTTATCCCAAATCAATTGGGTTTTTGTTATCGTATTTAGCGGCTCTGCCGTATTTTTCCTCAAAGCCGGGGTTGATATAATCCTCAACAACCCTGCCGTCACGGATACGAACAACACGCTCTGCCTCCTCGGCGATTTCATTGTCGTGAGTAATAACAATAACGGTTCTGCCCTCGTCCTTAAGAGCGTGAAGAATTTGCATAACATCCTTGGTTGAGCGTGTATCAAGGTTACCTGTGGGCTCGTCGGCAAGGATAACCGGCGGTGCTGCCGCAATTGCCCTTGCAACCGCAACACGCTGCTGCTGACCGCCTGAAAGTGCAGTGGGCAGGTGGTTCATACGGCTTTTAAGGCCAACCTTTTCAAGAGCTGTGATTGAAATTTCACGGCGCTCATCCTTTTTCATACCTCTGTAAACAAGGGGGAGCTCAACATTTTCAAGGGCTGTAAGTGATGATATAAGGTTAAAGCCCTGGAAAATAAATCCGATTTCCTTATTTCTGATTTCACTCATTTGGTCGTCTGTTAAATCGTCAACAAGCTGGCCGTTAATGTAATATTCGCCCTCGGTTGGGGTGTCAAGCAAGCCAAGCATGTTCATAAGTGTTGATTTACCCGAGCCTGATTGACCGATAATGGCAACAAATTCGCCCTCGTCAATGGTTAAGGAAACGCCGTCAAGTGCGTTAACCTGATTTTCCCCGGGGTTATATATTTTGTAAACATTTCTTACTTCTATAAGATGCATAATATTACCAACCTTTACAATTAGTATAAACAGATTATACAAGATATAATGTTCAAAGTCAAGAAAAACAAGGAATATTAATAATTGCTTTACAAATAATACCTGTGGAGGGATGTTAATGAGTATTTCAAACAACGACTATTCAAAAATGGCCGATAAAGCAAGCCCAAATTCGCCCATATTTATGAACTGCGTTAAGGCATTTGTTTTCGGCGGGGGAATATGTGCCTTTGGGCAAATTTTACTGACTGTATTTTCACGAATGGGGCTTAAATCCGATGCAGCAAGACTGCTTATGCTTTCGGTTATAATTGTTATTACCGCAATTTTAACGGGTATAGGCGTGTTTGATAAAATCGCAAGGCAGGCCGGGGCAGGAACCATTGTTCCCATTTCGGGCTTTGCCAACAGCGTGGTGTCGCCTGCTTTGGAATTTCAGCATGAGGGCTTTGTGCTGGGCACGGCGGCTCAAATGTTTTCAATTGCAGGGCCCGTAATTGTTTACGGCTGCGCATCAAGCGTTGTTTACGGCTTAATAATATACATTTTTAGGCTTTATTAGTTGAATTTGCAGGCAATTCGTTTTATAATAGAGTTGCTATGAATGAAAAGAAGAAATTAAATACCGTTCGTAAAATTGAATATAAGAACAAGGAGGCGTTTTTCCTTCTTGTCAGGGGAATAGAGGTTGGCATTGCCGCAGGCTTGGTGGCAGTGCTTTATCGCTATTTGCTGTCATTTGCCGAGGATCGGCTTATGGGAATAATAAGCGCTGTAAAGGGCAGTCCCGCAAAAATCGCCGTCTGGTTTTTGGCGCTGTTTGCATTGGGCGTTTTTGTTTCGCTTATCAACAAGTGGGAGCCTCTTGCGGCAGGTTCGGGCATACCCCAAATAACCGGCGAGGTTAAGGGTAGGGTTAACCATAATTGGCTGCGTGTTTTGGCGGTAAAAATGATTGGCGGCGTAACCTCTGTGTTTGCCGGCCTTTCCCTGGGCAGAGAGGGCCCCAGCGTTCAACTCGGCGGTCTTGCGGCAAAGGGCGTTGCAAGGCTTACAAAGGCCGATAAAACAACGGAGCTGCGCATGATAAGTTGCGGCGCAGGTGCAGGCATGGCCTCCGCTTTTAACGCCCCCCTTACAGGCACAATGTTTGTGCTGGAGGAAATACACCATAATTTTGATAAAAACATTTTGTTTATGGGCATTGTTTCCGCAGTTACCGCAGATTATACATCAAAGCTGTTTTTTGGGCAGAATACTATATTCAGCTACAAAACGGTTAATTTCCCCTTGCAATATTATTGGTTGTTAATTCTTATGGGCATAGTTTTAGGCGTCAGCGGCGCTGCTTATAATGTTATTATGCTCAAAATGCAGGATATTTTCAAAAACATTAAAAAGGTTCCCAATTACATTAAAATGCCCTTGGTGTTTGTGCTCAGCGGCGTTGTTGGGCTTTATCTTCCACAGGTGCTTTGCGGCGGCCACAGTATGGTTGAGTTTTTAATGAACGAGCGCCCCTCTGCTGCCGTTATGCTGGGGCTGCTGGTGGCAAAATTCCTTTTCGGCGCAATTTGCTTTGCGTCGGGTGCCCCGGGCGGAACTCTTTACCCCCTTTGTATTTTGGGAACATATTTGGGTGCACTGTTCGGCTCTATTTCAATTAATACTCTTGGCTTAAGCGAGGGGCTTTGGGGCGAATTTGTGGTTATCGGCATGGCGGGCTTTTTCACTGCAATAGTAAGGGCGCCAATAACAGGCATTGTTTTGGTTTTTGAGCTTACAGGCAATATGAACAACATTTTGCCCTTGGCTACTGTTGCCCTTATAAGCTACGCCACCGCAAACCTTTTGGGCGTAAATCCCTTTTACGAGGCGCTTTTGGCAAGGATTACCGTTAGCGAAAACGACAAGCCCCACTTTATCAGGCGTGCGGAAAAAATTATTAAGTCCTTTGTAATCCCCGTTGGCTCACAGCTTGAAAATAAAAAAATCAAGGATGTGGATTGGGGCAGGCATGCTCTGATTATTACTGTTGAGCGTGGGGAGGAAAGCATTACCCCCAACGGCGATGTTACCCTTGAGGCAGGGGACGAAATTGTATTTTTAATCAGCCAAAGGCGATATGCCAGGGATGAAGGCCGCCTTGAGGCTATGTTCACAGTTGAAAACCAATAATAACTAAGTTTTGTTATTTGATATTTACTGTAAAAAATGGGAGAGGCTCTTAATTGAGCTTCTCCCATAAATTTTATTAAGTGTTATCGGTTTAAGCATTTAAGCACATCAATAATATCTTCAATTACAGGCACATCGGGTCTTAAATCACGGTTCTTAAACCAGCCTGTGTTCATACGGATTGCTTTCATTCCTGCACTTAATGCACCCTGAATATCGTTAACGGGGTGGTCGCCCACATAAACACATTCCTCGGGTTTTAAGCCCAGCTTTTCAGCGGTGTAAATAAACAATTGCGGGTCGGGCTTGTGAACGCCCACATCTCCGCTAACCACAACAATGTCGCAATATGGTCTTAAGCCGCTGGTGTCCATTTTATGGTTTTGCAGCATTGAGGGGCCGTTAGTAATAACTCCCACAATGTAGCCCAATTCCTTTAACTTTTTTAAAAGCACGGGGCTGTTTGGAAATATAACATTATGGTCGCCGAAGGTTTTGTCATAGTGATATGCCAGCTCCTCGGGGGCAGGGGCGTCAGCCCAATTCCACATTTCACAAAGCTGTTTGCACCATTCAACACGGTTAACATAGCCACCGTTGCCGGTAATTCGCATATCCTCCTTGCGCTTTTCAATTTCCTCGCTTGAAAGCCCGGGACAGTAGCAGGACAGGAAGGAGTCCATATATTTTTCAAACGCCGCAGTTCTGTCCTGCAGGGTTTCGTCAAAATCAAATAATACTGCTTTTATCATTAATCAATTGTTCCTTTAATTCATTAACGGAGGCGAAGGTTTTTTCCTCTCTTATATACCGCAAAAGCTCAATTTGCACGGTTTTGTCGTATAAATTTTCATTAAGGTTGAAGATGTGGGTTTCGCACAGGGGCTCGTCCACCCTCCAGGTTGGCCTTATTCCTATATTGGTAAAGGCCTTGTAGGCTTTGTTGTCAATTATCGCACGGCTTTCATAAACGCCGAATTTGGGCACAACAAGTCCGGCAGGCAAATGCTGGTTAATGGTGGGAAAGCCGATTGTTCGCCCTCTTTTGTCGCCAGGAATAACAGGGGACTCAAAGGTAAAATTGTAGCCCAGCATTTCGTTTGCCTTTTCAATTTCTCCTGCAAGAATACAGGAGCGAATACGGGTTGAGCTGATGGGCTTTCCGCTGTGGTCAAGGTGCTCTAAAATACGCACCCAAATATCTTTTTCTTCTAAATTTTTTCTTAAATCAAGGGCTGACCACATTGCATTTTTGCCAAGCCTGAAATTAAAGCCGCACAATATAATGCCTGCGTGGAGCTGTTCAACAAGTATTTTATCTACAAACTCCTGGGCAGACAAATTTTTAATTTCGTTAAAATCAGCAAAGTGGGCAGTGGGATACCGTCTTTCAAAAATGCTTTTTTGCAACAGTGAAAAACGGTTGTTAACGCAATAGATTATTGCGTCCTCGGCACCGGTAACAACGGTTTTGTGTGCCAAATGCATGCCGTCAAAGTCGCCAAGTGCAACTGCCGTTCGCTTTTTGTTATTTTGAGTGTTCATGGTTAATCTCTTTTTGTAAGCAGGCGCAAAACCGTCAGCTCCTCGCCGTTGCTTTTGCCCAAGCCTAAAAATGTATCGTTATTGTAAACCGCTGTGGGAGTATCGTCCCTGGGCGGATTTTTAATTCTTTTAATATCAAGGCCGCCGCCGTTTGAAAAGCGTTTGGCCTGTGCGTCGGTAATATAAACCCTTTTAAAACTGTTAAAAATTCTTTCCAAGGGTATTAAATACGGCTCAAAGCTGCCGCCGCTGTCCTTAATTTCCTGCAATTTGTCAAGTGTAACGCAGTCCTTAAGGTCAAAGCCCATGGCCTTGGTTCGTTCAAGCTCGGTCATAACGGCACCGCAGCCAAGCTCCCTGCCTATATCGTCAATAAGGGAGCGGATATATGTGCCCTTTGAGCAAAGAACATCTATGGTGTATTCGCCCTTTTCTTCGTTAAAATCCACAAGTTCAAGGCTTTTAATCTTCACAGGGCAGGGCTTGCGCTCAATTTCAACCCCTTGCCTTGCCAAATCGTAAAGCCTTACGCCGTCAACGGATTTTGCACTGAACATGGGCGGAACCTGCATTATTTCGCCCTTAAATTTGTTAAGGGCGCTTTCAACATCGGATTTTGAGGCGTTAACCTTACATTGGGTTAAAACCTTACCGGTAATATCTAAGGTGTCGGTGGTTTTGCCAAGGAGCAGGGTTGCACGGTAGCCCTTGTCACTGTCCGGCAGGTAGTTTAAAAAGCGGGTTGCGCCGCCGAGCATAACGGGCAAAACACCCGTTGCCATAGGGTCAAGGGTGCCGGTGTGACCTGCTTTTTTTTCACGGGCAATGCCACGCACCTTTGCCACAACGCCAAAGGAGGTGATGTCCTTACCTTTATTAATGCATATAATACCGGTCATTATTTCAAAAGCTCCCTGCATTTTTCAACAAGCTGTGCCTTTGCCTCCTCAACGCCGCAGTCAAAACGGCAGGCAGCAGCCTGAAGATGGCCTCCGCCCCCAAAGCAGCCGGCAAGCTCTGCCGCATTAACACTTTCAAAGGTTCTTATTGAGCATTTGCAGGATTTATCAGCCTTTTCACGAATGGTTAAGCCTATTTCAACGCCCTCAATTTGCCTTGTAAGGGGAGCGATAGCCTCGGTTTCCCATTCGCCTGAGCCTGTGCGGTCATACATATCCTGAGTGATTGTGATAACGCAAATTCTGTCGCCGTCAAAAAACTGCATGCCCTCAATGCAAAGCCTTTCAAGGGCTGCATATGTTTTTGTTTTGGTTTCAAACATAATACGGTTGATTTTTCCGTTATCGGCACCAAGGTCGATAAGCTCGGCAGCAGCCCTAAAGGTGTTTGAGGTTGAGCTGGCATACCTAAAGCAGCCTGTGTCGGTTGTAATGCCTGTGAAAAGGCAGCCTGCAATGTCCTTATCAATTTTAACATTAAGCGCCTTTATAACCTTTAAAATTATTTCACAGCAGGCAGCGGCGTCGGCATTGAGCAGCAGGCTTTTTGCATAATCGGTGTTGGTGCCGTGGTGGTCAATGCAAAGGTCGATTTTACCGCTGTATTTGTCGCATAAATCGCCCAAAAGATTTTCTGTTGCAACATCAACCGCAACAATAAAATCCTCTTTAAAATCGGGCATTTCAATGTTTGAAAAAAGATAATTATATTTGCTTTGAATTTCGTCAGCGCAAATAACCCTTGCCTTTTTCCCCAGCGATAACAGGGCACGGCAAAGGGCAAAGCCCGAGCCGAGGGTGTCCCCGTCAGGGTGGGAATGGGTAAGAATAAGTATGTTATTTTGCTCTTTTAAAATTTGAGCACATTGTTCAACATTAATCTTCATCTTTTATATCTTTATCCTTATTTTCAATATCCTTAAGCTTGTCAAAAAGCTCAAAGCCTTTTTCGATTGAATTGTCAGCAATAAAAGTTAATTCCGGTGTTTTGCGAATGTGGAGTGATGAGCTTAAACGCTTTCGGATAAATCCGTTTGCTGCCTTTAAGCCTTTGACGGATTCCTTGGCAACCTCTATGCCCTCAACTGCGCTCACATACACCTTGCAGTAGCTTAAATCGTTGCTGACATCTACCTTTACTATGCTGAGCATACCGCTTACCCGTGGGTCCTTAACCTCACGGAGTATAGCGATAAGCTCTCTTTTTATATCCTCGGTTATTCTGTCTATTCTGTATCCGGCCATAATTAATCCCTGTACTCCTCAACAATAAATGCTTCAAGAATATCGCCCTGGCGAATATCGTCAAATTCCTTAAGGGTAATGCCGCATTCGTAGCCTGACGAAACCTCTTTAACCTCATCCTTAAAGCGCTTAAGGTTTGCAAGCTCGCAAACAGCAATTTCCTTGCCGCCACGAATTACACGAACCTTGCCGTCACGCTTAATTGTGCCGGAGGTAACCAGTGAGCCTGCAACGGTGCCTGCGGAGGAGATTTTAAATACCTCTCTTACCTCAACGGTGCCGGTGTCAACATCACGGTACTTGGGTGCTCTCATGCCACGCATTGCGTTTTCAATATCCTCAATTGCGTCATAAATAATGTCGTAGGTTTTAATTTCAATTCCGTCACGCTCTGCGTTATCCTTGGCAACAGGGTCAACGCCTATGTTAAAGCCAACGATAATTGCGTTTGACGCAGATGCAAGCATAACATCGCTTTCGCTGATTGTGCCCACAGCGCCGTGAATAATTTTAACTCTGACCTCATCGTTTTCAATTTTAAGCAGTGACTGCTTAACGGCCTCAACAGAGCCTTGAACATCAGCTTTAACGATAATGTTAAGGTCTTTCATTTCGCCGTCCTGAATAGTGTCAAACAGGGTGTCAAGAGTAACCTTCTGGAATGCCTTAAATTCTTCTTCCTTAGCCTCTGCCTTTCTTTGCTCAACAAGCTGGCGTGCAAGCTTTTCATCAGATACGGCATTGAACAAATCGCCGCTCATAGGTGCTTGGTCAAGGCCCATAATTTCAACAGGAACAGAAGGGCCTGCCTCGTTAATCTTTCTGCCTCTGTAATCGGTCATTGCTCTTACCTTACCAACGGCAGTGCCGGCAACGATAATATCGCCTGCTTTGAGGGTGCCGTTTTGAACAAGAAGGGTGGCAATAGGACCTCTGCCCTTATCAAGCTTTGCCTCAATAACAACGCCTTTTGCGGTTCTGTCGGGATTTGCCTTAAGCTCGCACATTTCAGCAACAAGGCCGATTGTTTCAAGGAGCTTATCAATGCCCATTTTGGTTTTTGCCGATACAGGCACGCAAATAACATCGCCGCCCCATTCCTCGGGAACAAGCTCGTGTTCTGTGAGTTGCTGCAAAACTCTGTCAGGGTTTGCGCCCTCTTTATCCATTTTGTTAATAGCAACAATGATTTCAACACCGGCAGCCTTTGCGTGGTTGATAGCCTCAATAGTTTGGGGCATGATACCGTCGTCTGCGGCAACTACAAGCACTGCAATATCGGTTGACATTGCACCTCTTGCACGCATTGCTGTGAAAGCGGCGTGGCCGGGTGTATCCAAAAATGTAATGGTTTGATTGTCGGGTGTTACTACTTGATATGCGCCGATAGCCTGGGTAATGCCGCCTGCCTCGCTTGATGTAACATCGGTGTTACGGATAGCGTCAAGAATTGAAGTTTTACCGTGGTCAACGTGACCCATTACGCAAACAACAGGTGGGCGTGGAATAGCGTTTTCGTCGTTCTCATCGTCCTCCTCAATGATTTGCTCCTCAATTGAAACAACAACCTCTTTTTCAACCTTTGCGCCAAGCTCGGTTGCAACGATTTCCGCTGTTTCGTAGTCGATAACCTCGTTAACGTTAACCATCATGCCAAGCTTCATAAGGGCTTTGATTACCTCGGTAGCTGTCATACGCAGAAGTGAAGCAAGCTCACCTACGCTGATTTCGTCCGGAACAGTGATTTTGATTTGCTGCTTCTTTCTTTGCTCGGCAATACGGGCAAGGCGCTGGCTTTCGGTTTCCTTCTTTGAACGGGCGTGCATGCCTTGTGGCTTTTTCTTCCTGTATTGCTTTGACTTTTGGTTAAGCTTTTGTTTTTTCTGATAATCGCCTATGTTGCTTGCAGGGGCGATATCTTCATATTTTTGGTTGTATTTTTCAAGGTCAACGGTGTTAACCCTTGTGTCAATATGGCGAGTCTCGCCCTTGGTTCTTGCCTGGGGAGCCTGGGTTGCCTTTTTCTTTGCTTTTTCCTCGGCACGCTTTGCAGCCTGCTCAGCCATTTGAAGGATTGCAGCCTGGCTTTGGTGCTTTTTGCTTTTTGAATCGTCCTTTTTGGGAGCAGGGTTTTTGCCCTCAGCCTTTTTGGTTGACTTTTTCTTGCCTGAAAAATAGGCGTCAAAGTTTTTAACGCTGTTATCTTGAGTGATTTTATCAATCAAAATGTTAAGCTCATCCTCTGTGAGAACGGTTGATTGCTTTTTTGCAGGACCTTCGCAGTATTGTGAAAGTATTTCGATAACTTCCTTGTTTTGCTTTCCGAAATCCTTTGCAATATCGGAAACCTTAACCTTAATTACCATACACGTTTTCCTCCTGATTTTGTTCTGTATTTATTAGTTCGATTATTCGTTTTGCAAAATTTTCATCATTAACGGTTATAACCCCTGCTTTGTAGCCCAGCGCACTGTGCAGTTGGGCAATGCTTTCATCAATGCTCACTGCTATAAGCCCGGGATAATACCTTTCGCTTAAGGTGTAAAACTCGTTTTTCAGCCTGGGGGATATATCGCCGGCAAAAATAAGCAGCTTTGCTTTTTTAGCCTTTATTGATTTTTCTGCCAAATCGTGACCCATTGAAAGCCTGCCGGCTCTGCGGGCCATGCCAAGCATGGATAAGTATTTTTTATTCTGCATTACAAATTTCGTCTTCCATTTTTTCATATACGCTGTCGTCAACGGTAACGCCCAGTGAACGGTCAAGCGCATGCTTTTTTTGAGCTAATCTTAAACATTCTGCCTTTTTGCAAACATAAGCGCCTCTGCCTGCCATTTTGCCCGTAAGGTCAAGGCAGATTTCGCCGTCGGGGCGTTTAACCGCCCTTACAAGATCACGCTTATCAAACATTTCGCCGCAGCCGACACAACGCCTAAGGGGTATTTTCTTTGTTTTCATACCGAATCAGCCCTCATAAAATCCCGATTCGGGCTTAATATCTATTTTCCAGCCTGTAAGTTTTGCTGCAAGGCGAACATTTTGACCCTTGTTGCCGATTGCAAGTGAAAGCTGGTCGTCCGGAACGGTGGCTCTGCATGATTTTGCCTCCTCGTCAAGGATTTCAACCTCAACAACATCGGACGGTGCAAGAGCAGCCGAAACAAACTCAGCAGGATTTTCGCTGTATTTAACAATATCAATTTTTTCGCCGCCCAAGGCGTCAACAATGTTTGAAACCCTTTGACCTCTCGGACCTATGCATGAGCCTACCGGATCAACATCCTCGTCCTTTGACGCAACGGCAATTTTTGTTCTTGAACCTGCCTCACGGGAAACAGACTTAATTTCAATTGTGCCGTCAAAAATTTCAGGAACCTCTGTTTCAAACAGCCTGCGAACAAGGCCGGGGTGTGTTCTTGAAATCATAACCTTTGGGCCCTTGCCGCCATCTTTAACATCAACAACAAAAACTTTGGTTGTGGTGCCCTCGGTAAATACCTCACCGGGAACCTGCTCCGATTTCGGGAGCATTGCAACGTTTTTGCCGATTTCAAGGGTTACATTGCCTGTAATTGGGTCAATTCTTGAAACCTTTGCGGTGAGCAGTTCCTGGTTCTTATCCTGAAATTCCTGGAGCATTTGGCCTCTTTCAGCCTCACGGATGCCCTGGCGGATAACATGCTTTGCGGTTTGAGCAACAATTCTGCTGAAATCCTTTGTTTTAAGGGGAATATCAATTGTTTTGCCTACCTTTGCGGATTTGCGGATAAGCTGTGCCTGCTCAAGGGTAAGGTCAGTGTCCTCATCATCAATTTCTTCAACAACATTTTTTGTAACATAAACCTTTATTTTTTGCTTTTCGGGGTCAATGTCGCAGTGAACAATGTCCTTGCCGTTGTAGTTGTGCTTTGCGCCGGCAACAATAGCCGCCGAAATTTTTTCAAAAAGGTAATCCGCAGGAATTCCTTTTTCTGCTTCAAGCATTTTTACTGCTTCAAAAAACTCTTTACTCATTTTTCCTATCATCCTTTCATAAAAGCAATGGGCTTTAATTAAATTTCTTGATTAAAATCATCCATATTAAAATCGTCAAGTTTAACATGTGAAACATCCTTTTTGTCAAAGGTAATTTCGTTTCCGTCGTTAAGCTTAACTGTGATTTTTTTATCCTTGTACGAGGTCATAATTCCCTTAAAGTCACGGGTGCCGTCAATGGGCCTGATAGCACGAATCATTACAGGGCTGCCGATGCTTTTGGCAAAGTGCTCCTCCCTGGTTAATTCACGCTCAATGCCCGGGGAGCTAACCTCAAGAATATAGCTTTGTGCAATCGGGTCCTCCTCATCAAGGGGCTTTGTAATTGCGTGGGTTAAATCTACGCAATCGTCAATGGAAACGCCGCCCTGCTTGTCAATAAAAATTCTAAGGTACCAATCTGCACCCTCCTTGGCAAACCTAACATCCCAAATTTCAATGCCTAATTCCTGGGCAAAGGGGCTAATTATTTCCTCAACCCTTTGAACCGTGTTTTGCTTTGCCACAACATCACCTCTCAAATAACAAAAAGAAGCGGACCTTGCAGCCCACCTCACTTTGGTTTATAATCTTACTAACACATATTATATAATTTTTTATTAATTTGTCAAGACTTTTTTGCGCCAATAAGCTTAATTTCTTCAATAGGCTTTATACCCAGGTCTGCAATTTCCTTTAACATATCGTCAATGCGCCTGTCTGTATAAACACCGGGCCAATGGGCGTCAAGCCCCACAACCACCGGGTTTCCCACCTGCTGCACCATTTGCCAAAAGTCCTTTGCAGGGTACTGCCTGTTGTCAAAATAGCCGTAAAAATTATATTCAAGTGGAATATCGGTTTTTTTAAGTTCTGACAGCATATCGTGCATTTTCTGAAGATAAAGCTGCCTGTTCCCTGTAAAGTTGATTAAATCGGGGTGGCAGATATATGTGAATTTGCCCGACCGTGCGGCGGCTGTTACCTGGCTTATATACCTGTCAAGGGTGGCAACACTGTCGGTTTTCGCACCTGCGTATTTTGCCCAGGGCTCATACTCGTTAAAGGTAAAATGCTGCCCTAAAATCAGGTAATCGTAATCAAATTGAGCAAGGTATGCAAGCTCCCTGTCAATTAAATTTGGGTAATACTCCGTTTCAAAGCCCAGCTTAATTTGGATTTTGTGGCTGTATTTATCCTGCAAGGAGCGAATGCTGTTTACATAGCCTTCTGCATCAGAGGTATCCATTCTAAAGCCGCTTTTGTGGCCTAAGGGGAACAGATAGGGCGCATGGTCGGAAAAGCCAATCATATCATAGCCGCTTTCAATTGCAGCCAAAACATATTCCTCGTCTGTGCCCTCTGCGTGGTGGCAGCGGTATGTGTGGGTGTGCAAATTAAATTTCATTTAAAATCATACACTTTCCAGGAATTTTACAAATTGAGCCATGCCCTTTTCGGTGCGTTCAAACACGCCGCATTGCTCAAGTATTTCGGTAAATACAATGCCGATTTCCTCTTTGAGTATATCTTGGCAGTTTTCAGGGGTAATATCATATTTTTTCATTATCATATCAGCCCATTCTTTGTGCTTTGCAATGCTTTCAATTGATGAAATATCCTTGCCGTTAACCATTGCGTCGGCCAGCTCTGCCATTTCCTTTTTAAGCCTTGACGGCAACACCGCCAAGCCCATAACCTCAATAAGGCCTATGTTTTCCTGCTTAATGTGGTGATGCTCAGGGTGCGGATGATAATATCCCATTGGGAAATCGGGGGTTGTAATATTGTTTCTTAAAACAAGGTCAATTTCAAATTTACCGTTTCTCATTCGTGTGATAGGGGTTATTGCGTTGTGCGGCACGCCCTCGGTTTCCGCAAGAACAAATGCCTCCTCGTCGGTATAATTCTCCCAAGCTTTAAGTACATCGCCTGCAAGGTCTGCAAGCCTGTCCTTATCCTTGCAGGAAAGGCGTAAAACGCTCATAGGCCATTTAACAATGCCTGCTTTAACATCCTCATAGCCCTTGAAAACAAAGGGTCTTTCAACAGGCGCCTTTGCCATGGCGAACTCGTAGTTACCGCCCTGAAAATGCTCGTGGGTCAAAATTGAGCCGCCGACAATCGGCAGGCCTGCGTTTGAACCGATAAAATAGTGAGGGAATAACTCCAAAAATGACAGCAACTTTCTGAATGCAGCCTTGTCAATTTTCATAGGAATGTGCTCTGCGTTAAACACAATGCAGTGTTCATTATAATATACATAAGGGGAATACTGCAAAAAGAAATCCACGCCGTCAAGCTTAATGGGAATAATTCTGTGGTTTTGCCTTGCCGGGTGGTTAACCCTGCCGCAATAGCCCTCGTTTTCTCTGCAAAGCTGACATTTTGGATATGACGCCTCTTTCATTTTCAGCGCTGCGGCAATGGCCTTTGGGTCCTTTTCCGGCTTTGACAGGTTAATGGTAATGTCAATATCGCCGTATTCGGTTTTTGTTACCCATTTAACATCGTTTTTTATGCGATATTCTCTGATATAATCGGAGCTTTTTGCAAGGTCGTAATAGTAATTTGTTGCATCAACAGGCGATTTTTTGTATTGCCTTTCAAATTCCTTAATTACCTGTGACGGGCGAGGAGTTAAAATGCCCATAATTTTAGTGTCGAACAGGTCACGGTAAACAACGCTGTTTTCACAAAGTCCCTTTTCAACAGCGTAATCAAGAATTGATGAAAGTATTTCCTCAAGGCTTAAGCCCTCGTCAAAGGCGGTGTCCTCAAAGGTGTCCAAATTCAATGCCTGGCATATTTGGTTTATGGTGTAAACCCTGTCCTCGGGCTCAATGAGCTTTTTATTTATTCCGTATTGTGTCAGTGCCGAAATCGCAGAAAAAATTTTCATATTTAATCCCATAGCCTTCCCGGCTACAATAGTTTATAAAAAATCCTAACACCTTGTTGTAGCCGCCCAAGGTGCATAACGGGAATTTTAAGGTTATACGGTTTAAATCAATGTGATTTTTTACTATAATTCCCTTTTTTAAAATTTTCCACATATATTATAAAGGTTCGGCGTGTGTTTTTCAACACAAGTTTTAAATTTGAGTGCATTTTAAAGTATTTTCTGAAAATTTTTAATTAACCGCTTTACCAAATGTAAAAATAATGCTATATTTAACATATAACATACTATAAAGTTGTGAAGGTGATAAAGGTGGAGATATGTGTTTTTGGTGCTGCAAGCAAAACCATAGACGAAAAATACATAACTGCTGTTGAAAATATGGGCGAAATGCTTGCCAAAAGAGGGCACAACCTTGTTTTCGGCTCGGGCTGCACAGGCTCAATGGGTGCGGCTGCAAGGGGATTTAGGCGTGGCGGCGGCAAAACCCACGGTGTAATACCCAACTTTTTTAAAGAGAATTTGCACGACTTTGTGGATTGGGACTGCGACCGGATGACTTATACCGAAACCATGCGTGAGCGCAAGGGCGTTATGGAGGATTTGGCAGATTGCTTTATTATTACCCCGGGCGGAGCAGGCACCTTTGAGGAGTTTTTTGAGGTTTTAACCTTAAAGCAACTGGGCAGGCACAGAAAGCCCATAGCAATATTTAATATTGACGGATATTACAATATAATGCAGGATATGCTTGATTATTCAATTGAAAACGGATTTATCAAGGATAATTGCCGTGCTCTGTTTAAGCTTTTTGACAAGGCGGAGGATATGGTGGATTACCTTGAAAATGACGATATGAAAGGCTTAACCATTAAAGATTTAAAGTGAGGATGATTTTATGAAGAATTACGTAATCACAATCGGCAGGCAGTTCGCAAGCGGCGGAACCGAAATCGGAAAAATTCTTGCAGAAAAGCTTGGCATTGACTTTTATGATGCAGAGTTGCTCCGTGAAGAGGCAAAGAAAATCGGTATAGAGGAGGGCATTTTTGATTTGTATGACGAAAAGCCCACCAACAGTTTTTTGTTCTCAATTGTTACAAATCATTATGCCGTTGAAAATGCCGTTAACGAGGGCAAGGTTATCGAGGCTCAAAGAAAAGTTATTACCCAAGCTGCAGAGCAGGGCCCATGCGTAATTGTGGGCAGGCGTGCGGACAAAATTTTAAGCGATAACGAAAACCTTGTAAGCGTGTTTATCAGCGCAAGCATGCAGGACAGAATCAAAAAATGCCTTAAGGCTGACGAGTTCAACGAGAAGAGTGCAAAGCGCTTTATTGAAAGCAAGGACAGAGAGCGTGCTTCTTACTATAACTATTTCAGCAACGGCTCCTGGGGCGACGCAGATAATTATGCAATGTGCTTTTCAACCTCAAAAATGCCAAAGGAAAAGATAGTTGACATCATTGCCGACTATGTAACCGAAAAATTTGCATAAACGCAATATTCTAAGCAGTGAAGCAGCCGATTGAGCACCGTATAAAAGGTGCTCAATCGGCTGTTTCTGTTTATATATCCGTAGGTACGGTTTTGTCGATAATCATTTCATCCGGGGTAACAATACAGTCAGTTGCCAAAATTTCAATTCCCGCTTTTTGGGCCTTTTTCAGTGCACTTGCAAAGGCAGGGTCTGTGGCGGCGTTGGGCTTAAACACTGTGCAGCCCTTCATTTGAACAACAAAAAGTATTACTGCCCTGTATCCCTCATTTTTTGCACAAATAAGTTCGTTGATATGCTTTGTGCCACGGGTGGTGGGGGCGTCGGGGAACATGGCGATTTTATTGCTTTCAAGGGTAACGCCCTTTACCTCAACAAATGCTTTTTCGTTTTTTGATTCTATGTAAAAATCAAAGCGTGAATTGTTATATTTGGTTTCGGGTCTGACAAGGGTGGGGGCTTTAATCAGCTTGCCGGCAGCCAGCCATTCCAGCGCCGCTTTGTTAGGGGCTTGGGAATCCATATTAATTAAAATATCGCCCTTTTCAACGCATACCAAATCATACTGAGTTTTTCGGTTGGGGTTATTGCTTTTTTCAAGATAAACCGCAGCACCGGGGGTTAAAAGCTCCTTGCACCTGCCGGTATTTTTTACATGCACAATCTCGTCTGCGCCGTTAACTTTGCAATGTGCAATAAATCTGTTTGGCCTGCTGACAAATTGCGCTTTAATGATACTTTCATATTTCATAGGTATAATTTAGTGCAAAAAATCGGCGGTGTCAATATATTTCTTGACTTTGCAGTGATAATAATATAAAATTAATATGGTTTCTCATAAGGAGGGTTTTGTTATGAAAACGACAAAAAAGGCACTTGCGCTTATTTTATCACTAATTATGATTGCCGCTTGCTTTGCAGGCTGCTCAAATAGCAGTGAGGAAAAGTATTCCGACTCTGTTTTGATTATCGGCTATACAGACAGTGTTGAGCCGTTTCTTACCGTTGATGAAAACGGCAAGGCAACAGGCTTTGAGGCAGATGTTTTTGAGGCAATCTTTAACGATGTTAAGGGCGATTTGAAAAGCTATGTTTTTGAAAAAGTTGAGCCCGGCTATGAGCTTGAAAAAAGCGGCGGCTTTACAGATTCAACCGGTAAGGAATACAGCGCAGGCTTGTTGCTTGGCGCAGTTTCAAAAAATAACGGAACCTTTAATGAGGATTATTCCTTCACAGAGCCGTTAATTACCAACCGTGTTATTGCGGTTACGGCAAACGGAAGCGATGTTAAAAGCTTTTCGGACCTTGCAGGCAAAAACGCAATTGTCGTTGGCGACACTGCAAAAACCGCTTTTGAATCACAAAGTCAAATTTCCTCCTCATGCTCTGATGTCAGTGAGGAAAGTGATGCCAAGGCTGCTCTTAAAGAGCTTGACAACGGCAATGCTGATGTTGTGATTATTGACGAGTTTACATACATGCCCCTTAACCTTGGGGACAGCTACACCGTTCTTTCAGGGGAACTTGATTCAATTGAATATGTTTTTGCCTGTGCAAAGAACAGCGGCTGGAAAACCTCACTTAACGAGGCTATCCGTGAAATGAAGAGCGAAAGCTACGGCAACGGCGATGAGTTCACACCG
This sequence comes from uncultured Eubacterium sp., assembly GCA_934561395.1. Classification (GTDB taxonomy): domain Bacteria; phylum Bacillota; class Clostridia; order Oscillospirales; family Acutalibacteraceae; genus Eubacterium_R. The sequence continues at coordinate 126,088 of CAKTGF010000002.1, forward strand.
CTTGTTGAAAAATATTTCGGCTACAACGCTTCAAGCTTTGATTACGAAACCGACAGCGACCAGTAATTAAATAACAGGGAATGAGGCTCTCCCTTGGCAGTGTGCCAAAACCGCTTAATAAATGATTTAAGCTGATGACTTCTGTGTTTTTCACGGGGGTCGTCGGCTTTTTTGTGTTATGAGGAGTATTATAATGAAAAAAATCATTAAAAAATATGTAAATGTGATTATCCTTTCTATTATATCTGCCGCCTTGGGCGGTGTTGTAGGTGCACTTGATGCGTTTTTCGGCAGGGTTCTGCTGGGTATTACCGATTTTAGGCAGGAGCATTATGCTTTTTTAATTCCGCTTTTAGCTCTTGGTGGAATCGTTACGGTTTTTCTTTACAGCCGATTTGGCAGGGGCAGCGAAAAGGGAATGGCGCTGGTGCTTGACTGTGCCAACGGCAGTGAAAATGAAATACCTGCCGTGCTTATACCCTTAATAACAGTGACCACCTGGCTCACACACCTTGTGGGCGGTAGTGCCGGCAGAGAGGGTGTTGCGGTTCAAATCGGCGGTGCGTTTTTTTACCAAGCAGGCAAAAGAATAAAAATTGAAAACGCAAGGCAAATTTTGGTTATCGCAGGTATGGCAGCAGGTTTTTCGGGGCTGTTTCAAACACCTCTTGCCGCTACATTATTTGCCCTTGAGGTTTCCGTTTCGGGGAAAATAAAATACAAGGCGTTTCTGCCGGCTCTTTCGGCAGCCCTTTCCGCTTATGGGGTATCAAGGCTTTGCGGCTTGGAAAAATTTGCCGTTGCGGTTAATGGAGATATTGCCTTGAACACGGTTGCGGCTTTAAAAGCAGTTGTGTTAGGGGCTATATTCGGCATTATCGGGGGCTGTTTTGCTTGGCTGTTGAAAAAATCAAAGATGTTTTTTGGGGGAAAAATCAAAAACGCCTTTTTGCGTGCTGTGGTTATAGGCGTTCCCTTATCCGTTACGCTTCTGGTGATGTTTAAGGGCAGGTATGCAGGCTTGGGAACAAATCTTATCTCCGGGGTGTTCGGCTCCCAACAAATTTTTGTTTTTGATTTTGCACTTAAAATATTATTTACTGTTCTTACCCTTTCCGCAGGCTTTCAGGGCGGCGAGGTTACGCCCCTGTTTTCAATTGGGGCTACCCTTGGGGCGGTGCTGGCACCGATTTTCGGCCTGCCTGCACAGCTTTGCGGAGCAATGGGGTATGCCGCAGTGTTCGGCGGTGCAACCAACACATTTTTTGCACCTGTTTTAATCGGGTGCGAGGTTTTCGGGTATGATACTCTGCCGTTTATGTTCATTGCCTGTGGAGTGGGTTATGTGTTTAACGGCGGCCAATGCATTTACTCCTCGCAAATGGCCATAAAGCATATATAAGATGTTGTATATTTTATAGAAAAATGATATAATCAAAATAATTAATTACATTGGGAGTAACCTATGAAAAATCAAAACCAGCAGACAAACGATAATTTGGTAATCGGCAGAAACGCCGTGTTAGAACTTATTAAAAGCGACAGAGAAATAGAAAATGTGCTTGTTGCCAAGGGCGAACGAGAAGGTTCGGTTAACAAAATACTTGCTCTTTGTAAGGAAAAGCATATTGTGGTTAAGAATGTTGACAGAAAAAAGCTTGATTTTTTAAGCGCCGGGGGCAATCATCAAGGCATTGTTGCAAATGTGCCTGCCCACGAGTATTCAACTGTTGATGAAATTTTGGCTTGTGCCCGGGAAAAAGGGGAGGCGCCCTTTTTAATCATTTGCGATGAAATTGAGGACAGCCACAACCTTGGTGCAATTATCCGTACTGCGGAGGCCTGCGGCGTTCACGGAATTATTATTCCCAAGCGCAGAAATGTGGGGCTTAATTTTATTGTTGCCAAAACCTCCTGCGGCGCATTGGAATATGTAAAGGTTGCAAGGGTTACAAACCTTGCCTCCACCATTGAGGAACTTAAAAAGAAAAATATTTGGGTTTATGCCGCAGATATGGACGGCCAGCGCTGGGATAAAACCGATTACAGCGGCGGCGTTGCGCTTGTTGTGGGCAACGAGGGCAGCGGCGTAGGCAGGCTTATTAAGGAAAAATGTGATGTTACGGTTTCGTTGCCAATGCTTGGCAAGGTTAATTCACTTAATGCATCTGTAGCGGCAAGCGTTATTATGTATGAGATTGCAAGGCAAAGGCTTGACAAATAAGATTCGGTGAGTATTAAATGAGTGAGAATTTATCAATTGATGAAATAATCAAACGAGCTGAAAAAATTAAACATGAGGCTGAGGAGCAACTGAAAAGTGCGGAAAAAAGCCTTGATGAAAAAGCAAAAAACGCCATTGAAGAAGTTGTTGTTGACGAAAACAAGGTGGTTGAGCGCATATCACAAAGGTATGATTCCGCAAAGCAAAGCGATGATGAGGATGTTAAGGAATACACCCCCAAAAAGAAAAGCAAATCCGCCTTTAAAACAAAAATACTTGAGCTTAATAATGAGGATAAGGTAAAGACGGCTGCGCCCGATAAGGATTTTAAAACACGAAAAATAGACATTAAGGGCGATGGCGACGACAGCGATATGAAAATCGTTGACCTTAAGAAAACAGGCAACCAGAGTGAGGCTAAAAAAGCAAGACACAACCCCTTTAAGCGTGAAAGGGCGGGGAACATGGAGCAAACCAAGCCCGTTGCTTTTGTTTCAAAGCCTGAAAGGGTTGAAAAAAGCGACCTTGAAACCATACCAACAATTGTTGCAAGGGAACAGGTTTTTGATGATGACAACGGCAGCTATGACGAGGAAATCGGCGTTCAGATAACCTTTGACGGTTTTGACGACATTATGGAGTCCGTGCCCACCATTGATGAGGATGTGGCAGAGCAGATTTTGGAGCAGCGCCGCCAGGAAAAGGTTGGCAAATTCAGGCTGTTCGGCCCTGATGAAACCGATAAGGAGCTTGGCAACAACAGCAATATTAAAGAGGATTATGTCAGCAAGGGGGAAAGGGAGCACTTTATTTCAAGTCTGCTTTCAAAGCGCAAGGCAGTGCAAACAAGGCTTATTATTACCCTGGCGTTGGGCTTGCCGCTGCTGTTTTTAACAATGTTTACCAACAGCGTTTATTTCCCTGCGTTTCTTGCGCCGCCGAGCATGTCATATTTTATTACCGCCTTTGTTCTTTATTTTGTGATTATGGCGGTTAACATAAATGTTATAATCCACGGCTTTAAGGTTAAAAAAGGCGTTAACAGCGATTTTCCCATTGCGTTAACCTCGGTGTTGATTTTGGCGCACACCGGCTTTATGATTTTTAACGAGGATTTGTGGTATGAAAATCATTTGCTGCTGGTATCCGTTGGCGTGCTGGCGCTGTTTATGTCGCAATTGGGCAAGCGTGAAATGATGCAGCGGATTATCGACAACTTTGATTTTATAACAACCGACGGCAACTGTTATACCGTTGAAAACATTACAAATAATGTTGACGCCGAAATTATTTGCAGGGGGTTTATTGAGGGAAGTCCGCTGATAAAAACAAGCGTAAAAACAGATTTTACAACAAACTTTCTTGAAATTGAGTGTAAATCAGAGCCTGCGGATAAAATTTCCGCAACAATTTACAGTGTAATGCTGGTTGCAAATATTATTTTGTTTGTTGCCATGTTCTTTATAAACGGCGTTGAAACAGCTGTAAATATGGCGTTGTGCGGCTTGTGCGTTTCGCTGCCTACGGCGTCGCTTTTGGTCAGCAATATGGTGCTTAACGATGTTTCGTCAACCCTTGACAGATACGGCTCAAGGGTGTGCGGCTACGAGGGCGCAATGATGGCTGACAGCGGCAATGTTATGGTTATGGAGGCTGCCGACCTTTTTGGAAAACACAGCTGCGATATTCACGGCATTAAAACCTTTTATGATGCAAAAATTGACGACGCGATTATCCAGGCGGCTGCGGTAATTATTCAAACCAACAGCCCCCTTGCCCATGCTTTTGATGATGTTATAATCGGCAAGCAATCAATTTTGCCCAAGGTTGAGGATGTAACCTATGAGGACAAAATGGGCACCTCTGCATGGATTTACCGCCGCAAGGTGCTGGTGGGCAACCGTGATTTACTTAATCGCCACGGTGTTGCCGTTCCCCCCGAAAGCTTTGAGGCTAAATACACGGTTAAGGGCAGAAAGGCACTTTATCTTGCAGTGGGCGGAAGAATTGTTGCTATGTTTGTTGTGTCATACAGTGCGGACAGCGACCTTAAGCGCCAACTTAAAAAGCTTGAAAAAAGCGGCATTACCATTATAGTTAAAAGCTGCGACCCATATATTAATGAGGAAAGCATATCCGACCTTTTCGGTTTGCCCAAGGGCTTTATAAGGGTAATGAATTACTCTGCTGCAAGGGTTTATGACAAATATTCAAACCAAACCGTTGAAAAATCCCCGGCTTATGTGGTGCATAACGGCACTGCACTGGGCTTTGTGTCGGCAATGCACGGGGCGGAGGTTATTATAAGTACACGGAAAATGGTGTCGTTTTTGGTATTCTTCGGTTCAATACTGGGCTTTGGCGTTGTTGCACTGCTTTCGGCAATGGGTGCCTTTGCACAGCTAACCGCCTTCAGTATAATTGCGTTTCAGCTTGTCTGGGCGGGCTTTACGGTTATTATTTCAAAACTTAAGGGTATCGGCTTTTAGCGTGATTGTGATAATTAAATTACAGCATAAAAACATTCTCTAAATTTTTTGGAGAATGTTTTTTAACTTTTCTATTGACAAATGAATATTATGTGGTATAATCAAATTAACAAGTGAACAATTATTCATATATCGAATTGAACATTTGAATGATTATTAATATGTTTTAGGAGAATACATTTATGAAAAAGACATACAAAATTGATGTGGATTGCGCTAACTGTGCAAACAAGATGGAGGATGCAGCCAACTACACCGAGGGTGTAAAATCAGCAGTTGTTAATTTTATGATGCTTAAAATGATTGTTGAATTTGAAGAGGGTGCAGATGAGAAAAAGGTTATGAAGCAGGTTCTTAAAAACTGCCGCAAGGTTGAGGACGATTGCGAAATCTTTTTCTAAAAGCTAAAAACAACCTATGCACCTTGATAAAAGGTGCATAAAAAACAGCGAATATATGAACGGTTGCTCATATATTTTGAATAGGAGTAGATTATGACACGAAAGCAAAAAAAGATGCTTATAAGAATTATAGTATCTGCCGCCTTATTAATAGGCTTTACGGTATTATTTAACAAGCTGACAATAACGGCGCTGTGGTTGCCTTATGTAAGGTTTGCGGCATTTATGGTTCCCTATTTTGTAATTGGCTACGATATTATCAAAAAGGCATTTAAGGGCATTATGAACAAGCAGCCCTTTGATGAAAACTTTTTAATGGCTGTGGCAACAATCGGTGCTATCGGAGTTGCCATTTATGAAAACGGCAGCTACACCGAGGCAATTTCGGTTATGCTTTTTTACCAAATCGGCGAGCTGTTCCAAAGCTATGCTGTTGGCAAAAGCAGGCGCAATATCAGCGATTTAATGGATATAAGGCCCGATTATGCAAATGTTGAGCAGGGGGATGAAATTATAACCGTTTCCCCCGACGAGGTTGAAACCGGCTCAATAATTGTTGTCAGTGCAGGAGAAAAAATCCCTATCGACGGCCATATTGTTGACGGCGAAACAGCCCTTGACACATCGGCCTTAACAGGCGAAAGCAAGCCCTGCGAGGTTAAAGCAGGGGATGAGGTAATCAGTGGCTCTGTAAATTTGAGCGGTACAATTAAAATTAAAACCTCAAAGGATTTCGGCGAGTCAACGGTTTCAAAAATCCTTGACCTTGTCGAAAATTCAAGTTCTAAAAAATCAAAGTCCGAAAAGTTCATTTCAAAATTTGCAAGGGTTTACACTCCTGCGGTATGCTACAGTGCGCTTGCCTTGGCAATTATTCCCCCTGTTGTAAGCCTTATTGCAGGTGCGGACTCCCACTGGTCACAGTGGATTTACAGGGCGCTTACATTTCTTGTAATCAGCTGCCCGTGTGCGTTGGTAATCAGCGTGCCGTTAACCTTCTTTGCCGGTATCGGCGGTGCAAGCCGTGAGGGCGTGCTTATTAAGGGCGCAAACTATCTTGAAACACTTTCAAAAACAAAAGTTGTTGTGTTTGACAAAACCGGCACAATGACAAAGGGCGCCTTTGAAGTAGCTGAAATCAGCAGTGACTCAATGCCGAAGGAGGAGCTTTTGGAGTTGGCTGCTTACGCAGAAAGCTTTTCATCACACCCAATCAGCAAAAGCCTTTTAAGCGCTTACAATAAAAAAATTGACAAAAGCAGAATTGACAATGTTAAGGAAATCAGCGGCCACGGCGTTACAGCGCAGGTTGACGGCAAAACGGTTGCCGCAGGTAATGCAAAGCTGATGAAAATGCTTAACATTGATTATAAGCAGTGCGACAGTGTGGGCACTGTTGTGCACATTGCCGTTGATAACAATTATGCCGGCTATATTCTCATTGCCGACACCTTAAAGCCCACCTCAAAGCAGGCTGTTAAGCAGCTTAAGGCAAATGGCGTTTTAAAAACAGTTATGCTTACAGGCGATGCAAAGGCTGTTGCAGACAGCGTTGCCAAGGAGCTGAAAATTGACGAGGTTCACAGCGAAATGCTCCCTGCCGACAAGGTTAACCAAGTTGAAAGGCTGCTTAAGGAAAAGGGCGAAAAGGCTAAGCTTGCCTTTGTGGGCGACGGTATTAACGACGCTCCGGTGCTTTCAAGAGCGGATATAGGCATTGCCATGGGCGGATTAGGCTCGGATGCGGCAATCGAGGCGGCAGATGTGGTGCTTATGGATGATGACCCGTTAAAAATCTCAAAGGCAATTAAAATATCCAAAAAATGCATGCATATAGTATATGAAAACATTGTGTTTGCCCTTGGTGTAAAGGCAATTTGCCTTGTTTTGGGCGCACTTGGTATTGCAAATATGTGGGCTGCGATTTTTGCGGATGTAGGTGTAATGATTATTGCCGTATTAAACGCAATCAGAGCATTGAGAGTTAAGAATTTATAAAAATTTGCGTAAAAAACCACGCCATGCGCCTTGTGGGGCTACGGCAAGGCGCTATGACTTTATTATAACAGTTTGTAGCCGGAAGGGCTGGAAAATATATGTTGGAAAACAGCGTTGAACACTGCGATGAGGTCTGCGTTCACAGCGACCTGCTTAAAATTGTAAACGAACAAATGCCCGAGGAAACACGGCTTTACGATTTGGCGGAGCTGTTCAAAATCTTTGGGGATTCAACAAGAATTAAGATTTTGTTTGTTTTGTTTGAATGTGAGGTTTGCGTTTGCGATTTGGCAGAGGCGCTTAATATTTCACAATCGGCAATTTCGCACCAACTTAAAATTTTAAAGCAATCAAAGCTGGTTAAAAGTCGCAGGGACGGTAAATCGGTGTTTTATTCCTTGGCTGACGGCCATGTAAGAACCATTATCGCACAGGGTCTTGACCATATTTTAGAGGATTAAACAGAGAATATAAATGATTTTAATGAGGAACGGTTGGGGCGCACTGCACAAGGAAGTAATTGGTTTAAGCTTTTTGAGCATTTATTCCTTATGTAGTGCGCCCCTTTACTGTTCCTCTTTTTTTATGTTTTTTTGCACATTATATACATTTTTTGCATAAATATTTGAATTTCTATTGCAATTTGGTACTGTTTCAAGTTATACTATACTTATTATTCGTTTTGGCAAATAATTTTACCGGAGAGGGTTTTATGGAGAAAAAGAGAAATTCATTCGGCGGCTCGCTGGGCTTCGTGCTGGCAGCTGCAGGCAGTGCCGTTGGTTTGGGCAACATTTGGCGCTTCCCTTATTTGGCGGCAAAGGACGGCGGAGGATTGTTCCTCCTTATTTATATTATTCTGGCATTAACATTCGGATATTCGCTTTTAACAACAGAAATTTCTATAGGCAGGCTCACAAAGCAGGGTCCGTTGACAGCATATTCAAAGGTTAAAAAGGGCTGGGGATTTCTTGGCTTTTTAGGCTGCCTTGTTCCCGCAATAATTATGCCCTATTACTGTGCAATCGGCGGCTGGGTTGTTAAATATCTTACCGTTTACCTAACGGGGCAGGGTGCGGCAGCTGCGCAGGATGATTATTTTACATCCTTTATCAGTTCGCAAACGGAGCCTATTATTACATTGTTGGTATTTTTCTTTGCAGTAAGCTTTATTATTTTCCTTGGGGTTAATAAAGGCATTGAAAAAATGTCAAAGGTGCTTATGCCCGTTTTGCTGGTTTTGGTTATTGGTATTGCGATATTCTCACTTACCATCAGCTATACTGATGCAGAGGGCACAAGAACAGGTCTTGACGGCTTTAAAATCCTTGTGGTGCCCAATTTTAAGGGTATAACATTTGGCAAGTTCTGCAATGTGGTTATTGACGCCATGACCCAATTGTTCTTCAGCCTAAGTGTTGCAATGGGTATTATGGTCGCTTACGGCTCCTATGTTTCTGACGAAACAGACCTTAAAAAGTCTATCAATCAAATTGAAATTTTCGATACCGCCGTTGCTTTCCTTGCAGGCGTGATGATTATTCCCGCTGTGTTTACCTTCAGCGGTACTGCGGGTATGGAGGCATCGGGACCCAGCCTTATGTTTGTGGCGCTGCCAAAAGTATTTGCCGCAATGGGCAAGGTGGGAAACTTTATTGGCTTGCTGTTCTTTGCAATGGTACTTTTTGCCGCAATTACAAGCGCTATATCTATTATGGAGGCAGTAGTTTCCAGCTTTATGGATGCATTCCACATGTCACGCACAAAGGCAACAATTATTGAGGGTGTAATCGCCCTTGCTATCGGCATTGTTGTTTGCTTGGGCTACAACAAGCTTTACTTTGAAATTAAGCTGCCAAATGGCTCAATAGCTCAAATTCTTGATGTTCTTGATTATATCAGCAACAATATTCTTATGCCGTTGGTTGCAATATTTACCTGCATTCTTATCGGCTGGGTGGTTAAGCCTAAAACCATTATTGACGAGGTTGAAAAAAGCGGAGGCAAAATGGGCAGAAAAAATCTGTATGTTGTGATGATTAAATTCATTGCACCGCTGATGCTTTTGATTTTGTTTGTTAAATCGCTGGGCCTTATTAACTTTGGCGAATAGCTTTAATAAAGAAAATATATAAAGAGGTGCAGCTTTTGCTGCACCTCTTTGCTTAGACCAATGAAATAAGCCGTCAGCAAATTGCTAACGGCTTATTGTTATATTATCTATACAAATACAAAATGAATCAGCAGCATATAACCGATTGTTCCCACGGCTATGGACAGCAGCGTGTTTCGCTTCCACAAATGCATTAACGCCGTTGCGGCAACTGCAATTACCTGGGGAATAATAGTATTCATATTGCCGCTTGTAAAGCCTCTCAGGCAATACACAATCAGGGCACCGATTATGGCAAGGGGTAAAATATCCCCAAGGTATTTAACAAACTTGGGCACCTCCTTACCTCTGCCGAATACAACAAATGGAAAAAGCCTTGTGGCAAAGGTTGCCGCAGCCGCTACCAAAACAACCACAATGGTGCTTGAGAAAGAAAGGGGCATGTTATTCTACCTCCTTTGTTTCAAAATAGGGCTTTGCCGCCGACAAAACGGCAACAATTAAAAGCAACGCAGGCAATATGAATTTGTCTGCGCCAAAGATAAGCAGGCATATAACGGCACATAAAATGCCGATAACGCCCACAACCCTTGCTCTGCCCTTTTTGCCCAGCAGCAAATCAATGAAAATTACAACAAACAATGCGGTCATTGAAAAGTCTATTCCGGTAAAATCAATGGGGATTATCTGCCCTGCAAGAGCGCCGATAACGGAGCCTGCAATCCAATAGCCATGGTCAAGCAGGCCTATAAAAAAGCGTGCCTTGGTTTCGTCCACCCCGTCGGGAACGGAGTTAATGGTAAGGTTGACGGAATAGGTTTCATCAGTAAACGAAAAAATCAAAAACGGATACCGCCAGCCGCCCTTTTTAAACTTATCAATAAACGATAAGCCGTAAAACATGTGCCTTGAATTGATAAACAGGGTCATCAGTGCAACCTGGGGAATCCCTGCCTGAGCCGTTAGCAGCTCAACCAGCAAAAACTGACCCGAGCCTGCATAAACAATCAGCGAAATAAATATTGCCCAAGCCCAATTATAGCCTGCGTCATAAAGCATTATTCCAAAGGCGGAGCCCAGGAACAGATAGCCGAAAAGCACGGGCATTGATTTTTTCAGGGCGTAAAAAAAGGTTTTGTTATTTTGCGTATTCATTATTCCCTCTCAATATAAATACAACAAACTAAATGCAGGCAGATAATTGCCTGCATTTTGTGGCGCAGATGGAGGGATTTGAACCCCCGCGACGGCGAACCGCCCTATCGGATTTCGAATCCGAACCCTTCAGCCTCTTGGGTACATCTGCAAATATCTTACTAATTTTAACATTATAACTTGTATTTGTCAATTTAAATGTGTTATTATAATGCTATATTTTTATAGGAGCATAGGAAATGGTAGCAATTATTGATTACGGCGCAGGAAATCTTCAAAGCGTGAAAAAAGCGCTTGATTATCTTGGCTATGAAAGTGAAATAACCGCCGAGCGTGAAAAAATTCTTTCCGCCTCCCATGTTATTTTGCCCGGTGTTGGCTCGTTTGGGGACGCTATGCAGTCCATAAGAGAGCGCAGCCTTGAGCAAACCATTAAGGAGGCCGCTTCGGGGGACAAGCCCTTTTTGGGCATTTGCCTGGGTCTGCAGCTTTTGTTTGCCGAAAGCGAGGAAAGCCCCGATGTAAAGGGTCTTGGGATTTTTAACGGCAAAATAGTTAAAATCCCCGGGGATATGGGATTAAAGGTACCCCATATCGGCTGGAATTCCGTTTCAATCAAGCAAAATGACGGAATTTTTAAGGATATTAAGGAGGACAGTTATTTTTATTTTGTTCACTCCTACTATTTAAAGGACACCGATGAGGATTGCGTTGCGGCAACGGTTCAGTACGGCGTTGGTATTGAATGTGCGGTGCAAAAGGGGCTTGTTTGCGCAACCCAATTCCATCCTGAAAAAAGCGGCGAGGTGGGCTTGCAGCTGCTTCGCAATTTTATGGCAATGGAGGGTTAGCTTATGTATGCAAAAAGAATTATTCCTTGCCTTGATGTAAAAAACGGCAGGGTGGTAAAGGGCGTTTCCTTTGTTAACCTGCGTGACGCAGGGGACCCTGTTGAGTGCGCTGCCGCTTATGACAGGCAGGGTGCCGACGAGCTTGTTTTGCTGGATATTACAGCCACCCACGAGGGCAGGGCAACCATGGTTGATATTGTAAGCAGGGTTGCAAACACCGTGTTTATTCCGTTTACTGTTGGTGGCGGCATTAAAACCGTTGATGATTTTAAGGAGCTGCTCCGTGCAGGGGCGGATAAAATCAGCGTTAATTCCGCCGCAGTGCGTAACCCTGATTTAATCAATCAGGCGGCGTATAAATTTGGCTCCCAATGCGTTGTTGTTGCAATTGATGCAAAGCGCAGAGCCGAGGGCGGCTGGGAGGTTTACCTTAACGGCGGAAGAATCCCCACGGGAATTGACGCTGTAAAATGGGCAATTGAGGCTGAAAGCCGTGGCGCAGGGGAAATACTGCTTACATCTATGGATTGTGACGGCCAAAAAAACGGCTATGATATTGAGCTTACTGCCGCAGTCAGCGAAAGTGTGGGCATTCCCGTTATCGCCTCAGGCGGTGCAGGTAAGGCAGAACACTTTTTAGACGCCTTTACCAAGGGCAAGGCAGACGCCGTGCTGGCGGCAAGTCTGTTCCATTTTAACGAGCTGCCTGTTCCTGAATTAAAGGAATATCTTAACGAGCAGGGAATACCTGTAAGGCTGTAATTTTTCGGCATTACAGCGCAAATTTAATAAATAAAAAATACGGTGTTCTCATCAGCTGTGAGAGCACCGTGTTTTTGTTATTGTGAAATTCTGTAAACCTCAACGCCGTGGGGCTGAACGGTTACATTGATTGCCGTGTTGTGCGAGCGTTCGTCGCTCCACAAATTATGGATTTGGTAACCGGTTGAGGAGCGGTTAAAGGCAAGGTATTCCTCCTCCTTTAAGCTGTCAAGCTCAAAGGAAACAGGCTTAGGCGACCTTGATTTGTTGAAAAAGCAAATTGCCGTATCGCCGTTATTAAGGGGTCTGGCGATAATGTCAACCAAGCCCTGCCTTTCAATAATTTTTGCAGGCTTAACCAATGAGTCCTGGTCAATTAAAATCAGGCTTTTGTTGGTAACAATGTCTAAAATCTGGCGGTTTGCGGTTGTGTCGGCACTGAGCTTTCTTATATCGTTGCCCAAAACAAGGGGGGCAGCCATCATACACCAAAGTGTAAAGTGAGACTTGTTTTCATCAAAGGTCAGCTTGCCGTTGCCTACCTCCAGCATATCGGGGTCGTTAACATGGCCGGGCTTTGCGTATTTATAAAGCTTAATGTTGTGGGTATAAATGCCCAAAATGCTTTCCCAGCGGGGCATAATATCCATGGTGGTGCGCCACATATTGCCTGCCTTTGCGCCCCACTGATAGGGCCTTGAAACGCCCCATTCGCAAATTGAAAATGTAATGGGCTTAACAGCAGTACCCCTGTGCGCAGCCCAGGATATTGAGGCCTGGCGCAGGGCGTCGGCCATTCTTCTGTATTGAATAAATGCGGAATCGGCCTTTGTAACAACCGGGTTGCAAAGCTTAACGGTGTTTTCGCCTGCCTTAAGGTTAACCATTGCCTGAACCCTGCCGTCGGGAGTGAATGACCTGCCGTTGGGGAAGAAAATTTCGTGCAGCTTTCCGTTAATAATTACCTGCAAATACTGCTTTGGCATAATTCCACACTTGTGGAAATGAACGGTCATGGCGTATTCGCCGCTGTTTTGAACATCCAGTGTAAATTCGGCTGTGCCGGCGTTGTGGTTTAAATAGGCAATTGCCTTTTTCGACGGCAGTTTGTCAACCTTAACCACCGCTGCTCTTCCGCTGAGGGATGCCATATCAGGGGTTAATTTGTATTCGCACCTGTTGCCCCTTTGGTTAAAATCAATGCACTCAATCATCGGGGTTGAGCCGCTGATTTTTTCATTGTGGCAAAAATCATACTTAAAATATTCAATGCCCCAAGAGGCAAAGGTTTTTGCGTCAAGTACCTCGTGACCCAGTGATGCAGGCAAATCCTCGCAGGTTAAGGTGCCGTTGGAGGAGTAAATACCTGTTTTTAAGCCAAGGGCGTTAATTTTTCTGCATAAGGCCTCAATGCCCGAGGGAAAACTCTCCAAATCGCCTTGGAGTATACCGTTACTGTCCCTCATAGAGCTGTGCCAGCAGTCGTCAAGGTTTATGTAGGTGTAGCCTGCATTTGCTAGGCCTGTTGATTTTAAAGCGAGGGCGGTTTCGTATATGGTTTCCTCATCAATATGATTTCTTAAGGTGTTCCAGCTTGACCAACCCATAATGGGTGTTTTTGAGCCGCCGTTTTCATAATCGTCATATTGTGAAATATCAATGGTCAGTTTTGACCTGTTTAACTGTTTGATTGCACAAAGAGGGCATTTGCCGTTCTTTTTTAATGTTAATCCCCAAGCAACAAGGGCAACTAATGCAATAATTATAAGTACCAATAAAATTTTAAGTATAATCATAGCAATCCTATCTCCTTAAAATACTCAAGCTCGTTTTCAGCCTGGGCGGTTACCTGCCTGCTGCCAAGGCCGTTGTTTGCATCGGCAACAAGGCTGCGCCTGTGCTTTAAATTATAAAATAACCTGTATATCCAGGCTATGGGCAAAAGCCAGGGCCTGTTTTCAATAAATTTAATGTAGGGTATGTTTTTCATTTTGCTGTAAGGCGGAAACAACAGCCGCAGCCTTGACATAACGGGGGAGGGCTTTTTGCCGTCCTCCAGCTGCTTTCTTGTTACAACAGCCGCCTTGTTGCGCTTTGCGTTGCCAAAGGCACCGAAACTTGTAACAAATTCCTGGGTGATTGAAATATCGTGGCAATAGCTTGGCCCCACATTAAACCATTTTGAGCAAAGGGTAAGTATAACCTGACCGAATTTTTTAAGCCCAATATCATCAAGTATATCAAGCACTCGGTCATAATCAATATCAAACCTTTTTTGCACAACGGCAAGGTCTAAAATAAGCTTTATTCCTGCGCCGTAAAACCAAAAGTGATGTGCAATGTGGGTAATAAGGTATGCTAACTGATAATCGGCGTTAAGCCTGCCGCACAGCCCGTTATACTCGGCGTTTGACATTGCGCCCTCAAAGCCGCTTTCGGCGTTACTGCTGCCCACCTTGCCGCTTACAATTTTTGTGTGCAGCTCAATTAACACGCCGTTTTTTAAATAGTCGTTAACCGGGCCGTTGGAGTTCTTAAGCTCGTAACCGTTTGCGGTTAAAAGCTCTTTGGCGGCGCCGTTATTTTCCCTGTCGATTAAAACATCAATATCGCCCATTGCCCTAACTTCGGGAACGGGGTAATACTCTCTGATTTCAGCACCCTTAAAGAAAATGTGCCTTATTCCGTTGTCAGTGAACAGGCGGTTTATATCATTAATAACCCCGGTTTGGGAATCGTATTTAACAATGGTTTCGTAAAAGCCGTCCTCAAACAATTTGTAAGTGGCGGCCGGCACTGCGCCTTTGTTGGGGCTGTTTTTTATAACCGCAAAAGCGATTGCAATTAAATTATGTTCTCTGCAAACAGAAAAGAGCCTTGAATAATCAATGCTCTCATCTAATGTGATATTTTGCTTGTATAAATAAGCATTGCAGATTTCGATTAAAAACTTTTCTTCCTTTTTCATACCGAAAAACCAAATACAGCGGTTTGGAAAACCTTGCTGATAATTAACATAAGGATTGTTGCAATCAGCACGCCCATGCTTATTACACCAAAGCTTTTCTTTCTGTCTAAATTAAGCAGGGAGGCTAAAAGCGAGCCGGTCCATGCTCCTGTGCCGGGCAGGGGAATTGCCACAAACAAAAGCAAGCCCCAAACACCGTATTTATCAATTTTATCTCTCTTTTTAAGAGTTTTTTGCTCAAGCCAAATAATCGGCTTTTGAACGCCCGGTATCTTTTTTAACCATTCAAAAATTTTGTTGATTAAAAGCAAGATAAATGGTATGGGCAAAATGTTGCCGATAAAGCAAATAATAAAGCTTTCCCATACAGGCATTTGCAAAATTCCTATTCCCGTTACCATGCCGAGCCTGCATTCAAGCACGGGGCACATTGAGATTATAAAAATTACAATTTCCTTTGGAATGCCGTGTGTGGTTAAAAAGCTTGCAAACTGTTCGCAAAATTCCTGCATATTTTCACCTTAAATATAATTATTTTTGTTCAAAAAATCGTGAGCGGCGCTTAAAATGTTTTTATCGTTTTCAAACTTAATAAGGCTCATTGCTCTGTCGTAGGTAAGCCAGATATAGTCCTCAATTTCCTCCTGCTGAATAACAGTGGAGGTATCCTTTGTGTTGCCTACAAAAATTGAAACCTTTTTTTCGATTTTGTCTTTAATTTTATATTTTGACACACATTCAAAGCCTTCAATGATATTAATATGAACGCCTGTTTCCTCTAATACCTCACGGTATGCGGTTTCCTCTTTGGTTTCGCCCATTTCAATGTGGCCTTTTGGAAAGCCCCAGTGCGCCGAGCGCTTGTTTTTTATTAAAAGGTATCTAACCTCGCCACGAATATCTCTGTAAACCACAGCGCCGCAGCTGCTTTCATAAAGACATTCGATTTTGTATGTTGGAAAATCCCTTTCAATGTTAATGTAATTCAAAATATCGTTGATAATGAAGCGGGTGCTTTTCGGTGCAACAATCCAAATAAAGCTTTTAGCCTTTCTGTCGCTTAATATTGCAATAACTCTTCCGTCAAAATTTTTAACGGGATGATGAATTCCCATAACGAATGCAGTTTGATTTTCGTGCGAATAAACTGTTCCGTAATTAAGAGGATAAGTGTAGCCTGCTCCATTATCAGAGCCGATAGGATGTTCTATCTTGACTCTAACATATGTTCCGAGCATTATTTCACCACCGATAATAATGGGCACTTAATACAGCCCAAATGATAACATAGCAATATTATACTAAAAAAGTTAAAAATATACAAGTATTAATTATATATATATTATAATACTTAAACATTATATAGTGTAAAAACAAAAAAGATAGGTTGTTTCCAACCTATCTTTTTTAGTTAGTCGTTATTATGCAAATGATTGAAGAAGTTCAACAAGGTCTGCAATAACTTTGTCAGGGTCGCCCTTAAGCATGCCGAGTACCTGGTCAATCATATCGGATACTGAATCCTCAACGCCGTCGCCAAGCAAGCCGCTGATAAGGCTTACGATAGCATCGTAGTTATCTTGATAGTTAATTGTGCTGATTAAGAATCTGAGAACTGCGATAAGTGTTTCGTCTTGGTCAGCCTTAACATAAATTCTCTTGCCGATTGTAGCTACCTGTGAAGCCTGGTCAACGATTACCTCGCCGTGGCTTGCAAGCTGGAACCAATCAATTTCAGGAAGAACAATGCCAAGCTTTGTACCCTTAATATCGATGATGCCGAGAATTTGGTTAAGAAGTGAAACTACATTGTCAGCACCAAGAAGTGGGGTAAGGGTTTTCTTAAGGTCGTAAATGTCGAAGTCAAGGTCAATGTTAATGCCTATCTTCTTAAGTAAGCCCGGAACATCAAGGCCAACTGCAAGGAGAATATCGTTAACATTTGCCACAGGCTTAACAGCATCAATAAGTGATGAAACAGCCTCAAGAAGATTGTCAATTACCTGAAGAAGACCGTCGTTAGCAAAGAACAGTGAAAGGTTTGGAAGAATGTCTGCCAAGGTTTCAATCGGTGCTAACAGGAGATCTTCTACCTTATCCCAAAGAGGATTAAGGATGTCAAGAAGGATATTGTCATATTCGTTGAAAATGTCTTCTCTGTATTGGTATTGTGTCTTAATATTGTAGCACTGGAATGCCTCGAGAAGAGGAACGATAGTTGATGAATATCCGTCTGAACCCGGAATGTTAATAAGATTGAATACATTAAGTGAAGCATCGTTAAGCAGTACATCAAGTACGCCGTAAACCGGACGGAGAACTGCAACAAGTGCATGCAGGAAGCTGTCTCTGTCCTTAACGCCCCATACAAGTGAATCAGCGTTAACGTTCTTCCAAGAGCCTGCGCTCTTAATTACGCTTGCAGCAGCTGCATATTGCTGGCCGTAAGCTTCATCAACAAGAAGGTTTGCAACATTGGTTGTTGAGAAATCAATGTTTGTTTGAGCAAGAAGGCTTGTTAATGTTGTTGAGTCGTTAATGTTAACGCCCTCGATTGCGCTGTAAAGACCGGTTGCAATTGAGCTGATTACCGAATCCTTATAAGCAAGGCCTTCAATCATACCAAGCAAGCCGCCTTCAAGAAGTCCTGAAACAAGACCGTCAAGCATTGGTGCAAGCTGACGGCAGAAGTCTTCATCCATTGTGCCGAATGAGAACTCGTAGCTGTCATCGTATGTGAAGTTTGAGTAATCGAAGAATACATTTGATGTTTCCTCGTTGAAGAAGTAGAACAGTGCAATTACAATTTCATCAGGTGCTGCAATACCGATTTGGTTGAATACAGCCTTAATTACATTAACAATTGTATCGTTCTTCTTAACAGCATCAATACCGCAGATAAGCTTGCTGAGTGCTGTTGAGTTATTAATAAGGAGAGATGAAACATATCTGAGAAATGTTACAAGAACCTGACCCTGGTTTGCCTTAACCTGCTTGGTTAAGTATTGGCCGTTAGCATTCTTAGCGGCGCTTGAAACTGTGTTCAATGTGCCAAGGCTTGCAAGCTTGCCAAAGTCGATGTCTGAAATAACAATTCCAATACCCTTGCTCTTAAGGAGTGAGTTAACAAGCGGAACCACGATGTCCTGAACATTGCAGGTTTCAAGGCTTCTAAGGTTGAGAGTTAACTTTGTCTTAATGTTAAGAGCGTCTGTAACGATTGTGCCAAGACTCTTGCCTGCGATTGCAGTGATAAGCTCGTCAACATCAACACCGTGCTCAGCAAGTGCGCCGAGGAGGCCGTCGTCTGCTGTGATTGGAGCAAGAAGGTTGCCAACCATTTGGCCAAGACCGTTGTTGTCGATAAAGTATGCAACATTTGGAAGAATCTTTGATACTGTGTCAACAGGAGCGGCAAGAATGTCGTCAACCAAGCCAACGATAGGATTGAGAACGTTGATAAGGAGGTTATCCTTAGCCTTGTTGTAATCGCTCTTGTATTGTGAATATGTTTTAACATTCTTGCACATAAATGCCTCAAGAAGAGGAATTATTGCGCTTTCGTAACCGTTTGTGCCAAGGTGAAGTTTGCCGTTCTTGTCGATTGCCTTGTCAAGTGAATCAATAATCTCGTTAAGGTCAACTTCAAGTACGCTTGGTACGGTTGCTTTATTGTTGTTGCCTTTTGCGTTACTGTTGAATGTAAGTTTAAGAACGCTGTTCTTTAATGAGTAAGTGAGCTTGCAGCCCATCTCGCCCTTACCAAGTTGCTGTGAACCGCTAAGGTTAACCTGGTTAACAATCTTCTTAAGATTGATAGGTGTTAAATCAAGTGAGCCGTCTGCAAGGAAGATTGCAAGAACATCGTTGAGCGGACGAAGCACTGCTGCAAGACCGTTTACAAAGCCCTGCTTTGCATTTGCGCTGCCGTCTGTGAAGCCCCAGTTAAGTGACTTAACATCGCTCCAGCTCTTTGCCTTCTTAAGTGTTGATGCAGCGCTTGAATATGTTGCACCGTACTTTGAATTTGTAAGGTATTTTGCAACGCCTGCAGGTGAAACCTCAATGCCGATTTGAGCAAGAACAGTTGCTACTGTATCGTTGCCGTCGAGTGCACCGTAAAGGGTTGTTGCAAGTTTTGTAAGAAGCTCGTTCTTATAAAGATTGTCGTTTACTAATTGCTCTAAGCCTTCAATATCTGTTACTCCAAGGCTGTTAAGGAGCGGGAAGATGTTGGCAACAAGGTTGTCAATATCGCTTACTGCCTTTGTGGCGTCGCTCTGTGTAATGCCGTTTGGATATTTGAATGAGCTTGAAAGCTTTGTTGAGTAATACTTAAATGTCCAGTAAACATCTGTTGGGTTTTGAATTGATGCAAGCACGTCCTTAACAATTGCAAGGATTTCTGCTGCCGAAAGGTTCTTAAGGATTGCTGTAAGCTGTGGAGCAAAGCTGTCAATCAGTGCCTTAATAACGTCTGAATTAAGAACTGTGTCAACAATGTAGCCGTAAGCAAGCAACAATACCTGTGCAGGAGATTTAGCAGCTGCAAGTTTATCCCAATCAATTGCCGGAAGGGTAATTAAGCCGCCCAATGCATTGTTAATGAGTGTTACGATTATATTCTTGCTTGGAAGACCAAGTGATGAATATGTTAAACCGTTTTTACCGAGAAGGTCTTTAACAACCTTTGCAAAGGTTGGAGAAAGGAAGCCTACAACATTGCCTACGCCGCCGATTGCTGTGTTAACACTGCCCAAAGCACCGTTGATTATTGCCTTAAGGCTTGTGTCGTTAACTACTCCGGCAAGACCCTTAACAAGGTTAAGTAATGTTGAAACCGGTGTGTCATATACAGTGTCAAGCAGAGCTGAAATAGGAGTAAGGATACCCTTGATAAGCTGTTCTGATGCAGAAGCCTTGTTAAATGCTGCCGGGCTCATAACGCCTGATGCGCCTGTTGCCTCAGCCACGCTGTTGAGTACAGGGTAAACAACTGCGCTGTAAAGGTTGCCGCTCTTGTTACTATCTGTATATGATGCGGTAAGAACTGCGCTGAGGATGCCGGCAACACCGCTGAGTGATTCGCCGAGAGCTTCGTAGAAGCTGTCCTTATCGCCGTTTGCAAAGCCGTACTTTAAGTAATCCTTTTGATACTTGCCGTTCTTAGCGTTTGCTGCGTTGATTAATACCTTAAAGGAGTTCCAGTTGTGGTAATCATCCTTTGCAAGTATCTTCTTTGTCTTTGAATACTTGTCGCTCATTCTTACAGCAACTGCGTCAGGAGAAATCAAACCTGCAACAGCATCTGAAAGAAGCATGTTAGGATCTCTTGTGTAAAGGAAGCCTGTTTCGCTGTTGTAGAACAAGTAGTCAACAATGTTTTCAACAAGTGAATATGTTTGAATAACAAGATTTGAAAGGTTTGCAGATGTGTAAACCTTTGACGCATCAACATCGCCGTCTGCTGTTGGCTTTGTGCCAATCTTGCCGCTTGATGCCTTTGTTGCATTGTTCTCGCCAACTATGTAGTACAAATAGTTGTTTACAAGCTTAACAATATCGTTGGTGTTTTGTGAGCCAAGATATGCTGAGAAGAATGTAGCAATAGAAGCAAGGATGTTGTCTGTTGCGTCCCAATCAAATCCGTTTAATGATGTATTTGAAAGGAGAGAAGAAAGAAGTGCATCAAGTGCATCAATAAGATCCTGTGCTGCTGCCTCGTTATCCTTTGTGAGAAGCTCGCTGTATACTGTGCCTGCAGCTGATTTCTTACTCTTTGATGATGTGAGAAGCGGAGAAACAGACTGTGACTTAAACGCATTGCCTGTGTTGTAGTCGTCTGCCTTGCCGTTGCCCTTGATAAGGGTCATAATTACAGGAACAAGACCTTTTGATTCGCCATCCTTTGTGAACTGAATGTTTGAAAGAAGGAAGAAACCGCTTTCGTTTGAGAAACCTACAAAGCCTGTTTCATCTCTTTCCTGAAGTGTGAATGATGCGTCGTCAGAACGCTTTAATTGGAATAAGCCGTTCAGTACATCTGTAATAACACTTTGTGGGCCAAGGCCGCCGAGTGCTGAAAGCAGTGCCTGAATAAGAGGAAGATTTGAAGAAATCTTATTGTTCTTATCCTTGGTTACATCATTTACAAGGTCAAGACCGGCATTGAGCCAGTTGCCGATAAGAATATTAACGAATGACTCCAATACCTTACTTGGGTCGTTAACTGTTGCCAAATCCTTAAAGCCTTGAAGAGTTTTATTTTGAAGCTGTGAAACCTCTTTGTCATCTCTGAAGGTCTTTGTGATGGTGGTCATTTTACCGCTGTAGGTATATGTCCAGTTTGAGTCAACATCATATTTAGCAATAAATTTCTTACCCATAATGTCAAGAACCTGGGGAAGAGCAACAAAAATGTTGTTAAGGCCCTTTTGGGTAACTGTTGGGTCGGCTGATAAGTCGCCGTTGTATCTTATATCATTGCCGTGAGCGTCAACATATTCGTCAACAGACTCCATAGCAAATGTTGCAAGCTCTGTAACCATTTCGTCAATGCCTAAAGCATTTCTCTTTGCGGCTGCAATTTCGTCCTTATTGGTTTTACCGTCTGACAATGCTTTGTAAATAGTTCTTGCAAGACCGGGAACCTTAACGCTGCCTGTGCCGATTTTAGCACCGTAGATTGCTTTGTCGGCAACGTAAATGTTTGTGAATTTAGGAACATAAATTGTTTGGCCGTCTTCCTGGTTGTAAGGAGCCTCGGTGTAGTAGCCTACAAGGTCATAAGCAGTGTCCTCATCGCCGGTTAACCAGTGGAGAATTGCAGGAATAACCTTATTAAGGTCAAAGGTCAATGCACCGATACCGATGTCTGAGCCTACAGCCTGGGTGTACTTGTGCAAAATGCTTGTGTCGTTGTTGCAAAGCAAGCTGTAAAGTACGGGAGAACCGCCTACTGCGTTGTAGCTGTCGCCCTCGCCGTTAAATACAAGGGGAAGAACTAATTCATCAAGCGCAATTACAACTGTGGGAAGAAGGTTGAAGATTGTTTCAACCGGTGCGTTGTAAAGGTTCTTCCAAATGTCGTTAAGCACGCCTGAGCCGTCAGCTGCATAAAGAGTGACGTTTGACTCGAAAAGTGCGCTTACAACAGGAGCAACAATGCTGCCTGTCGGTGTGCTTTCATCAAACAGGTTTTTGATTGTGCTGTTCAATACCGCGTTTGTAGCCTCAACAACAAGTGAATCCGGAAGAGCATAGTTGTTATAATCAAATTGGTACTTGCTCAATGCGGGCTTCATAAAGTAGTTGTACTTAATGAGATAGCTGCTGGCTAATACTCTTACATCAATTGAACCCGAAAGGTCTGATTCTTTGTCAGTAATATGGCTTTTAGCTATTAATGAAGGAAGCATGTAGTTAAGCTCTTCAATAAAGGTCATTCCGTCAAAGTTGCTTGCACTGTTGGAGCTTCTTGCTGCCTTAAGTGCCGCAACATTTTTTGCCACATTTTCGTCGTCGCTCAGTGAAGAATCGTATGCAAATGCAGGGTTAATAAAGGCTGAAAGTCTGCTTACATTGTTGACAATGTAACTTGTGAATTCAGCACTGAATGGGCTGCTTTCGTTGAAATACTTTACATAGTCCTCTGTGGTGAACTGCTTGCCCATGTTATCCCTAACATACTGCTCAAGCTGTGCGTCTGTAATCTCTTTAGCTTTAATGTCATCAAGAGTGTAAAGCGATGAATAAATAAGCAAGCCTACGGACTGTGCATAGTAATATTCATTATCCTCTGCACCCATGTTAAAGTCCCAATCTTCAAGAGCTGGGAAGTTCTCTTCGCCGCCTAATTCGGCAAAGCCCTTATACATAGCATAGTTGAACTCTGCTGCGCCTGCACCGAAGGAATAGTAAAGCGCCTGACCGAAGTTGCTGACTTTAGTTGTGTTTGACTTTGAAATATCAAAGAAAGCCTGAACGTATGTAATGAAATAGTTAGCCTCGTCGGTGTTAATGTCCTTGAGCTTTGTGCCCTCGTATTCATAATTCTCAAGTCCTTCAAGAGAAAGCTCAGAAAGGTCTGAGTCTTCATCTCCGTAGAAAATCATTGAAGCAAAGCCGATTGCATTATCATAATTCTCTGAGTCTTTGGACTCAATCTCCCAGAACCTGTTCCTTAACTCTCTGAGTTTTGGCAAAGTTTGCTTACAATAATCGCCCAGCTCGCCGTTTGCACCGTAGTTATCGTTGCAAAAACTGTAAAGGGCAAAGAAGTTCATTGCTGCATCATCATCGTTAAGATATGTTGTGAGCAATTCTTGTAAAGCGTCTTTTGAGTCATAGAGGGTTGAGTTGTCTTGGTGACCGCCGTTATTGCCGAAGCCCATAACGCTTTCAATATTGCTGCTGCTGCTTGATAATGCGTTAAGAAGCATTGGAGAAGCACCTGCAACTACATCGGAAATAGTAGTTGTGTCGGTAACTGTCATGCCAAGCTTGTCTTCAAGCAGGCTCTTGATTTTGGGTATGTTCAACAATTGCGGAACATAAGCGTCAACCAAGTCGTTAAGTGATTCAAATGCTGCGTCAGCATCTGTTCCGTCATGCCAGTATGAGTTGTTTTTGTCGGTTTTGTTTTGGTCTGCGGCAAATGCAGTTAAACCAACCGAACAACTTGTAACTACCATGACAATAGCCAAAAATAGGCTGAGTAGTTTTTTGCTCGTTTTCATAATCATCTCTCCTTTTCTTTAATGATTTGCAACCTTGCTGCACAATTTGCCCTTTTGCACCGTATTTGTGAAAAAGCAAAACGACATTGCCCCTGCAACAAATGAGCACAAGGGAATAATTGCTTGCAAAATTGCTCAATTACGCAAGGGCAGCGCCAAAAAAAGAGCGCAGTATTCCCTCACGAACGAACAAATACAAATTATTTATAACAAATTTAAATATTAAAGTCAATACTTTTTTAAAATTTTATTTAAATTTTTTTAACATTTTATGTTAGCCGAAATGCATATAAGTGAAAACGGAGGTCTTTACTTTTCCTCTGCTTTATCTCGCCGCCGTTGAGCTGTTAAATTTTCGTCAAAAAAACCACGAAAAAATTTTACAAAAATCATGATAATTTTTTACACATTACATTGTGCTGCTGCAAGAAAAATCGGGCGCAAATCACTATATATTGACACTGTAAAATTGCTTGCTTTACAAATAAACATTGCTTGTAAAGTTCAGATACTTTACTCTTACAAAAATGCAAATTTGTCAAAAACAATTTGTTACGAAAAAACGAACTTTATGTTAACAAATTGTTAAAACCAAAAAAATCAAGAGGCGGAAATAACAATTTTTTCAGCCTCGATTTATGCAAGTTTTACAAAAGTTTCCGGCGAACTTTTATTTATATATAAAAATTTGCAAATCCTATTGACTTGGGTGGGGCGTTATGGTTTAATAATAGTGCGTAATGTGCGTTCATTGTATAGAATTAATAAATTAAAATCATTATTGAACAAACTTGTTCCTCAATTTGTTGCGATAATTTTGCAACGGGTCAGAAATTGCGACAGAAATGATTTCAATGACCACTTTATTCGTTTAAAAAATTATGGAGGTAAAATTTAAGTGGAAACTAAAAGATCAAAAATCTTTGCCAAAAAACTGATTGCACTTGTTCTTTCGGTTCTTATGGCAGCTTCCTGCTTTACCGGCGCTCTTACAGCCTTTGCCGCAAGTAAGCAAACTGATAAAGATTATCACGATGCTAACCTTGCAGCCAACTTTATGAGCTGGGCTGAAACAAGCGACGAGCAAACATGTGAAGCACTTTTAGACTGGGCTGATATGCATCTCAGTGATCTTATGACAAGTCTTCTTGGTTCAGATCACCTCTATTTCAGCCAAAACATAGTAGTTGATACTATTAAAATTGACGCTTACTTAGACAGCGTTGACGGTTTGTTCGATCTCTTTCAACAGGCTGACGACCTTCTTGACGGCTATGGTAACCTCGTAGGCGGCGATGTTAAGAACATTAACCTTGACCCTGTCGGCGACGACTTGAAGCCTCTTGCAGGTGGCGAGACAATGTCACAGTCAGGCAAGGCATATCGTGCTAACTACAGCGCTAAAGAGCTTGTTATGGCACTTGCTAAGTTCTTATACATTAACTCAAACGATTTTGGCGGTAAAAACGTTATCGGTCAGTTCGTTAAGGGTTCATTAAGCCTTGGTTCAATCATCGAGAAAGCTCTCGGCGGCAATGTTTACAGCCTTCTTCAAAATTCTTTGGGTATGTGGAGCGGTTATGAATACAACCTTGTTTATAACATTGTTGCTAACCTTATCCTTGAAAACACCAAGTGGTTTGACGATGCTACACTTGCTAAGTACAAAGAAGACCTTAGAAAAACAAAGGCTTCTGACAGAACATTCGCTTTCAACTTTGATGATGTTCTTTTCACAGCGCTTAACAAGCAACTCCTTCAGGAAATTCATGCTGAAATTACATATCCTAATTATGTAGAGAATGCCGAAGGAAAGTTAATCAATGACTCATCTGTTCAGCGTTATCGCAGAATTTGTGAGGCTATGAATGTTGACCCGTTGGATAAAACAGTTGATCAACAATCTGCTGCTTTCGTAGCTGCTGCTAAGGCAGATGCTGCAGCTCACAAATATTCATACAATCCTAACATTATTTATTTCACAAATAACACAAAGGATACTTCAGCAACAGCTGATATGGATTTGGATACCGGTTGCGTATATCTCTTCAAGTACAGAAACAGCTCGGCAACAGACGGTGTTAACAAGCTTGAGCTTGCAAAAACAGATAACCTCTTCTCATTTGCTTTCAGAGCACTTGAGTTTGCTTGGGATACAGCACTTGAGGATACACTCGGCCTTGTTCATGTTAACTATAATGTTGACAGGGGCCACGGCGCAAACTTTGATAACGAATATTTCTACTGGGTAACCAAGAACGGTACTTGGAATTACACAGATTGGAAATCAAACTATTCAGCATCTCAGGTAGAGGCTTGGGCAGACGCAACATATGCAGACTACGGTTGCAAGAGCGCTGCAGAATTCCTCAGCAATGTTAAGCATACTTTTGAGTATGACAGATCGGTAGTTGACAGCGCTAAGAACAATTGGCAGGACATTGATTCTACAACATTGTTCAACAAACTTCGTTACAACCCGCTTGCTGATCTTTACTTTGATATGCAAACAGGTCCTATCAACCTTTATTTTGAGCAAACAGGCATCAGCGATATTTCAACATTCTTTGATACTGCTTTCTCAAGCTATTCAAACATGGTTGCAGGCCTTAACGATGCACTCGTTGCTATAACAAAGGTAGTATTCCTTGACAGCAAGAACATCGGCTACGGCACAACAGACGAAAAAAAGGTAGTAACAAACCTTTCTGTTCCTGCAATGCAAACAACAGGCGACACAATTGACAAGTCAACAATTACAAGCACACTTGTTAAAAATGTTTTCGCAATGCTTGAATATGTAGCAAACACAACTGATGCTAATATTTTAAACCCATATTATACAGCAAACAGCGTTACATCTCTTTCAGGTAACCTTTCTGAGGCAAACGCTGAAGAGGCTTTGGTTCCTCTTCTTGTATCTTGCTTGCAGAATGTTAAAATGACAGAGCAAATCCACGATGAAAAGTGGGATTCTTGTAAGGATGCTGAGGGTGTTGCAATTGTAGCACTCGAGGAATACCTGTCATTCATTCTTCCTGATAAGGACTACTCAGTTCTTTGGACTTATGACGACAATGGTTTCATCACTGCAAAGAGCGGTCAAAACTTATTTGACAACGCAGTAATGCCAATGTGCCGTGATGCATTGGGTTACATCATTTCTTCAGTTGTACCTTGCCGTACAGCTGACGGTCAAGAATGGAATGTTTACGATTCAGAACCAACTGATTCAACAACAATCTTTGAAATTCTTAATTCTGTAATTTGCTACTATGCATCACAGGATTCATTCAGCGATGGCACAACAGGTAAAGCAGTTGCTTCACTTCTCGGTGTTGTTGACAAAGACGGAACCTGCAAGGTTAAGATGTCAAACACAATTTGGCAGAATCTTGACGCTATCGTAAATACTCTTCTTCCTGCAATAGGTACTCTCCAATACGGCGATGTTTCTTACTACGGTAAGGCTTCAACAGAGGATCTTATCTATAACGATCTTATTAAGGGCATCCTTGATATCGGCACTGCTAACGCAAACGGTAAGATGGGTATTACAAACTTCTTAGAAAGACTCATTACAATCGTTACATCATCTCCAATCAGCTCTAATAAGGCTACACCACATGATGACGGTTCAAGCATCACTAATATGGTTTACAACTTTGTTGCTGACATTGTAAACGGCTTCTTCGGTGCTCGTTACACAGGTCAGGGTTACGATAAGGTAATTCCTTATGCTGAGTGGTATGATAAGGACGCTTACAGCGATACAAAGACTGCAACTCCGTTTGACTCATTGCTTACAACAAGCACACTCGGTCACTATTCAGCTTCTAACGATGTTACAGATAAATATGACACCGGCGTAATCGGTATCCTTATTTGCAATATTTACGAAGCATTCGGTGGCGGATATGAAAACAAAGGTACAGCAGGCTGCTGGACAGGTGCAATGTTCGCAGTTGAAGCAGTAAATAACTTCATTCCTTCATTTGTACCTTCACTTTCAGACCATAACCTTAACACAGCAAGTGCAAAGGTATTTGATTCATCACAATCAGGCTTAACAGCCGGTTCTGCTATCCACAGCACAACACTTGATATTTCAAATAATGCTATCGGTCTTAACAGATTCTATAGAGATGCCAGCGGCACAGTACATAGAGATCCAAGATACTTTGTATATGTTAAGAGCGTAACTCAGGAAAGCCAACCATCAGGCGCAACAGTTACACTTGAGAACGGTGCAGGCCAGGTTATCGCACCTGAAAAGACCCTTCGTCTTGCAATTTCAGGTAACGCACCAAGTGCCGACACCACATTCACATTCACAGTAACCTACGATATCTTCAAGGGCGAAATGAACGGAACATCTATGCCGACCTATTCAAGCGACAAGGTTGTTTACGAAAATGTAACAGCTACTGCTTACATGTTCACAACAACCGCTAAGGACTGGGCAGGTACCCTCTTCGATAAGGACGGTTACATCAACGGTGCTTATAAGTACACAGGAACTAAGGATGCCGGTAAGTCAAACAATTACACATCGTCATCTCCCGGATACGGCGGCTCAAGCAAGTTCCTTCTTGCTACAACACCTAACAAGTTCATCGTACCTATGAGTAATGCACAATCCGTTTCAAAATACAAGTTCTATGTAAAGAACGTATCTAACGGTACATTCGGTTCGGATAGATCGTTTGACGGTATGTTTGCTTCACTTATGGCAGGCGTAGATTATTATCCTGTTTCAAACGGTGTTGTTTCAGAAAACACCACAACATCAACTGCACAAAGCCTTGTTGCTTATGCGTCAATTGATAAAACAACAGGTGATATCCTTAACTACAACCGTTACGACTACACAACCGATGACGGTAAAACTTGGAACCGTGGCAATGTTCAATATTCAACATTCAGAGGCGGTTTCTCATCAGCAGATATTAATAACCTTTCTGAGGATGTTAAGAACTCAGGTCACTTTGCAACAAGAACTCACGTTGCTTGGACTCTTGACGAGGCACTTGCAACAGGCATCGTTTACGGTGTAAAGAGAACTCCTGCTGCAGTTGTTGACGGCGTTCAAACTTATGTTTACGACGCAGTTCTCTTCAACCTTAACAGTTCATTTGCAACAAGTACACCATCAGGCCAGAGCGAGTCTGTTTCAACAATGCTCCTTTCAGGTTCTGATGACGGTATCAGGTCAATCTCCTTCTCAACTCCTACACCGGGCTTATACTTCGGTGCTTCAAAGACTAAGGTTGGTAAGGGCTCTGATACATCACCTACATTTGTTGTTTATGATGGTTCAACCAACCTTGATGTTGACAACTACACAATGAATGTTAACATTTACACAACATCTAACAACAACATGACAGCTTCGGTTAATATGATTATTGCCGACGATACCGCTTCTGCAACCCTTAAGAAGGCATTTAACGATGACCTTTCAACTTTCTCTGCATATTCAGAGACAGACTTTAAGGATTATGCAAACGGCAAGTCACAGTCATATCAAGACATGGCTCAAGCACTTAAGAAGGCAGTAGCTACTGTTTCTACTCCTATCAACCAAGATAACGCAGCAAGCCTCGGTTCAACAATGGTTACAGTTGGCAAGACCGGCACAACAACCTTAACAACCGGCGATAAGGCTTATGCTCCAATCCCAACAACAACCAAGCTTCCTGCTAAGCTTATGGCAATTTCTTATAAGGGAACCAGCAACATCGACGGCAAAGAGTACTGGTATGTGAATAAAGAGTGCACATTACCTCTTTGCAGTAACACACCTCTTACATCTGCCGATGTAGTTGATGGAACAAATAAGTGCGGCGTTCCTGTAACACTTGTTGACGGCGTATATTACTACACCAACTCAGCAGTTTACGATAAGGAATGGGATACAACATCTTACGATACACCTTACCTTGCTAACACTTCAACCCAGTCAACAAACAAGAATGGCGAGAATCTTTATGCAAGAACATCATTTACCTGCTATGATAAAGATGGTAAGGCTATGGACTCTCGTGGTGCTTGGACCTACACTTATGCTGACACTGAAAGGCAGATTAAAGTAAACGACGGCACAAACGATTTCCGTGGTATCTATCAAAAGGATATTGACAATCTTCAATATTACTTAGAGCAATTGAAGAAGAATGTTAACACAGAAATTGCTGACCTTATCGTTAAGCAAGTTACTGATGACCGTAACGGTATGAACAGCGTTAACTACAACGTTGCTTCTTACGAAAAGATGGTTCAAATCGCTCGTGACGCTGAAAAGCTCATCACTAAGGTACAGGTTGGCGACCCAACCTACTTTGCAACAAATGCTGCAGGCGAAAGAGTTGCGGTTACACTTTCTGACCAATCAACTCCTCTCAACACTCTTTATGAGGACGCAGCTGGCAACCTTTATAAGGACAGCGAGGTTGAAACTGTTTATGAGTATGCTTACACAACTGATAAGTCATTAACTCAAATCAATTCAGCTATCGATATGTACAATGAGTTCAAGGGTTATGTTCAGAGCCGTGGCTATATCGGCAACAAGCTTGAGGCTGAGGTTCAATGTGCATCAGGTTATGCTTACACAGCACTTGATTACACTAAGGATGTAACAACTGACGAAACCACAGGCAACGAAACAGTTAACTCTGCAACCGTAACATCATCAACAGCAACAACTGCTAAGTATGGTGCTTGGGAGAACGGAACTCTTGTAAACAAGGGCGACGTTGTTTATACAGACGCTTCATGGAACGCTTACATTATTGCTCTTGCAAATGCAATTCAAATTGCTGACGAGCAAACAATGAAGGTTTCAGGCGTTTACACTGCTAAGACAGACCTTCAAATTGCTGAAAACAACCTTACTGAGGTTGGTTCAACAGGTGGCGACACCATCACTGTATCCGGTAAGCTTACAATTGCTACTGATGCTGCAGGTACTGAAGGTTCATTTGTTCTTGGCGGAGTTAATATCAAAACAAAGGACGGCAAAGTAGTTGCAACATCTGCTGCTGACGGTACCTTTACTGCTGAGGTTCCTGCAGGAACAACAGAGCTTGTAATTACAGGCGAATCAACAATCGACAGAACAGTTACACTTTCAGGCACTGCTTCAGTTTCTGATGTTGTAATTCCTGTAGTTATCAGTGACTATATTAAGGACGGCGCAATCAACTCTGCTGACCTTAACGCATTCTTGCAGTCACTTACCGGTGATTACTATCTCTATGCTGACTACAACGGAGATAAGGCTATCAACTCTGCAGACCTTAACGCATTCCTTGGTTTCTTCAACCAGAATATCGTTTATGCAGAAATGAATCTTGGCTAATTCCATTTAGCAAACCTAAGACCAAGGGGAGTGGAAACATTCCCCTTGGCAAAATTAGCTTAACACACAAAACTAAGATGTGTTAAAAATACATTCTGAAATGCAGAGGGAGCGAATATTGCGTGACGGCAATACCCAACGCATACAAGAACGTGACGGGAGATTTTATATGACAAAACACTTTAAAAATTTCCTAACTACCCTTCTCGTGGTCGTCACTTTAATATGTGCTATATTACCGCTGTCCGTTAGTGCGAAACAGGGCACTATGGGCACTGAAACACCTGCTATTAAGGCGAGCTTTGTTAACTCAACAGGCGACACTGTTGACGGCAATGCCCTTACCGCAGGCACTTATACGGTTAACATAAAGCTTTACGGCATGGAAACCGTTTCAATTTTTGACTTTATTGCTTACTATACTGACGATATTGTTATTAGCCAGGTATCTACCATATCCTCTAATAACAGTCAGTTTGTAGATGGTGCGGTAACCAACGAAAAAACGGATGATGGCAGGAATAAGTTGGTTGCCATTTTAACTTCAAACAATGAAGATTGCACCGCAGTTTCTAACGGAGAAACAATGGTAACCTTAACGGTAACGGTTGTGGCTGACAATGCTGTTGACTTTGCAGATTGCTTTAAAGTAAATTCTGACCCAAACTGCACCTTTGTTGAGGCAGATTTTGGCGACGGATTTGAAAAAGCTTATGTTTTAGTCGGCAACGAGGCTACAGATAATCTTTACCCTGTAATGACAGAGGATATGTCGCCTGAATTAACCGATGCCTCCTATTCGGTAAAAGGCAGGGCTGTTATAGCTACAAAAGCCGACGGTTCAGAAGGCACCTTTGCCCTTGCAGGCATTACCGTTTCAATTAACGGCACAGATATTACCGCTACTACGGATTCTAACGGTTACTACACACTAAGCAATGTTCCGGAAGGAACTTATACTCTGTCATTCGCTGGCGCTACGACTGTTGACAGAGTGGCTACATTAACAGTTTCGGCTGACAAGGCTGATGAAAATCAAAACATTTCGGTTGCAGATGTGCCCGTCGTTATGTGTGACTACAATAAAGACGGTGCTATTAACTCTTCGGATTTAAACGCATTTTTGACATATCTGCAGGGCGACTATCATTTGTATGCGGATTTCAATGTGGATTCAACAATTAATTCAAATGATCTTAATGCATTTTTAGTTTTGTTTGGAAATGATATTGATTATGTTAGTGTAGAATTGTAATATAATTGCGTAAGTAATTATGTAAAAATTAATTGGAGGAATTTTTAAATGGCTAAATCATTTAAAAAGGTGATTGCTTCACTTTTAGCTGTGCTTATGGTCGTTTTTGCAATGCCCTTAACTGCACTTGCACAGGGCGGCGACTATAAGTTGGATATTTCACTTCAATTTAGCCCTGTTTATACAGCAGGTTATTTTGATTACAGCGAAGTAAATCAGTCAGACTCATTGTTTGACTACACTATGCTTTCAGAAGCACCACTTACTTATGATTATAAAATGCAGCCTGATAATGTAACAGTTTCAGGTACACTTAAGCTTGAGGCTGCTAAAACAGTTGCTGTTTCAGAAGCTGCCGGTGCTGAACCTCTTGCAGCAGACCGAACTCTTACAGTTGGCGACTACTTTGCAGTTTCTGTAGTTGTTGATGGTTCATCAAGAATTTCATCAGCACAGACTTATGTTGGCTATTCAGACAATATTGAGCCTGCAGGTACTTATGTGAGAAGTTCCGGTCGTAAAAAATTTGTAGGTCTTGCCGGTATTAACGATGCACAAGGTAGCAATATAACAGTAGGCGGTCTTAAGGCTGTTGACTCAATGTCAGCTTCTGGATTAGTACCCGGTGTTGATGACGGTGCTGCCGGTAACGTTTCATCAGTTGTTGATGAATTAAACAACAAGGGCGAAAAAAATGTAATGTTATCATTCAACTCATGCCAAAATGCTCCGGATTGTAGCTCAGATGTTGTTTGTCCTGAGGGTGTATCACTTACAGACCCTGAAACAGGTGCTCTTAATTATGACTACGCTGCTCACAACAGATATATTGCAAACACATTCATCTTTAAGATTGTTGGCGACGGCGACATCTCATTCAACCTTTATGACCCTGACAATACTAAGGTATTAGCTTACGGTGGCTGCTATTGGTTGGATAACGGTAAGGATGCAAGAAATGCTAACTACAACATTTATGCTAACTACACAACCGATAGCCAAGAGTGTAAAGGTCAAAACAAAATTCTTTGGTATGGCAGAAACATTAACTCAGGCGAGGGTATCAGTGCTGAATGCCAGCACACCAAAACTTCTATCAAGAATGCTGTAGAGGCAACTTGTGGTAAGCCCGGTTACACAGGCGACACAGTATGTGACGAATGCGGTAAAACAATCGCAACAGGTACAGAGATTCCTGCAACAGGAAAGCACACATACACAAGCCAGGTTGTAAAAGACTCTACTTGCACAGCTGCAGGTCAAACAAAGTACACCTGCTCAGTATGTGGCGACACATACACAGCTGACGAGCCTGCTGCAAAGGGTCACACACCTGCTGCTGCAGTTCGTGAGAACGAAACAGAATCAACATGTAAGGTTGCAGGCACATATGACGAGGTTGTTAAGTGTGCTGTTTGCGGCGAAGAGCTTTCAAGAGAGACTAAGACTAAGGAATTAGCTGCTCATACTCCCGGCGAGGCTACTCGTGAGAACGAAGTTGCTGCTACAGAGGAGAGCGAAGGTTCATACGACGAGGTTGTTAAGTGTACAGTTTGCGGCGAAGAACTTTCAAGAACTCACAAGACAATTCCTGCACTTAGTCATACTCACTCATACAAATCAGTTTACACAGAGCCTACCTGCACAGAGAACGGTTACACAACCTACACCTGCGTAAAGGGCGATGATACTTATGTAGTATATGATGACCCGGCTACAACAAAGGGTCACACACCTGCTGCTGCAGTTCATGAGAACGAGACAGAATCAACATGTAAGGTTGCAGGCACATACGACGAGGTAGTTTACTGCTCAACATGCGGTGCTGAAATTTCAAGAGTTCAAAAGACTAAGGAATTAGCTGCTCACACACCTGCTGAGGCTGTTCGTGAGAACGAAACAGAATCAACATGTAAGGTTGCAGGCACATACGATGAGGTAGTTTACTGCTCAGTATGTGGCGACGAACTTTCAAGAGAAACTAAGACCAAGGAATTAGCTGCTCATACACCTGCTGAGGCTGTTCGTGAGAACGAAACAGAATCAACATGTAAGGTTGCAGGCACATACGACGAGGTTGTTAAGTGTGCTGTTTGCGGCGAAGAGCTTTCAAGAGAAACTAAGACTAAGGAATTAGCTGCTCATACTCCCGGCGAGGCTACTCGTGAGAACGAAGTTGCTCCTACAAAGTCGGAAGACGGTTCTTATGAAGAGGTTGTTAAGTGTACAGTATGCGGCGAAGAGCTTTCAAGAACAAAGAAGACAATCGCTGCTACAGGCGTTAACGTAACAATCGCTAACGATTTTGAGAACTATGGTGATGTAACACCCGGTTACGGCGAAAAGAACTACAAGTATGGTTCAACAGTTAAGCTTTCTGCTACACCTGTTGAAGGTGCAACATTTGTTGGTTGGAGTGTAAACAACAAGATTGTTTCTACATCAGCTAACTATTCATTCACAGCTTATGTTGATACAACAATCACACCTGTATTCAACGACAATGCAGCTGCTGATACAATCACTGTTGTATTCCTTGATATGTACAAGAATGTAACTGCTGCATACGAAAACATTTCAGTTGCTGACTTCCAGGCAGCTATGGCTACTGCAATCCCTGCAGGTACAGAATATCCTGGTTACACATTCACAGGTTGGAGCATGTCAGACGATGCTATTAAGGCACTCACTGAATCTGCAACAATCACAGCTAATTACGATGTACGTGAGACAGAAGGTTACAAAGTAACTGCTAATGGTGCAAAGATTACTGTTGGCGGTAAGACTGTTGATAACGAGGCAACAGGCGTTGCTTATGATTCTAAGGTAACAGTTAAGGCAGATAATGCTACTGCTTGGAAGATTGATGACGTTGTAGTTGCTTATGGCGATACTTACACATTCTTTGTTGGTTCTAACGTAACAGTTGAGCCTGTATTCGATACAATCGAAAACAAGGAAGCAAGCGTAACAATCATTTCAACAGGCCTTTCAGGCTCATCAGATTACAAGGTAGCATTCCTTGCAACTGTAAACGTTCCTGAGGGTTACACAATGATCGACCGTGGTTTCGTATATGGTAAATCAGCTACTGCTGCTGAATTAACACTTGACAACGTTGGTAAAACAATCGCTGCTTCAGGTGCAAAGGTTAAGAGCCTTTCATTCGGCGCATCTAATGCATCTGACCAATATGGTCTTACCTACGGCGTTAAAGCTAAGAACGCACCGGCTGTTGCTGTTGCTTATGTAACAGTTAAGACTGCTGATGGCACAATCAAGACTGTATATTCAGACGCAAGCGTTTATAACTATTAATCTTAAATAGTTAGATAACACCTATTACTCTAAATCGCAACAGATATTTCAAACCGCACACACAAGCCGCCTGACTAACGGTGCGTGTGTGTATGGAGGTTATATACTGGCCGGTATCCGTCACTGCCGGTGCGAAATATTCACGGGAGGAACAAATTTATGAAAGAACTTTACACAAAGCCTGTTGTAGCTGTTGAAGATTTCAAGACTGTTGATATCGTTACAACATCAATCAACTGGGGCGACGGTGGAGAAGACTAATTAATATTTGGGGGGTGCAGAGAAATCTGCACCCTTTTTATTTTGCAAAAATAAATTAATTTGCAATAATTAAAACAGATATGCAAACAAAAAAGACAGAGCACTGCTCTGTCTTTCTTTAATATTTATAGGCTTAATTAATTGTTTTTACTCTTTTCCTGCTCCTTTGAAATTTCATCGGCAGATTTGTTGTAAATATAATCAATCAATTCTTCCTTATTTTTATCAACATCAAGGGTAATAACGCTTGCGCCCTTAATGTTTTCATATTTCCATGTTCCGTCAAAGGGCACCTTAGCCTCAACCATATCGTTTTTAATGCAGCCAAGGGCTTTAACGCCTATTTTCATAAGCTCGCCCTTAGTTAAGTTTGTTTCAATATAAGGGGCGCTGCTGTTAAGCATTTTATAAAGGGTAAACGGGTTACCGCCCTTAGCGGATTTAATAATTGACTGAATAACCGTGCGCTGCCTTTTGGTGCGCTGCCAATCGGTATCAATCTTCCTGATTCGGCAATAAGCAAGGGCCTGCTCTCCTGTAAGGGTGTGCTTACCTGCCTCCAGCTTAACCTTGCCGTAGCGCTTGGGGTGGTTGGTAACCTCTTTTGCTTCCTTTTCGGTTACATCAACCTCAACGCCGCCGATACTGTCAACCAGCACCTTAAACATTTCAAAATCGGCAACCACATAGCCGTCAATTTTAACGCCGAAATTGTATTCGATAGTGTCAACAACACCTTGATAGCCGCCGTAGGTGCAGGCAGCATTCAGCCTTTGTTTGCCGTTGTGAGCAGGGATATATACCCAGCTGTCACGCAAAAACGATGTTAGTTTAACGCAATTGTTCTTTTTGTCAATTGTAACCATCATCATTGTGTCGGCACGGCTGGCCTCGACCTCGTCCTTAGGCCTTGCGTCAACACCAAGCAGCAAAATGTTGGTAACGCTGCTGTCGTCCTTCAAATCGGCTGCAGCAACCACGCTTTCTTTTTTATCGTCATAATTAATTTTGCCAAGGGTGCTGTTTGCCATGGCAATCAAGCCCCCTGCAAGGGCAAAAATCAGCACCAAAATAATTATTAACGGAAGCTTGAATTTTTTGCCGGGTTTTCGCATATTATTATTGTTCCTTTTTTTACGGCCCTTGCCTGAACCTCCACCTGAATGACGATTAGGTTCCCTGTCGGGCTGCCTGTCTGAGGAAAACTGCTGCAAATCCCTTTCGGAATACTGCCGATTATAGCCGTTACCGTTATAATTGCCGTAATTATTATAGCCGCCGCTGTTGTAGCCGTTATAATTATTGTAATTGGCGGAATAATCGTTAAGGTCGGTATATCCGCCTCTGTCGGGTGGGGGCGGAGCCTCACGCCTTGGGGGTCTTAAATTTTCATAGTGGGGATTTGATGTATAACCCGAGTTGTTATCGCTGCCGGCATAATAATTTTCATCATCGGGCACTGAGCGGTCACGGTTATTGTTAAAATCAATTTTATCGGGGTCAAATCCGTAATTATCAAATCGTGGCAAGCTATCACCTCTCGATATACTTTTAAAATATATTACACTATATAATAAATCTTTTCAACAGTTTTGTAATAATTGTTGACTTTTGCCTGTAAAATATTTTATTATAGAAATAGCGAGTTGCCCAGGCGATTGCGCACTATGATGTGTGAGGAAAGTCCGAGCAGCACAGAGCAGGATAACGGCTAACGGCCGCCGAGGGTGACCTTAGGGAAAGTGCAACAGAAATAAACCGCCTGATTTTCAGGTAAGGATGGAAAGGCGAGGTAAGAGCTCACCGAGGGAATGGTAACATTCCCTGCCATGTAAACCCTATTCGCTGCAACGCCGACGGGAGAGTTGGTTGCTCGCCACATAACTCCGAAGGGCGGCTTGAGCGTATTGGCAACAATGCGTCGAGATAGATAATCGTCCATGACAGAACTCGGCTTACGGTCAACTCGCTGTATTCAGCACAAATGCGTTTTGAAAGGACATAAAAATGCTTGTTAATATGCGTGATCTGTTAGCGGACGCCGAGCAGGGCAATTATGCTGTGGGCTCGTTTTCAGTTGCTAACATGGAAATGGTTTTGGGTGTTTTAAAAGCGGCAAAGGAGCTTGATGCGCCTGTTATTTTGCAGATTGCGGAGGTAAGACTAAAGCAATCTCCGCTTGAAATAATCGGCCCCCTTATGGTGGCAGCCGCAGAAAATGCAGACACACCGGTTGCAGTTCACTTTGACCACGGCAAGACTCTTGAAAAAATCGAGCAGGCGCTGGATTTGGGCTTTACCTCGGTTATGTTTGACGGTTCACATCTTCCCCTTGATGAAAATATTGCAATGACCAAAAAGGTTATGGCGATGGCAGAGGAGTATGACGCCGCAGTTGAGGCTGAAATCGGCTGCGTGGGCGGCTCGGAGGACGGCAGCGAGGATATTGCAATTAACTGCACAAAGCCCGAGGACGCCGTAAAGTTTGAAAGTGAAACAGGTGTTGACGCTCTGGCAATTGCAATCGGCAACGCTCACGGCAATTACAAATCAACTCCAAAGCTTAGGTTTGACATACTGCAAAAGGTCGAGCAAATGACCCACACGCCCTTGGTTCTTCACGGGGGAACAGGCATTTCGCCCGAGGATTTTGTAAAATGCTCAAAAACAGGCATTAAGAAAATAAATATTGCTACCGCAACCTTTGATATGGTTGAAAATTCTGTTCATAAATGCTATAATGAAAACAGAATTAATGGCTACTATGATTTGCAGTCTGCTGAGGTTGAAGGCGCTTACCAAAATGCGAAAAAGCACATTCTTATTTTCGGCACAGACGGTAAATGCCGGTAAGCGTTTAGTATAAAGCGAGGTAAAGTTTATGCAAAATTATATAACATTTGATATGTCAAAGCCGTTGGACTTTATTCCGATTGGCCGTGTGGCAATTGATTTTAACCCAACAGATATGTATATGCCCCTTTCCGAGTCGTCAAACTTTAACAAATATGTGGGCGGCTCTCCTGCAAACATTGCGGTGGGGCTTGCACGCCTTGGCTGCAAGGTTGGTTTTTGCGGCTGCGTAAGCAACGACCAATTCGGCGATTTTGTTGTTAATTATTTTGACAAAGAGGGGATTGATACCTCAAAAATTACCCGTGCAAAGAACGGCGAGTGCCTTGGCTTAACCTTTACCGAGATTCTTTCAAAGGAAAGCTCGTCGATCCTTATGTACAGGGATAATGTTGCAGATTTTTGCATGGCGCCCGAGGATATTGACGAGGAGTATATCTCATCTGCAAAGGCTATTGTAATCAGCGGCACAGCACTTGCAAAAAGCCCGTCAAGAGAGGCTTGCCTTAAGGCAATGATGCTTGCAAAAAAGAACAACACAAGAATTATTTTTGATATTGATTACCGTGAATACACCTGGAGGAGCAAGGACGAGATTGCTGTTTATTACAGCCTTGTTGCTCAAAATGCCGATGTTATTATGGGTTCAAGGGAGGAATTTGATTTAACCGAAGGTATTGTAGGTGTTAAATCATCAGACCCGGAATCCGCTAAGTATTGGCAATCCTTCGGTGCTTCAATTTGTGTTATCAAGCACGGCAAGGAGGGCTCAACAGCCTACACAAATGACGGTAAATTTTATACAATCAAGCCGTTCCCGGCAGTTAAGCTTAAGGGCTTTGGCGGCGGCGACGGCTACGGCTCATCATTCTTATACAGCCTTCTTCAGGGCAAGGATATTATCGACTGCCTTGAATTCGGTTCAGCATCTGCATCAATTTTGATTTCTGCACACTCCTGCTCTGATGCAATGCCTTCGGCTACTCAGGTTGAAGAGTTTATTAAGAAGAGCAAGGAGGAGTATGGAGAGATGGTAGCAAGAGCGTAAGGAGGGACTTCTTGTGAAAATCCGTTATGTTAAACCGCACACGGAATGCATTGGCTTTTCAGAGGTCGATGTTATTTCTACATCGTTGGTAATTCCACCTATTATTCCGAAAGACGATCCGGACCTTACCAACGACGATGTCTATGAAGTTTAACAAAAATAAAAGCCACCGCAGGGTGGCTTTTATTTTTTATATGTTGTATGGTTTTTTAAACAATCATACCTGTTTCAATCCAACTCATAACGGCGGGGTATTCTTCCTTATAAGCGTCAAGGCGCTCTGTGTTTGAATCAACAAATGCCTGAAATTCATCTACATCCTCAAAGGCAAAAACAAAGTCCTGCTCAAAATCGTAGGTTGCCGAAAAGAAATAATCAAACAAATCATCTGCCGAGAAAAGCTCCAGCAGCTTATCCGCAACAATTTCGGTTGTGTAATCAAGGCCGTTCTTTATTGTAAGCTCGCTGTCATCCTCGTCAGACTCTATTTCAGGGTCGTTTTGGCAATATTCAACAATTGCATCCTCGCCGATTCCTAAATTTGCAAGGCACTCTATAACATCGTCATAGGCGGTTTCGTTAACCTCGTCATAAACACGGTAAACAAATTCGCCGATAAGGTTTTTTATTGCAATTGCTTTAAACACGCAGTCAATTTCGTTGCCGTCCTCATCATCTACAACAAATCCGTCCTCCTGAAAGTTAGACCATATAAGCTCAAAAAGGTAGGTATATTTTTCCTTTTCCTCAAAAATATTTTCGTGAATGTAAGATTCTAAATTCATTTTACTCCTCCTGAGTGTTGTTTTCGGCAAATAAAGGGTCATCTTTAATTACAAGGTATATTGTAACCGATATTACTATTATTTTCAATATTGCAATACAAAATGTTTTGATATATAATTATTTTGAATGGAGTTGAACACAGCTTATGCAATTTACTATAAAAAGCAACAGCGCCGCAGCAGTTTTAGGGCTTGACGGTGCAATGCTTAATTCCCTTAAAAAGAATAATGTTGAATACCTGTGGCAGGGGGATGCCGAGCACTGGTCAGGCCAAGCACCGGTATGCTTTCCCATTGTGGGTGTATTGCCGGGGGGCAGGGGAACGGCCTTTGGCAAGCCCTGCGAAATGAAACGCCACGGCGTTGCAAGAATTAACCCCTTTGAGGTTTACGAGCAGCTTGGCAATTCGATTACATTTGTTCAAAAAAGCAATGCCGAAACCAAAAAGGCTTACCCCTTTGATTATGAGCTGAAAATTAAATATACCATTGTGGGCTCAACAGTCACAAACGAATATATTATTACCAACACAGGCAATGAGCCAATGCCCTTTGTTATCGGCGGTCATCCTGCCTTTAACTGCCCCCTTGACAGCAGCGAAAGCTTTGAGGATTATAAGGTGGTTTTTGACAGAAAAATGACCAAGCAGGTTTTAAGACCCGACCATGAAACAGGGCTTGTTGATGTATCAAAGCGCTTTGACGGACTTGATAACAGCGATACCATTAGCCTAAGGCATGATTTGTTTGAGGAAAACGACGCAATGATTTTTGATAACATTCCGTCAAAATGCGCCACGCTTATGGGTCCAAAAGGGCTTGGGGTTAAAATTGAGTATCAGGATATGGCAAACCTGCTTGTTTGGTCGGCCTGCAACAAGGCAAATTTTGTTGCCCTTGAGCCGTGGACGGGAATTTCCACCTGCTCTGACGAGGACGATAAAATAGAAAACAAGCGTGGAATGACAATTCTTAATCCAAATGAAACTGCCGGCTTTAAGTTTAAAATAACCATGATTTAGGAGATGATACATAATGAACAAAAAGATTTCTATTGCACTGGTTGTGCTTATTGTTTTATCAATGGTTTTTGTTGCCTGCTCAAAAAACGCCAAGGATGAGGAGGCAACGGTAACCCAGGTTGTTACCGATGAAAACGGCGAGGCTGTAACAGACGAAAACGGCGAGGTAGTTACCGAGCTTGTTACAGGCAGTGTTGTAACCGATGCCGAGGGTTCAACCGTTACAGAGGTGGTTACAAACGCTCAGGGCGAAAAGATAACAAATTCTCAGGGTGGCGACATTACACAGGTTGTTACAAAGGCTCCGAATGGCAGCACTAAAAAGGATACTACCGTATCAACACTTCCAAAGCCCGATAAGCCCGGCAATATTTCAAAACTTAAGGCAAGCAGCGTTACCCAAACAGGGCTTAAGCTTACCTGGTCAGGCGTTAAGTGCGACGGCTACCAAATTGATTATAGCACCGATAACGGTTATAATTGGACACACCTTGAAGAAGACTACAGCAAAACCTCATACACGGTTTCAAAGCTGACATCATATACAAAATATCAGTTTAGAGTTCGTGCGTTTAACGAAAACAAGGCAGGCATAAGCGCTTCGGAATGGGAAAAAATTACCGTTACCACAAAAGCCAATGAGGAAATTTCAAGAAAAATTAAGGTTTCTGTAATACTGCCAAACAACGGCGGAATTGAGGAAACCGTTACCGTTTATGTTAACGGCGAAAAGGACGGAACCATCACTGCCAAGCTTGACGGCAGCACCATTTCATACACCACGGTTAAAAAATACAAGGGCGTTGCGAATGTTAAGGCAAGCCTTAAATCCATGGGTTATGCAAGGGCCGTTAACACCGACAAGGAATCCTGCGAGATTGATTTTTCAAGCGAGGGCATAAAAATCCTTGACGGCGAGGATGACTGATTAATACACGCTGGGCACACCGAACAAAATATTCGGTGTGCTTTTTTTGACCTGTTTTTCGTAATTTTACACAATCTAACAATGTTATATTTTACATCCCGGGGGCAATTATTTTTTGTTATTCGTTGAAATTAAAAAATCAAGGTGTTATAATGTAATGTGGT
Source organism: uncultured Eubacterium sp. (assembly GCA_934561395.1). GTDB lineage: Bacteria > Bacillota > Clostridia > Oscillospirales > Acutalibacteraceae > Eubacterium_R. The sequence continues at coordinate 168,784 of CAKTGF010000002.1, forward strand.
AAGTCGGGGGAGAATATGCACCCGGCACTATTAGTATTTTTTTATGGAGGAATTTCCAATGGCAAGAAAAAAGAAAACCATGGATGGTAACAGCGCCGCTGCACACGTTAGCTATGCGTTTACAGAGGTTGCAGGTATCTATCCTATTACACCTTCTTCTCCAATGGCAGAGGAAACCGATGCTATGGCTGCAAGAGGAGTGAAAAACCTTTTTGGACAAACAGTAAAAGTTGCAGAGCTTGAGTCTGAGGGTGGCGCAGCAGGTGCTGTTCACGGTTCACTTTCGGCAGGTGCTTTAACAACAACATACACTGCTTCACAGGGCCTTTTACTTATGATTCCAAATATGTATAAGATTGCCGGTGAGCTTATTCCAAGTGTTATTCATGTTTCGGCTCGTTGTGTTTCCACACATGCCCTTAACATTTTCGGCGACCATTCAGATGTTATGGCTTGCCGCCAAACAGGTTATGCAATGCTTTGCTCTGCAAATGTTCAGGAGGTAATGGACCTTGGTGCCGTTGCTCACCTTTCAACATTAAAGAGCCGTGTTCCTTTCCTTCACTTCTTTGACGGCTTCCGCACCTCACACGAGGTTCAGAAGATTGAGATTTGGGATTATGAGGATCTTCGTGATATGCTTGATATGCAGGATGTTGCAGATTTCCGTGCAAGAGCACTTAATCCCGAGCACCCTGTTCTTCGTGGCTCTGCCGAGAACTCAGATATTTTCTTCCAGCACAGAGAGGCTTGTAACAAGTATTACAACGACGCTGTTGCCGCAACAGAAATGTATATGAACAAGGTTAACGAAAAAATCGGCACTGACTATAAGCTCTTTAACTATTACGGCGCTGCAGATGCAGACAGAGTAATTGTTGCAATGGGCTCAGTTTGCGACACTATTAAGGAAACCGTTGATTTCCTTAACGCTCGTGGCGAAAAGGTTGGTATGATTTGCGTTCACCTTTACAGACCGTTCTCAGTTAAGCACCTTGTTTCTGTTATCCCTGAAACTGTTAAAACAATTTCTGTTATTGACAGAACAAAGGAGCCGGGTTCATTGGGCGAGCCCCTTTACCTTGATGTAGTAGCTGCTCTTAAGGGCACAAAGTTTGACTCTGTACCTGTATTTGGTGGCCGTTACGGTCTTGGTTCAAAGGATACTCTTCCTGCTCACATTATTTCTGTATTTGCAAATATGAATGCAGATGAGCCTAAAAAGACCTTTACTCTTTCAATTGAGGATGATGTAACAAACCTTTCACTTCCTGTTACCGAAACACCTGATACAACACCTGCAGGCACAACATCATGCAAGTTCTGGGGTCTTGGTTCAGACGGTACAGTAGGTGCTAACAAGGATTCTATCAAAATTATCGGCGACCACACAGATATGTATGCACAGGGCTATTTCTTCTATGATTCAAAGAAATCAGGCGGCATTACAGTATCTCATCTTCGTTTCGGTTCATCGCCGATTACATCAACATACCTTATTAACAAGGCAAACTTTGTAGCATGCCACAATCCTTCTTATGTTACAAAGTATGATATGGTTCAAGACCTTCTTCCGGGCGGCACATTCCTTCTTAACTGCATTTGGAGCCCTGAAGAGCTTGACGCTAACCTCCCTGCAAGCATGAAGAGATATATTGCAGAGAATAACATTAATTTCTACACCATTAACGGTATTAAAATTGCCGAGGAGGTTGGTCTCCCGGGCAGAGCTTCAACAATTCTTCAATCTGCATTCTTCACAATTTCAGGTATTCTTCCTGTTGATGAGGCAATCGGTTATATGAAGGAAAAGGTTGTTGCTAAGTTCTCAAAGAAGGGCGAGGCAATCGTTAACGCTAACTGCAACGGTATTGACCGTGGCTCAAAGGAAGTTGTTAAGATTGATGTTCCCGCTTCATGGAAGGATGCTGTTGACGAGCCTCAAGAGCTTCATGTTCCAACCGAAAGACCTGAAATGAAGAAATTTGTTAAGGACATTCTTGACCCTGTAGGCAGACTTCACGGCGACGATCTCCCTGTTTCTGCATTTGTTGAAAGCGCAGACGGTGTATATCCTCAAGGCTCTGCAGCATTTGAGAAGAGAGGTATTGCAATCGCAGTTCCCGAGTGGGACCCAACAAAGTGTGCACAATGTAACCTTTGCTCAATGGTTTGCCCACACGCAGTTATCAGACCTATTTGTATGAACGAGGAAGAGGCTGCTGCCGCACCTGAGGGTACAAAGATGGTTAAGAGTAAGAGAACCGATTATCAATATGCTCTTATCGTTTCAGCTTTGGACTGCACAGGCTGTGGTTCTTGTGCAAATGTATGTCCTACAAAGTCACTTACTATGAAGCCAATTGCTTCACAGCTTGATGTTCAAAAGTCATACGACGCACTTGTTGACACATCCATTAAGCCTGAGGTTGTTAACAACACAACAATCGGCGTTCAATATAAAAAGCCTTATCTTGAGTTCTCAGGCGCATGCGCAGGCTGCGGCGAAACTCCTTATGCAAAGCTTGTTACACAGCTTTACGGCGATAAGATGTATATTGCAAACGCAACAGGCTGTTCATCAATTTGGGGCGGTTCTGCACCTTCAACACCTTACACAGTAGATAAAAACGGCCACGGCCCTGCATGGTCAAACTCACTCTTTGAGGATAATGCAGAGTTCGGTTACGGTATGTATATTGCTCAAAAACAAATCCGTGAAAGACTTGCAATGGATGCAGAGGTTCTTTCAAAGGCAGGCATTAAGGAGGCTGACGCTTGGCTTGCAACCTACGAGGATACTGCTAAGAACGAGGCTGACGCTAACGCTCTTATTGCCGCAGTTAAGGCTGCTTCACTTGACGGCGAGGCTAAGGCTGCCGCTGAGGACTTCCTTAAGGATGCAGATTATGCTGCTAAGAAGTATCAATTCATCTTCGGCGGCGACGGTTGGGCTTATGATATCGGCTTCGGCGGTCTTGACCATGTTATTGCTTCAAACGAGGATGTAAACATTGTTGTATTTGATACCGAGGTTTACTCTAACACAGGCGGCCAGGCATCAAAGGCTACACCTACAGGTGCTGTTGCCAAGTTTGCCGCTTCAGGTAAGATTACAAAGAAAAAAGACCTTGCTCAAATCGCAATGTCATACGGCTATGTATATGTTGCACAGGTTGCTATGGGCGCTAACGCTAATCAGTGCTTAAAGGCATTCCAGGAGGCTGCCGCTTATAACGGACCTTCAATCGTAATTTGCTATGCTCCTTGTATTAACCACGGTATTAAGATGCCGTTTAACCAGGCAGAGCAAAAGAAGGCTGTTGCAGCCGGCTATTGGAACCTGTTCCGTTACAACCCTGCATTGATCGCAGAGGGCAAGAACCCATTCTCACTTGACTCAAAGGCTCCTTCAGCCGATTATGTTGAGTTCATTGAGGGCGAAACAAGATATTCTTCACTTAAGAGAGCATTCCCGGGCAAGGCAGAGCAGTTGTTCAGCATTGCAGCAGAAAACTCAATTGAAAAATATAATAAGCTTGCACGCCTTGTTGATTATTATGCACCCGCAGAATAATTAATACAAAATACCCACTAAGAACGGATGGTCCGCCATCCGTTCTTTTTTCTTGGTTTTCAGCAAAGAAATAACCCTCCGATTAAAACGGAGGGTTATTTTTATCTGTGTTATGTTTTATGGAAGGCCGGGATGGTGGTGGGCTATCGGTGTTAATCAAAAAAGTTTGCGTATTGGAGCATGCTGCTCATGCTTTTAGTTTCGTTTTTGCCGACTATAATATGGTCGTTTAAGCGAACATGCATTGTACGCAGCAGGTTAAGCAGTTCGATAGTAAAGTTAACATCCTCCGCCGAGGGGCTTGCACTGCCATTTGGATGATTATGCGCAATTATTGCATTGCGTGGGTTATCCCTCAAAATGCACTCGGCAACCTTTTTAGGGTCAACCGTTGCGCTGCACTCGTCGCCTTCTGCCAAAATATTTGTTTTAATAATATGCTGATTATCGTCAAGGGTTATTAAAACAAGGCGTTCAACAGGCAGGTTGTGGAGTATTGAACGAATATGCTCCGTTGCCTCGTCAGAGGTGGAAAGCCTTACCGAATTATCGCCGGCAATGTAATTTGATATATCGCCGATAAGTTTTATAAGTATTGCGGCATTTTCGCCAACGCCCTTGATTTGGGTCAGTTCGTTAATACTTGCGTTTAAAACATTTTTAAGGGTGGTATATTTTTCAATAAGCTCAAAGGCAATGGGCTTTACATCCTTGCGTGGAATGGCGTAAAACAGCACCAATTCCAATATATAATAGTCGGGCATATTGCTTATTGATGAAGAGAGATATGCCTGACGAGCCCTATCTCTGTGCCCTTCCTGAAGCTTGTCAGCCAAGTTATCACTCCTTAAAAGTATTGTTGCTTATATCATACCTAAAACCTGCGTTGCCAAGCTTTTCCACAAGCTCCTGCTTATCAATATCCAAATCCTCACACATTGAGTCAAGGGAGGAATAGCAGTCACGGAGCTTGGTGTTAACAACGCTTAAAAGTATAAAAGGGTCGTTGGGAAGATTCATAAATACCTCTGTAAAACTGTGCTTTGATTATTTAGCCATTTCGGCTCTTGCCTCTTTAATTCTTTGAACAAAGAGCTTGCCGGTTTCTGTGATTTTGTCATAATCGCCTGTTTTAGCGCCTGCAATAAGTGATGAGCCTGCGCCGCAAGCGATTGCGCCTGCCTTAATCCAATCCTTAACATTGTCAACATCAACGCCGCCTGACGGCATCATAACTGCATTTGGAATTGGGCCGTGAATATCCTTGATGAATCTTGGGCCTGCAATGTCGCCTGGGAACACCTTAAGAACATCTGCACCGCATTCCATAGCGGCAACAGCCTCTGTAGGGGTGTAAATGCCGGGCATTGACGGCACGCCGTATCTGTTGCAGCACTTAACTGTTTCAGGGTCAAAATAAGGTGCTACAATGTATTCTGCACCTGCAAGAATAGCGATTCTTGCTGTTGCGGCATCCATAACGGTGCCTGCGCCGATAATGATTTCGCCGCTGTTATATTTAGCCCTCATAGCCTCAATAAGCTTGTCGGCATGGGGAACTGTAAATGTTAATTCAATGGCTGCAACGCCGCCTGCGATGCAAGCGTCTGTAATTTTTTCAGCCTGCTCAATCGATGTTGCACGAACAACTGCAACAATACCTACCTCTTGAATTTTAGCAAGTGTTTCAATTTTATTTGACATAATGCTTTATCTCCTTATCGCTTAATTATCTTTGAACACGGGCGCCTGCACCGTTAACCTTTGCCTCAACTTCTTTAAGTGAGGCCATTGATGTGTCGCCGGGGGTTGTCATTGCCAATGCGCCGTGAACAACGCCGTAGTTAACTGCCTTTTGAGCATCCTCGTAGGTCATGAGGCCATAGATAAGGCCTGATGCAAAGCTGTCGCCGCCGCCTACACGGTCAAGAATTTCAAGGGCGGGATATTCAAGGGAGTTATAAATTTTGCCGTCAGCCCAGCAAATTGCTTTCCAGTCGTTAACTGTTGCGGTTTTAACGGTTCTTAAGGTTGTTGCGATAACCTTAAAGTTAGGATACGCCTTTGTAACGGTTTCTATCATTTTGTAATAGCCGTTCATGTTAAGCTCCTTAAGGTCGGCGTCGTTACCCTCAACCTCAAAGCCGAGAGAAGCGGTAAAGTCCTCCTCGTTGCCAATCATAACATCAACATACTTGGCGATTTCCCTGTTAACCTCCTGAGCCTTTTCCTGGCCGCCGATACCCTTCCAAAGTGATGGGCGATAGTTAAGGTCATAGGATACGATTGTGCCGTATTCCTTTGCTTTTTTTACTGCGGCAATTACGGTTTCGGCTGCAGTTTCTGAAAGTGCGGCATAAATTCCGCCTGTGTGAAGCCATCTTACGCCAAGGGTGCCGAAGATATAATCCCAATCAATATCGGTGGGCTTAAGCTGTGATGCTGCGGTATTGCCCCTGTCGGATGCACCAACTGCGCCACGGATACCAAAGCCACGCTCGGTAAAGTTAATGCCGTTTCTTACAGTTCTGCCGATACCGTCGTATGGAACCCATTTGATAAGTGATGTGTCAACTCCGCCCTGGAGAATTAAATCCTCCATAAGGTAGCCGATTTCGTTTTCTGCAAAAGCGGTTACAACAGAGGTTTTGAGACCAAAGCATCTGCGAAGTCCACGAGCAACATTATATTCGCCGCCGCCCTCCCATGCTCTGAATGAGCGTGCGGTTTTAATTCTGCCCTCGCCGGGGTCAAGTCTAAGCATAATTTCTCCGAGAGAAATTTCATCAAACATACATTCCTCTTTAGGCCTGAGATTAAGATTCATAATATGTGTCCTCCTAAATTAAAATTCAAAGTATTTTATAGCATTGTTGTAGCAAATACCTTCAATTATTTCCTTTACAATGTCTTCATCATAAGCATACCAGCCGTCTTCTATCCAGCCGCCGATTAAGCGGCACATAATTCTTCTGAAATATTCGTGCCTGCCGTATGATGTAAATGAGCGTGAGTCGGTTTCCATGCCAACAAACTTGCCTAAAACGCCCAGGTTGCCAAGAGCTTTCATTTGGTTTGTCATACCGTCCATAGTGTCTAAAAACCACCAAGCAGGGCCAAATTGAATTTTTGAATCTGCCTCGGTGCCCTGGAAATTGCCCAGCATTGTGGCAAGAACGGTGTTGTCCTTGTCATTAAGGTTGAACAAAATTGTTTTTGGGAGCACGCCCTTAACATCGAGAGCGTCCATAAAGCGGGAGAGGTTTTCTGCGATTTCGCAGTCGCCCACGGAATCAAATCCGACATCGGGGCCCAGCTTGTTGAAAAGCCTGGTTGAGTTGTTACGCATTGCACCGATGTGAACCTCCATTGCCCAGCCTAACTGATGATATTTTTCCCCAAGTGCCAAAAGCACAGGTGTTCTGTAAATATCGCCCTGGGCTTGGGTAACTGTTTCGCCGTTCATTGCTTTTTGGAATACAGCCTCAATGTCATCATCGCTTGCAAGTTTAAAGGGAACATAATCAAAGGCTTGGTCTGAAACCTTACAGCCGACAGAGTTAAAGTAATCTGCTCTGTTAAGCAGGGCGGTAATAACATCCTTGTAGGATTTGATTTCCACACCTGCGGCAGCGCCCAGCGATTTAATATAGTCGTTAAAGCCCTTTAAGTGAATGTTAAGAGCCTTGTCGGGCCTGAAGCTCGGTAAAACCTTGCAGTCAAAATCACTTTGCTCTTTTAAAAGCTTGTGGTATTTTAAATCGTCGATAGGGTCATCGGTTGTGCAAACAACCTTAACATTTGACCTTGTAATAAGGCTTTGGGGTCTGAAATCGCCCTTTGCAATTGCCTCGTTTGCCTTGGCATAAATTTCACGGGCGGTTTTTGCATTGAGGGGTGTGTCAATGCCGAAATACCTTTGCAGCTCAATATGAGCCCAGTGGTAAAGGGGATTACCCACGCAGTATTGCAGGGTTTCGCCGAATTTTACAAACTTTTCCTCCGGCGAAGCGTCGCCGGTGCAATATTTTTCGTCAACACCGCAACTGCGCATTGCACGCCATTTATAATGGTCGCCGCTGAGCCAAAGCTGTGATATATCCGACGGTTGTTGATTTTCATAAATTTCTTTGGGACTTAAATGACAATGATAGTCGCAAATAGGCATTTTCTCGGCAAAATCGTGAAAAAGCTTTTTTGCTGTGGGAGTGTCAAGTAAAAAGTCCTTATCCATAAAGTTTTTCATAGGACAACTCCTTTCCGCATTCGCTTATATTATATACTCTATTATTTGCCATTTCAATAGGAAAGATTAGTATTTTAAGCCAAAAACCAATAAAAAACAGACTCGTAGAGTCTGTTTTTTTGTGGGTTATATTATCCTTTTTAAAATTGCGCCGCCGTTTTCCTTTAACCATTTGTTTGCCGACGGATATTGGGGATATGCTTTAAGCAAAGTGGAGTAAAACGCTTTTGAATGGTTCATTTGCAGGCGGTGGCAAAGCTCGTGTGCCACAACGCTGTCAATAACCTCGTTGGGGGTAAGCATCAGCAGGCAGTTAAAGCTTAAATTGCCCTTTGATGTGCAGCTGCCCCAGCGGGTTTTTTGGTGGCGAATTGTGATTTTGCCGTAATCAACGCCTATTATTTTGCTGTAATATTCAACCCTTTGGGGTATGTATTCCTTGGCAAGGTCGGTCAGGCGTTTTATTTCATCCTCGCTTAAGGGCGGCAGTGCGTTTTTGCCCAGCTCCTCAAGGCGGGTAAGGTGTTTTTCTATCCACGAAGCCTTTTCTGCAGCATATTGCTCTGCCTGAGCATTGCTCATGAACAGGGGGCAGCGCAAAATAATTCGCAGGTCGGGGGTTATTTGAATAGACAGGGTTTTGCGGTTGGATTTTACAATTTCAACCTTGTGTCCGTTAATTTCCATAAATAAGTTATCCTTAAATTTGCCTAAATGCTGTTTTTGCAGTTAGGCGCATTATTCGCTTTCGCTGCGCTGCTTAACGGTTTTGAAATTGCCGCTGTAAACATCCTTTTCGGCGCTGAGTATAGCATTTTTAAAGTTTGGCATAACGCTTTTAAAGTTTTTTCGGGTTTCGCTGTCAATTCCGTCTGCAAGCTCCTTACCTGTCTTAACGGTGCCCACAAAATCGTTTTTAAAATTAAGCAGGCCTGCGTATTGGTCGTTGCAAAAAAGCTTGGTCAGCACTGTGTCAAATGCCTGGCTTTGCTCGGTATTTAAATTGTTAACAAGGTTATACATCATTAAATCGTTAACCTTGCCAAGGGAACTTAAATCGTTGGTAATTCTTAATTTATCGCCGTTAAACTGCCAGGTGCTTAAATCGTGCTGCAAAGGGCCGAGCACACGCTTGCTTTTAACAACGGTGTAATCGTCGTCGTGGCAAAGCATCATTCCGATTAAGGAGGATTCAGGCACAAAATGCCTGTATTTAGGCAGCATTTCCTTGTATTCCTCGGAGTTTAAGAAATCGTAATTTTGAAAGCCCGGGCCATCGTTGTTATAAAGTCTTACTATTCTGTTGCGAACCTCTTTTTTGCAGTTAAGGGCTCCGTACTGTGCCACATAGCCACCCTTGGAGTGGCCGCAAACTATAATGTCGCCGCTGAATTTTTGAGCAACAGCCTCAAGGTAATCGGTTGCAAGTTTGTTCGATGGTACGGAGTCCTTAAACAAAATGTCAAAATCCTCTTTCCAGCCGATTAAGGTGTCATCGGTGCCCCTAAACAGAACAACAATTGTGTTATCAGGCAGCAAAAAGGTTGCCGCATTAAACTGAACGGCAGGGCTCGTGCCGAAAACGCCGGTTGCGCCCACCACCTTCATTTGGGCATAGCGCTTTTTTGCAGCCATATTCATGGTTTGAACGCTTATGTCCTTGGTTAAAACCAAGCCTACGGGAGTGTGCTTTCTGCCCCTTAATTCAAACAGCTCATTGCAGACTTTATCAAAAGGTACGGGCTCGTCATCAAGGCTTGATGAAACCACCTGCTCAATGGGCATATAGTACATATAGCACATTGCAACATTGTCGGCATCGGTAAAGCCCTTTGCGGTAAATGCGGTATCGCCGTAATTTTTTATGTAATCTTTAAGATAGCTCATAAAATCCCCTCTAAACATTAAAATATGCCGTAGTATAAGTTAATTTTAGCATAAATTTTACTGTGTTTCAACGGAATAATTTGCTTAATATACAAATTATACTTGATTTTTCGGTATATAATAGTATAATTAAAAATGTAACTAATTTGTAATATTTTAAACTTTTTGTAACTTTTAAAGGATTGCTGCTATGAGGAATATTAAAAAAGCCGTTGCATTTTTAATGGTGCTGACGGTTATGCTGACCCCTGCCTGCTTTGTTGCCCAGGCAAAGGGTGTGTCGCAGGCAAGCGCAATATCAAAGGTTATATCCGTTGCTGAAAATGAGGTAGGCTACCAAGGCACGGGTACATATTCAAAATACGGCGAATGGTACGGCTATCAGGGGGGCTGGTGCACCACCTTTGTGCTGTGGTGCTTTAACAAGGCGGGCAATGCCCTCGGCGTTAAGCTTTACGGCAGCATTGTGCCCAGCGGCGGCAACTGCAACTCAATGATAAGCTGGTATCAAAACAAGGGCCGCTATCATACCCGTTCATCGGGCTACACACCCAAAAAGGGCGATTTGGTGTTTTTTGACTGGAGCGGTAACGGCTCCTCACAGCATGTGGGTATTGTTAAGGGAATTTCGGGCTCAACGGTTTATACCATAGAGGGTAACTGCTCCGGTGCGGTTAAGGAAAGAACCTACACCACAAGCGGCTCAAAGCCTTATAACAATATAAGCGCCATAATGGGCTACGGCGCACCCAACTGGGGTGCTGTAACAGGTGGGGGTGCTGCACCCACAACAAGCCCTGCCGCCACAAAAAAGCCCACTACAAGCAAGCGGGCGGCACCGAACAACAAGCCGAGCGAGGGCAGTACGGGCACCACGGCGGCACAAAGCACCCCGTCGGATGCTGCTGCCGGGGAGGACAGCACCTCTGCTTCGGAAAATGATGGCGGCACCGTTATGGCTGAAAATATGACCCTTTATGCTGCGGCAAGTGAGCTGCAGGTGGGCGACAGCGTGCAACTTGATTATTCAATTGAGCCGGTAGGAGCTGTTGCGGTTGTAGGATATTTTTGCGATGAGGAAAATGTTATTGAGCTGTCAAAGGGCGGCTTGATTACCGCAACCGGCGAAGGAACGGCAACGGTTGTTGTTTGCGCCAACGACGAAATTTACAAGCAGTGCGATTTTACGGTAACCGAAGCTACCGGAGATGTTACAAGGCAATACACCAACAGAATTATTGTTCAAGACTCCACCACACAGGGGTTAAGCGCAAATAAAAGCAAAAGCCAGCTTTTAAACGACTGGGGCATTAATATTGACAAGCTTGCCTCGCATAAGGATAATTACAAAATACCCTTATGCATTGTGGGGGCTACGGCGTTTGTGTCGGCAACGATATGGCTTGTTAAGGCTGTTAAAAAGAAAACCGACAGAAAAAACAATCCTCACAAGTATAATGACAGTAAGGATAACGAGAAAGAATAATTGAATATCTTTTGTTTTTAGTGTATAATTCAGTTAATTCATACTATGGCACTATGGCAGGCCAAGGGAAGGTAAGTTATGTTTTACAAGAATGTTGACGATAATCAGCACATGTATAATGACAACAGATTTACAGCTTTTTTGAAAAAATTTTTAATCGCTTTAGTTGATTTTTGCCTGTTTGGCGTTACCAATATGGCGATATGCTACATAACCAATAATGGGCAAATTGCAGGCAGTGTATATAGGAATATTGCGTTTTCATACCCACATTTCTTTTTGGTGGGTATTCTTGCCGTACTTATCAACATACTTATGGATTTGTACAAAAGCGTGTGGAAATATGCAGGTAATGACGAAATTGTAAGGAGCGTCGCCTCGGCGGCAATTCAGTCGGCAATGCTGTTTTTTGTTGACCGTGTGCTGTTCAGGCATGTGTTTAAGGTAAGCGGCGGTCTGGCTTGGTATGCTTATGTTTTGTGCTTTATTTTCCTGTGCTTTTGCATAGTTGTGCCAAGGTTCGGATTTAGAATTTTAAAAAGGTTTGCTCAAAGAGTGTTTGACCGCCCCGAAAAATCCGACAGGGTAATGATAGTGGGCGCAGGCTTTATGGGCAATTTTGTAATTGACGCCCTTGCAAACGACCATTATGTGGCAGGCAGGCCTGTTATTGCAGTGGATGATAACCCTAACAAATACAGAAAAAGCATAAACGGCGTTAAAGTAGTGGGCAATTGCAGCCAAATACCCCAGCTGGTTGAAAAATACAGAATTGACCAGATAATTATTTGCCTGCCGTCAGCAACTCCTCAAAGACAAAAGGAAATTATCAACATTGCCATGGAAACCAGGGCAAAGGTAAGAATAAGCCCATCGGTAAACGATATGATGGAGGGCGGCAACAGGCGAATCCGCAGCATTGATATTGCCGATTTGCTTTCTCGGCCTGAAATAAGCCTTGATAAAAAGGTTTGCAGATATTTGGTGGGCAAAAATATTTTGGTAACCGGCGGCGGTGGCTCAATCGGCTCTGAAATATGCAAGCAGGTGGCAAGATACCATCCAAATTCAATTATTATTTTTGATATATACGAAAACTGCGCCTTTGAACTTGCCAACGAGCTTAGGGATAAATACAACGGCGAAATGGATATTCAGGTAAGAATAGGCTCTGTCAGAGATGTTGACAGGCTGCGTGAAATATTTGAGCAGTTCAAGCCCGATGTTATTTTCCATGCGGCGGCGCACAAGCATGTTCCGTTAATGGAGGACAGCCCCTGTGAGGCAGTTAAAAACAATGTTTTCGGCACATACAATGTGGCAATGCTTGCAGATGAATATAAGGTGCCTAAAATGGTAATCCTTTCAACAGACAAGGCGGTTAACCCAACAAATGTTATGGGCTGCACAAAGAGAATTACCGAAATTATTGTGCAGGAGATGAACGCAAGGTCGCAAAACACCCACTATGCTGCGGTAAGGTTCGGCAATGTGCTTGGCTCCCACGGCTCGGTAATCCCCATTTTCAAAAAACAAATTGAAAAGGGCGGACCGGTAAAGGTTACGCACCCTGATATTACAAGGTATTTTATGACAATACCCGAGGCGGCACAGCTGGTTTGCCAAGCGGGTGGCTTGGCAAAGGGCGGCGAAATATTTGTTTTGGATATGGGCGAGCCTGTTAAGATTATGGATCTTGCAAAAAATCTTATCAAGCTTTCAGGCTATTCCGTTGAGGAAATCGGCATTGAAATTGTGGGGCTCAGGCCCGGCGAAAAGCTTTATGAGGAGCTGGCGATGAATGACGAAATTGCAACTCGCCAAAAAACGGCAAACGAGAAAATTTTTGTTAATCAGCCCCTTGATATTAATGAATCAAAATTTGAAAATATGATGAACGAATTAAAGGATATAAACGATGATAATGTGAGAGAAGTGCTGAAAAAGCACATTAAAAACTATCATCCCTCTGAATGCTAATGAAGAAAAATAACTATTCGCTTATTTACCCAAAAATTGTAGCAAGCGGTTTTGCGTTGCTTATTGCGGTGGGCACGGCTCTGCTTATGTTGCCTGTCAGCTCAAAGCAAGGCAGTGCGGCTTTTGTTAATGCCTTGTTTACTGCCACCTCGGCCTCGTGCATTACAGGCCTTGTGCCTTTTGACACCTTTACAAACTGGAGCGTTTTCGGCCAGCTTGTAATAATTGTCCTTATTCAAATAGGCGGCCTTGGCTTTATAACAATGCTTGCGGTTGCGGTAAATATTTTGAAAAAGAAAATGAGCCTTAAGCAAAAAATGCTTTTAAAGGAGGGTATCGGCTCCTTAAGCCTGGGCGAGGTTAAGGGGCTGGTAAAATCGGTTATTATTTTTACCGCTTCCTGCGAGCTTGCCGGGGCAGTGCTTCTTTCACTTAGGCTTGTTCCTCTTGCAGGAGTAAGGCGTGGAATATACATGGCTCTTTTTACATCAATTTCAGCATTTTGCAATGCCGGATTTGATTTAATGGGTATGTTTTCTCCCTCCTCCTCGCTGACAACGGTAAATAATGACCCGATTATTTTGTTGACAATTTGCCTGCTGATAATTTTCGGCGGCCTGGGCTTTATTGTTTGGCAGGATATGAAAAAATGCAGGTTTAAGGCAAAGAGCTTTTCGGTGCACACAAAGCTGGTTTTAATAACCACATCAATTCTTTTGATATTGGGCACGACACTGTTTTTGGCTTTTGAATACAACAATACTTTTAAGGATATGAGCATTGGGGGTAAGGTTTTAAACGCATTTTTTTGCAGCACCACGCCACGCACTGCAGGCTTTAACAGTGTTGACAACGGCGCACTGACTGCTCAATCAAAAATGCTGACTATAATATTAATGTTTATAGGCGGCTCCAGCGGCTCAACAGCAGGCGGCGTAAAAACAACAACTATTGCGGTTTTGTTTTTGTGTGTTGCCGCAACAGCCCGCAACAAAGATAATGTTGATGTGTTTGACAGGCGAATTACTCTTGAAACCGTGAAAAATGCCGTATCGGTTGTGTTTATTAACCTTATTGAAATTTTTGTGGGTGTAATAATAGTTTCCTTTGCGGACGGAGGCTTTACCCTTACGGATATTATTTTTGAATGTGTATCCGCAATGGGAACCGTGGGCATGTCAACAGGCATTACTCCCGGGCTGAGCGTTGTGTCAAAGCTTGTGATAGTTGCTCTTATGTATATAGGCAGGCTGACAAGTGTTATTTTTGCGTTATCCTTTGTGGCGTCAAAGCCAAAGGTAACAACCCAAAAGCCCAAGGGCAAGATTATGGTGGGCTAAGAAAGGCAGTGTATATTAATGAAAACTAATCTTATTATAGGTGCAGGCAAGTTCGGCGCTCATTTGGCAATAGATTTGTGCGAAATGGGCAACGAGGTAATGCTTGTTGATAAAAACGAAAGACTGATTGACGAATACGCCTACGGCGTTACCACCGCTGAAATAGGCGACTACACGGTGAAAAGCAACCTTGAGGCTCTGGGTGTTGACGATTACGATTATGTTTTTGTTTGCGTGGGCGATTTTCAGGACAGCCTTATGATAGTTGACTGCTTAAAGGAGTTGAGGGCGCAAAACATTATTGCAAAGGCCTCCTCCGAGGTGCATGAAAAGTTTTTGCTGAAAAACGGCGCAGACAAGGTAATTTACCCTGAAAGGGACACTGCTTATGACACCGCAGTAACCTATTCAAACAGGAAAATTTTTGATTTTATCAAATTAAGCGACGACGCAGGCATTTATGAAATTGAAACCCCGGATTCCTGGTGCGGCAAAAGCCTGATTACATTAAACGTTCGCAAAACCCACAATGTTACGGTAATTGCGGCGAAGGACAGCTATAATAATGTAACCGCTATCAATTCTGCGGACTATGTTTTTTCAAAAAACGAGCACATAATTGTTATGGGCTCGGCAAAGGATATAAGAAAGCTTGCCAAGGATTAAAAGCTTAATATTTTAAGGGTGCAAAGGGTGAATTTTGCACCTTTTTTTGTTGCAAAAAATTATTTTAAAAAAGTTATTGACATATGTCAACAATTGTGTATAATATAGACGGTGCATAAATGAATATACAAGTTTTTGGAGGTTTTTATGGCTAGACCAAAGAAAATGAGATGCATTTGTGAGTACCCGAAAAGTATGGGATTCAGACCATTTGGCGACTATGCTGAAAGCGTTTCTCTTTCGTTTGACGAATACGAGGCATTCAGGCTTATAGATAAGCTTAAATTCAGCCAGGAGGAATGTGCAAAGCAGATGGCGGTTGCCAGGTCAACAGTAGCCGCAATATACGAAAGCGCAAGAACCAAAATTGCAGACGCAATAATCAACGGCAAGGCACTTGAAATTCACGGCGGCGATGTTCATCTTTGCCCAAACCATTCAACCTGTTGCGGCAGGTGCGGTCAAAGAGATTGCGATAGTTGCGGCCATTGCGAACAAATGCACAAATTGCAAGCTCAAAGAGTTAATAAATAGTTTTTGATATTTAAAATTCAGCAAAGGAGAATTGTTATGGAAAACAATGCATGGAGAGAATTTAACACAGGCGTATGGTGTGATGAAATCAATGTTTCAAATTTCATCAAAATGAACTACACCGCTTACGACGGAGACGAATCATTCCTTGAGGGCCCTACAGCCAGAACCGATAAGGAAATGAAGAGAGTTAAGGAATTACTTATTGCCGAGAACGAAAAGGGCGGCGTTCTTGATGTAGATACAGACAGAGTATTATCAATTTTATCACACGAACCGGGATATGTTGTTGATAAGGATACAGATATTATCGTAGGCCTTCAAACAGACGCTCCGCTTAAGAGAGGCGTATCGCCTTTCGCAGGCTTCAGAAACGCAGTTCAGGCTTGTAATGCTTACGGCTACGAGCTTTCAGATAAAATTAAAGATGAGTTCACATACAGAACAACTCACAACACCGGCGTATTCCGTGCTTATACAGACACAATGAAGCAGGCTCGTCACGCAGGTATTCTTACAGGTCTTCCGGATGCTTATGCCCGTGGCAGAATCATCGGCGATTACAGAAGAATTGCTCTTTACGGTATGGATTATCTTATTGAGCAAAAGAAGCTTGACAAGAAAAAGGTTGGCGAAAAGGAAGTTCTTGACGAGGAAACAATCCACCTTCTTGAGGACCTTTCAAAGCAACTTGACTTTATGAACCAGCTTAAGGGCCTTGCACTTCGTTACGGCTATGATATTTCAAAGCCTGCAACAAACGCAAGAGAGGCTATTCAGTGGTTATACTTCGGCTACCTTGGCGCTATCAAGGAGCAAAACGGTGCAGCTAACTCAATCGGCAGAATTGCTGAATTTATGGATGTTTATATTCAAAGAGATCTTGAGGAGGGCACTCTTACAGAGGTTGAGGCTCAAGAACTTATTGATGACCTTGTAATCAAGCTTCGTTTAGTTCGTCACTTAAGAACTCCCGAATACAACGACCTTTTCGCAGGCGACCCGGTATGGGTTACAGTTGCACTTGCAGGTGTAACAGGCGAGGGCAAGCACATGGTTTCAAAAACAAGCTTCCGTATTCTTCAAACTCTTTACAACCTTGGTTCATCTGCTGAGCCGAACATTACTGTTCTTTGGTCAGAGCACCTTCCGCAGGGCTTTAAGAATTTCTGCGCAAAGGTTTCTATTGACACAGACTCAATCCAATACGAAAATGACGATGTAATGAGAAGAATGTACGGCGACGACTACGCTATCGCTTGCTGCGTATCTGCAATGAAGATGGGCAAGCAAATGCAGTTCTTCGGTGCTCGTTGCAACCTTGCAAAGGTTCTTCTTATGGCTCTTAACGGCGGTAAGGACGAAATTGAGGGCGTTCAGATTGCTCCCGAGGGAGATGTATTTGACGAGGCCGTTCTTGATTACGACAAGGTTTACGCAGTATATAAAAAGTATCTTTCATGGATGGCAAGACTTTATGTTAACACCATGAACATTATCCACTACATGCATGATAAGTACGCTTATGAAAGACTTATGATGTCACTTCACGACACAGATGTTGAAAGACTTATGGCTTTCGGTGTTTCAGGCTTCTCAGTAGCAATCGACTCACTTTCAGCTATCAAGTATGCAAAGGTTACTCCTATTAAGGATGAGCGTGGCATTATCACTGACTTTGATATTAAGGGCAACTTCCCCAAATACGGCAACGATGATGACAGAGCAGACCTTATCGGTAAGGACCTTATTGAATATTTCTACAAAGAGCTTTGCAAAACTCCTGCATACCGTGGCGCTAAGCATACACTTTCAATCCTTACAATTACATCAAATGTAATGTACGGCAGAAAGACCGGCTCAACACCTGACGGCAGAAAAGCAGGTGAGCCTTTCGCACCGGGTGCAAACCCAATGCACGGCAGAGATGCTGAGGGTGCGCTTGCTTCCCTTAACTCTGTTGCAAAGTTAAACTACGCTTGCTGCCAGGACGGTATTTCAAACACCTTCTCAATCACTCCGGACGCACTCGGCAAGGATGATGAGGACAGAGTTGAGCACTTAACAACCATGCTTGACGGTTACTTTGAGCAGGACGCACATCACCTTAATGTTAACGTTCTTAACAGAGAAAAGCTTATTGCTGCTATGGAGGACCCAACACTTTATCCTTCACTTACAATTCGTGTAAGCGGTTATGCAGTAAACTTTAACAAGCTTACCCGTGACAAGCAGGAAGAGGTTATTGCCCGTACCTTCCATCAATCAATGTAATTTGATAAAATTTTTAAACGCCCCTTGCAATGGGGGCGTTTTGTTTTGGCGAAAATTCACAAAAAAGCAGGCTTTTTTTAGTTGTAATATCCGTTGAAAAATAAAGTGCTTTAGTGTAAAATTAAAGAAAAAGGAGATGCTGTAATGAACAATGTGTATACAATAACAAGTCCTCGAAATGACAGAGTTTTTATTCATGTTATGCCGGGGCATTTCATTTCATCAAGCAACCATATTAATTATTACATAGGCACATCGGATGTTAAGCACAACCACGAGGTTGCGGTTGACACTGCAATGCTTTTGTCTGAATATTATAACACCAATGATATTGAGGTTGACACCGTGCTTTGCCTTTACGAAACACAGGCGCTTGGCGCATATCTTGCCCATGAGCTTGCAAGACCCAATATGCTTAACCCAAACCCGGAGCAAAGCGTTTATGTTGTTGGCTCCGAGTATGACGCCGCAGGAAATTTAATTTTCCGTGACAATTTAAGGCGAATGATTCAGGGTAAAAACGTGCTGGTGCTTATTTCATGTATCACATCGGGCAGGACCGTTGAGCGTGCTATGGAAAGCGTTCAATATTACGGCGGCAATGTTGTGGGAATTTCAAGCGTGTTCAGCGCTAAGGATGAAATTGACGGAGTTAAGGTAAACACAATTTTTACAACCGATGATATCCCCAATTACTGCTCATATCCTGCGCACAACTGCCCCCTTTGCAGGCAGGGTCAAAGCGTTGACGCTATTTCAAACGGCTACGGCTATTCTAAAATTTAAAGGGTAAAACAAGCGGGTATGCATTAAAGCTGTGCATGCTCGCTTTTTTGCTGTGTTTATTTTTAAAATGATTAGCGGCGGTATTGACAAATTATTTTTATTTGGTATAATAGCATTACTGAAAACTAAACAGTACCCAATAAAGACATTGAAGCAGAAAAAGATTTTTCAACTTTATTTCAGCGAGTTGGCGGTTGATGCGAGCCAATATAAATTGATTAATGCATAGCTCTCTGCGGAGTTGTTGCCCTGAACAGCAATTGATAGGGGCAGACGGTTAACCTCGTTATCGGTTGAGGCATTGTTTGATGCTAAAGGGCGGTAAGTTTTACTGCCGAAATAGGGTGGTACCGCGTGATATTAACGCCCCTATACTTTATGTGTAGGGGCTTGTTTTTTGCTCCGCACAATTTGAAAGGAGATTTTATTATGAACCAAGGTTACAAAAAGTATGTAGCTTTTAAGCCCATTAACATTCCCGACAGAACCTGGCCTGACACACCTATTACCAAGGCTCCTATTTGGTGCTCGGTTGATATGCGTGACGGTAATCAGTCAATTGTTGACCCGATGAACCTTCAGGAAAAGCTTGAGTTTTTTAAAACTCTTCTTGATGTTGGCTTTAAGGAAATTGAGGTTGGCTTTCCGTCAGCCTCCGACACAGACTATGAAATTTTAAGAACCCTTATTGAGGGCGGATATATCCCCGATGATGTAACAATTCAGGTGCTTGTTCAGGCAAGACCGCACCTTATCAAAAAGACCTTTGAGGCAATTGAGGGCGCTAAAAATGTTATTGTTCATTTTTACAATTCAACCTCAACCCTTCAAAGAAAGGTTGTTTTTAAAACCGATATGCAGGGTGTTATTGACATTGCGATTAACGGTGCAAAGCTCATTTACGAGTTAACCCAAGAGCAGAAGAAGGCACACCCTGAAATGAATATTCGTTTTGAATATTCTCCCGAGTCATTCTCCCAAACCGAGGTTGACAATTCTGTTGAAATTTGTCATCAGGTTATGGAGGCGCTCCACATTACAAAGGAGGAGCCGATTATTCTTAACCTGCCCAACACCGTTGAGTGTGCATCCCCTAACTATTATGCAGACCAAATCGAATATTTTTGCCGCAATCTTCCTAACAGAGACGCTGCAATTATTTCGCTGCACCCCCACAATGACAGGGGCGAGGGCGTAGCCGCAACCGAGCTTGGCCTTATGGCTGGCGCTGACAGAGTTGAGGGCACTTTGTTCGGCAACGGCGAGCGCACAGGTAATGTTGATGTTATTACCCTTGCAATGAACATGTGGACCCAGGGCATTGACCCTCAGCTTGATTTCCACGAAATTAACAAGGTTAAAGAGGTATATGAGCGTTGCACAAAGATGGTTGTGCCCCCACGCTGGCCTTATGCAGGCGAGCTTGTGTTTACCGCATTTTCAGGCTCACACCAGGATGCTATCAACAAAGGCAAAATTTACATGGAGGAAAGCGGAACGGATTTGTGGGAGGTACCTTATCTTCCTATCGACCCTGCGGATGTGGGCAGAGAATACGAGCCTATTATTCGTATTAACTCACAGTCGGGTAAGGGCGGAACCGCTTATATTCTTGCAAACAACTACGGCATTAAAATGCCAAAGGCTATGCACCCTGAGTTCGGTGCGGTTGTTCAAAAGGCCTGTGATGAAAAGGGCAAGGAGATTACCCCTGACGAGGTATTTGACCTGTTCCAGAAGGAATACAGAAATGTTAACGGCCCATACAGGCTTGCTCACTATAAAATCAGTGAAGAAAAGAACGAAGAAGATGAGCTTACATCAGTTCATTTTACCGGCACATTAAAGTATAAGGACAACGAGCCGGTTTCAATTGAGGGCTACGGCAACGGTCCTGTAGGTGCATTTTGCGACGCTATGAACAAAACACCCCTTAGAGATTATGATTTTATCGACTATGACGAGCACGCAATCAGCGTAGGCTCAGATTCAAAAGCGATTGCATATATTCATCTTAAAACTCCTCAAGGTAAAGATATATTCGGCATAGGTGTAAGCCACAATATTGGCTATGCCTGCATGAAGGGCGTTATTTGCGCCATTAACCGTGACCAAGAGGATACAATGCGTGACGATACAATGCCGGGTATTTTTGATGTTTGCTGATAGGAGGAATGAAAATGAAAAATTATAAGATAACTGTATTAAGAGGCGACGGAATCGGCCCGGAAATTGTTGACGAATGTATTAAGGTGCTCAACAAGGCAGGGAAAAAATTCGATTTTAAATTTGATTATGACTATCAGCTTTTAGGCGGCTGCGCAATTGACGAATACGGTGTGCCGTACCCTGAGCAAACTGCCAAAGCCTGCAAGGCAAGCGACGCTGTACTTTTGGGCGCAGTAGGCGGCCCGAAATGGGACGACCAACCTGGCTCAAACCGCCCTGAAAAGGGACTGCTTGCAATTCGTGAGGATTTGGGACTTTTCGCAAATCTTCGCCCTGCAAAGATTTTTGCGCCCCTTAAGTCAGCCTCTCCTATTAAGGAGGAAATTATCGGCGACGGACTTGATATTCTTATTGTTCGTGAGCTTACAGGCGGAATTTATTTCGGCGACAGGGGAACCTACGAGGAAAATGGCGTGGTAGGCGCTTATGATACCGAGCGTTACACTTATCCCGAGATAAAGAGAATTGTTAAGGCAGGCTTTGAATATGCTATGAAGCGTGAAAGAAGGCTTACCTGTGTTGACAAGGCAAATGTGCTTGATTCATCTAGGCTTTGGAGAAAGGTTGTTGAAGAAACCAAGACTGATTACCCGGAGGTTGAGGTTAGCTATATGTATGTTGACAACTGTGCAATGCAGCTTGTTCGCAATCCTAACCAATTTGACACAATTGTAACCTCTAACATTTTCGGCGATATTTTGTCAGATGAGGCGTCAATGATTTCAGGCTCTATCGGTATGCTTGCATCCGCATCGCTTGCAGAGGGCACATTCGGCCTTTACGAGCCTATTCACGGCTCCGCACCTGATATTGCAGGTCAGGGCAAGGCAAACCCGCTTGCAACCATTCTTTCAGGCGCTATGATGCTTCGTTACACCTTTGAGGAAATGGAGGCTGCACAGGCAATTGAGGACGCTGTTGATAAGGCCTTAACCAAGGCACGCACTCCCGATATTTATGAGGAGGGCTTTGAGGCAGTTAACACAAGCCAAATGGGCGACATTGTCGCATCAATGCTTTAATTTATAATTATAAATTAAAAACGCTCTTGCAAAAATCAGCAGGAGCGTTTATTATTGGGTTATACTATTAAAAAGGAGAATTGTGATGGCTAACATACATTCCTTTGAATCCCTTGCCGCACTTGACGGAGAGGGTATAAGATATGATGTGTTTTTTACGGGTTGTCCCTTAAGGTGTGCATATTGCCACAACCCCGATACCTGGCACAAATCGTCAATTAATATGACCGCCCGGGAGGTTTTTAACAAGGCAAAGCGCTTTAAGCCTTATTTTAAAAAAGGCGGCGGATTAACATTTTCAGGCGGCGAGCCTTTGTTGAATGCTGAATTTATTAACGAAATTGCGCCCATGCTTGAAAGCGAGGGTATCGGCTATTGCCTTGATACATCGGGCAGTGTTCCCTTAACGGATAAGGTAAAAACCGCAATTGATAATGCAGAAATGATTATTCTTGACATTAAGTTTTATAATGCCGAGGATTACAGAAAATATACAAAGGGCGATTTTGACCTGTTTGTTGCAATAGGGGATTATTGCACCGAGAAAAACAAAAGGCTTTGGCTGAGAACGGTGGTTGTGCCCGGTATTAACGATACTGAAGGGGATATGGACTGCTATGCAGATTTTGTAAAGCGCTTTAAATTTGAAAAATATGAGCTTTTGGCATTTCACACCATGGGCTTTTTCAAATATGACAATTTGGGTATTGAAAACCCATTAAAGGATACAAAAGCGCTGGATAAGGGCAAGCTTGACCAATTGCAGAAATATTTAAACTCTAAGCTTGAAAAATAACATTATAAGCAGTAAAAGCGCCTTGGGGCATACTGCAAAGGAAACAACCAATTCAAACTTTCTGAGTTTTTTGCCCATTGCACTGTTAAAAAATCCCGTTAATACGCAAGTATTAACGGGATTTTGCTAATGCATTCTGAACAAAATCAGTTTGCTTTTTGAGCAGTTATTCCTTATGTAGTGCGTTCCTTTTTCAGGTTGCCTTGCTATGTGTATAATTGAAATAGGCAACCGCTGCTGGGTCGCACTGCACAAGGAAGTAATTGGTTTAAGCTTTCTGAGTTTTGCCCATTGCACTATTAAAAAATCCCGCTAATACGCAAGTATTAACGGGATTTTGTTAATGCACACTGAACAAAATCAGTTTGCTTAAACTGCCTTGCACTCAAAAAGCCAAAGAAACAGATGAAAGACAAGGCATAATTTGCAGGGCAGGCTTGCCGCCTTCACTGTAAATTTAACGCAGTATTTCGCTGTTTATTTGCTTTTTGAGCATTTATTCCTTATGTAGTGCGACCCTTATGCGATTGCCTATTTCGGTGCGTAATGTTAACGGCTTTTAAAAATTGTCAAGCAGGCTTTTGTAAAATTCACAATAATCGCCACGGTTTTCGGCAGTGAATGCCATAGCCTCTCTAGGGTGCCTGTTAAGCTGGCCTGTCATCATATATTGCAGGTCATAGCCCCAAACAATGCCGCTGTTTTTAAGGGGAATCATATATTTTTCAATAAATGTAAGCAGGCTGTAAAGGCTGTATTTGGGGTTCTTTAAAAATCCCAGCAAAAGCTCCATAGCACAGTTACCTGCACCTCTGCCCATACCCATAGCGGTTGCGTCAAGGTATGAAACGCCATAGCTCATGGTTTCAATTGTGTTTGCAAATGCAAGATTTTGGTTGTTGTGAGCGTGGAAACCTGCCTTTTTGCCTGCCTTTTCTGCAAATTCAACATACTTTTCGGCAAGGCGGCTTGCATTTTCAGGGTAAAGCGAACCATAGCTGTCAACAAGATAGATAACATCCACGCTTGACGCACAAAGCATTTCAAGGGCTTCGTCAACCTGCTCGGTGTTTGATTGAGAAATAGCCATAATATTGCAGCTGGTTTCGTAGCCCAACTGGTGGAAATACTCAATCATTTCAATAGCGGCAGGAATTTGATGAATGTAGCAAGCAACCCTTACCAGATCGATAACGCTTTCGCTTTTTGGTAAAAAGTCGTTTTTAAAATCGGTTCTGCCCACATCTGCCATAACGGCAATTTTCATATCGCTTACATTGTCGCCGACAATTGAGCGGATGTCCTCTTCATTACAGAACTTCCACTTGCCGAACTCCTTGGGGTCAAAAAGCTCCTTGCTTGCCTTATAACCGAACTCCATATAATCAACGCCGCTTTTAATGTTTGTTTTATAAAGCTCTCTTACAAACTCGTCTGAAAATTCAAAATTGTTACAAAGTCCGCCGTCACGGATTGTTGCATCCAAAACCTTAACATCGTCACGAACGGACATAAGGTTACCTTTTCTTGATGCCATAATATTACCTCTCTTCGTTTAAATATACTTTAGTGCTTTAAAGCTTTTAAGTGACAAAGCAATTGTAACACTAAAGGGCGGTTTTGTCAACACTTTTATTTATATTTATTACATTATATATAAGAAAAACCCCAAGCACTTGGTGCTCGGGGTAATTTAATTATTTTTTCTTTTTGGTTTTAGCAACTACATGTGCTGCCTTTGCCTTTTTCTTTGCTGCCTCCTTAGCTTCCTGCTCAGCCTTTTCTGCTGCCTCGGCAAGCTTTGCGGGAGAACCACAGCACTTTTTGTATTTCAAACCGCTACCGCATGGGCATGGGTCGTTAGGACCGACCTTCTTTTCCTTGCGGATGGTAACCTGCTTTGCGTTTGAATCCTCGCTGCTGCTTGATGATGTTGCGGTAACCTTTGCAACTGCCTTTCTTTGAACATCTGCCTTATGGCGGGGCATAAGGGTTAACATCATCTTAACTGTATCCTCACGGATGCAGGCTGTAAGTTCGTTGAACATATCGTATGATTCGTTACGGTAAGCAACAACCGGGTCACGCTGAGCATAAGCACGAAGGTGGATACCCTTCTTAAGCTCCTCCATAGCGTCAATGTGGTCCATCCAATATGTATCAACATTTCTGAGAAGAATCATTCTTTCAAACTCTTGGAACATTTCGTCGCCAAGGGTTTCTCTCTTATCGTTAAGGCGCTTGTGACCTCTGCCCTGGAGCTCCTCAACAACATCAAGAACGGTCATATCCTCAAGGTCGTTGAAATCATCGTCTGTTGCAATAAGCCAGCTCTTGAATTTCTCCTTAAGGCCTTCAACATTCCAATCGTCCTTATTTTCGCCTGCAAGATAATTTTCAACATTTTCCTTAATGTCTTGGTCAAGCATTTTGAAAATGGTGTCTGTAATATCAAGTCCATCAAGAACCTGGTTACGCTGCTCGTAAATAAGCTCTCTTTGGCGGTTCATAACATCATCGTATTGAAGAGTGTTCTTACGGATGCCGAAGTTCCTGCCCTCAACCTTCTTTTGGGCGCTTTCAATGGTTCTTGTGATGAGCTTTGAGGTAATATCCATATCCTCGTCGTCAGAAAGCTTGCCCATAATTGCCTGCAATCTGTCGCCGCCGAAGAGCCTCATCAAATCGTCTTCAAGTGAAAGGAAGAATTGGCTTACACCCGGGTCGCCCTGACGGCCTGAACGACCTCTCAGCTGGTTATCAATACGCCTTGCATCGTGGCGCTCTGTGCCGAGAATGAAAAGACCGCCTGCTTCACGAACCTTATCTGCCTCTTCTTTAATTTCTTCCTTATATTTTGCCTCAAGGTCAATAAATGTTTTTCTTGCGTTGAGGATTTCTTCATCGTCTGTTTCGCCAAAGCCTGTAGCCTCTGCGATAAGCTCGTTAGTGAAGGACATTTTCTTCATTTGAGCCTTTGCAAGGAATTCGGCGTTACCGCCAAGCATAATATCTGTACCACGGCCTGCCATGTTTGTTGCAATTGTAACTGCACCGAACTTACCTGCTTGTGCAACGATTTCAGCCTCTTTCTCGTGGTTCTTAGCGTTGAGCACATTGTGCTGGATGCCCTCTTTTTTAAGGAGCTTTGAAAGATGCTCTGATTTTTCAATGCTTACTGTACCAACAAGAACAGGTTGTCCCTTTTCGTTACACTCTTTAATTTGCTTAATAACATTGTGGTATTTGCCGTTTTCTGTTTGGAAGATAACATCAGGTCTGTCCTCACGGATAAGGGGCTTGTTGGTTGGGATTTCTACAACATCAAGCTTGTAGATTTCGTCAAACTCGTCAGCCTCGGTAGCGGCAGTACCTGTCATACCTGAAAGCTTTTTGTAAAGGCGGAAATAGTTTTGGAAGGTGATTGTTGCAAGAGTTTTGCTTTCGTGCTCAACCTTAACATTTTCCTTAGCTTCAAGTGCTTGGTGAAGACCCTCGTTATATCTACGGCCCTCCATAATACGGCCGGTAAATTCGTCAACGATTTTAACCTGACCGTCTTTAACAACATAGTCAATATCCCTTGTCATAACGCCGTGAGCCTTGATAGCCTGGTCGATATGATGAAGGAGTGTTGTATTTTCAATGTCCATAAGGTTTTCAACCGCAAAGAACCTTTCAGCCTTTTCAATACCGCTCTTAAGCAGTGTTGCGGTTTTAGCCTTTTCGTCAACTACATAGTCGCCGTCGTAATTTTCTTCGGTGTCCTCTTTATCGTCGGTCTTTGCAACCTTAACCATTTTAAGCTGCTTTGCAAATGCGTTAGCCTGACGGTAAAGGTCTGTTGACTGGTCGCCCTTACCGCTGATGATAAGGGGAGTACGAGCCTCATCAATAAGGATTGAGTCAACCTCATCCACGATTGCGAACACGTGACCTCTTTGAACCTTTTGCTCTTTGTATTGAACCATGTTATCACGAAGATAATCAAAGCCCATTTCATTGTTTGTGCCGTATGTAATATCGCATTTGTATGCTTCCTGGCGCTCGGCGTTGCTCTTTTCATGAATGATAAGGCCTACGGTTAAGCCGAGGAAACGGTAAAGCTTGCCCATCCACTCTGAGTCACGCTTTGCAAGGTAGTCGTTAACTGTTACAATGTGAACGCCCTCGCCTGTAAGCGCATTAAGATAAGCGGGAAGGGTAGCAACAAGTGTTTTACCTTCACCTGTTTTCATTTCTGCGATTCTGCCCTGGTGCAAAATGATACCACCAATAAGCTGAACATCAAAGTGCCTCATGCCGAGAACACGGTCAGCAGCCTCACGGCATACTGCAAATGCTTCGGGGAGAATATCGTCAAGTGTTTCTCCGTCAGCAAGTCTGTCCTTAAGAATTTGGGTTTGAGAAGCAAGCTCCTTGTCATCCATTTCCTTATAGTTATCTTCAAGACTGTTAATCTTGTCGATAGTTTTGCGAAGCTTTTTAACTTCTTTTTTGGAGTAATCTCCGAAAATAGCGGTTACAAATTTATTTGCCATATCTTCACCTCATAGGATAATTTACGCTTTTACTATATTAACATAAATGGCGTGTGTTGTCAATTTATATATTTTTTATATTATATAAGTTATGAGTGCGGATTTTTGCCATTTTAGTTCAACAAATCCTTAACTGCGGTTAACGCCTTGCCGGAAACCGCCGCCTCGGCGTCATCGTCAAAATTAAGCACCAAATAATCCTCGCCCTGTGTAATTGAAAGGGTAACAACCGTGGGCTCCTCCTGCATTTGGCTTTCGTCAATCATTTTTTCAAGATCGGCAAGGGAATTATTTAGAAATACCTCGTCGTCAAGCTTGTTAACAAGCTTAAATTTGCCGTCCTTTAAAAGCTCGCTTGTAAAGGTTGATGCGGCGATGTAGAGATATTTGTTGTTAACCGAAACAGTAACTGTTTTAGCCTCCAAATCAACGCTTTGGACCTCCATCGAAAGGTTAGCGAAAATGTCTTTTCCAAGCTGCTTGAATTGTTCATGATTTTTAGAAAAAGACAGTATGGTTTCAAGGGTTTTGCTGCTGACGCAGGAGTTGAAAACCTCCTCGTCAAAGGCTTTAAGTCCGCCCTCAACCGCAGCTACGGTGGCGATAACATTTTCTTCTGTCATTTCGTTTGTAAGGCCCTTTAAAAGCTCGCTTTTTGCCTTTGAGCCGGAGCAGCCGACAAAGGATACCGCAAGAATCACACACAAGATTAGGCAGGCAGCGCTGCGAAGAAATTTTTTCATAAATATTTACCTCTTTCTTGTCAAAAATAAAATGAATTATCTTTTCAATTATATATGTAAAAATGGACTTTTTCAATAGAAAAGTTTATTTTTAGAAAAAAATTGCATTTTTGCTCCTTATATGGTATAATGCGGTAGGTTATACCCCTTTATATAGATATAATTACTTAAAAACATAAAACAGATGTAGCAAACTGTGTTGAATTTAGGAATGAATATGAAAGAGATATTACGAAAATATTTTGGCCCTACCAAATGGAAAAGGCTTTTTGACATTGTGGTGTCGTTTTTTGCACTGATACTACTGTCGCCGTTGTTTGCGATTATATGTGCAATTAACCTTTGCACCCCCGACTGCAAGGTTTTCTTCAGCCATGAAAGGCGTGGCAGAAGCGGTAAGCCCTTTAAGATTTACAAGTTCCAAACCATGAAAAACAGCACGCCCAACTGTGCCACAAGCGAGCTTGAAAACCCTGAGGAGTACATTACAAAATTCGGCAAAATTTTAAGAAAGACAAGCCTTGATGAGCTGCCACAGCTGTGGAATATTTTAAAGGGCGACATGAGCTTTGTTGGCCCAAGACCCCTTATTTCCAGCGAAATCCGTGCTCACAGGCTAAGGCTTGAATATGGTGTTTATCGGTTCAGACCCGGTTTGACCGGCTGGGCGCAGATTAACGGCAGAGATGATATTTCAATAATGAAAAAAATGAAACTTGATAAGGAATATTGCGATAATTGGAGCATAGGCTTAGACTTGAAGATACTGTTCAAATCGGTTGAGGTTTGCATTAAGCAAGAGGGCTTCCATGAGGGCAAAATTCACAGAAGATAAACAAATCTGTTTTGGAGTGTAATAATATGGAAAGAAACTTTATTGACGGTTACACCGAGTGGCAAACAAATCCTGAGATTGTTGCGGTTAACAAGCTTCCTCAGCATGCTACGCTGATGCCTTACGAAAGCTACGAGCAGGCCCTTAAGGCTGCCAGATACGAGTCGGGCAACTGCAAGTTGTTAAACGGCAAGTGGAGGTTTAAGCTTTACAAAAATTATGCTTACCGCCCCAGCGATTTTGCACAGCCCCTTTACGATACACATAATTGGGACACTGTAATGGTGCCCTGTTCATGGCAAATGCAGGGCTACGACCAGGCGCAATATTGCAATGTTCGTTACCCTTGGGAGGGCTCTGAGGATATTTGCCCGCCTAACGCACCAACAAAGCACAACCCTGTGGGCTGCTATGTAAAGCGCTTTCATGTTAATCAGGCGCTGCTTGATAAAAGAGTTGTTTTATGCTTTGAGGGTGTTGAGGCTGCCTTTTACCTTTATGTAAACGGGGAAAGAATAGGCTACAGCGAATCAACCTTCAACCGCAGCGAGTTTGATATTTCAAAACACCTTGTTGAGGGTTCAAATGTTATCGGCGTTGAGGTATATCGCTGGTGCACCGGCAGCTGGCTTGAGTGCCAGGATATGTGGCGCCTTGGTGGCATTTTCAGGGATGTATATATCTACACCACGGAAAAAGAGTATATCCGTGATTTTACCGTTAATGCAGAGCCGGATTCAATGCTCCACGACGGTTATCTTGATGTTACGCTGAGAACAAACGGCGCATACGAGGGATTGAGCATTGATATGAATGTTGTTGACAGCGACGGAACGGTTGTTGCCCTTGACAGCCAATATGCCAACGAGGACCATGTTACAAAAATGAAGGCGATTGTTACAAACGTTAAGCCTTGGAGTGCAGAGTCCCCGGATTTATACACCGCAGTGTTTACACTTAAAAACAACGGTGTGCCCATTGAATATATTTCAACAAAAATCGGTTTCAGAACCGTTGAAATTAAGGACGGAATAATCCGCATTAACGGCAAAAGAGTTGTGTTTAAGGGTACAAACAGGCACGAATTTGATTGCCGCACAGGCCGCTATATCAGCGAGGAGGTAATGCGCCGGGATATTGAGATTATGAAGAAAAGCAATATTAACGCTGTTCGCACATCTCACTATCCAAACTGCCCCAGGTGGTATGAGCTTTGTGATGAATACGGCTTGTATGTTATAGATGAAAACAATATGGAAACCCACGGCACAGGCTGGTCGCAGATTATCGGCTGCCCACAGCTCCCGGGTTCAAGGCCGGAGTGGGAAAAGGCCTGCATGGAGCGTATTAAAGCCCTTTATCATCGTGATAAAAACTATGCCTGTGTGGTTTGCTGGTCGCTGGGTAACGAATCCTTGGGCGGCGAAACCCCTAAGAAGATGTATAAGTGGTTAAAGGAGCAGGATAAATCACGATTTGTTCACTTTGAATGCCACAGGTCGCCTGACGAAAGAGAACTTTCGGATGTGCAGTCAAAAATGTATTACAAGCCTTGGGAGTGCGAGGAATATGCCCTTTCGGGAAGAGACACAAGGCCCTTTATTCTTTGTGAATACACCCACGCCATGGGCAACAGCTGCGGTTCCACCGATGAATACACAGCCCTTTGGGATAAATATGCCTGCTTGCAGGGCGGTTTTGTTTGGGACTGGGTTGACCAAAGCATTTTAACCACAGACGAAAACGGCGTTGAATACCTTGCGTATGGCGGCGATTTCGGCGAAAATCCACACGACGGCCACTTCTGCGGCAACGGCCTGCTGTTTGGCGACAGAGAGGTTACACCTAAGCTTGCGGAAATTAAAAAGCTTTATCAAAATGTTGATTTTAAGGCAATTGACGCCGAGCGTGGAATAATTGAGATTAAAAACAAGTTTTTGTTCACAAACTTAAATAAATATGAGCTTTACTGGTGCCAGTGCTCGGATAAGGGCATTTTTAGGGACGGAGTTATTACAGTTGATGTTGAGCCCTTTGATAAAACGGTCATTGACCTTGAGCTCGGTAAGGTTTCAAATACGGAATGTTATTTGAACCTTGAGCTTAGAGAAAAGGCTGACACCCCTTGGTGCAGCGCAGGCCATGTTGTTGCCTATGAGCAGTTTGTGATTAACGAATTTGAGAATATTTATGACGAGCTTGCGGAGGAGCAGCCGCTTTTGGTTGACGACACCTACGGCTCACTGAGAATTATCAGCGAGGATGTTAATGTTCGCTTTGAAAGAAGAGAGCGCAACCAACTTTATTCCATTAAGGTTGGCGGCGAGGAGCTGTTGCAACAGCCCATGCGCCTTAATTTCTGGAGAGCACTGACAGATAACGACCGTGGAACCAGAGCAGGCAGCAGGCTTGGCTGCTGGAGAGATGCAGGGGACACACCGGGTATATTCAACAACACAAAGTGGTCTATTGAAAATTACAAAATCCTTGACGACGGCAAAAAGATTGTAGTTACAGGGGGCGCAACAATTTGCACCCAGCCTGAATCAAAGGCGCAGGTTATTTACACCATAACATCAAAGGGAATTGAAATCGATATGCAATTTTTCCCTGACGACAGTTTGCCTGAAATCCCCGAGGTAAGCCTTTTATTTGAACTGCCGAAGGATTTTGAAAATGTAACATACTTGGGCAACGGCCCCGAGGAAAACTATATTGACCGTTGCAACGCTGCACAAATCGGCTTATATAACACCACTGTCAGCGATATGTGGGTGGATTACCTTAAGCCCCAGGAATGCGGCAACAGAACCGGTGTAAGATATGCAACCCTTGTTGGGGACAAAAAGGTGTTCAGCCTTGTTGCTGAGCCGGTTATGGAGTTTAACGCCTGCCACTATCTTCCCAAGGAAATAGAGAACGCATGGCATAAAAAGGAGCTGCCCGAATATAATAAAACGGTTGTTCGCTGCATTGCCCGTCAGCAGGGCGTTGGCGGATATGACAGCTGGGGCGCTCATTGCAACGATAAATACAAAAACAGAACCGATAAAACCTACCGTTTGAAATTCCAAATCAGGTTTTAAATACAGCTTTTACAATAGTGGTTTTGTATTGCAAATATACAAGTATTACTTGACAAATTAGGTAAGTAGTATTATATTACTGTTAATATAAATACCAAATTTCACTATGGTAAAATGCCAATTGATGAGAGGAAAAGTTATGTCTATTAAAGAAAGCGTATTGTCATTTGCAGTTAAAGAGGCTGTAAAGTATGCAAGAAAAGATTTTGATAAAAACGCTCCTAAGATTTTAAACCTTGTTGAAAAGGCTGATGTTAAGAAGGTTAACCGTTCTACATACGCAGGCCTTCACAAGGTTATGGATAACCCAGATAACAACTGGATGAGGTTTGCAAAGGACCTTATCTGTAATACCGATGAGCATGTTGTTAACAAGCTTATTCCGCCACTTATGAATGTGGCAATCAACAGCTACTCAATTCGTATGGCGAATATTGAAAAGTATGGCTGTAATGTGCCTTGGGCTATTCTTATGGACCCCACAGCCGCTTGTAACCTTAAGTGTAAGGGCTGCTGGGCTGCTGAATACGGCCACGAAAGCTCACTTTCATACGACGACCTTGCAAGGATTATCAGGCAGGGTAAGGAGCTTGGCACATATATGTACCTTTACACCGGCGGCGAGCCGACAATGAGAAGAAAGGATTTAATGCGCCTTTGCCGTGAGAACCCGGATTGTGCGTTCCTCAGCTTTACAAACGGCACTCTTATTGACGACAGTTTTGCAGATGAAATCAGAGAGGTGGGCAATTTCTACCCCGCATTCTCAATTGAGGGTTATGAGGAAGAAAACGATTTCCGCCGTGGCAACGGAACATTCCAAAAATGCACCGCTGCAATGAAGCGCCTTA
Organism: uncultured Eubacterium sp.; assembly: GCA_934561395.1. GTDB lineage: Bacteria > Bacillota > Clostridia > Oscillospirales > Acutalibacteraceae > Eubacterium_R. Next base: position 201,663 of record CAKTGF010000002.1, read on the forward strand.
AGGACAGAGGCGTTCCCTTTGGCGCATCGCTTTGCTACACAAGCAAAAACACAGAGGTGCTTGCTTCTGACGAATATATGGATTGGCTTATTGACAAGGGCGTTAAGTTTGCTTGGTTCTTTACCTATATGCCAACAGGCAACGGTGCCGTAACAGACCTTATGGTTAGCCCGGAGCAAAGAGCGCTTATGTATAAGAAAATGCATGAGTGGAGGCACACAAAGGCTATTTTTGCCCTTGATTTCTGGAATGACGGCGAGTATGTTCAGGGCTGTATTGCCGGTGGACGCCACTATTTCCACATCAACTCAAACGGCGACTGTGAGCCTTGTGCATTTGTTCACTATTCAAATGTTAATATTAAGGAGTGCTCTGTTCTTGAGGCTCTTCAAAGTCCGTTATTTATGGCTTACAAGAAAAATCAGCCGTTTAATAACAATATGCTTCGCCCGTGCCCTGTGCTTGACAACCCGGGCGCAATCAGCAAAATGGTTGCAGAAACAGGCGCATATTCAACAGAGATGCAGCACCCCGAGTCTGCAAACGAATTGTTTGACAAAACAATTGCCGCTGCAAAGGCTTGGAAGGTAAAGGCTGACGAGCTGTTTGACCGTAATGAATACATTACAAAGCATGTTAAGGATGAAAATATGTATAATTACGAGAAAACAGACGAAGAAAGAGAATTTAGCGAGTTTGAAAAGACCGAGAATTAATTAATAATTTTGGTTTGAAGGGGCATACCTAAGCGGTATGCCCTTTGTATGCATTTTTAACACATATAAACGGGAGTAATTATGAACACTGGATTATTGATAGTAATGGTTATTTTGGTTATGCTTTCCGCATTTTTTTCAAGTGCAGAAACGGCGTTTTCATCCTTAAACCGAGTGAAGCTTAAGGCTATGGAAAACAATTCCAACCAAAAAAAGATTGAAAAAACATTGAGCCTTGCTGCGGATTACGACATTGTTTTGTCAACAATACTTATCGGCAACAACATTGTTAACATTGCCTCAACATCAATTGCAACACTGTTTTTTACAGGCATTTTGGGGGATAACAGTGACCTTGGCGCAACCGTTTCAACCATAGTAATGACAATTGTAGTGTTGATTTTCGGCGAGATAACCCCAAAAACCGTTGCCAAGGAAAAGGCAGAGGGCTACGCTGTTATCGTTACTCCTGCGGTTAAATTTTTTGTGCTTTTATTTTACCCGTTAAATATGTTTTTCAGGGGCTGGAAGGCAATTTTAAACAAAATTTTCGGTCTTGGAAAGTTTGACACCGTAACAGAGGAGGAACTTAAAACTTATGTTGACGAGGCTCACACCGGCGGCGAGATTGACGAAAACGAAAGTGAGCTTATCCGTTCCTCTATTGAGTTTGACGACTTATATATCAGCGATATTTTAACCCCTCGTGTTGATGTGGAGGCTGTTGAAAAATATTGGAAATTAAGTGATATTGAAAAGATTTTTAAGGAATCAAGATATTCACGCCTGCCCGTATATATAGGGGATATTGACCATATTGTGGGTATTATTCACTATCAGGATTTTGAAGAAATTTATAAGCGTGGGTTAAAATCGCTCAGAACAATTATCAAGCCTGCTCCTACCGTAAGCCCTGACACTAAAATTTCAAAGGTGCTGAGAATTTTGCAAAAAAGCAAAACCCATTTAGCTGTGGTTGTTGACGAATTCGGCGGAACCGCAGGCATTGTTACCCTTGAGGATATAATCGAGGAACTTGTGGGCGAAATTTGGGATGAGCACGACGTGGAGCAAATTGACATTGAGCAGGTCGGCGAAAATGAATATTTGGTTGACGGCTCGGCATCGGTTGACACGGTTTTTGAATATTTTGATGTGCCTGAAAATGAAGAATCACAAATTACCACCGTTAACGGCTGGGTAATGGAAAATACCGATAAAATCCCCGAGGTTGGGGACAGTTTTGAATACGATTGCCTGTCGGTAACCGTAGAAAGCGTTGAGGGCAGACGGGCCGATAAAATCAAGATTGTATATAACAGAGATAAGGAAGAGGAAGATGTTTAGTTCTTTAAAAAGGGGCAAAATAGAATATATAATCGCAGGTTTGGGAAACCCCGGCAGCAGATATGCACTCACCAGGCATAATGCAGGTTTTATGGCGCTGGATATGCTGGCAAGCCGTGAGGGTTTTGAAATAAAAAAGCTTAAATTTCACGCACTTGTTGCCGACCAAATGATTGAGGGCAAGCGTTGCCTTATTATGAAGCCCCAAACCATGATGAATAACTCCGGTGAGGCGATTTATGAGGCTGCTTGCTATTATAATATCCCCGATGAGAACATAATAATAATTTATGACGACATTAGCCTTGATGTAGGCAAAACAAGAATCCGCAGAAAGGGCAGCGCCGGGGGTCACAACGGTATAAAAAGCATAATAAGCTGCCTTGGCAGCGAAAATTTCCCCAGAGTTAAGGTGGGAGTGGGCAAAAAGCCCAACGCAAGCTACGATTTGGCAAGCTGGGTGCTTGGGGAGTTCCCCAAGGAGCAGAGCGATGATTTAAAATCGGCCCTTGAAAATGCAATTGCCGCAGCGGGCCTGATTGTAAACAACCAAATTGATAAGGCTATGAATTTGTATAACAGTTGATTGGATAATATGAGTTGTTTTTCTGAAATATATGAGCAATGCAAGGGCTATGTTGAACTTTATGAGGGCATAGAAAGCCTTAACGCACCAATAGGTGCGGTGGGTCTGCCCGATATTAACAAGGTTCACACGGTTCACTCATTGTGCGAAAAATTAAATAAGAAAGCGTTTGTTATCACTCCCGATGAGGCAAGTGCAGTTCGCTTTTACGAAAACCTTTCTGTATTTCAGAAGGGTGTTTTGCTGTACCCAAAAAGGGAGTTTACCTTTTTGGAGGTAGAGGGTATCAGCAGGGAATATGAGCAAATAAGGCTTGGGGTTTTGTCAAGAATAATTGACGGAAATTACAGTGCGGTTGTTATGTCTGCCGCAGCGGCATGCCAGCTGACCATGCCCCCTCAAGCGCTTAAACAAAGAAGTTTTAAAATATCCCCGGGGGATGAGGTTGACCTTGACAACATTACCGAGCGGCTGGTAAAGGCAGGCTATTCACGCTTTGACCAGGTTGAGGGAACAAGCCAATTTGCAGTCAGGGGCGGACTTATTGATATTTTCTCCCCGGGCAGTGACGAACCTGTAAGAATTGAGTTGTGGGGCGACACCGTTGATTCCATCACAAGCTTTGATATTGCCACCCAGCGCAGAAACGAAATGGTTGAGGAAATTCAAATTATTCCCGCAACGGAGGTTTTGTTTGACTCTAAGCAGGAGCAGGCAAAAAAGATTGATGCCCTTGCTGCAACCCTAAAGGGCAAGGCTATAAAGGCAAGAGAAAAGCTTTATGACGACAGCGAAAAATTAAAGCAGGGTATCGGCCTGCGCTGTAACGATAAATATTTGCCACTGGCGTACAACTCAAAGGGTATTTTTGATTATGCCGAGGGTATGCTTTTTGTTTGCGAAACCGCAAAGGTTAAGGAAAAGCATATTAACCAGGTTAAGCTGCTGAACGAAGAAATTAAGTGGCTTTTGGATGACGGCAGCCTGTGCAAGGGTATTGATAAATTTATGCTTGATTTTAACGAGCTTTGCGGAGAATACGAAAGTAACAACGCAATTTATCTTGACTCGCTGCCGAGGGGCAGTTTTGACACTCCCGTGCGCCAACTGAGCAACTTTGTTTGCCAAAGCTTTAACGCCTGGAGCGGAACCCTAAGCCAGCTTAAGGATGAACTTTTTCCGCTGCTTAAAACAGGGTACAGCGTTGCGATTATGGCAGGCACCGCAAGGGCGGGCAGGGCGCTGGCAAACGATATTTGCGATATGGGCTACGACGCAGTATTTTGTGAAAAAAGCCCCAAAAACTTTATTAAGGGCAAGGTTACCGTTTTAACAGGTACACTTTCTGCAGGCTTTCAGCTTAGCAGTTGCAAATTTGCTTTAATGACCCACACCAAGCTTGAGCAGGCTAAGAAAAAGCGCAAAAAGGCGTCGTCAAAGGATGCTATTCACTCCCTTGACGAGCTGACAGTTGGGGATTATATTGTTCACAATGTGCACGGAATCGGTATTTTTGAGGGTATCCACGCCCTTGACCTTAACGATGTGCACAAGGATTACATTAAAATAAGCTATGCTAAGGGCGACACCCTTTATGTGCCCGTAACACAGCTTGATTTGGTGTCAAAATATATCGGCCCCCGTGATGATACCAGCAGAGTTAAAATAAGCCGTCTGGGCTCGGGCGATTGGCAAAGAGCAAAGGCAAAGGTGCGTGCCGGGGTTCAGGATATGGCAAAGGAGCTTATTGCTCTTTATTCAAAGCGAATGAACACAAAGGGCTATGCTTTTTCCGAGGATACGGATTTGCAGCGTGATTTTGAGCTGCGCTTTGAGTATGAGGAAACCGAGGACCAGTTACGCTGTGCAGATGAAATTAAGGGCGATATGGAAAAAACCGCACCTATGGACAGACTTTTGTGCGGCGATGTGGGCTTTGGCAAAACAGAGGTTGCGTTAAGAGCCTGCTTTAAATGCATCGGTGACGGCAAGCAGTGTGCAATACTTGTGCCTACCACGGTTCTGGCAATGCAGCATTATCAAACCGCTCTTAAAAGGATGGAGGCTTATCCTGTAAGAATAGAAATGCTGTCACGCTTTGTGTCGCCCACAAAGCAAAAGCAGGTTTTGCAGGATTTGGCAGATGGCAAGGTTGACCTTTTGATAGGAACCCACAGAATTATCAGCAAGGATATTAAATTCAACGATTTGGGGCTGCTGGTTGTGGATGAGGAACAGCGCTTCGGCGTGGCCCAAAAGGAAAAAATCAAAGAAAAATTCCCCAGGGTTGATGTTTTGACTCTTTCGGCAACGCCTATTCCACGAACACTTAATATGGCTATGAGCGGTATTCGTGATATGTCGCTGTTAGAGGAGGCACCGGGGGATCGGCGCCCTGTTCAAACCTATGTGGTTGAATATGATTTCGGCATTTTGGTTGAGGCTATGGAAAAGGAGCTTGCAAGGGGCGGTCAGTGCTATTATCTGCACAACAACATTGACACTATTGACCATATTTCCGTTCAAATAAAAAAAGCCATTCCAGACGCCACGATTGGCATTGCCCACGGCAGAATGAGCGAGGAACAGCTTTCGGAGGTTTGGCAAAAACTTATTTCCGGAGAAATAGATATTCTTGTTTGCACCACCATAATTGAAACAGGTGTTGATGTTTCAAACGTTAACACCCTGATTATTGAAAATGCAGACAGAATGGGCTTGGCACAGCTCCATCAAATCAGGGGCCGTGTGGGCCGCTCCTCACGCAGGGGATATGCATATTTTACCTTTGTGCGTGGCAAGGAGCTTTCTGAAATTGCCACAAAGCGTTTGGAGGCTATTAGGGAATACACCGAGTTCGGCTCGGGCTTTAAAATTGCAATGCGTGATTTGGAAATCCGTGGCGCAGGCTCGCTTTTGGGCAACCGTCAGCACGGTCACATGGAAAGCGTTGGATATGATATGTATTTAAAACTGCTTGACGAGGCTGTTCAGGAGGAAAAGGGCGAGCGCACACCTGAGGAAAGGGATAAGGAATGTCTTATTGACCTTCCCGTTGACGCAAGCATACCCAATGATTATATTTCTTCAACATCCGTTAGGCTTGCAATGTATAAAACAATTGCAAACATTCGCTCAAATGCAGACGCTAACGATGTTTATGACGAGCTGACCGACCGTTTCGGTATTCCGCCGGCACCGGTTTACGGCCTTGTTGAAATTGCGTTAATGCGTAACACCGCAATGAATTTGGGCATAACCGAAATTAAGCAAAGAAACAGTGCGGTTAATTTTTACCTTGATGATGTTAAGGTCGAATACCTGGTGGCGCTTAATTCAAAAATGCGTGGCAGATCAAAGCTGAGCACGGGTAAAAAATCCTTTATTGCCGTTCAAATTTTAAACGGCAACGCAATTGACACTGTCAGAGAAACTCTTGAAATAATGCAACAATCTCTTGCAAATGAATAAAACAAAACACCTCGGAGCATAATATGACCGAGGTGTTTTTTATGTCTTCAAAATCTAAAAACGAAAACAAAAATATTAAGGCGTTATTTTCGGTTTTGTGCCTTTGTATAATCGCTTTGGGGCTTATTGTATATTTTTCAACAAATACAAATTCTGAAAACAATGCGGTTAACGAGGCAACAACCATTAACGAAACCACAACCCAGGTTAACAGGGCGGTAACGGTTACCGAAACCAAGCCTGCCACCACCGTGCAGACCACGGCGGGCAAAACAACAACCAAAAAGAAAGAGGATACAACAATGCAGCAGGGCAAAAACAACACGCCCTACAAAAGTTTTTATAAATATCCTCTTACGGAAGCGGTTGAAAGGGGCTATACCGAGGAACTTGTTTATGACAAAACCATGGGCGACTACCGTGCCCACACTGCAGTGGATTTTGCAGGCTCCGCAGGGGACGAGGTGGTTGCAATTAACGACGGCCTTGTTTTAAATGTTTATACCGATAATATGTATGGCAATGTGGTAGAGGTTGACCACGGCGGCAAGCTTGTTGTTAAATATTGCGGCCTTGACAGCGTGGCTGTTAAAAAGGGTAGCTATATCAATATCGGCAACAAAATCGGCACCCTTGGCAAGGTTGCCGTTGAGGCAGGCGAGGGCGAGCATTTGCACCTTGAGGCAAAGCTTGACGGCAAAACCGTTAACCCCCTTGATGTTATGGGTAAAATTGATTAATATTTGCACAAAAGAAAAAACAGAGGCGTTAAAACCTCTGTTTTTTTGGTGGAAACAACAGGGCTCGAACCTGTGACCCTCTGCTTGTAAGGCAGATGCTCTCCCAGCTGAGCTATGCTTCCGTTCAGCGTTATTAATTATAACACATATATTTGATTTGTCAAGATAATTTTAAATATTATTTCAGTTATTTATAATTGCAAAAAGCTCCTTAATGCGCTGAATATTATCATTAAGGTATAAATAGCCGAAAAGTGCCTCAACCCCTGTTGCGGTGTGGTATTCGCCCTGACTTGCGGATTTTGGGTTGTGGCCCACCTTGGCATTCCTGCCACGCTTAAAAACGCTCTGCTCCTCTTCTGTTAAGAAGGGGGCTATTTTTTTGTACGCCTCGTTTTGAGCCTTTGCCGAAACAAATTTAACGCTTTCTTTATGCAAATCGTTAACGGGTCTGTTTGCATCGCAAACAAGGCTTTCCCTAACTAAAATTTCATAAATGCAGTCGCCCACAAAGGCAAGGTTAAGGGGGCTTAATTCTCTTGGCTTAACGCTTTTGTCAACAAATCTCATTACGGAATATACTCAAATTCAATGTCGTATATTGATACAATATCGCCCTCTTGAATTCCTTTCTCTTTTAATGCGTCAAACACGCCGCTTTTTTCAAGCACTCTTTGCATATATTGCAGCGCCTCATAGTCCTCCACATCAATGCCCTTAAGAACTTTGGGGAACCACGATGCCTCAACAATATAGTAATTATCGTCCTCAACTGTGATTTTAAAGCTGTTGTCATCTTTAATGATTGCCTCAACGGGGATTTCCTCAGCCTCATACTCTTTAATGGGCGGCAGCTCCTGCAAATGCTTCCAAGTTACATTCATAAGCTCCTGCGTGCCCTCTAAAATGGGTGCACAAATGGAATAATACTCGTAGCCCTTACCTTCAACATAATTTTTAAATTCCTCAATTTGTTCAGGCTCTGCCATATCAATTTTATTGCCGGCAACAATCATGGGCCTTTCCGCAAGCTCGGGATTAAACTTTACCAGCTCGCTGTTAAGCTTTTCAAAGTCATCAATAGGGTTTCTGCCCTCGTGGCCGCTGACATCAACAATGTGAATTAACAGCCTGCAACGCTCAACATGGCGCAAAAACTGATGACCAAGGCCTATACCGTCGCTTGCACCCTCAATAAGGCCGGGAATATCAGCAATAACAAAGCTGTTGCCTGCACCCATTGAAACCACGCCTAAATTGGGCACAAGGGTTGTGAAATGGTAATCAGCAATTTTAGGCTTTGCCTGTGACACAACGCTGATAAGGCTTGATTTGCCCACAGAGGGGTAGCCCACAAGCCCAACATCCGCCAAAAGCTTTAATTCAAGGCTGACCTCCCATTCTTCGCCGGGCATGCCGGGCTTTGCAAAGCGTGGGGTCTGGCGTGTTGCGGTGGCAAAATGGGTGTTGCCCCAGCCGCCCTTGCCGCCCCTTGCGGCAACAAACCTTTGGGTTTTGCTCATATCTGCCATAACTGCGCCGCTGTTGGCCTCTTTAATTATTGTGCCCCTGGGCACCTTAATTTCAAGGTCGGGGGCTTTTTTGCCGTTGCAGCGTGAGCCCTTACCCGGCTCGCCGTTTTTTGCGGCATATTTTCTTTTATATCTGAAATCTGCAAGGGTTGCAAGGTTGTCGTCAACAACAAATACAACATCGCCGCCCTTGCCGCCGTCGCCGCCGTCAGGGCCGCCGGAGGCTATATATTTTTCCCTGTGAAAGGCAACTGCACCATCGCCGCCGTTACCTGCTTTTATCTTAATTTTTGCAATATCAACAAACATAAAAATTCGTCCTTTTTGTTTTATGTATAGATATTAGCAGAAATCACTGCAAATTGCAAATGTTTAGGCGAAGATAGCAAAAATGCCGTGGAGCTACTGCCTGTTTATGCATAAAACACGAATAAAAGGGGCTATAAAAATATTTTTTGGCTTAATATCGGCAAAATATGCATAAAAAGCGAATAAAATTTGCCTTTTCTCCCGATAGATGAAGGCGACTTGTCTTCAACGGCAATACATCAAGGAAGGAAAAAGGTTATGGCAAAACGAAAAAAGAGTGTTGAGGAGCAGGTTCGGCAGGGGCTGTTGGATTTGGCATTGGGCAATGTGAGCGATGCGGTATCGCTGCTGTATTTAAGCGACGAGGACGCCCTATCAAAAATATCAAAGCTTAATTTGTTCAATGTAAGCGAAATAAAGCGCCCAAAGGGCGGAGGCATGGAAATAAAATTTTTTGACAGAGCAAAGGCGTTTGAAAAGCTGGGGCAGCTGACCGCATCTAAGACTGACGAGGGGCTCAGCTTTTATCAGGCCCTTGAAAAAAGCGTGCGTGAAATAAGGAAAAACGACAATGATGAAGTTTAACCCCTTTTCACAAAAGCAGCTGGTCACTCTTACCTGGTGGTGCAGGGGCAGCGGCCTTGAGCATAAAAACGGAATAATCTGTGACGGGGCCGTAAGGTCCGGAAAGACGCTTTGTATGTCGCTATCCTTTATCAGCTGGGCATTTTACAGCTTTTGTGATACCTCATTTGCTCTTTGCGGCAAAACAATCACATCCCTAAGACGAAATGTTGTAACGCCCATTGTTCCTGTTTTAAAATCTCTGGGCTTTACGGTTACGGAAAAAGTCAGCCTTAATTATTTGGAAATTCAAAGGAGCAACGTGAAAAACAGATTTTATCTGTTCGGCGGCAGGGATGAAAGTTCTGCCTCGCTTATACAGGGTATGACCCTGGGCGGCGTTCTTTTGGACGAAGTGGCGCTTATGCCACGCTCATTTGTTGAGCAGGCATTGGCAAGGTGCTCACTTGAAAACTCCAAATTTTGGTTTAACTGTAACCCGGAGCATCCTTTTCACTGGTTTTATAATGAGTGGATAAAAAAATCAGATGTTAAGAATATGCTCTACCTTCATTTTACCATGGATGATAATCCGTCGCTTTCTTACGATGTTAAATGCCGTTACAAAAATCTTTATTCGGGTGCGTTTTATCAACGGTTTATTGAGGGAAAATGGGTTGCGGCAGATGGTTTGGTTTACCCCATGTTTGACGCCGCAAAGCATGTTCGACAGGGAAGCAACTTTGACAATACCTATTATATGTCCTGTGATTACGGAACGGTTAACCCCTTTTCTCTCGGCCTTTGGGGGCATTCCTCCGACGGCTGGTACAGAATTAACGAATACTACCATTCCTCAAGGGACAAGGGCGTTCAGCTGACAGATGAGGAATATTACGAGCAGCTTTGCATACTGGCAGGGGACAGAAATATAGCTGCGGTTATTGTTGACCCATCGGCCGCTTCGTTTATTGAAACCGTAAGGCGCCACGGCAAATACAAGGTTATTAAGGCCGATAACGATGTGTTAACGGGCATTAACCGAGTGTGCCGTGCCCTTAAGGAAAACGAAATATATATTTCGCCCTGCTGCACCGACGCTATTCGTGAATTTTCCATATACCGTTGGGATAATGACATACGCCGTGACGCACCCAAAAAGGAAAATGACCACGCAATGGATGATATAAGATATTTTGTTCAGGCTGTGCTCAGCGAGAACAAAGATGATTTTTCATATTCCATTGCAGTAGAAAGGAAGTGATGCCTTGAAGCTTTTTAAAAGGGAAAAAAGCAAGTCAGGGGAACATCAGCCACCGGCTGCGGTTGCACAAACAAGCTCTGTAAGCTCACATCCGTTTTCCGCAATTAACAGCTACACACCTTTAAGCGTTAACAACAGGGTATATCGTTTGCTCCGTGAGGGCGTGCCCATTATTGACAGTGCAATAAACAAAATAGTCAGGCTCATGGGCGGTTTTGAAATTTCCACAGGCAACAAAAATGTTGACATGCAGGTTAACGGGTTTTTGGCAAATATCAATGTGGGCGGCAACCAAAAGGGTATCAGCGCCTTTACAGATTGCTACATTGAGCAGCTTTTAACATACGGCACCGCTGTGGGCGAAATGATAATCAATGACGGCGAGCTGTGCGCTTTATATAACGGCGAGTTAGAGGCGCTGGAGGTTAAAAGAAAGAAAAACAGCATCGATATTGAGTTTTTCAACACCTCCTCAGGCACGCCAAAGCCCATTGCACAGCCCCAGCTGCTGCTGTTTTCGGTATTGAACCCCGAGCCGGGCAGGATTTTGGGAACAAGCCTTTTAAGAGGACTTCCCTTTGTAAGCGATATTTTGCTTACAATTTACAACACCATCGGCACAAATTGGGAAAGAGTTGGTAATTTAAGGTACTCTGTTACCTACAAGCCTCAGGGGGACTCTGTTGACAAGGCCTTTGCCAAGGAGAGGGCAAGTCAAATGGCGGCAGCCTGGAAGGAGGCAATGTCATCAAAGGACAGCGTTAAGGATTTTGTAGCCGTGGGGGATGTTAAGGTAAGCGTTATAGGCGCTGACAACCAAATACTTGACAGCGAAATACCCGTAAGGCAGATGCTTGAGCAAATTATAGCCAAAACCGGGCTTATGCCCTTTATGTTTGGGCTTAATTGGTCGTCAACAGAGCGCATGGCCCAGCAGCAGTCCGACATTTTGACCACCGAGCTTAAGGCGTACAGGCGTATTGTTACACCTGTTATTGAAAAAATAGCTCAAACCTATTTGGCCCTTAACGGAATAAGCCTTAGGGCAGAGGTGGTTTGGAGCGATATTACACTTCAGGACGAAACGCAGCTTGCACAGGCAAGGTTATACAATGCCCAAGCTGACAATTTACTAACGGAGGTAAATAATGACTAACGCTATTATTCAAAAATCCGCACTTGCGGCAGGGGACATTGAAAAAATAAACCGCTACACACGCCGTGAACTTACGGAGGACGAGCTGTATGTTTTCACGGTTAAACTTTGCAATAACGACATTGACCGTGATTACGAAAAATTCTCCGTTGAGGCGTTAAGGCAGATGGCGGAGCTTTTTGTGGGAAAAACCTGCATTGAGGACCATTCAATGAAGACCTCCAACCAAAGAGCGAGAATTTTTGACACCTATATTGAGGTGGATAATGAAAAAACAACCGCCGACGGCGAGGCTCTGCACAACCTGATGGGCAAGGCTTATATGCTGAAAAACGACAAAAACAAGGAGTTTATAGACGAAATTGACGCCGGAATAAAAAAAGAGGTTTCTGTTTCATGCAGTATGAAAAAATCCGTGTGCTCCATTTGCGGCAAGGACAGGCACAAGGAGCATTGCGGGCATATTAACGGCAGGGAATACAACGGAAAACTTTGCTACACGGTTTTATCAAAGGCGACCGACGCCTATGAATTAAGCTTTGTTGCCGTGCCTGCCCAGAGGGACGCAGGGGTTACAAAATCTTTTAAGGTTAAGGAGAATTTTAATATGCAATCAATAGAAAAGCTTTTTGAAAATTGCACCGACGGCTTAAGCCTTACAAAATCACAGGCAAACGAGCTGGCGGAATATATTACCGATTTAAAAGAGCAGGCAAGCCTTGGTGCCGAATATAAAAAGCAGCTTGCGGCAGATGTTACAAAAAAGCTTTGCGCAAGCCTGCCCCAGCTTGATTTTAACATGCTTTCTTCAATTGTTGCGGTAATGACAACAAAGGAGCTGCTTGAATTTAAAAAGGGGCTGAGCATATCAACGGGCACACCTGCGCCCCAGCTGATGAAAACCAACAACCAAAGGCAAACAAAAAATTTGTCTGAATTTAAAATTTAGGGGGAACAACCATGATTTCATTTAACGGATACAAAAACAATACTGTAACTATGGAAAACTATAACGCCCAAATCGGCAGTCCGGTAGGGGTTAGCAACGATTCTAAGGCAACCGACGCAACAGAAAAGCAAACTTTTATCGGCGTTTGCGTGGCAGTAAGGGGCGATTTGTGCAGCGTTCAAACAGACGGCTACATTGAGCTTACATACACAGGCACAAAGCCTGAATTCGGTTTAAGCGGCTTTGTGGCTGACGGCAACGGCGGAGTAGAGGCTATTGCCGCAGAAAGTGCAATTAAGGTTTACACCGTTGTTAAGGTTGACGAGGACAGAAAAATCGTCGGCTTTATTATGTAATTTAGTTAAGGAAAGGATGATAAAAAATGTCATTTGATAACATTAAACTTGAAAAGGGATTATACGCTTCAAGCAAGGGCTTTACAAAGGCTCTTGAGGAGCTTGACCCATCTGAAAACTATGTAGGCACAGAGCTTGAGGGCCTTGACGCATATCAGCGCCAGCTTAAAAGATTTGACATTAAGGTTTCGGGCATAGGCTCGGACACAGTGTCAAAATTCTTTGCCACCACAGATTCGGCGGCACTTTTCCCCGAATATGTTTCAAGAGCGGTAAGACAGGGCCTTGACGATGCGGATGTTTTAAACAAAATTGTTGCATCAACAACCGTTATCGACTCCCTTGATTACCGTGCAATTGAAAGCGCACCTACCGATAATGACAAGGAACTCAGCGATGTTGCAGAGGGTGCATTTATTCCCGAAACGGTTATCAGAACCAAGGAAACACTTACACCCCTTAAAAAGCGTGGCAGAATGCTTGTTGCATCATACGAGGCGCTTAAGTATCAAAAGCTTGATTTGTTTACCATTACCTTAAAGCAAATCGGCTCTTACATTGCCAAGTGTCAACTTTCAGACGCTCTTGCTACCATTTATGATGACGATATTAAAACCATTGCCGCAGCGGGAGAAAAAATTACATACAACGATATGGTTAATCTTTGGAACGAGTTTTACCCATACAAGCTTACAACCATTATTGCAGGCAACAGCGTTATTGCCGATATGCTTAAGCTTTCGGAATTCAGGGATGCAAACGCAGGCCTTGATTTCCACGGCACCGGCAAGATGATTACACCGTTTGGCGCAGAGTTGGTTAAGGCACCTATTTTGGATGAGCATTTGGTAATCGGCGTTGATAAAAGCTGTGCTGTTGAAAAGGTGCAGGCAGGGGATATTGTTACAGATTATGACAAGCTTATTGACCGCCAGCTTGAAAGGGCAACAATAACAACAATTTCAGGCTTTTCTAAAATCTTTAACGACGCTACAAGGGCTCTTTCATTATAATTTTTGAAAGGAAAAGTAAGGCTTATGATTAATATTGACAAGGTTAAGGCGATTGTAAAATCCCTTGGGGATTATGACGATGACCAAATGCAAAGATATGAAAGCATTATCTTAACCTCTATTCAATGTGCCGAAAGGCAGATTAAAAATGAGAAAAATCATTCAAGCGAGCCTGTTGAAATGTTTGCCGCCGCAATGGCCAACTATCAGATAGCAACAGTTAATACAGGCGACGGCGTAACCTCGTTTAAGGCGGGGGATGTTACCGTTAAGCAATCTGCCGACGGCATTAAAAATGCAAAATTGCTTTTTGACGAGGCAAAAAGCAATGTGGCGGATTTGCTCTATGACAACAGCTTTGCTTTTTTAGGTGTTTAACTATGCTTAGCAAAAGTAAAATTTTCAAAAAATACTTTGAGGTCTTGGGCAACTCGGTCACAATTAACAGGGAGGATGGCAGCGAAATTAAGCTTTTCGCTGCCATTGAGCAAACCTGGAGAAAAAATAAAAGCCGTTTTGAGGCGGTGGCGTCAAAGCTTGGCCGGTCACGCAACGATTATTACATATACATCGGCCCTTATGATGTGGATGTTACGGTGCTTACAAACAAGGATATTGTGCATTGCAACGGCAGCGAGTATTACTTTTTAAATGCCGACAGCGTCAGCGTTGGCAACGAAATTCAATACTACACCGGGGTGCTTAAACAAATTTATGAGGAGGACGACAATGTATTTGGATGATAAAACAGACGCTGTTATCGCTGCGCTGAAAAGCGCCGACGCTTTAAGCGACTGCAAAATAATAAAGGCGTTCCCCTTTGTGAGAAAGCCCACCTTTATCGGTAAAAGCGTTATTGCCATTTCTCCCTACAGCGTTGATGTGGAAAACATTGCAGTGGGGCAGGAATGTTGCTTTGGCAATTACAGCATTGAGGCGGAAATATTTTCTCCCCAGGAATTGGGCACCCCGGGCATTGCAGGCACCGTTGAAAAAATGATGGGTGCTATTATGAACCTTGAGCCCAAGGGCATTAAGGCATACCCCATTGATATTGACGCAAACTTAAGGTGCTACACGGCAAAATGCGTTTTAACCTTTAACGGAGAAATCAGCTTTGGAGGCGAGAATGATGGAATTTGACGAGAATTTGGCACAGCAGCTGAGTGATTATATTTTTTTGGACTCTAAACGATACGATTCAACAGCAGTGGAGGAAAAATAATGGAGCTTATTAAAATGAATTACAAGGGAATTACCCTTTCCGTTAACCCGGCAACAATAAAAACCGAAATGGCAAGGAGCCTTGCTAAAAAGACTGCTATTTTTTCAACCTCAAGGGTTCAGGATATGTGTTTTGAGCCTACAAAAATAAGCGGCTCCGGCTACCTTGTGGGAGCCAACGCAAGGTGCGACGCTCATGAGATAATCCGCACCTTTAAATCAAAGGGCTCGGCTTATTTATTTGTGCCCGGATTTGCACCCATAAGAGCTTTTTTCAGCAGTCTCAGCATTTGGTGTGACAGCAAAAGCAGCTGCGTAAATTACTCCTTTGAATTTGTTGAGGATTGTGTTGAAAAAAAGGGCGGAGCTGATTTTGCATATACCTATGCTGCCCCGGGGGAAAACCTTTACGATATATCAAACCGCACTAATGTAAGCGTTGAGGATATATTCGGCAGCAATGACTATAAAGATTTATTTTCCGTAAAGGGCGGTGATAAGGTTTGGCTGTCTTAAAATTTGTGCTTTATGATTTAATGGGCAACAGCTTTCAGGCAAATGATGTTACAAGCTACGGCCTTTCAAAGAATGTTGACGCTGCCTGCGACGGCTTACAGCTTACCTTTACGGCAGAGGCTGCGGTTAACGAGTTTAAGTCGGTTAAGGTATTTAATAAGGATAACTGCATTTTTAACGGCCTTGTGGATACCCAAAGGGAGCAGATTAATGAGGGCGGTATGTCTGTGTATATTTATGCAAGGTCAACGGCGTCGGTTTTGGTTGATAACGAGGCGGTGCCGTTTACATACAGCTATCCCTCGGCAAATTCGCTGTATTATCACAATGCAAGGGACTTTGGCTTTAAAAGCAAACTGCCGGAGCTGTTTTCAGGCTCCCAATATCAGGTAAGCAAGGGCACCTCCTGCTATGGGGCAATAAATAATTTTGTTTACGGCATTTGCGGCAAAAAAATAGCCGTTGATGTTGAAAATAACATTTATATACCCGGGGGTAACGCTGTTGTAGGCATTGACGAGGGCAAAATCATCAGTGAAAAAAGAACTATTAACCGTGTTAAGGCCGTTTCAAAAATAGATTACAAGGCAAACGGCAGCACAAGCTATTGCTACCACATCAAAAGCAGATTTTTTGATGAAAGGGGAATCAGCCGTTGCAAAAAGCTGAATATTACCTCAATGCCCCAATGGCAGCAGGATAGTGCTCTTTTAAACGCCCTTGAAAATGCGGCGGCAGATTACTGCACTGTTGAGCTGGCACTGCATGGTAGCGTTGAGGCATGCCTGTATGACCGAATAAGCTACAAAAGTAATATTTTGGATAACACGGATGATTATTATATTTCCTCAATTTACGCCTATGGGGATAAAAACGGCGAATACACACGATTAACAATTTCAAAGCAGATTGATTTAAGGGAGGTTAGCTATGTGGCTGAGCAAGGTAATATCTAAGCCAAGGGGCGAAACCATTGCCGAAAGCGGAAGCGTTACAATTGCCTCCGCCGATTCAATTGAGGCAAGCGCAACGGTTAACTGCCGTAATCTTCCCAATTATGCGCCCTACGGATACACCTCAGTTGCCCCGGTGGGCGAGGAGGTTGTAATCGTTCCCTCAACAAGGGGTCAGGTTGCCCTGGGCACAAGGGCGGTGCCTTCGCAGCTGCAAAGCGGCGAGGTTTGTATTTCCTCAAAGGGCGGTGCAAAAATAATTTTAAAAAATGACGGCAGTGTAATTATTAATTCACTTGTTATAAACAAAAACGGAGTGATAGAAAATGATACCTAAAATAACTAACGGCGAATATGAGCTCACCGACAGCGGCGTTGCAGAGGTTGATTATATTGACGAGGTGCTGCAAAATGCGGCGTTGGCTATAACCGCAAAAAGGGGCAGATTTTACCCAAATAAGGATTTCGGCAGCCAAATTTATAAAATTGACCGCCGACCTTTTGAAGAATACGCCCTTTGCTATGCACGCCAGGCGGTTGACGGTATTAACGGCGTGTATATAAAATCGGTTAAGCTGCAAAAAAACACACTTATTTTCAGCGTAACGATTAATGATATTGAGAAAGAGGTGAAAATTAATGTCAATAACAGGCTATGACAAAATTCTTTCATCAATGAAAACAAGTTTTTATAACGAAACCGGCAAATCGGTGGATAATGTCAGCGATTTAGGGGTGCGCTTTCAGGCTGTTGCGTCTGAGCTTTATTCAATCTCCTGCTATGTTGATTATGCGCTGAAGCAGGCCTTTCCTCAAACCGCCACAGGGGAATTCCTTGATAATCACGCAAAGCTGCGTGGCATTGAGCGGCAGTCTGAATCAAACGCAACAGGGGTTTTAACCTTTTATCTTAACGAGCCGTCGGCAGAGGCCATTGATATTCCCCAAGGCACCGTGTGCTCATTAAAGGACCAACCTTATATTCAGTTTGTCACGGCCGCACAGGCGGTTATCCCTGCCGGAGAGCTTTCAGTTAATGTTAAGGCAATGGCAATGGAGCCCGGCTACGCCCACAATGTTAAGGCAGGGGAAATAACCGTTATGGTAAATCCGCCGGCAGGGGTCAGCGGCGTTAAAAACGGCAGCGCCTTTAAGGGCGGTATGGAGGCGGAAAACGATTATTCCCTGAGAAAGCGTATTTTGTCTTCTTTCAGTGTTCCACTTACAGGGTTTAATTACGAAAGCTTTAGGCAGGCCTTGTTGAAAAATGACAATATTATAGATTGCAGCTTTTCAAAAAACGGCACGGCGCTTAAGGTGTGCGTTAAGCCACGAAAAAGCGGAATTACAAAGGCACTTATTAACGAGATTAAAAACGCACTGTATGTGGCGGAACTGGGGGGAGCAACTGTTAACGTTACCGAGGCAATTTTACAGGAATATGATTTATCCGTAAAAATAACCTCGGCAGATAAGCATGATGGGCTTATTGCTCAGGTTGAGCAGGCAATTACCCAATTTGCCAATGCAATTAAAATAGGGGAATCCATTGACCTTTTGATTTTGGCACAGACCGTTGCAAGAATTGACGGTGTTGACAGCTGCCTTATATCAAGCCCCGATTCTACTAATTCGGTAATTTATTCGGATAATACAAAATGCTTAAGCTTAAGAAATTTAAAGGTGAGCTACAATGAGTAATAGCTTTAACAGAATTAAGGCGCTTTTGGAAAATGCAGGCATAGGCTTTGCCGACAAGGGTATATCAAAGGGCGAAATACTTGCCTATACCACAGGACTTGATTTGATTGCCGCTCAGGTTGACCTGCTTGTGCAGCTGCTTAATATTGAAAACGCACAGCGAAATCAGTTAGGCCGCTATAATTCACTTTTGAACATTGATGAGTCAAGATATTCAAGCGATGACGGCCTGAAAAATGAGATAATCGCCCGTTTTGCCGCCGGCTTTGGCGAAATTGATTATAACACCGTGGCAGAGGGCTTTGCCTCTGTCGGCTCGGGCAGCTTTAGCTTTGATGACGGAACTGTGATTATCAGCGGCGTTTTGGCAGGGGATTTGCCGCAACTTGGCAGATTCATTAAGGGCTATTTGCCATTTTCCGCAAAGCTGAAATTTGACGGCTCAGGCATAGATTTTGACGCTTGGGACAACCTCGGCTGTGATTTTGACAAATATGACAGCTGGGATTTGCCCTTTGATATTATTGATAATTTAAGGAGTGATATGATTGAGCAGCACTAATAAAACAAAAAATTTGGGATTAAACAGCTGGGTTGGCACCGATATTCCCAAAAGAGAGGATTTTAACAACGACAATGTTTTGCTTGACACTGCAATAAACGGGCATACCTCAAATGATGACATTCATGTTACCACAAGGGATAAAAGCCGTTGGAACGAGGCTCCCTATGTTATAAAAACCTATTACGGCGACGGCGAGCTATCAAGAACAATTGAGCTTGGAATGTCCTCCAGGCCCACATTTGCAATTATTATCGGCACGAGCGTTTTTCCGTCCATTATTGATTTGGCAAACAAGTCAATGTATAACTATTTTGGCATTGCCACCCGTTCGGGTTCAACAACGGGCACGGCCCTTACATCTGACGGCAATGTTAAGGTGGGTCAGTCGGCAACCGCAGTGAGCCAATATAATTACCGCAGCTTTAACGAAGTGGGTATTGCTTATGTAATTATTGCATTCAAATAAATAACGGCGACTTTACAAAATGCTCCTAATGCTTTATAATACAGCTTATTGTATTATTTAGAGTTAGGGGCTTTTTTATGGCAATTTTTAAGGCGTTCAGCGCATTCAGACCGACTGAGGAAAATCAAGAGCTTATCCCTGCACTTCCCTATGATGTTATGAACAGCGACGAGGCAAGGGAAATGGCAAAGGGCAACGAGCTGTCATTTTTACATGTTGACAAGGCGGAAATCGACCTTGACAGGGGAGTGGATTTGTATTCCCCACAGGTGTATGAAAAGGCAAAAGAAAATCTTTTAAAGCTGGAAAGCACAGGTGCGCTTATTCAGGATAAAAAGCCGTGCTTTTATATTTATAGGCAGATAATGAACGGCAGGGCGCAAACAGGCATTGTTGGCTGTGCATCTATTGACGATTATCTTAACAATGTTATCAAAAAGCACGAAAATACCTTGGCGCAAAAGGAGCAGGACAGAATTAACCATGTTAATATCTGCAATGCAAACACCGGCCCGATATTTTTAACCTATAAAAATTCAGCAGACATAAACAAAATCGTTGAGGACTGGGTTAACTCACACAAGCCCATTTATGATTTTGTAGCAGACGGCGTTAACCAAACCGTATGGCTTGTTGACGATGAAAAAACAATTGTTGGCATTAACGAGCTTTTCGGCGGCATCGGAGCTCTTTATATTGCAGACGGCCATCATCGCTGCGCCTCCGCAGTTAAGGTGGGCGAAATGCGCCGCAGGGAAAATCCCGATTACAGCGGAGATGAGGAGTTTAATTACTTTTTGGCAATCGCATTTCCCGACAGCGATTTGAAAATTATGGATTATAACCGTGTTGTTAAGGATTTAAACGGCCTTACAAGCGATGAGTTTATAAATACAGTAAGTGAAAAATTTGATGTTGAGGCACTTGATTGCCGCCGTGGCCCGGAAAGCAGGAACACATTTTCAATGTATCTTGAGGGCAAATGGTACAAGTTAACCGCAAAGCCCGGCACATTTGACAATAACGACCCTGTTGGAAGGCTTGATGTGTCAATACTTCAAAACAATTTGCTTGACCCGATTTTAAATATTAAAAATCCCAAAACCGACAGCAGAATTGATTTTATCGGCGGAATAAGAGGACTTGGAGAACTTGAAAAAAGAGCAAACAGCGACATGAAAGTTGCCTTTGCAATGTTCCCCACATCCATTGACGATTTAATGGCAATTGCCGATGCAGGCAAGGTTATGCCCCCCAAATCTACATGGTTTGAGCCAAAGCTTTTATCAGGATTGTTTATACACAGTTTATCCTGATTTTGTATAAATTTAACATTTATTTGCTAATAGTATTGCATTTTTATACTAAAAAGTGGTATTATTAACTTATCATTTTATTCGGAGGTCTGAATATGAACGAACAAAATAAAAAATACGGCGAGGAAGCTTACGAAATAGTTGAGTATGCTTCCAAGAAAGTTGGCTCAAGACTGCCCGGCTCAGACGGCGAAAAGGAATACGCCGAGTATATGGGCGACAAAATGAAGGAAATCGGTGTTGAACCTAAATTTGAAGAGTTTTTTGTATCTCCCCGTGCAGGCATTGGCGGACTGTCCTACGCAGGTTGGTACGGCGTTGTAATCAGTGCTTTAATTTATTTTGCACTGCAAATTACATCATTGTGGATTGGTATGGGTATTGCATCCATCATCGCAATTTGCTGGCTTGTTTTCAGCTGCTTTTTCTACAAAACATGGTTTGATATGTTCTTCCACAGAGAAATTTCACGCAATGTTTACGGCAGCGTAGAGCCTGAGGACGGCAAGGTTGATTACAACATTATCCTTTCAGGTCACTTAGATACAAGCTGGTGCTGGCGCCATTCGGAAAATGCATATAAATACAAGGATAAGCCTATTATGGGTCTTGTTACAACCTATGCAAAGGTTGGCTTTGGTGCTGTTTGCTTCTTCTTCCTTTGCATTGTTTCAATGTTTATGGCTGTTGTTTACACAGGCGAAATGTGCGGCGCCGCTTGGGCAACAAGCTTAATTGATTCTGCATTTTTCTCAAACCTTAAGGTTGCACTCCACTTCCTTCCCATTTTAACAGCAATCGGCTGTGCTTTTGTTGTTATGTGGGGCGACCCAAGCGAGCGTAACGCTTCCCGTGGCGCAATGGATAACGCAACAGGCTGTGCACTCAGCTTTGAGGTTCTTAAATATTTCAAGGAAAATCCTGACAAGCTCCCCAAGGGCTGCCGTATTACAGCGCTTAATGTAGGTTCTGAGGAGGCCGGCCTTCGTGGCTCAATGGCATTTGCACAGGAGCATAAGAACGACGATTTAACAAAGAACACATGGAATATTAATATTGACTCCGTTGCCGATAAGGACTACTTTGAGGTAGTAATTAAGGATGATTGGCAGGGCTGCCGCTTTGATACCGATTTGGAAAAAATGTTCAAGCAAACCTTTAAGGAACTTGATATTCCGTCGCTTTCAAAGGACCACTGCATTCACAACCCCGTTGGCGGCTGCGATTCAACACCTATGACTAAGGCGGGCGTAAAATCGGTTACATTTGCCGCTCAAAACCCAATGCTTACATATTACTATCACACCTGGCACGATATGCCTGAGCGTTTTGAGGCTGAAACCGTTTGCAAAGGCTTTGATGTTTGCCTTGGTGTAATCGACAAAATTTCTGCATTCCAGCAGGAAAAAGGCTTTAACGGCCCACAAACCAAATAATTAGATAGAAGAATAAAAGCACCGCAGGTTATGCCTGCGGTGCTTTTGTATATAGGAGTATTAATTAATCTGTATAAATCGGCGAGGTAATTGCAAGGGGCTTTTCAACGCCGTTTACTGTGCCCCAAAGCTCTGCCCTGTACCAACGGTTGCGCTTAAGGTCAAGCCTTACATGGCGCTCGGTTACGGCACTTTCCATAACACATTCGCCGCCGTTGGTTATAACCTTTATTGTTTTGTATTCTATATCCTCCTCGCCCTTGTTCTTTTCACGGGAGTGAAGGTCGGTAAAAAAGCTGAAAACGCTCATGCCCTTGCGAAGGGTTTCCCCAAGGTTATAGGTTTTGCCCTTTTGATGAACTCTAAAAAAGAATTTTGCCCCTGTTGAAACCACCGTTTTGCCCATTCTTATGGCAGTTATGGCGTTTTTCTCGTTAATTTCGCCGTCAATGCCCACATAAGTGCAGCCGTAGTGCCCCTGCGGTTCAGGGCGGTGCCAATCTCTGCCGTAGGTTGCGGCAATGTGGTAGCCACGGTCAAGCAAATCAGTCCACAGGGCGGTTGCCTTGTTATTTTCGTAATTGTCAAAGGAAAATGCATCGTGCCAAATTTCAATATAGTCAACAAGGCGCCAGTCACGAACATTAAATTCCCACCGTCCGCCGGTGCACATGGGTGAGCCTAATTGAAAGGGGTGTGCAACGCCCACTAAGCCGCCTACGGCCTTAACCTGCGCTGTTTTTTGGTCTATATTATCTGGAACGGCGTCACGCCAATCAACAAAATCCTTTGCGCCAAGCACAAGCATGTGGCCAAAATATGTGGTCCACTCAATACCCCTTATTGAGGGTATAATGCTGTCGTCAAGCTCATTGTGGCCGCTGAAGGTGTTGTGGTCGGTCAGCGCAATTAAAGCAAGGTGGTCATCAAGGGCTGCCTGCTGTAATTCTTTTACGGTAAAATCTCCGTCGCTGTGTATTGTGTGACAGTGGAGCTCGCAAGGAAGATAGCTCATTTTATTCAACCTCCCCGTTAATTGTTATGGAATAGTTAATGTCGCAGCCTGCGTAGTGAACATTTAAAACAACATCCCATTCGCCCGGCTCAAGGGGTCTGTTAACAATGCCGGGGGTGCTGTTATCCTCGGCAATTATAATGCTTTGCTTTTGAGCCTGCCTGTGGCATGCGCCCCTGTATTTTCCACATTCGTCAAACGATAGGGTAACAAGGTTTTTAACAGGCAAAAATGCCTCAGGGTTTGCAAAGGAAACATCATATTTTTTCATGGCCTTTGCAATGGCGTTGTTAGCCGCAGCTTTGTCGGCAACCTCTTTTGGAAAATATGAATATTCAACGCTCAATTTTTTTGTGCCTGCGGGCACATTAAAGGCTATTGTTATGTTGGTTTTATCATCATCGGGTGTGATAACACCCTGCTTTGAAAGAATTTCCATAAAAATGCTCCAAAATATTAATATACCTATTATTATAGCACTATGCCGCTTCGGTTTCTATTGAATATGTTTAACAAAAATGATATAATATATTTGGTGATTATAATGGAATTAAACTTGAAAAAATGGATGGCGGATGTTGCCGATAATGCCGACCTTATGGCCATTAATGTGCCCGGAACACATGACTGTGTTACACAGTATGTTCAGCTTTCACATTTTGCAAAATGCCAAAACACCAACATTTATGAGCAGCTTAATATGGGAGTTCGTGCTTTGGATATAAGGGTGCAGTCAAAAGGTAGCAGGCTTGGCATGGTGCATGGCATTACAAAGGCACGCAATGTGGCTTGCCCCTTTGCAAAGCAAATGGAGCTTAGCGATGTTTTAAGGCACTGCTACAATTTTTTAGACGAAAACCCCACAGAAACCGTTATTTTTCAGTTTAAAAACGATTCGTGCAGAGAAATGGAACTTTGCTTTGATAACCTTTATAAAACCTACATAAAAAAGGATGTATCAAGGTGGTATCTTAAAAATAAAATCCCCACCATGGGCGAGGCAAGGGGAAAAATAGTGCTTATAAGGCGCTGTAAAATGTATGATGATTCCGCAGAATATGCCGTCGATAACGCAGGAATTGATTTTTCAGGCTGGGTTGAGCAGGATACTGCCGTGCCTGATGCTTTAAGGCTTGATACCAATTCACTTGACGGTGCGGTTTTTGTTATACAGGATAGGTATAAATACAAGCCAAAGCCCCGTTGGAGCCAATGCGTTAAGCCCTTTTTAGACGGCAGAGGCGCATTTAACGGCGAATATATTATCTGCTATTTTTCAACGGCAGGGGGGCTTTTGGGTCCTGAAAACAATGCAAAATATATTAACGCAAGGCTTATGGAATATCCGCTTGACCCGTTAAAATATTACGGCACAATGTATGTGGATTTCCCAAGCGAAAAAATATGCGAAAAAATAATTTCTACTAATTTTAAATCTGAATGATTGGGGGCGGTTTTGTGCAAAAAGATAAAACAAATGTTATGCGTGTGTTGGACCAAAAGAAAATTGATTACACCCACTATACCTATGACAATATGACCACAAATGCGGTTGATGTGGCAAAGGGGCTTAACACCGACCCGCAGTTTTTGTATAAAACCCTGGTTACCGTGGGCAAATCAAAGGAGCATTATGTTTTTATGGTTCCTGCGCAAAATGAGCTTGATTTAAAAAAGGCGGCAAAGGCGGTTAATGAAAAAAGCATTGAGATGATTCCTCAAAAAGAACTGCTGCCCCTTACCGGCTATATCCACGGGGGCTGCTCGCCAATAGGTATGAAAAAGCAGTTTAAAACAACCATTCATATTAACGCCGAAAAGGCTGATAAAATTTTCTTTTCCGGCGGAAGGGTGGGCTGCCAGGTGCGCCTTGCCCCAAGGGATTTGGAAAAGGTGGTTAAGCTGCAATATAAAGACATTGTAAAATAAAAATAAATAGCTTTAGGCATAAAAATAAGGAGATGTTCTTTACAGAATATCTCCTTATTTATTGTGTTATTATTCTTTTTGCTCCGCCTGCATTCTCTCTGCCACAGCCTCCGGGGTGTCACGGTAGTATTGGGTAAAGGGATGGAATCTTTCCTTTTCCTCCCAAATTCTTTTTGCCGTGGACGCCCAGTCTGCCGCATATCGGTCGCATTTTGAGCACAGTTCCTCGGCGGATTCCGCCTGAGTAAGATTGGTGGATTTTGCACCGGTTTTTTTAATAATTTCCCTTAACGCCTGAGGATTTTCAAGCATGGGGCAGGGCTGCAGCATATTGTCGTTAAAGGGCTGACCCTTGTAATATTGCTTGAACAGCGGCGAATTTAAACATTCAAGAATTGATTTTTCACGGATGTTTGAGTCGCTGTAATGAATGAATACGCAGGGCTCAACATCGCCCTCGCTGTTAACATGAAAATAGTTTCTGCCGCCGGCAATACAGCCGCCTACAAACTCGCCGTCGTTTTGAAAATCAACGGTAAAAATCGGCTTGCCGTTTTTCATGCTTCTTTTTTCCCTTATAGCACGGTAAACATACTCTCTTTGGCTTGGGGTCAGCAGCAGTGATTTATCGGCGTTTGAGCCGATTGGCATATAGTGAAAATACCAGGCAAATTTTGCGCCGGATTCAATTTCCATATCGTAAAACTCGTCAGAGGTTACTGCCAAATAGTTTGCGCTTGTGTAGCAAACCGATGTGCCAAACAGGCATTTGTGCTTTTTCAAAAGCTTCATTGCAGTGCAAACCTTGTCATATACGCCGTCGCCACGGCGGGCATCGGTAGTGTCCTGTGTGCCCTCAATTGAAAGGGCAAGGGCAAGGTTGCCTGCCTTTTTCATATCCTCGCAGAATTTGTCATCCACAAGGGTGCCGTTGGTAAATGCAAGGAAAATGCAATCTCTGTTTTCACTTACAATCTTTAAAATATCATTTTTGCGAACAAGGGGCTCGCCGCCTGTGAACATAAAGAAATGAGTGCCCAGTGCTTTTGATTCGCTAACGATTTTACGCATTTCATCAAGGGTAAGGTTTGATTTGTGGCCGTATTCCGCAGCCCAACAGCCCTTGCACTTAAGGTTGCAGGCAGACGTGGGGTCTAAAAGTACCACCCAGGGAATATTGCATTTAAGCTCCTCACGCTTTGAGCGCAGGGTGGAGGTGCCCACATATCCTGCGTCAATTGCAAAGGTCAGAGCTATGTTGGTGAACTGCTCCCTGTCTATATCCCTTAAGCCGTTAAAAAGATAGTCATGCCAGGTGTTATCCTTGTTTGAAATAACATCAATGGGCGTTGTAAAGGTGCTTGCAGGGTACATTTTGCCTGCCACCAGCTTGCCCAGCTTTACAAGCTTCAGCATATTCTTTTCAGGGTTTTTATACACGTATTTCATCAGCCTTTTGCCAATGTAATGAAGTGTGCTTGCTTTTAGCCTCATTCTTCTGTGTCCTTATCGTAAAATTTGTTACATTGCCTCAGGGGCATCTATTTTAAGCATTGTTAAAATGTTTTTAATGGTGCTTTTAACTGCTTGGCAAAGATAAAGCCTTGCTCTCATTAACGCCTCATCATCAATCATAACACGCTGTGCGTTGTAAAACTTGTGGAATAATGTTGCAAGCTGTGTTACATAGTGCGTTATTCTCGCAGGGTCATATTGCTTTGCAGCCGCAATTATTTCGTCTGTAAGGCCTGCAAGGTGAGAAATAAGCTCCCTCTCCTCGTCTGAATCTAAAGCGTTCAGCTCCTCAACAGTGGGTGTGGTTAATTCAACGCCCTGCTCCGCAGCCTTTTTGATGATTGAGCAAATGCGTGCATGAGCGTATTGAACATAGTAAACAGGGTTTTCGCTGCTCTGCTTTGCCGCAAGCTCCAAATCAAAATCAAAGTGAGAATTGGGTTCACGCAGGTTAAAGAAAAATCTTGCGGCGTCAATGGGTATTTCCTCTAACAAGGTGTTAAGAGTGATAGCCTTGCCGCTTCTCTTTGAAAGCTTAATGGTTTCACCGTCACGAACAAGGCGAACCATTTGCATAATTACCACATCAAGCCTGCTTGCGTCAAGACCTAAAGCGGTAAGGGCCGCCTTCATTCTCGGCACATAGCCGTGGTGGTCTGCACCCAAAACATCAATTGCCTTGTCGTAGCCACGGGTAACAAGCTTGTTATAATGATATGCAATATCAGGTACAATATATGTGGGCAATCCGTTGGCACGAATTAAAACAATGTCTTTATCATTGCCAAACTCGCTTGCTTTAAACCAAAGTGCACCGTCCTGCTCGTAGGTAACGCCCTTTGCCTTAAGTTCTTCAATTACCTTGTTAACGGAGCCGTCATTGTGCAGTGATGATTCCCTGAACCATTTGTCATACACAATTCTGTATTTTTTCAAATCCCTTTCAAGGCCCTCAATGTTCTTGGGCAGGGCAAAGCCTACAAGGGCGTTTCTGCGCTCCTTGCTTTCGCATTCGGCATATTTTTCGCCGTATTCCTCTTTAAATGCCTTTGCGTGCTCTGTAATGTCGGCACCGTGGTAAGCGTCCTCCGGCATTTCCGCATCCTTACCGCAAAGTTGCAAATATCTTACCTCCAGCGAGGTTGCAAATTTTTCAATTTGGTTGCCGCTGTCGTTAACATAAAACTCACGCTGAACATAGTAGCCTGCGGCGTCAAGCACGGCAGCAAGGCAGTCGCCGATTGCGCCGCCCCTTGCGTTGCCGATATGCATCGGGCCTGTGGGGTTTGCGGAAACAAATTCCACAAGCATTTTTTTGCCCTCGCCGTAGTTTGAACGGCCGTAGGAATCGCCCTTGTCAACAACATCAAGCACTATTTGTGAATAGTATTCGTCCGAAAGGTAAAAGTTAATAAAGCCCGGGCCGGCAATTTCAGCCCTGTCAATAAGGGTTGAGCTTAAATCAAGCGAGTCGATAATTGCCTGGGCAATCACTCTCGGTGCTGCTTTAAATGTTCTTGCGCCTGCCATTGCAATGTTGGTGGAAAAGTCGCCGTTTCTTTTGTCAGCGGGCTTTTCGATAATAAATTGGGGTATTTCTCCCTGGGGGAGCTTTCCGCTTGCCATTGCCTCATTAACGGCGGCAATTATTTTTTCGTTTAAAGTGTCCTGCGTTTGTTTAACAATTTGTGACATAGTATTTATTTCTCCTGAGTTTGAGTTATTGAACCTTTATTTCAACCGTAACTTCGTTTTGTGAGGATAAAGCACCGTTAACATCAATGTCGTAGCCAAAGCTGAAGGTGCCCTTGCCGTTTTTGTAATCACATTCAATGGATTTACCGTAAATTCCCATAAGCAGGTCGCCGTATTCGGTGCCGTATCTGCAAAGGTTGCGCTTTGAGCGTTCTATTATCAAACAACTGCCGTAAGCACCGCTGCGCAGCATTTCAACCTGTGAATAATCCTTTGATATGCTGAGCTTTGCCTTAACGGGCGCATGGGGCGGTTCGCTTTCCTCGCTGTATCTGATTATGTAATTGTCCTCGGTTTCCTCAATGGTGCCGATGGTGGTAAGCTCAATGCTGTCATCGTTTTCGGCGCCGTAATGCTGTTTTCCCGTTACCTTGATTAATGCTTTTTTAGCCATTGTGTTATCCTTTGTTCAGTTAATTGGTTCTATATAATTCCGCCACGGTCAATTGCAAGGTCAATGAGCCTGTCAATCAGCTCGCTGTATGGCACACCCACAGCCTCAAAAAGCTTTGGATACATGCTGATTGGCGTTTGACCGGGAATTGTGTTTATTTCGTTTAAAAGCACTCTTTCGTCCCCGTTGGTAACGAAAAAGTCGCATCTGCTTAAGCCCTCGCAGCCAAGTGCCTTGTATGCGTTTAACGCTGCGGCACGAACCTGGTCACGCTTTTCCTTGCTGATAAGAGCAGGAATATGTAATTCCGACGAGGGGTTGTTGTATTTTGAGTCAAAATCGTAAAATTCTGCCGCTGCAACAATTTGGCCCACCTCTGCGGCAATTGGCTCGTCGTTGCCCAAAACCGCACATTCAACCTCAAAGCCCTCAATGAATTCCTCAAGTATAACCTTTTTATCCTCTTTAAAAGCAATTTCAATGCCTTTTTTGAGCTCCTCGGCGTTGTGAGCCTTGCTTATTCCTACGGATGAGCCTGCGTTTGCCGGCTTAACAAAAATGGGAAAGCCCAATTTATCAATTGCAAGGGCAAGGCATTTTTCCTCGTCCTTATTATATTCGTACTGTGTAAAGCTGCACCATTTTGCCTGGTCAATGCCGAAAGCGTCTGCAACGGCGTTGGTAACCGCCTTATCCATGCATGAGCCGGATGCTGTTGCGTTGCAGCCCACATAGGGGATTTGTGCAAGTTGAAGCAGACCCTGCATTGTGCCGTCTTCGCCGTTTTTGCCGTGAAGAACGGGGAACACAACATCAATTTTGATTTTTTCGCCGTCCTCGGTAACTGCACCGTGAATCTCGCTGTCAGGGGAGATAAAGGCACGCTTTAATGACTTTGAGCTCAGCCATTTGTCATTTGGCAAAAGCTCAACATCATCGTCATAAAGGTACCATACGCCCTCTTTGGTAATTCCGAACATTATGATGTTGTATTTTTCTTTATCTATATTTGAAATTATGCCCTTTGCGCTTATGCAGCTGATGTCATGCTCAGATGAAGCACCGCCGAACAAAATGGCAACTGTTAATTTATCCATATATCATCACTCCATATCATTGTATTTTATCATATTCCTTTTTTAATATCAATATCAAATTTTATATATTTAATGCTTTATATATTAGTGAATATGACAATAAAGGTTGAATTTTTCGGCGCATAGTGTTATAATGCTTTAAGCTATTCTAAAAATGAAGGGATAACGAGTATGGAACTTAACGAAGTTTTCAACATAATTGAAAAAAATCTTTCAAATACAAACAGTGAGCTTGGCTTTAAAGTGTCCGACAGAGCCGACGATGCTGTCAGCTTTTCAGGGGACAAGGGCACTTACCGTGTTGTGTATGACAGCAAGCAAAAGGTTTTGTCCTTTGAGTGCTGTTATGATAATGACGAGGAATACAAAACCGTTTCAAGGTCGCTGTTTGAGCTTGACGGCGCTACCGACAAGGACGCTAAATCAGTATCAAACGAATTTCAGGATGAAATCGAGCACCTTTTCAAGGCGAGAAAAAAGGTTGACCTTGACAAGGTAAAAATGCCGAAATCAGTTTCAAGAACCAAGGCGAAAAACGGAATTGTCAGCTATGATGTTGACTCCCTTGCAAACAGGTTCGGTGCTTTATATCCTGAATTTAAAAACGATATTAAGCGCAATGTTGTTGCCTACGGCGAATTTTTGCCTGAAACATTTTTTATGGAAATCGGTACTCCAAAGGTAATGGATGTTATCAAAAACGGCACACCCGAGGAACAAAAAAAGCTTTTCAAAATGCTGGGCGAGGTTTATGAGGACGGCACCAACGAGGTTCAGGATATTATCGGCGTTACCATTTTGGGCGAAATGAAAAACGACCCTGAAATGATGGCTGTTGCAGATAAGTATATGACAGATTATATGTCGGGCCCCGTGCATGAGATTAACAAGCTTACCGCAAAGAAAAACAGGTTCACAAAAAAACTTGCAAATCCCCCTGCATACAAGCCTAAAAAGAAAAATAAATTTTCCCTGGCTAACCAATTAAACCAGGGCTAAGCAAATTTTAGGTATATTTGAGGAGAAAACGATGAAAAGAAGAGAGCTTATACAAAACGGTATAGTTTTACCAATTGTTGCGGCCCTTATCTTACTTGTCGTTTTCTTTTTGTTTTTTAAGGGCAATGTTGCAAGACTTGTTCCGGTTTCCCCGGGCACTGAAATTGCGTATCACGACAGCTTAACCGAGCCTGACGGCAATTTAGCAGAGCCTGTTAAAAATCAAAACCTGGGCACTCTTACTTGGAATGATGTGAGCCTTAATCTTTACTACGATGCAGATTATTCATATCTTAAAAAGGGTATGGCGGTTATGCCCTCGGGCAGCAATCTAAAAAATGCAGGTTGCACTTATTTAAAAACCGCATGCGCAAATGCCGCAGGGCTTGAAAAGGGCTCGGTGGTTTGCGTTACGGTTGACGGCGAGGAGCGGTTTTACAGCTGCTATGACACAAAAAACTTTAACAGCGAATATGAGTTGCTTCAGCTCTCGCCGAAAGGGGAAAGGTCATTGGTTATTTACTGCCAAGCCTCCGACGGCGCAGGCTTAAAATCCGGCTATAACGCCTTGATTTTTAAGGAGGTAGCCAATGGGTCTTAAAAAAACAAGAGTTATTCTATCTGTAATCTTGACCCTGCTGATTGCTTTGTCAACGGCTGTGGTTGCCTTTTCTCTTGTTGCAAACGCAACCCTTGCCTCGCAGTCATATATTATCAAGCATTTTGCAACGGACGAAATGGCAGAGGAGTGTGAAAAACAGCTTTCCGCCAAATATGCCGTGCTGGAGCAGGAAACAGGTATTCCCCAAAGAGTTTTTGAATCCTATAAAAACGATATAAGCACCAAGGAAAGCATAAGCCTTGCCGTTAAAAATGCATTTACCACAGGGGATTCTGCCCTTTACAGCGAAGAAAGAATAG
This sequence comes from uncultured Eubacterium sp., assembly GCA_934561395.1. Classification (GTDB taxonomy): domain Bacteria; phylum Bacillota; class Clostridia; order Oscillospirales; family Acutalibacteraceae; genus Eubacterium_R. The sequence continues at coordinate 233,468 of CAKTGF010000002.1, forward strand.
ATTACTTTTACTCTAAGTGCACCGAATATTTGGATGCAAAGGGTATCGAATACGATGAAGAAAATGTAAGGCTTGCGGCTGACCGTGGGGCTAAAATTTTCAGCGACTGCGTGGGCGTGCACAATTTAAGCGGCCTTGAAAGCGCAGTTGCCAAATACAGCAGAACCCTTGGGGGCATTTGCTCGGTGGCGCTGGTTTTGCTGGTAGCGTGTGTTATTATGCTGGCAGTGCTTTACCAAAACAGGCATATTATGCATTCGTATTTGGCAGCGGGCCTGGTCGGCGGAGGGCTATCCGCAGTGCTTACCTCAGCCTTGTGCCTTGTAAAAAAGGTAAGCTTGGGCTTAAACTATTCGCCGTCGGTATATCAAAGCAGCTTTGCCGCAATGGTTAACAAATATTTTGTTTTGGTGCTGGTTGCATCTTTGGCAATATGTGTGGCAGGCGTGGTTATGCAGTGCTTTGCCTTTAAAAATGCCGACAATAAGGGCAAAAGAAAATTCGGCCTTGATAATATATTAGGTAAATATTGATTTGTAAACAATAAACTCCCGTTAATACCTGAGTATTAACGAGAGTTTTGTGCTTGTTATTAACGAATGGGGCCGTAGCCGTAGGGTAGCCACCAGTGGCAAATTGCGGTCATAGCCGCTGTTAAGGCAATTACAGCCACAACGCTTATTATTGCCGCCTTTTTGCTTTTTGCCGCTGCGGCAAGCTTAACGCTGAACAGCTTTGTGAATATGGGAGCAACCACGCAAATTGAAATGCCCAAATTTGCGGCGGTCATTAATATGTAGGAAAGAACCATATTTTCATGTGCTGCATATTGCTTGTATGTCATATCCCAAAAATCAAAGCTTAAAACAATGAAAATAATGAATAAAAGTGAATTTAAAATAAGTTTTAATATACCCATTGCTCTTGATTTTTTCATATTTATGCCTCCGTTCAACTTAATTATATCATATCGGCAATGATAAAATCAAGGCGGTTATTTTAACGGCAATTCGCATCGTCAAATCCTGCAAAAAATCGCTTTTTTGACAATCTTATGCATTTTTGAATAGAATAGTGTATATGGCAGGCACGAATTTGATGCGTTTGTGCATAGCATTGACAAATAATTAACAATGATTTAATAAATTTTACAAAATTTGACCTAAGATATTGACAAAAAGTTAAATAACTATATAATAGTAACTACGCTCCGATAAAAGTGTATAAATTTTAACAATCAATTTTAAGAGAGGTATATTATTATGGCAAGAGTTTACAACTTCAGCGCAGGCCCTTCAACACTTCCCGAAAGTGTTCTTAAAAAGGCAGGCGCAGAAATTATGGATTACAAGGGCAGCGGTCAGTCCGTTATGGAAATGAGCCACCGCTCAAAGGTTTTTGACGATATTATTAAAGAGGCAGAGGCTCTTATGAGGGAGCTTTACCAAATTCCCGATAATTATAAGGTATTATTTTTACAGGGCGGCGCATCTGCACAGTTTTCCGCTATCCCACTTAACTTTATGAACGGCAGCGGCAAGGCTGATTATATCATCACAGGCCAGTGGGCTAAAAAGGCTTTTCAGGAGGCGCAAAAATACGGCGATGTTAAGGCTGTTGCGTCATCTTCCGACAAAACCTTCACATATATTCCAAAAACAAAGCCCGAGGATTTCCGTGATGATGCAGACTATGTATATATTTGTATGAACAACACCATTTACGGCACCGTGTATAAGGAACTTCCCCTGGTGGGCGACAAGGTTCTCATTGCCGATGTTTCATCCTGCGCTTTGTCAGAACCCCTTGATATAAGCAAGTTCGGCGTTGTATATTTCGGCGCACAAAAGAATGTTGCACCCGCAGGCCTTGTTGTTGCAATTATCAGGGAGGATTTGCTGGGCAACGCAAGGGATATTACCCCTGTTATGATGAACTACAAGGTTCAGGCAGATGCCGATTCACTTTATAACACCCCTCCTTGCTGGACTATTTATATTTGCAAGCTGGTTCTTGATTGGATTAAGGAAGAATTCGGCGACCTTAAGGCAATGAAGGCTCATAACGAAAAGAAGGCTGCTGTTTTATACAATTTCCTTGATAATTCAAAAATGTTCAGGGGCACAGTTGTGCCTGAGGACCGTTCACTTATGAATGTTCCTTTTGTAACCGACAGCGACGAGCTTAACGCCAAATTTATTAAAGAGGCAACCGAGGCAGGCTTTGTTAACCTTAAGGGCCACAGAACAGTGGGCGGTATGCGTGCCTCAATTTACAACGCAATGCCTATTGAGGGTGTTGAAAAGCTTGTTGAATTTATGGCTAAGTTTGAAAAGGAGAATTCATAATGTACAATATTAAAACATTAAATAAAATTTCGAATGTAGGTCTGTCAAAGTTTGACAAATCAAAATACACCTACGGCGACGATATCGCAAATCCGGATGCAATTATGGTGCGCTCCGCATCAATGCACGAAATGGAAATGCCAAAGTCGCTCCTTGCAATTGCAAGGGCAGGGGCAGGCACAAACAACATTCCCGTTAAGGATTGCGCTTCACAGGGCATTGTTGTGTTTAACACCCCAGGTGCAAACGCAAACGCCGTTAAGGAGCTTGTAATACTCGGCCTTCTTCTTTCTTCAAGAAAGGTTACAAAGGCAATTGATTGGTGCAAAACCATTAAAGATGAGGGCGACAATGTGGGCAAAACCGTTGAAAAGGGCAAGTCTGCGTTTGCAGGCCCCGAGCTTAAGGGCAAAACCCTTGGCGTAATCGGTCTTGGCGCTATCGGCAGGCTTGTTGCCGAGGCAGCAGTCGGCCTTGGTATGAAGGTTATCGGCTACGACCCCTACCTTGCCGAGGACGCACCTATCAGAAACACAATTACAATTAACAACGAGCTCAGCGAAATTTTCCCCGTTGTTGATTATCTTACAGTTCATGTTCCCCTTACAGATGATACAAGGGAAATGATTAACAAGGATTCAATCAACACAATGAAAAACACCGTAAGAATTATGAACTTTGCCCGTGGCGATTTGGCTAACGGCCAGGATATTATCGATGCCCTTGATGACGGAAGAATGGCTGCTTATGTTACTGATTTCCCAAGTGCACAGCTTATCGGTGTTGACGGTGTTATCGCAATTCCTCATCTTGGCGCATCAACCCCCGAAAGCGAGGAAAACTGTGCGGCTATGGGCGCAATGGAGCTTATTGATTTCCTTGAAAACGGAAATATCAAGAACTCTGTAAATATGCCTTCCGTAAGCATGGCAAAATCAGGCTCGGTAAGAATTACCGTAATTCATAAAAACCAGGCTAAAATGATTGCTACAATTACGGATACCATTTCCCGTGATGGCGTTAATATCGCTTCGTTTGAGGATAAAAACAGAGGAGAAATTGCTTATTCAATAATTGATTGCGATACTGAGGTTGCACCTAATGTTGTTTCAGATATTGAGGCCCTTGACGGTGTTATCAGAGTAAGAGTAATTAAATAATTAAAACAGCTTTAACCGCCTTGCAATACAGGGCGGTTCTGTTGCTTTTGGCAATTATTGTTATTGACTTTTTTGCCCTCGGGGTATAGTATAAATATATATTTGATTTGCCCTATGGCAGAAAGGTTTGTGAAAGCTATGAAAAAGTATTTATCCCTTTTGCTTGCTGTTATTATTGCCTGCTCTCTTGCAGCCTGCTCCTCAAATTCCGACGGGGAGGAAACCACAGCAGATACCACGGTTGCCGCAGAGGAATCAACTTCCCCACAGGATGAAAGCACTACCGAGGCTATAACAAAGGCTAAGGCTAATTCCGCAATGGAGGTTATCGAATCCTACACCAACGAGGAATTGGGCATTGATGTTGACCGTGATGACGAGGATTTTAAATTTGCCGTAAAGGACGACACCATGAACGGCGAAAAGTGCTATCGTGTAGATGCAATTTATATTGTTGAAAATAAGGACAAAACCGTAAGCTTTGACACAAAGGGCGTTTTTTATGTAAGCGGCGATTTGTCAAAGGCATATAAAAAGGATTTATCAACCGACAAGCTGACCGAGCTGCCGGCTAAATAAATTTCAGTATTAAAGCTAAAAGCATAGACTGTTGAGAAAGGCTCTGAATTTCGTTTTCTTGCGAACTATGCTGTACCTCGTCAAAACACATTTCGTATAGAACAAAACAGAGTTTTGTAACTATACTTCATATGTTTTTCCTCTTCCCAAAAAATCTTTGATTTTTTGGGAACCTTATATATACTTGTGAGCAAAAAACGAAAAACGCCAAAATCGCCGCAAACTCGATGTTTGCGGCGATTTTCTTTGAATTGTATTGTTATAAAGTTTTGTTTCGGTATAGGATTGCCCATCCATATATTTAATGCTTTACAAAACAACTTTGGCGTGTTTCAGGGCCTTTATCGGCAGTCTAAAGATATGCTCTTATGCTTTGTGAAAGCTCTTCCTCAACCTTAATAATATCCCCGGTAATGTTTTTTGATGCTTGGTCGGCGCTTTTATATTGGTTAAGGTATTTGCTCAGGGATTTTATCCCCATATCGCAGCCCTCCACCATTAAATCGGCAATGGTTTTGTCGCTGTTGTCAGCGGCAATCATAACATTTGTTTTAATCCATGACATACCCTTTGCCATGGGATTTGGCTCCTTGCCCTGGTCATAATGGTCTGCCAGCAAAATATTAAGCTCCTTAAGCAGCTTTAGGTGCTGATTTTTTGCGTTAATAAGCAGCTCCTTAAAATTTGTGTTTTCAACTTTTTCAAACACCTGGTCAATTGATGAAATACCCATTTTAATGCCTGCGTCACATTCTCTTAAAAGCTTAACGGTGTCGCCGTCCGGGCCTGTTCTGTCTGTCATAAAGCAAACTCCTTTCGTTTTGCTTTTATTATTGTCAGCATAAAATATAATATTCCCTTGTTGCGTTATTTTTGTTGCAATAATTTTAAAACTGTGTTATTATAGTATCACAATTTTAAACCGTTGATTAAGAGTAGTAACCTTAATGTCAAATTTTCAGAGAGCTTTTGTTGGTGGGAATAAAGCATTTAATTTAAGGCGAATGGACTTATGAGGGCAGCCCGAAAGCTTTTGCAAGTAGGCGTTGACGGTACTCAGCCGTAATTTGAGAGCGTATGTTAGTGCGTACCAAATAGGTGGCAACAGAGTTTATGCTTCTGTCCTGTTGGACAGGGGCTTTATTTTTTGGAGGAAAGCTATGGAAAAGATTATTTTAACAGGCGACAGACCCACCGGCAGGCTTCATATCGGCCATTATGTGGGCTCGCTTAAAAGAAGAGTTGAATTGCAGAATTCAAACAAGTTTGACAAAATCTTTATTATGATTGCCGACGCTCAGGCGCTGACAGATAATTTTGAAAACCCTGAAAAAATTCGTCAAAACATTATCGAGGTTGCTCTTGATTATCTTTCTGTGGGTCTTGACCCTGCAAAATCAACACTGTTTATTCAGTCGCAGATTCAGGAGCTTACGGAATTAACATTTTATTATATGAACCTTGTAACCGTTGCGAGGGTTCAGCGCAACCCCACCGTTAAGGCGGAAATTCAGATGCGTAATTTTGAGGCAAGCATACCTGTGGGCTTTTTCTGTTATCCAATCAGTCAGGCGTCAGATATTACCGCATTTAAGGCAACAACTGTGCCCGTTGGCGAGGACCAAATGCCCATGCTTGAGCAAACTAAGGAGATTGTGCACAAGTTTAACTCAATTTACGGCGAAACCCTTGTTGAGCCTGAAATTCTTTTGCCGGATAACTCCGCTTGTCTGCGCTTGCCGGGAACTGACGGCAGGGCAAAAATGAGCAAATCCCTGGGCAACTGCATTTACCTTGCAGATACCGAAAAAGAGGTTCAGCAAAAGGTAATGAGCATGTACACCGACCCTCTTCACATTCAGGTCAGCGACCCGGGCCATATTGAGGGCAACACCGTGTTTACATATCTTGACGCTTTCAGCACTCCCGAGCATTTTGCAGAGTATTTGCCGGAGTATAAGAGCCTTGACGAGCTTAAGGAGCATTATCAGCGTGGGGGCTTGGGCGATGTTAAAATCAAAAAGTTCCTTAACAAGGTTATGCAGGAGGAGCTTTCTCCCATCCGTGAAAGAAGAAAGGAATATGAAAAGGATATTCCTGCTGTTTACGATATTCTCAAAAAGGGCAGCGACGAGGCACGCCAAAAGGCAGCACAAACCCTTGATGAGGTTAAGCAGGCTATGAAAATCAATTATTTTGAGGACAGTGAGCTTATCGCTCAGCATGCAGAAAAATACAATAACCAATAATCTTAATTTCAGGAGAAACAATAATGATAAAAAAGCTTAAGATTAATGACAGTGCAAAGGCTGTTTTAAAGAAAATCACAAAAATACTGCTCTGCTTTATTTGCATTTTGCTTGCAGTTGCACTGCTTACCGTTTCGGTTTTGGGCATTTACAGCCACTCAACAAAGGGCGATGCTTCACTCCTTGAGGGCGACACACAAAAGGCCTTTGCAACCGAATATAAAAATGTTGCCTGCTACCCCAAAACCAAAACCCAGGGCAGATATTGGCGTGACGGTATGGTGGGCGGCAACGGCAGGTTGGGCTTTGTAACCTCCGGCGCACCGTATAGCGACACTATCATTTATCAGGATGTTGATTATATTATGCCCACAGACCGTGACAGGTATGATATGCCCGATTTAACAGGGGATTTGGAGGGCGTAAGGCAGGCGGTTGTTAACTGTGATGATGAACATACCTATTCAGAATGCGGACCGTGGAATTACGGCTACGCTTTTCATCCCGGTCAGCAGCTTAGGTTAACTCAGGACAGCACCCTGTTTTATAAAAATTATATCCGCTGGACAGATTATGAAACCGGCGAGGTTGGGGTTAAATATACCGATAAAAACGGCGATTGGGAAAGAAAAACCTTTACCTCAAGGACGGATGATGTTACCGTTACATCTATTCAAAAATCCTCAAGCGACGGAAAAATCAACCTTACCTTAAGCCTTGACGACCTTGGCGGTATGTATAAATACGGTCAGGGCGACGAAAGCCATATTCAATACAAAAAAATAGTTCCTGACGATTGCTCGTCAATTACAATGGTTGCTCATTATCCCGATTACGAGCTTTCCTCCCTCAGCAAGGGCGGCTACGCAGGGGTTACCTATGTTGTTACCGTTGGCGGAACTAAGGAAAAAATAAGCCTTGATAAATATTCCAAGGAAGAGGAAATAAATGTTGGGGAGCAGAACCCGGCAATCAAAATTACCGATGCCGATGAGGTATATCTTATTACCAAAAACGACAGGGATTTTGAAATGGGCGATTTCGACGATTTCAAAAGTGCCGATTCCTACGCCCTTACAGATTCGCTTCTTGCAGACTGCAAGGCTGTTGTCGACAAATATTCCAACGATGGCGGCTTTGATTATTCCGCAGCCCTTGCACCCAGCGCCGCTTTGCAGGCAGATATGTTTAACAGAGTGAGCTTTTCGCTGGGAAATGCCGATAACAAGCAAAGATATTTGTCAAACGAGGAGCTTTTATCAAAGCAACGCCTGAGCAAGGATGTTAACGAGGCGCTGCTGGAAAGAATTTACAAGCAGGCAAGATATACAATGATAATATCAAGCGGCTATTCAATGACCCGCCTTTCAGGTATGTGGACGGGAGAATGGATGCCCGGCTGGCGCAGCGAATACACTATGGACGCCAATGTTAATCTGCAATCAAGCGGTATGAACACTGCTAATGTTGAAGAATTCGGCGAGGGCTATATCAAATTTATTCTTCGCCAAATTGACGATTGGAAAACCAACGCCGAAAAATGCTACGGCATGAAAGATGCCATAATGGCGCCTGTTAACTGCGACGGCGACGGCGCCTTAAACGCAGAATATGCAATGAGCTACCCCTTCCAATATTGGAACGCAGGGGCAAGCTGGATGCTGCAGCCTGTTTTTGAATATTATCAGTGCTACGGCAACACTACTGTGGTTGATGATAACGGCAATGAGCTGAGACTTTTAGAGGATGTTCTTTTGCCTCTTTTAACTCTTCAATCAAATTTTTGGGACCAACTTGTAACCCCCGAATATTATACCGATTCACAGGGTAATGCCTGCTACGAAAAGGGCAAAACACAGCTTAACCCGGGGGAAAAATATTTAATTGTTCCGTCATATTCCCCTGAAAACACCACAGGCGGCAAGGATTACAACTCCACCCTTGGCGCAAATGCGGCAATTGATATTGCAGCGGCAAAAAGCGGCCTTGAAATGACGATTCAGGTGGAAAGCCTTACAAAAACAGAGGGCTACGAGAAAAGGGTTGCCCACTGGCAAAGTCTTTTGAGCCTGCTGCCCGATTATCAATTTGACGATACGGGGGCAATTAAGGAGTGGTGCGCTAACCAATATGTTGATAACAACAAGCATCGCCATATCAGCCACCTTTATTGTGCGTGGCCTTTAACCGAAACTCAGGATGATGAGGAGCTTGAAAAGGCGGCGCTTCAGGCTGTTGAAAACAGAGAAAAGGAAAACAGCGCTTCACACGGCCTTGTGCACCAAGCTTTGGTTTATGCAAGGCTTAAGCAGGGTAATCAGGTTAACGATATTATCCACAGCCTTTTGAAAAGCAGAATTTGCTATCAATCCCTTATGACCGACCACAACACAAACCGTGGCTCCGACACCTATTGCACAGATACCGAGTTGGGCTTGGTGGGCATTGTTAACGAAACATTGCTTTATTCAAATTCAGGGGTAATAGACGCTTTAACCTCACTGCCCAATGATTGGGAAAAGGGCGAAATTAAGGGCCTGGTTGCACGCACACAGGCAGAGGTTTCAATCAGTTGGGAAAAGAGCAAGGCAACCGTAACCGTTACCTCAAAAATCGACCAAAAAATCACTGTTTCCTGCAAGGGTAAGGATGCCCAAGAGGCTGACTTTAAGGCAGGGGAAACCAAAACCTTTGAATTTAATTATTGATTCATAACAAAATTTAAAAAGTGCAAGCGGGCGCAGGTTTAAACCTGCGCCCGCTTTACAATATATCCGTTTTAAACTATTTCATCGGCAAAATCAGGGCTTTTATCCCAAGGCAACATCAAGGGCCATCATTAATGTAAACCCAAGGGAAAACATAATCGTGCCGATTGCCGTGTGGGGCGGCTCTGATATTTCGGGTATCAGCTCCTCAACTACCACATAAAGCATTGCGCCTGCGGCAAAGCTTAAAAAATAGGGCAAAACAGGTACAACCAAGCCTGCCAGCAAAATTGTCAGCACCGATGCCACGGGTTCCACCGCACCTGAAAGCACTCCCATAAAAAACGCTCTTTTTTTGCTTACGCCGTTTGCACTTAGGGGCATTGAAATTATTGCCCCCTCGGGAAAATTTTGAATAGCAATGCCCAGCGACAGTGTTAACGCCGCCGCAGGGGTAATGCTGCCCCGGTCAAACATCGCCCCTGCAAGTGCCACCCCCACCGCCATACCTTCGGGTATGTTGTGCAGGGTTACCGCCAGCATAAGCATTGCGTTTTTGCTTATTTTTGTTTTTTCGTTTTTTGAATTGTTAATTGAATAAATATGGGGCGTGATTTTGTCAATCAAAAGCAAAAAGCACACCCCAAGCCACAAGCCGATAACCGCAGGGATAAACGCAAGTTTGCCCATTCTTTCGGCACTGCTTTCCATTGCGGGAATTAAAAGGCTCCACACAGATGCGGCAACCATTACTCCCCCTGCAAAGCCGTTAAGGGATTTTTGCAGCCTTATATTAATGCTGTGTTTTAGTAAAAACACGCCCAGCGCCCCTATTACGGTGCCTGCAAATGGCAATATAAGGCCAAGTATTATTTTATGATTCATATTCACACTCTTTTCAAAACACTCTTCATATTCATTATATAGTGATTTTGAAATAGTGTACCTGAATAAGACATATTGACAATTTCGGTTTTTAAAGTGTATAATTGATTTACAAATTTTATGGAAAGGGAATGAATATGGAAAATATTAAATATATCGGTGTTAACGATTACGATATTGACCTGTTTGAGGGTCAGTATATTTTGGAAAAGGGCATGGCGTATAACTCTTATGTTATTATTGACGACAGCATTGCCGTTATGGACACGGTGGATAAAATCGCCGTTGACAGATGGCTTGATAATCTTGAAAATGCTCTTGAGGAAAGAGAGCCGAGTTATCTTGTTGTTCAGCATTTGGAGCCTGACCACAGCGCAGGCATTGAAGCCCTTGCAAACAAATATGAAAATATGACCCTTGTAATGAGCGCAAAGGCAAAGACTATGCTTAACCAATTTTGCGATGTTGATTTAAGCAGAGTTAAGGCTGTTGCCGAGGGGGATACCCTTGAGCTCGGCAGCCACACCCTGCATTTTGTTACAGCACCGATGGTGCACTGGCCTGAGGTAATTGTCAGCTACGAAAGCAGTGAAAAGGTGCTGTTTTCTGCGGATGCCTTTGGCAAATTCGGCACAACGGACGCTGACGAAAAGTGGAATTGCGAGGCAAGGCGTTACTATTTCAACATTGTGGGCAAATACGGCGCACCTGTGCAAACCCTGCTGAAAAAGGCGACAAAGCTTGATATTCAAACAATTTGCCCCCTTCACGGCCCCATTCTTACAGATACTATACCTGAGGTGCTTTCACTTTATAACACCTGGTCATCATATCAGCCCGAGGATAAGGGCGTGTTTATTGCCTATGCGTCAATCCACGGCAACACAGAAAAGGCTGCCCTTAAAATGAAGGAAATCCTTGAACAAAAGGGTTGCCCAAGGGTTGCAATAGCAAATCTTTCAAGAGATGATATTGCAGAATGTGTTGAGGACGGCTTTAGGCACAGCGTGCTTTTGTGCATGGCCTCAAGCTATGACGGCGGCGTGTTTGCACCGATGGCTGATTATCTTCACCATTTGCAGTCAAAAGCCTTTCAAAACAGAACCGTTGCCCTTGTGGAAAATTATTCATGGGCGGCAACTGCTGCAAAGACCATGAAGGCAGAGTTTGAAAAGATGAAAAACATTAACCTTATTGAAAATGTTGTGTCAATTAAAACAAGAATGACCGATGAAAATGTTACACAGCTTGAGGAGCTTGCAGACGAGTTAATTAAAAATTGCTGATATAATAAGCGAACGATAACAGCCGCCCTTATGTAAAGGCGGCTGTTAAGTTTTGTTATGTCAAATAATAAATAGGGGTGCGTTTTGCACCCCTATTTAATGTTGTTAATGATGTGATATATTAAGCCTTTGTGGTAACTGATTTTGCCGCTGACCAGCTTGAATATACCTTTGTTGATTTGCCGTTAACCTTAACAATTTTGTATGTGCGAACTCTTACATAGTATTTCTTTTTTGCTGTAAGCTTTGAAACACTCTTTGATGTTGTAGAGGTCTTTGTGATTGTGGTTGTTGTGGCGTTGGTAAAGTTGCTTGATGTTGAATATTGCAGCTCGTAGCCGGTAGTTTGTGATGCCTGCTTGCTCCACTTTGCGGTAAAGCCTTTTGATGTTGCTGTAACAGATGTAAGGCTTGTAGCCTTTGGCTTAACGGTAAAGTTTTTTGAAGCAGTGCCGCTGTATTTGCCCTTAAAGGTAATTTTAACGGTGTATTTGCCCACGTTTGTTCTGCCTGCGGGGTAGGTAACGGTGTAGTCGGTGTTCTTCTTTAAAGCGTTACCCTTGCTGTCCTTAACGGTTACAGTGGGCGTTTTAGCCTTTGCATTGTATGTGTATGATGTTGCAGAAAGCTTAACGCTTGAAATTTTAGGAATTACTGTTGTTACCTTATTGCCGCAAGCCGAGCAGGTTTTAACGGTTTTGCCGTCAGCCTTTTGGGTTGCCTTTGTGGTTTTAACAGAATAGCTATGCTTGCATTTTGCAGACATTGTAAATGAAATGTCGTTATAGTTTTCCGAACCGCTTGTTGAATTGCCTTCTAAAATAGCGATTACATATTCGCCTTTTTCTAAGGTAAAGGTGTATGAACCGTTGCTTGTTGAATTAAGATCTGCACCGAAGATAATATTGCCGTTACTGTCAAGAACTCCTGCTTCTGCCACAACTTCAGTGTTTGCTGCATCAAAGCCAAGGGTGTAGGTTCCGCCCTTTGCAGGCTTAAATATTACAACAGCCTCGCCGTCGTATGCGAACAAGCCGGATACTGATTGGTTAGTCTCAAGCCTGTATTGGGGAGAGTCTTGAATAAAGCAATTAATGCAGGTGCCGCATTGCATATTGTGAGGGGTTTTAGGAGCTTTTGCCACAGCGCCCTTCGCACCGCATACAGCGCAAAGAACCTGATATGAACCCTCCTTTTGGCAGGTTGGCATGCTTAAATATTTGCTGTTGTAATAAGTGTGCTCTGTGCAGGTATCGGTTAATTCAACAAATGGGTTGCCGTTATTATTTGCAAAATCTTCCGCTGTTGAACCTGCATAGCCGTAAACAGTTACTTTGTTATAAAAAGCATCGCTATTAATTACTGCGGTTTTTGATTTGATTACAGCAACTTCAATATTCGAATCTTTAAATGCGCTGTCGGAAATGTTAACATTTTCAGCACCCTTCGGTATTACAATTGAAATAAGCTTTGTGTTTGAAACTATATTTCTGCCAATTTTTTTTATGGAACTTGGTAAATTAAGTTCTGTGATTCTTGTGTACGCAAAGGCATGAGCGCCTATTTCCTCAAGGCCGTCGTTCAGCACAATGCTTGAAATTTTTGAGTTTCCAAATGCATAATCGTACACGCCCACAACGGTGCTTGGAAGAATAATCTTGTCTATTGAAGCCAGTGTAAATGCATTCTCTGCAATTTCAGTTACGCCCTCGGGAACAGAAAATTCATCGGCTGCTTTTGATGCCGGATATGCAAAAAGCACCTTTTTGTCAGCAGAATAAAGTATTCCGTTTTCTGTTTTAAAGTTTTTGTTTGCCGAGCTAATGCTGAAACTTTCTACACTTGCTCCTGCAAATGCTGCCTCAAACGATACAAGAGATGCGGGAAGAACAATGTTCTTTGCTCTTGCTTGGGCAAATGAATAGGGATAAAGTGCAGTGATTGAGTCGCAAAGCTTTATTGATGTTAAATTATTGCAGCCGCTAAAGGCACAAGCGTATATTTCTTTAACGCCATTCTCAATTGTAAGTGATGTTATATATTGGTTGCGTTCAAAGCAATACTCATCAACAGCCACAACGGGAATACCGTCAATTTGGCTTTTGATTGTAACCTTTGTAGGCTTTGAAAGGTAGTTGCCGCTGGCATAATAAACTGTTTTTGTAGCGTCAGGGTCATCGCTTTCGCTATCCTCAACCTCATGCTTGGTGTAGATAACACCGTCTAATCCAATTGAGTTATTATCTTTTTCGATAATGATATTGAATGCTTTACCGAAATAACTGTCGCTGTAAACTTTTGCGGCAAGATAGTATGTAGAGCCGCTTTGTAAAAACCAAGTGATTTTAAAATTTCTTCCGTCGGCGTCGTCATTCTGGGCAATCTGAGTGAGATTGGCATCATAAAGTGTGCCGTAGGTGTCAGGTGTGTTGGATGAATCAACAGGTTCTGTGTAAAAAGAATATAAGCCTGTTTCTGCAACCGTGATTTTGTAGTAAATAATGGGTTGCTTGGGTGAAGTGGCTACATTTTCATCAGTATAAGATTTTGATGAAGCGGTAACCTCCTTTGCGCCGTTAACGTCATTTTTGCTGATTGCAAATGCGTTAAAGGGCAAGGTGAAAAATGTTGTTGCCACCATTAATGCGGCAAGCACAAGTGAAATTATTTTTTTCAAATAAATACCCCCTTTTTAATTTATACACAAATAATACCATAATAATAACCTTTTGTATATTAGCCCTACGGCAAATTTAGGGCTACTTTTTGCAAAAAACAGGGCTACACCCGCAATTTTTTGCCGTGCAGCCCTGTTTTTGGGTTATATTGTTTGCTTTCTGTATGCGGAGGGGGTAAGCCCCTTTTCTCTTGTGAATAATTTTGAAAAATAGCTCATATCGTTAAAACCGCAGGATAGGGCAATGTCGGTTATTTTGTCATTTGTCATTAAAAGCTTTTCTCCGGCAAGCTCTATTCTGTAATAATTTAAATATGCAATGGGGGTTTTGCCTGTAATTTGTGAAAACGCCCTGCAAAAATACCTGGGGTTCATTCCCGCAACCTGTGCAAGCTCCTCAAGGGTTATGGTGCTGTCGTAATGGTCTCTGATATAGGTTAAAACATTTTTTAGCCTGTTAATTTGAACTCTGCCTGTTACCTCCAATGGGGGGCGGTTAACGCTTTGTGATAAAAGGTTGCCCATAAGTTGCCACATAAGCCCCACCGTGGTCCACTCATAGCCGCTTTGCTCCTTTTCCATTGCCTCAAAAATTTTGTCGGCAAGTTTTGCAGAAAAGGTACCCTTTTTCAAAATAGATGTAAAACCGTTTTTGCTTGCAAGAAATTCCGTTGCGCTCCTTTTGCACACCGGGGTGTCATGCAAAAGCGTTCCCAAATCAAACACAACACATTCATAAATGCAGTTAACGGGCGTGCCCCCGTGAACAACGCCGTCGCCAATCCAAGCACAGTCCCCTTGGTGCAGGGTACTTATTTCCCCGTCAAGATAAATTTCAAAGCTGCCTTGTAAAATCGTTATCAGCTCATATTCCAAGTGCCAGTGCAGGGGCATTTGATAGCGTGGGGTGTTTTCGTCAACGTAATATAGCTCAATTGGAAAATCAAAGGAGCCACGCTTTTTGTTTTCATATAATTCGCTGTAATTCATATTAACACCTTAAAAGTGAATATTGTCATATTTTTGACCTATAATTCATCAAGAACTTATTTTTGATTTGTAATATACTACAATTAGAATATCATTATTCAAAACTTGTGTCAATATATCAGGAGGTATGATATGCAAAATATTGAAGAAATAAAAAATCAAATATGCGATGTTTGCCACAAAATGTGGCAGCTGGGTTGGGTTGCCGCAAACGACGGTAATGTCAGCGTTAAGTTAGAGGACGGCACAATCCTTGCCACCCCAACGGGTATGAGCAAATCGTTCATCACACCTGAAAAGCTCCTCCGCATTGATAAAGACGGTAACGTGCTTGAGGGTGCAGAGGGCTTAAGACCGTCAAGCGAAATTAAAATGCACCTGCGCTGCTATGAAAAGCGTGAGGATGTGTTCAGCGTAATTCATGCTCATCCCCCGGGAGCAACCGGCTTTGCCGTAGCTCACAAGGCAATGGATATGTATAATATGATTGAGGATGTTGCAGTTATCGGCAGCGTGCCTCTAACCCCTTACGGAACACCCTCAACAATTGAGGTGCCAAACGCTATTGAACCCTATCTTGAGGAGCATGATGTTATGCTCCTTGAAAACCACGGCGCATTGGCAATCGGCAGCGATGTTATAACCGCATTTTACAGAATGGAAAGTCTTGAACTTTGGGCAAAAATTACCATTAATGCGGTAATTTTGGGCGGCAGCTTTGACATCAGCAAGGAAAATATCCAAAAGCTTATTGACCTTAGAGGATATTACAGAGTAACAGGCCGCCATCCCGGCTACAAGCTCTTTAACGAGGATGACGAAATGCTGCATAAAAAGGAGGATTAATTATGCTTAAGGGTATCCCTGAAATTTTATCCCCCGAGCTGCTTTGCGCTCTTTCACAAATGGGCCACGGCGACGAGCTTGTAATTGCCGACGGCAACTTTCCCTGCCACACAGTGGGCAAAAACAGCATTGTAATTCGTGCAGACGGTCACGGCGTGCCTGAAATTCTTGACGCTGTGCTTCAAGTTCTGCCCCTTGATACCTATACCCCTCAGCCGGTTGGCTTAATGGAGGTGGTTAAGGGCGACAATGTTGAAACCCCGATTTGGGCCGAATACGAAAAGCTCCTTAACAAATACGAGCCCGAGCACCACGATATTGAGTATATCGAACGCTTTGCATTTTATGAAAGGGCAAAGGGCGCCTATTTGATTATTTCCACCGGCGAAAAGGCGCTTTATGCAAACATTTTGCTTAAAAAAGGAGTGGTAGTTTGAGTTCTGTTATAGCCTTTGATTTCGGCGCCTCCTCAGGCAGAGCCATTAAAGCAAGCTTTGACGGCGAAAAAATTACATACAGCGAAATTCATCGGTTTGAAAACATACCGATTGTTAAGGACGGCCATGTTTTTCACGATGTTGATATGATTGTTCGTGAAATTAACCTTGCCCTTGACAAGGCAGGGGAATATGACTCAATAGCCTTTGACACCTGGGGTGTTGATTACGGCTTGCTTGATGACAGCGGCAAGCTTATTTCCATGCCCTATCATTACCGTGATGTGAGAACGGACGGCTCCCTTGAAAAGGCAAAAAAAATAATGCCACAATCACAGCTTTACGGTGAAACAGGTAACCAGGTTATGCAAATTAACACCCTTTTTCAGCTGATTAACGATGAAAATGTAAAAAAGGCAAGCACTCTTTTGTTTATGCCCGATTTGTTTGGCTATCTGCTCACGGGGGAGAAAACCTGCGAATACACAATTGCCTCAACCTCTCAAATGCTTTCTCCAAAAAGCAAGGCTTGGAGCAAAAAGGTGTTAGAAAGCTTCGCAATAAACGGCAGCATGCTGTTAAAGCCACAAAAAGCGCCTGCTGTTTTGGGAAAATACAGAAATGGCAGCGTTATAACCGTTGCCGGGCACGACACACAATGTGCTGTTGCCGCAATGCCCTGTGAAAGCAGTGAAACCACGGCGTTCCTTTCCTGCGGCACATGGTCACTTATCGGCTGCGAGCTTAACGAGCCCATATTAACCGAAAAAAGCAACAGCCTTGAACTTTCAAACGAAATCGGGGCAAACGGCAAGATTAATTACCTTAAAAATATCAGCGGCCTGTGGCTTATTCAGGAACTTAAAAGAGATTTGGCAAAAAGGGGCAAGGAATATTCATACAATCAGCTTGAAATGCTGGCAAGGGAAAGCAAGCCCTTTAAGTGCTTTGTTGACCCTGACGCACCCGAGCTTTCAAAGCACGGCAATTTGATTGACAAAATCCGTGATTATTGCAGCGGCACTGCTCAGCCCGTGCCTGAAACGGTGGGCGAGCTTGTGCGATGCGTTTATGAAAGCCTTGCGCTGAAATATAAATATGCCATTGAGCAAATCAGCGCCTGCACAGGCAAGAACTTTGAAAGGCTGCACCTTTTGGGCGGCGGCACCAAGGACGGCTTTTTGTGCCAAATGACTGCTGACAGCCTTGATATCCCTGTTATTGCAGGACCTGTTGAGGCAACGGCGCTGGGTAACATTATTCTTCAGCTTATTGCTCTGGGTCAAATCGACTCTGTTGAGCAGGGCAGAAAAATAATTTCAAAAACCGAAAAAATATATACCTATAATTCAAACCACACAAGCGATTTGGAAAACGCTTATAAAATTTATGTAAACATTATTGAAAAAAATTAAGGAGGAAATTTTATGTTGTATCCAAAAATCGGTATCAGGCCGGTTATTGACGGCAGATGGGGCGGCGTTCGTGAAAGCCTTGAAAATCAAACCATGTCAATGGCGGCTGCCGCAAAGACACTTATTGAGGGAACTTTAAGGTATCCCGACGGCACACCGGTGCAGTGCGTTATCAGCAACACCACAATCGGCGGCGGTGCAGAGGCTGCAAGGTGTGCAGAGCAGTTTTCAAAGGAAAATGTTGTTGCCACCCTTTCGGTTACACCCTGCTGGTGCTACGGCTCCGAAACCTTTGATATGGACCCAACCACAATTAAAGCCGTTTGGGGCTTTAACGGCACAGAAAGACCCGGCGCAGTTTACCTTGCGGCAGTTATGGCGGCTTATGCCCAAAAGGGTATGCCTGCATTTTCAATTTACGGCCACGATGTTAAGGATATGACCGACACCGAGGTGCCGGAGGATGTTGCAGAAAAGATTTTGCGCTTTGCACATTGCGCCGTTGCAGTTGGCTGGATGAAAAATAAAAGCTATGTTAACCTGGGCGGTATTGCAATGGGTATTGCCGGCAGCTTTTGCAATGCGGAAATGTTCCAAAAATACCTTGGCATCCGTGCTGAGTGGGTTGATATGAGCGAAATTATCCGCCGTATTAAGCTTGAAATTTACGACCATGACGAATATGAAAAGGCAATTAAATGGGTTAAGGAAAATTGCCCCGAAGGCTTTGACTGCAATGCAGGCAAGGATTTGCCCGAAATAATCAAAAAGTCAAAGGTTGTTGACCCTGATAAGGACTGGGAATTTATTACCAAAATGACAATTGTTTTCAGGGATATTCTTTTTGGCAACAAAAAGCTTGACGAAATGGGCTGGCATGAGGAGGCACTGGGCAAAAATGCCGTTGCAGGCGGCTTCCAGGGTCAGCGAAATTGGACCGACTGGCTGCCTAACGCTGATTTTTCAGAGGCTATTATGGCAAGCTCCTTTGATTGGAACGGCCCCAAAATGCCCACAGCCTTTGCAACCGAAAATGATACACTTAACGGCATTTCAATGCTTTTGGGCACACTTGTTTCAAACGCTGCACCATGCTTCCACGACGTTCGCACATATTGGAGTGCGGATGCCTGCGAAAGAGTTACAGGCGTAAGACCAACAGGCAGAGCAAAGGACGGCTTTATTCATCTTATTAACTCCGGCGCAACAGCGTTGGACGGCAGCGGCGCCTGCAAAAACGAAAAGGGCGAGGGCTGCATGAAACCGTTTTGGGAAATGACCGACGCCGACATTAAGGCTTGCCTTAACGCAACCGATTGGTGCAGGGCAAACTATGAATATTTCAGGGGCGGCGGATTTTCAAGCCATTTTCGTTGCAGGGCTGAAATGCCTGTTACCATGCTGCGTGTTAATGTTATTGACGGCGTGGGCCCTGTTATTCAAATCGCAGAGGGCTACACCGTTGATTTGCCCGATGAAATCCATAACACTATTGACAAGCGCACAGACCCCACATGGCCTACCACTTGGTTTGTTCCAAACCTTACAGGTAAGGGTGCGTTTAAGGATGTTTACAGCGTTATGGCAAATTGGGGTGCAAACCACGGCGTAACAATTTACGGCCACAAGGGCGACGAACTGATTACCCTTGCGTCAATGCTGCGTATTCCCGTTAATATGCACAATGTCAGTGAGGACAGAGTGTTCCGCCCACACGCTTGGGCAGCCTTCGGAACCGAGGATTTGCAGTTGGCAGATTATCGTGCCTGTGCAACCTACGGACCGCTGTATAAATAATACTTTTCGGCAGTTAGGGACTTTCCTTAACTGCCGTTTTTGTATATTTTTGCAATAATGTATATAATAGATATTGACTTTTGTTAGGGTTGTGTTAAAATAATTCATAATATATTGCGGCGAGGAAAATAATTATGAGAAAAACTAAAATTATTTGCACAATCGGTCCGTCAACGGATGATGAAAATGTGCTTAAAAATATGATTAAGGCAGGCATGAATGTTGCCCGTTTTAATTTCAGCCACGGCGAATATGATGAGCATACAAGGCGTTTTGAAGAGGTTGAAAAAATCCGTGATGAGCTTATGATGCCGGTTGCAACCCTGCTTGACACCAAGGGCCCCGAAATCAGGCTTGGGGATTTTGAAAACCCAGAGGGCGTTGAAATTAAGGCGGGGGATAGTTTTATTCTTACCACTGAGGAATGCCTTGGCACAAGCGAAAAGTGCTATATTAATTATGAAAGCTTAAACCGTGATGTTAAGCCTGACACAAGAATTTTAATTAACGACGGCTTAATTTCATTAAAGGTTAACCATGTTATCGGCAACGAAATTTATTGCACGGTTATTGACGGCGGACTTTTAACAAACCACAAGGGCGTAAATGTTCCCGGAGTTGACCTTAATATGCCTTATCTGTCACAAAAGGATATGAACGATTTATCCTTTGGTGTTAAGTTGGGCTTTGACTTTATCGCCGCATCATTTTGCAGAAGTGCAACGGATATAACCATTATGCGTAACTACCTTGAGGCTATCGGCTGGGCAGACGCTAAAATTATTGCAAAAATAGAAAACGGCCAGGGTGTTGACAATATTGACGAAATAATCAGAGTGGCAGACGGTATTATGGTTGCCCGTGGAGATATGGGCGTTGAGGTTCCGTTTGAAAAAATACCTGCCATTCAGAAAATGATTATTGAAAAGGTGTATAAGGCAGGCAAAATTGTTGTTACCGCAACACAAATGCTTGAATCAATGATTGAAAATCCAAGACCCACAAGGGCAGAAATTACCGATGTTGCAAACGCAATTTACGACGGCACCTCGGCAATTATGCTTTCGGGTGAATCCGCAGTGGGCAAGCACCCTGTTGAGGCGGTTGAAACCATGGCACGCATTGCCGAAACCACCGAGGCAGATATTGATTATAAAACACGCTTTAATCATTTTTATCAGCGCCCTGAGAATAACGATATTACATCTGCAATTTCTCACGCAACGGTTACTACGGCTCACGACCTTAACGCTGCTGCGATAGTAACCGTTACAAAAAGCGGAACAACTGCAAGGATGATTTCAAAGTTCAGACCCTTTACCCCAATTGTGGGCGCAACCACAGATAAAAGAATTTACAGGCAGCTGGTTCTGTCATGGGGCGTTTTCCCGGTTCTTTGCCAGGAAAAGCAAAATACCGACGAATTGTTTGACCACGCCGTTGAGGTTTCAAAAAACGCAGGCGTAATCAAGCGTGGCGATTTGGCGGTTATTACCGCAGGCATACCTCTCGGCATTTCAGGCACAACCAATATGCTTAAGGTTCAGGTTGTTTAAGTTAAAAATATATGTATTAAAAAACGGAACGCCAAAGCGTTCCGTTTTGTTATGTTATGCTGTTTTATTTTTTCTTTTTTGAGGCTATGCAGTTAATCACTATGTAAGCCGCAATGAGCACTGCAATTGTGCCTATGAGCACATAAAGCATTGTGCTTGTGGCAACCTGCGAGCCGTTAACATAAATGTTGCAGTCGATTGAGTCCTTAACAGCCTCAACCACCTCTTTTGGAAAGCCTTGGTTTTCCATTTCGGCAAACACGCCACGCATTGCGTGGTTACGCAGCAGCGATGTTCCAAAGGTGCTGGGCATATAGGAAAGCACCTTTTGCAGCCCTGTGCTAAACTGCGAAATGGGCATATATGCACCGCAGATAAAGCCGTAGGCGCAGCTGATAATTGTTCCCACAGCCGACATTTGCCCTTGGGTTGTAAGGCCGCAGTTGATAATGCTTGAAATTGCCGTGCCGAAAAGGCAGAGCAGGAAAATATCAAGCAGCAGCCATAAAACATCTCCTGCAGTCATATACCAGCCCTGCTTTGCAATGTAAATAAAGCAGGCGCCGGTTGCAATTAACGCAATTATCAGGGTGTTTATAACAGTTGAAATATAGTAGCCCAAAGCAAGGGTTGAGGGCTTTATGGGCGCAATGGTTAAATCCTTGCGAGCCCCTGTTACCTTATCCTGCACCATGGTCAGGTTAACACAGCAGGCAACTGTAACACAGCTCACTGCAAGCAGCGATGAAAAAAGCTGACCGCTCACACAGCCGTTAATCAATTTTTCGCTGACATTCATGCCCTCCGGCAGGTTTGAAATAAAGGAGCTTTTATAAACATTGCCCAAAAAGGTGGTGTATAAAATTAAAAGAATTAAGGGCGTTATTATTGAGGAAAAAAGCATGCCCAAATCCTTAAAAAACACCTTTCGGTTTCGGTTAATTAACGCTAATAAAGCCTTCATCAGTGTTCGCCTCCTAATTTCTTGCCCGTAACGGCAAGGAACACATCGTCCATGCCGCCCTTGGTTATTTCGTAATCCCTGAATAATCGGGGATTTTTAATAATCAACTCGGTTGCCTGTGCGGTGTTTGAAACGGAGATTTTATATCCATCACGTACCTTTGTGTATGGCAGTGAAAAGGCCTTTGCCTGCTCCTCGTTTATGCCGTAAATTGTAACAAAATCCCCGGTGTATTTGTTTTTTAGCTCCAAGGGAGTGCCACGGGCAACAATTTTGCCGCTGTCGATTATTACTACATAATCTGAGGGTGCAGCCTCCTCCATATAGTGGGTTGTGAGCAAAACCGTCATATTTTCCTCACGGCGGAGCTTTTCTATAACAGACCACAAGTTTTTTCTTGTTTGGGGGTCCAGGCCTGTGGTGGGCTCGTCAAGCACAAGCAACTTTGGCCTGTGCAGCAGGGCCCTTGCAATGTCAACCCTACGCCTTTGACCGCCTGAAAGCTTACTGACCTTTCTTTTCATAAGGTCGCTTAAATCAAGCAGGCTTGATATTTCGTTAAGCCTGTTTTCAAGGCTTTTGCCGGTTATGCCGTAAAGTGCCGCACGGGAGGATAAATTATCCCTTACAGTGAGCATTTTATCAAGCACGCAGTCCTGAAAAACAACGCCTATTTCGCTTTTTATCTGTTCCAAATTGTCATCGGTGCTTACACCGCCCACGGTTACCGTGCCGCTGTCCTTTGCAAGCTGGCCGCACAAAATGTTAATGGTGGTGGATTTTCCTGCGCCGTTAACACCGAGAAAGGCAAACAGCTCCCCCTCCTTAACGCTAAAGCTTAAATCGTTAACAGCCTTAATATCCCCAAAGCGTTTGTTCAGGTTTTTTATTTCTATAATATTTTCCATAAAAATCACCATAGCCTTTCAGGCAACAAATAGTTTATTAAAAATCACCTGATTGACCTGTGTTGCCTGAACAGGCGTAAATGGTGATTTCAGCCATTTCAAAATTATGCCGCAGGCAAATTTTGGGCACCGCAACTGATATATAATTTGTTAGTGTGATTTTTCACACTAATCTCCCTATTATCAAACTGTGGTTCATTGTATGCTATTTGTTTTCCTTTTTTTCAGGGTGTATTTTGTATTTTTCCTTGCCCTCGCTTTTTGCAAAAAGCAGCGCCCCTGCAAAGCTTGCACCGAGATATTCGTCAATTTCCTTTTCGCTGAAGGGGCAAACATTTGCGGCAATCATGCAGCAAATGCCGTAATTTGTCAGCAACGCTTGGCGAAAAACGATTTTTGCGTCCTCTTTTTTAATGTGATATTCATTAACAAGCACATCAAGGCACATTTGCGAGTATTCTATTTTTGAAATAAGGTCCTCAAAATTAACGCTGCTGCTTTGCTCCTGCATAAAAATCAGCTGAAAAAGCTTTGGCTCGTTTTTTGCAAATTGAATCATCCTTATTCCAAATTGCTTAAAGGCAGGAAAATAATTTACGCTGTCGCCCACAAAATCATTGTATTTTTTCAGGGCTGCGGCTTTTATTTCAGCCGCTACCTCCTCCATGTTTTTAAAGGCGGTAAATATTGGCCTTGCCGAGCTGCCAAGCCTCATTCCCAGCTCCCTTGCAGACAGCGCCTCAATCCCTTTTTCGCTTACAAGCTGCAAGCCTGCGTCAATTATTTCTTCCCTTGTAAATTTAGGCTTTGGCGGCATTTTATCACTCCCGTATATACCGATTGCTTTTATCTTAAAACCGTTGTTCTAAAACATTTGTTTTATTATAGCATAAAGGCAGCATATTCGTCAATAAAATTACGGTGTACCCCCATGCATAGGGATACACCGTTTGTGATTTCTTTGCTTTTAATCCGCCTTGCACTGTGCCTCAAAGTCGGCAACAAGGGCGTCTTGAATTTTTTTTAGCATTTCAGGGGCTTTGCCGCCCACCGGCTTGCCGTCAACAGTTTTAACCGAAATACAAAACGAGCCTGTCAAGCATGGGGATGCTCATTTTTTCAATTTCGTCATATTTTCCGTTGTAATAGCCTAAATCCTTCATATTTTCACTCCGCAAATTATTTACAAAAAATTATAGCACCGATTTAAGCTTATTACGACAATATTTGGGCAAAAAATTACCTGTGGGTAACATATTTTATGTTTGCGGTTGACCAAGCACCGTAATACTTTTTGCCGTTTACCACCTTGTATGAGCGAACCTTAACCCTTGCGTAGCCTTCGCCCGTGCCGTAGGTTACCTTGTAGGTGTATGAGCAGGTTGAAGCCTTGTTAATGGTTTTGGTTTTTTCTAAATAGTAGGAGTCGTCATAATCCATATTATAAAATTTAAGCTCGTAGCCGCTTACGCCCGATTGCTTTTTCCAGCGCACGGTTTGTGACGCCTTTCTCTTTTTGGGGTAAACATCGCAGGTAAATTTTAAGGAGCTTACCTTGTTTGGGGTGGTAGGCGTTTTAAAGGTTGCGCTGTAGCTGCCGTAAAGGGTTTGACCGCTCGCCTTTTTGTAGCTGCGAACCCTGAACGAATAGGTTGTTGCCGCCGAAAGCTTTGACAGCGAAAGTGAATTTGTATTGCTTGTTATTGTTTTGCAGGTAACCCATTTTTTGTTTTTGCTGTCATATTTTTGCACAACATAGCCGCTGACACCGCTTTGCTTTGTCCAGCTCAGGGTTAATGCGGTTGTGCTGCGCTTGGTGGTTTTTAAGCCGCTTACCTGTGCAGGCATAATGGTAAAGTTCTTTTTAACCGTGCCTGTGTAGCTGCCCTTGCCGGTTATGGTTGCGGTTGCAATGCCCGGGTATTTGTTGTTGGTGTAGGCAACGGTGTAGTCCTTGTTAAGCGCAAGCACCTTTCCGCTTGATGAAACGGCGGTAACCTGCGGTGTAATGCTTTTGCCGTTTGCCGTAAATTTGGTTTGCTTAAGTGAAATTTTAGCGTTTGAAATTTGGTCACGCACCAAAACATCAAAGGTGGCTGAAACTCCGTCTTTTTCAACGGTTACGGTGTTTATGCCAAGGCTGCCCGTAAAGCCGCTTACAGTGTAATCGTCAACAATTTTCCATTCTCCGTAGGATGAAAATTCCATTACGGTAAGGCCGTCAAGGTTCAGCTTTTCCCTGGGGGTGTAATATTGCTTTTCGGGTGCTGAATAAAGTGCAAGGGAAAGGGGCTTTGAGCTTAAGCCTTGCAGGGCAATGCCGCTGTCGGTCATTTCCCAGGTGCCTTTAAAATCAAGCATGGGAAAGCTTGATTGCTGCTTCATTTGCTGGGCAGTAAGGAATACTGCTTGGTCATAATCGCTTGAATAGCTGTTAAGGCCGCTGCCGTTTAAGGCATAGCAATCGGTATTGTCATAATAGCCGACAGCGTAGCCCTTTCCGTTTTGAATTAAGCCGGTATTAACGCAATTTAAAACGCTCCTACCTGATGAAATGCCATAGCTTGAATTTCCTGTAACAACGCCGGTGTTTAGGCAGTCTGTTGGTTTGCAACGGTTGTCGCTTATAGCTATTCCGGCAGCTGTATTGGTTGCTTTAACAGTTCCTTCATTTATACATTCTTTAACAATGCTGTTGCCGTAGTCGTTCAAATCCGTTGTAATACCGCTTGCGTTTTTACCCGAGATATTACCTGTGTTGATACAGCGATAGATTGCACCGTCGCCGGAATAATTTGCTATTCCGCAAACATAATCATATTTTGAACTTGAAATATCAGACGCATTCTTGCAATAATTAATTTCTCCCAAATTATAGCCACATATGGGGGCGTCAGTACCCTCGGTGTAGCAATGCTCCATAATGCCGTTGCTGTAATTGTTACGGGCAATTCCGTATGTAATGGTTGAATCAATAGCACGCACATTTGAAATAAGACCGTTGTTGTTATAAGCTATAGCGCCGCCGCTTAAGGTGCAGCCGTTAATTTCAAGGTTTTTAACGGTGCCCTTGTTGCTGTTTGCAATTGCATAATCGCCTTTAAGGTTATAGACAGTGTGGCCCCTGCCGTCAAGCACGCCGTTAAAGCTGTCCATAGCCTGGAAAAATTTGCCGTTATTGTAATAATCGCCGTGGGATATAAAGTCGCTGTCATCAAAAACAATGTCGTTAGCCAAATAATAGCTTGCCGATGCATTGTTACGCATGTTGTAAAAATCTTCCTTGGTTTCAACGGCAATTGCGCCGCTTAAATCTGCCGCACCTGCGGAAAAGGGAACACAAAGCACTGTCATGGCAAGCATAACAAACGAAAGTGTAAGTGAAATTAATTTTTTCGTTTTCATAATCTTCTCCTTTTAATATTTTTAAAGCTTTTAACAATGAAGCAAACTTAAGCTATCACTTCCCTTAAAAGTAAAAAATGCGTACAGCCGAGGCTATACGCATAAAAAACACATAGCTCAACTGTCGCCAAACATCTCACATATATTACCACAGTAAAGTATGCAATTAAGAGCATGCATTTTTATCAAGGGATAAAAATAGCATACTTAGCCTGCGGAAAATTATTCGGTTGTGAGATATTTGGCAACAATATTATAACAAAAAAGCTACTATTATGCAACATAATAGTAGCTTTGTAATCGCTGTTAAGTTTTATTTTCGTTCTTTACTGACTGCCGTGTTTTCCTGATTTCTGAAAACCACAAATTTGTCATATAAAAATTCGGTTATCATATTTGTTGCCATTGTTACACCCAAAACGATGTAATCAATAGCGGCTATATCCTCATATTTTGCCGTAAAATGGTTGCCCAAAAGGGTTGTTACAGGTGTGAACACTGCATAAAAGGCCAGCACCTTAAGCATTGCAACAGGCACATTTGCCGCTGATTTAAAGGTAAACTTTCTGTTAAAAGTAAAGTTCCACAAAACAGATAAAAGCAGGGCAACAAGGTATGTTGGGCCGTATTCGTTTTGCATAATTTTTGCAAAGGTGGCATTGCTTTCCATAGCCGCTTGCAAAAAGGGCAGCTTGGTTACAACCTCGTTTAAAAGGGTAAATGACACAATCTCAATTATGCCTGCCGATGCGGAAAACAGCGCAAATTTTATAAACTGTAAAATATTCTTTTTCTTATTGCTCTCGCTCATAAAATCACCTCGTTATCAAGCATTATACCACACCGCTTTGTGATAAACAAGGAGAACAGTGTTAAATATATAAACAGATACATCCAAAAGTTATACAATGTATAACTAATTTCGTTGACATTATATTAAAAGAATTGTTAAATAGCATTAATATATAAATTTAGAGAGGAGATTATTATGCCTGAAAGATACGAATATGTAACTCCGCCAAGCTTGGGAACAAAAAATCAGCTTTTTGCCTGCGTGCACAGGGGTGTATTTGTGAAAACGGAAAAATATTAATTCTTGATTGACAATTGCCGATAAATGCATTAATTTTTGCGCACCCTGCCGTATAAAGAAGAAAACTGATTCCGTTTTAAAAACAAAATCAGTTTGTTGTCGGTCTTTAGCAAAAAAATAAAATGTCAACAATTAATTTTAATTGTTGACATTACGTAGTAAAGGTAATTTTTGGGGGTTATGTATTAATCCTTCATTTCTATTTTATACAGCTTTTTGGTAGGTCTGAAGCAAAGCAGGGCTGCAAGCATAAGCGCCGCCGTCAGCGACAGGCTGACCGGGTATGCGGTTAATATGGTTACAAAGGTCGGGCTTTGTGAAAATACAAATTTTACCCAGCCTATTCTTACAACGCAAACACCGAAGGTGGTAAGAATTGCAGGTGTAAGCGATATGCCAAAGCCCCTTAAATAGCCTGACATAATTTCATAAAGCATGCTGAAAATATGTGCTGACATAACAATAAGCAGCCTTGTGTAGCCAAGTTCTATTACGGTTGGGTTATTGTTGAAAATCGCCAATAAATATTTGCCTGACAAAAAAATCAAACCGATTGCAACAATCAACGAAACAGCACCCTCAATCAGGCAAACATAAAGGGTCTTTTTGCAGCGGTCATATTTTTTTGCACCGTAGTTTTGCCCTGTAAAGGTGGTGCATGCCTGGCCGAAGGCGCTTAATATATCGTATGTGAAAACCTCAATGTTAATGGCGGCGCTTGATGCAGCCATAACAACGGTGCCAAGGCTGTTAATTGCAGATTGAATAACAATGTTGGCAATGGCAAAAACAGCACCCTGAATACCTGCGGGCAATCCGATTTTTATAATTTGCTTTAGTGTTGCTTTGTCAATTTTAAGCTTTTTTAATTCAATCCTTATGTAATATTTTGATTTTATAAGCTTTATCAGCAGAAAAACAGAACTGAAAGCATTTGAAATAACCGTTGCCGTTGCAACGCCGTTTACTGTCATGTGCAAAACCACAACAAAAAACAGGTTAAGCACCACATTCAGTATGCCTGAAGCGGCAAGGGCAATAAGAGGCGTTTTGGTTTCACCCACACTTCTGAAAACTGCCGATTCAAAGTTGTAAAGCAGAATAACGGGCATACCTATCAAATAAATTCGCAAATACAGCAGTGCCGAATCAAATACATCATCGGGCACGCTTAAGCTTTTTAACAGGGGAGCGGCTATGATTTCGCCTAAGGCCGCAATAAATATTCCCCCTAAAACAGAAATTATTATTGAGGTGTGCACTGCCTTTGAAATTTTATCCTTATTGTTTTGACCTATTGCGTTGGCAATAACAACATTACTGCCCAGGGCTATCCCGATAAACAGGTTGATAATAAGTGATATAATCGGGCCGTTTGCACCTACCGCCGCAACGGCTACCGTTTTGCCCTCGCCTGTAAAGTTGCCTACTACTGCTATATCTGATGCGTTAAACAGCTGCTCCAATATTGCGGTTGCCGCAACAGGCAGTGCGTAAAGGGGTATTTTGTTCCATATAGGGCCGTTGAGCATATCAAGCTGTTTTCTTTTCGCTTTTGCAGACATTTGTAAGCATAATCTCCTTTCAAATTTGTATATAATATCAATTTTCGGTAACTATTATACTCTGTTTTTTTATAATATCAATCACAAATTAAAAATAATTTTGTGCAATGGAAAAGGCTCGGAAAATTGCCTTTCCCGAGCCTTAATTTTTGAGCTGTCAGTTAATTGCCTTTGAGTTTACATACAGTGTGTATCCGTTAAAATCAATGTTGCTGCAGGTGGTGTCGTCATCGTTAAGCTCGGTTAAATATGTGTCGCCGGTAAGCTTGATTTTTGATGACGAATCAAGGGTTAATGAAATTGATTTGGCGCAGTTGTCTGAATTTATGGCACCCTCGTAGTAGCTGCCGTTTTTTCTATTTGATAAACTGACTTAAAAGAAATTGTTACCAATGTAAATAAAAATCAGCCAAAATGTTTACAGTTTGTGACAATGGGCAAAATTGACCGAAATACGGCGGATAACACAGCGCAGTGTTAGATTTTTGCGTATTTTTGTTGATTTCGGCTAATGCTTTATCTGAAAGCATGTGTTATAATTACTGCTTGGTTGAATTATTAAATGTGCTGTTCACGGAAAGGATTTTTGCCTTGCAAACAGATGAAAATATTTTAAGAACATATCCCATAGGCAAGCTTTTGCTTAAAATGTCAATCCCCACGGTAATTGCCCAAATCATCAATATGCTTTACAATGTTGTTGACAGAATATATATCGGGCATATACCCGTTTACGGCAGCCTGGCACTTACAGGCGTTGGCGTTTGCCTGCCGATTATTATGATTGTGTCGGCATTTGCGGCACTGGTAAGCTCCGGCGGTGCGCCGAGAGCCTCAATATTTATGGGCAAGCAGGATAATGCCTCTGCTGAAAAAATACTGGGCAACTGCTTTTCACTGCAAATAATTATATCATGCGTTTTGACAATTATTCTTTTGCTGTGGAACAGGGAAATACTTTTGGCCTTTGGGGCAAGCGAAAGCACAATTACATACGCTGCGGATTATATGAACATTTACGCCGTGGGCACGGTTTTTGTTCAGCTTACCTTGGGTATGAACGCTTTTATTACCGCACAGGGCTTTACCACGGTTTCAATGGTGTCGGTGCTTATCGGTGCGGTTTGCAACATAGTTTTAGACCCAATATTTATATTTGCGCTCGATATGGGCGTTAAGGGCGGAGCCCTGGCAACCGTTATTTCGCAGGCAATATCAACTGCGTGGGTGGTGTCGTTTTTATGCGGCAAAAAAACCTATTTGCACATAAGAAAGAAAAATTTGCGCCTTGTGCCAAAAATTATTCTTCCCTGCGTTGCATTGGGTCTTGCGGCGTTTATTATGCAGGCAAGCGAAAGCATTGTTACGGTTTGCTTTAATTCCTCGCTGTTAAAATACGGCGGCGATATTGCAGTGGGCGCAATGACCATTTTATCAAGCGTTATGCAGTTTGCAATGCTCCCCTTGCAGGGCATTGCCCAGGGAGCACAGCCTATTTTAAGCTACAATTACGGCGCAAAATGCCCCTCAAGGGTTAAAAAGACCTTTAAGCTGCTTTTGGCAACCTGCCTTACATATTCCGTGCTCCTTTGGGGCGGCGTGCAGCTTTTTCCCAAGGCGTTTGTAAGCATTTTTACATCGGATTCAAGCCTTGTGGGCTTTGCCACACCAATGCTGAGAATATACCTTGCAGGGCTGTTTTTGTTCGGAATACAAATTGCCTGCCAAATGACCTTTACCTCCCTTGGCAAGGCGGTAAATTCCATAATTGTTGCGGTTGTGCGTAAATTTGTGCTGTTAATTCCGCTGATTTATATTATCCCTCATTTGGTTTCAAACCAAACGGAGGGCGTGTATATGGCGGAGCCTATTGCAGATGTAATCGCAGTAACCTTTACAACAATTTTATTTGCCTTTCAGTTTAAAAAGGCAATGAGGGAAATAAAAATTTAATTATCACTGTTTAATTAAAAAAGGCTCGGAAGTTACTCCGAGCCTTAAATAATTGTTATAATATGTATTTTTTGCAGTATTCATTGTATTTGTCAAGCAGGCTGAGGGAGGCTCTTTTGCTTATGGGAGCAAAGGGCACCATCATATCAAAGGCGTGAAAGCAGCCACCGTATTCCGTAAGCTCACATTCAACTCCGTTTTGCTTCATTCTTTCAAAAAAATCCACCGTTTCCTCATAAAATGGATCGGCAGTGCCAATCATTGAAAATGCAGGGGGCAGACCCTTTAAATCAGTTGCCCTTGCAGGTGCGGCGTAGGGCTCAACGGAGTTATTCATTACTCGGTCGCCCAAATATATGTGCCAGGCGGATTTGTTTTCTTTTGTTCCCCAAACAGGTGCGCTGTTATTTGCCGATGTGGCGGTTACTCTGTCGTCAAGCATGGGGTAAAGGGGGATTTGAAAGCCTATGCAATCCTCGCCCTTATCTCTTGCGTAAAGGCACAGTGCAGCAGTTAAGCCGCCTCCTGCGCTTTCGCCGCCCACAACTATTTTGTCTGCGGTAATGCCAAGCTCCTTTTTGTGTGCCTTAACCCATTGCAATGCGGTAAAAGCATCGTTAAGGGCTGCCGGGTAGGGCTTAACGGTGGAAAGTGTGTAGTCCGGCGAAATTACAACGCAGCTGCAATTGCGGATTAAATATCTGGGCAGGGTCATTATCGCCATTTCAGGCGCACCCAGTGAGTATCCGCCACCGTGCAGCCAAAGTATTCCCACGGTTTTGCCGTCACGCTTGTGGCTTTTCATTATGCAGGTTCGCATTGGGGTGCCGTCATTCCTTGTTATATTTACCTTTTCACAGTTCAGGTGTTTAAGTGACAGCACAGACATTGCCTTGGTTGACAGCGGGCCAACAGCCCTTTGCACCCCTTCATAGCCCAAGGGGCTGACAGCCTTATAAAATGCCCCAGCCGCTCTTATTTCACTGTTAATGCTTCTTAAATTCATAATACCTCCACTGCCTTTACGGCATAAACGGTTTGCATTGCACGGCCTGTTGCCGTGGTTAATTGTATAGCTTAAGTATATATAAAATATGGGCGGCAGTCAATTGGGGTTTGTGCCAAAAAATATGTTGCCACGGTTAGGATTTTGTTTTAAAATGAGGATGAAACCTTATGAAAAAGGAGAAAGCGCCATGCCACTACAAATAGAAAGAAAAAGAATACCATATTTTGCCCCGTGGGCTAAAATGAAGCCCTTTAAGGCTGAAAAGCATTACATTGAAAATGGCAAAATCAGCTTTGATGTTAAGCCAAACGAGGCTTATGCAAACCATGTTGAAACAGCGGGATTTTACTGCTCGTCAATTATCAGCTACGGTTGCAATAAAAGCAATAATCTAAGGCTTATGCGCCATATTGTGTTCCCAACGCTGCGCCGTTATCCCAATTTAACGGAATGCTCCCTTGACCGTAATTTTAAGGGGGTTACTCTTTTAGTTAACGGCGTTGAGGCTGACGAAAGTGCAACAAAATTTGTTTTTGACGGTATTTTGCATATCTATACAAGGGCTGAAAGCATTAATGTGCACAGAATGATTTTTACCGCCCCCAACTCAAAAGCGTGCATTGAAAGAATTGAAATAGAAAACAATTCCGATAATGAAGTAACCGTAAGCCTTAAAGATAATGATAAAGAAATTATCACAAAGCCTTGCTTTGGGCAGAACAGGCAAAAATACAGATTTTTTACCCAATGCGACAAGGCAGAAATCAGGCTTATGCCCCAAACGGAGGGGGTTATCAACTGCGCCTATTGTGCAAGCGATTATAACGAGGATTTTCGGGTGGATTTTGAAAGCGAGCTTGAATGCAGGCTTGATTTTATCAGCCAAATGGCAAGGCTGGCGGTGGTTAAAACCCCGAACGAACGCCTTAACACTATGGCTTTTTACTCAAAAATCCGTGCTTGCGAAAGCATATTCAAAACCAAGGCAGGGCTTATGCACTCCCCCGGCGGCGGAAATTATTATGCCGCCCTTTGGACTAACGACCAGTGCGAATATGTTAACCCTCTTTTTGCCTATCTCGGCTATGAGCCGGGTGCGGAGGAGGCCCTTAACTGCTACAAATTATATCAAAAATACATTTCGGCGGATAAGCCCCTTGTTTCAAGCATTATTGCCCAGGGCGACGGCATTTGGCACGGCGCAGGAGACCGTGGCGACAGTGAAATGTATGCCTACGGCTGCGGCAGATTTTTGCTTACCTACGGCAGCAGGGAGGTTGCGGAAAAATATATTGACTCAATCAGAAAATGCCTTGATTTTACAATTTCTCAAATAGGTGCAAACGGTGTTGTTAAAAGTGATTCCGATGAGCTTGAAAACAGGCTTGAAAGCGGTTCTTATAACCTTTGCACCTCCTGCCTTGCTTATGACGCATTAATAAGCGCCGCATACCTTGAGCATGAGCTGGGTAATGCAGAAAGGGCGGATAAATATAATAATACCGCAGAAAAATTAAAACACTCAATTGAAAAATATTTTGGCGCAAGGGTTGAGGGCTTTGATACATACAGATATTGCGAAGAAGAGGAAAATTTAAGAGCCTGGATTGCAATTCCTCTAACTGTGGGGATTGACAGCAGAAGTGATGAAACCGTTAAAGCCCTGTTAAGTGATAAGCTTTTTCAAAACGGCGGCATTGTAAGCCGCAGCGGCGAAAAAATTTATTGGGACAGAGCAACCCTTTATGCACTTAGGGGAATGTTTTATACCTCCCACCAAAATCAGGCGACAGAGCTGCTGAAGGCATATACAAATTCAAGACTTTTGGGCGAGCATATCCCATACCCTGTGGAGGCATACCCTGAGGGTAACCAAGCGCAGCTTTCAGCAGAAAGCGGACTTTATATGCGTGTGTTTGTTGAGGGCGTTTTGGGCTACAGACCCACAGGCTTTAAAACCTTTACCCTAAAACCGAATTTGCCCGACGATTGGAAAGATTTTGCCATCGACCGCTTATTCCTCTGCGGCCAGGCAGCGGATGTGGCAGTGTCAAAAAACGGCACAGGCTATGCCGTAACAGTCAGCCTTGCAGATAAAAAAATAATCAAAACCGCAGCCCCCGGCCAGGCGGTAAGCATTAACCTTGCAGAGTAACGGCTTTGGATTAATAATAATTACGATTTTGAGGTTATATTATGGTTTACACGCAGCATTACAACTCGCCCCTTGAGGGCATAACAATGGCAAGCGACGGTGCAGCCCTTATTGGCCTGTGGTTTGACGGCCAAAAGTATTTTGCCGATTCCGTAAAAGGGGAGTGCCAAGAAAAAAGCCTTGCAATATTTGATGATACTGCAAGGTGGCTTGATATTTATTTCAGCGGCAGTGAGCCTGATTTTATGCCGAAAATTAATATTAACGGCACCCCGTTTAGAAAATCGGTGGCTGAAATTATGCTTACCATACCCTACGGCAAAACCATGACCTACGGCGAAATTGCCCGTAAAATCGCAGAACAAAGGGGCAGCAACAAAATGTCTGCCCAGGCGGTGGGCGGCGCTGTGGGGCACAACTCAATTTCAATAATTATTCCCTGCCACAGGGTGGTGGGAACAAACGGCAGCCTTACAGGCTACGCTGGGGGCCTTGATAGAAAAATTCAGCTGCTTAAATTAGAACATGCAGATATGTCAAAGCTTTTTGTGCCTGATAAAGGCACAGCGTTGTGATTGATTATATGTTAAAACAGCAAAATATGAAAGCTTCCCTTGCAAATGGAGGGGGACCACGCTTTGCGTGGTGGAGGAATTTGTAACGCCAAAACTTACAAATTTTATTAATCCCTCAGGCTGCTCGCTGGCTCGCATCCGGCTCCCTTTACAAGGGCGCCTATAACATAATTGCATTATTTAAGGCTCAGGGATAACTCCCTGAGCCTTTACTGTATGTTATTATAACTTGCATTTGTCAGGCTAAGCCGATTTGATGCCGAGTCGGGATTTTCTCAGTGCCGCATAGGAAATAATAAAGTTAGCAAGCCAGCCTGCCGGCACGGCAAGCCAAACAAATGCAATGCCGAAACGGGGTGCGAAAATCAAAGCAACGGATAGCCTGATTGCAAGGTTTACCATATTTGCAATTAGGAATGGGCGCATATTTCCAAGCCCACGGAGTACTCCGTCTGTTGCCATTTTAATGCCCATAAATATGAAAAAGTATCCGAGCCATCTCATATAATCTTCAGATATCTGATATGCTAATTCGGTTCCGTCCTTGCCTAAGAAAAGCGATGAAATTTGCGTGTGCATTGTTTCAATAATTATAAACGCAAGGGCTGCAAAGCATATATCCAACACCAGTGCGGCTCGGTATCCTTTTTTAATACGGTCAATTTTCTTTGCACCGAGATTTTGTGAAACAAAGGGCGAAACCGCATTTCCTATGGATACAAATATCAGCGAAAAAACATTTTCTACCCTCATTGTTGCCGCATAACCTGCAAGTGCCTGTGTGCCGAATGGGTTTACAACAGCTTGCACTATCATCATACCGATTGATACTGTGGATTGCTGAAGAACCGACGGAACGGCAATTTTAAGCATTGCACGCAGCTCGTGCCTGTTAAACCAAGTGAACGGGCTTGTATATCGCCGCATACGGTAAAGAAAAATCACAAGGGAAAGCACAGCGGAAATACCCTGTGCAATAAGGGTGGCAAGGGCAGCGCCGAATACGCCCAGGCCAAGGCCGGCTACCATCCACAAATCCATAATGATATTTAAAACAGATGAGACTATCAAAAGCCACAGCGGAATTTTTGATTCACCGATTGAGGTGAACATGGTTGACAGAATGTTATACATAAACAAAAAGGGAAAACCTGCAAAATATATACGCAGGTACAGCACTGCGTCATCCATTATATCTGCAGGGGTTTGCAATATGCTCATCATCCAATGGGAGCCGCAAAAACCAAACGCTCCCAGAAGTATGCTTAAAACTAAAA
This sequence comes from uncultured Eubacterium sp., assembly GCA_934561395.1. Taxonomy (GTDB): domain Bacteria; phylum Bacillota; class Clostridia; order Oscillospirales; family Acutalibacteraceae; genus Eubacterium_R. Next base: position 269,305 of record CAKTGF010000002.1, read on the forward strand.
AACTAATCAGTGATGTTGACACAATTGTTTTCATTTTACCGTAATTTTGAGCGCCGAAACAACGGCTCACAAGCACTCCTGCCCCTACGCCGGCACCAAGGGCTATGCAAATAAAAACATTTGTCAGCGCAGCGCAGGCACCCACAGCCGCAAGCGCAGACGAACCCACAAATTGACCGACTATTATAGAATCGGCCATGTTATATACTTGTTGAAAAAAACTGCCCAAAATCATAGGCATTGCAAAAACGGTAAGCGCCTTAAGGGGCGGCTCCGTTATTAAATATTTATCCTTTGCCATTATACTTTCTCCTGAAAATTGTTTAAGTATTTGCCGAATTTTACTTTTGTGAGTAAATCATAAGGTAATTTGTAATCCTACCGCCCATATATTTTTCAGTTTTAACCAACCGAAAACCCAATTTAGAATAAATTTCAACATTGATTTTGGGCAGCTTTTTTAACTGAAAGCTTGCTTGCTGCCGATTTCCAAATGCACAGGCCGTGTTTATTGCTGTCCTCTATGATAATATCTACAGTGTTAGACAAATAAAAACGCAAATACATAAAGTTATATATAAATCGTTTTCTGATAAATTTGTTTTTAACAATGGCAATATAAAGCGGGTCGTAAATAAAACTGTCCGCCGCCATTTTGGCATAATATTTTAATTCGTTTTTTGAAAGCATAAATTAATGTCCTTGTAATGCGTTTTTAGTGATTATATCACTTTGAACCGGCAGTTTCAATAAATTTCATCCGTATGTTGCAAACTGTTGTTATGGCAGTGCGGTAAAAAATGCATATATGCAAAAAATCGCCCACGGATATAACCTCCGTAAGCGATTTTTGATTATTATATTGCATTTTTCATTATGTTGTAATAAGTTTCATAAGAATATAAATCTTTTAATATCTTAACAGCGTCATTATACTCATTAACATAATTTGAAAATGTTTTACTTTATAAAATTGAAAAACCGAATTTGTTATATAAATTAATTGCTTTGTAACTCCACGGTTGTGTATGTAAAAATATCGGAGTGTTTTGATTTAGAGTGTTTGCTAATTTTAAAACCTCTGATATAGATTTGTTTAATAATTTAATTTGATAACGGAAAAGGAAACCGAACAAAGAAATAACATAATTAAATTCACTGCGTGATGACAAAACAAAAAAGCTCAAGGATATACAGTCCCTGAGCTTTTGTAATGTCTATTATGTTGCATACAGTAAAAACATACAGACCTAAATAAAGTACAGTGAACCATAATAATTTCAAGAAGCATTGACAAAATCTAAATTCATCTGTAATCTGTGAGCTTATCCCTAAAAGGATAAAAATAAGATTGGAGATGATTTTATTACAAGTTATGAATTCAGAAACGATACAATGTTTTTGAGAAATCAATTTAAAAGTGTTGGTATGTTCAAACTGCCGCTTGTTAAAAAACAAGAAATCAGTCTTGAAGATGTAAGCCTAATCGGTTATGATAAAGTTAATCAAAGTAATGATTACAAAAGTATAGTACATTTCTTTCTTGACGATTATAAGTTTGAGAGCATATACAACAATCCCGAGAAGAAAATTGAAGCGTTAAGGCAATTTAAAGCGGTGCTTACACCAGATTTCAGTATGTTTGTTGAAATGCCTATTGCATTGCAGCTTTTTGCCACATTTAAAAACAGGTGGGTCGGTGCATATTTGCAACAGCAGGGCATAAAGGTGATTCCAACCGTTCGGTGGGGAGACCTTACGAGCTTTAATTTCTGCTTTGACGGAATTGAAAAAGGCAGTATAGTTGCCGTTTCAACAATAGGGATTAAAAATCAAAAATCTCATTTTATGCTCGGCTACAACGAAATGTTAAGCAGAATTAAGCCGAGTAAAATTATTTGCTATGGCAAGCCCTTTGACGAAATGAAGGGCGATATAATCGAAGTGGATTATGCCAAAACGAATAATTTGCAAAAATCAAACAGCGGTTTGTATATCAAAACCTTTTATGGATATGTTGATAATACATATAGAAAAGGCGGAGGCTCTGCAAGCGGACAAAGCTCGGGGAATCCCGAGCATGAGTTTGACGAAAATCTTGATATGCCGAAATTTCCGGGATATGAAAACAAAGCACCTGGTAAAGACTATGAATGGAGAGGCGGTAGCATTGATGAAAATAAAGGTGGTTGGTATAATCCGAAAACCAAGGAAACATTGCATTGGGATATGAAACATGCGGAACCTTATGGTCCGCATTGGGATTATATAAATAAAAATGGTGGCTGGGAAAACGGTTACCGTATTTTTCCAAATGGTTCTTGGGGACGAAAAGTATATGATGACATTGGAGGTATTATAAATGGATAACAGTAACAATTGGGTTGAAAAATACGGCGAAAGTTTTATGGATTTTCCGCTAAAGGGATTGAAATTCAAAAAATCGGTTTGGACGGAAAAGAACAATCATACTCATTGTCTTTTTTGCGGAGATGAAATAACTGATGAGGAATATGACTATCATACCGAGAAGCAGGGATACTTGTCTACAACAGAAGCTTGGTGGTCATGCCCTGAGTGCTTTGAGGTTTTTACGCAAAAGTATAATTTGCCTGTTGTTAAAAATACCGTCAAAGATATAGAAACGGCTCTTTTACAATTTAAAACCGTTGTAATTTCTCTTGAAAATAAGCAATATTTCATTGAAAATACAGACGGTAAAATAATTATTGAGCATAACGGAGTAAGTAAAAGCTATGACAGTATTATTTCAATGGAGAGAGAACAGTTCTTTTACGGCAAGCTACTCGGAGAAATTATTGATGATATTTTTGTGGGTATTTGTTGATTGAAGAAACCAAATAACAGTTATTATAACGGAGATATTAAAAATGTATGTCAAAAACAATCATATTCTTGAATACCCCAAATACAAGGATGTAAACGATTTTAAGGAAAGCTTAATTCACGGCAGAGAAATTGTAATCAAGTGGGGCGGAATTGAATATTCGATAGAATACGAAAACGATTCTATGAGCGATTTTTCTATATGCGAAGCAAGCAAACCAGAAACCGAAGTTCATTTTAGGTCGGTTGATGAATTGTTAAATTCAAAATTAAATTCAGATACTTGCCTAAAGGATATAATCACAAAAGCTGAAGTTACTTGGAGAAATGTTTGAAAACAGGAGCGTATAAAATGAATAATGATTACAACGGCAATTTTATGAGCAAAGAGGAATTTGAATCTGTAATCGGCAGAGGGTGCGAATTAGGCTTTGAATGGAAAGGTCATGAATACTGCATTTTTAGGCAAAATGATAATACGTGGTTTTTTGGATTGACAGGCACTGATACAAGCAAGGACATTTCCTTAAAAACTCTTTATGACGTTATGAATTATGAAATTGACGGCGAAAGGCTTGTTGATATCTGCACAAAATTCACTGTCATTGAAAGAACATTTTAATTTTCATAAAAACTACTTATAATAAGCTTTTACTGAATTGCCATTCCACTACTCAAAATGTGCTGTATAGTAGTGTGACAAATTTTGAAAATAAAATCAGAGGGAGTCAAATGGGAGTCTCGTCGAAACACACTCCGTGATTAAGGCGAAATGCAAGCATTTGCCAACAATCACTTCGTATGTTTCTCCTCTCAAAATCTGCCGTACAGCAGTGCGTCAGATTTTGTTAAGGTGTGCTACGCACACCCCACCCTCTCAACATAATAAAAAGCCCAAAGCGGATAAATCCACTTTGGACTTTTTGGTACGCTGGAAGGGACTCGAACCCCCGACCTACTGGTTCGTAGCCAGTCACTCTATCCAGCTGAGCTACCAGCGCATACGCATCAGTCATTAACTTTTGCTAAAATAATATACCACATTGCAAAGTAAAATGCAAGAGTTTTTTTATTATTTTGTTTCTTTTCCCTTTATGAGCTCGTCAAGCAGTTTTGCTGAGCACTCTACCAGCTCGGCACAGGGGCGTTTTTTGTAATAGGCGCCGCACCTTTTTTCAGGGGTGGGGGAGTCCGCACCGGGTGAGGTAAGACCTAACAGCTCTCTGCAAATGATTGAGCCGTTTTCTTTTTCAAATGCCTTGCAAAACTCCTGCACGGTTTGGTAAAGCTCCTTCTTTTGGCTAAACGACTTGGGGTCGCTGTAGCCGTAAAGGTAAGACAAAACCATAACAGCGCCGCTAACGGAGCCGCACACCTCACGCATTCTGCCGAGGCCGCCGCCAAAGCCGCTTGACAGCCTTGCAACAAGCTCCGGCTCCATTTTTAATTCATCGCAATAGGCAAGAGCCACTGCCTGGGCGCAATTATATCCGTTTAAAAAGTTTTGCTTTGCTTTTTCGCTTTTAGTCATCAGTCTGATTCTCCTTCGGCATTGGGGATACCCGGCTCGGTGGGGGAGGTTTGAATGAATCTTGCCTCAAGTGTAACATTTGAGCTTACCTTAAAGGTGTAGCTTGTGTTTGAAGAAACCAAGGTGCCGTTTTTATACCAGCCGTCAAAATCGTAACCTGCAAAGGGATATGCGGTTACGGTTGCGTTTTGCCCCTCGGTGTATGTTCCGCCGCCTGAGGTTGAGCCACCGTCGCCGGAAACGGAAACGGTGTATTGTGATTTCGGCTTTGTTGTGGTTGTGGTGGTTGATGCGGTTGTAGATTCCGTTGTGCTCTCTGTTGTTGACTCGGTTGTGCTTTCGGTAGTGGAGGAAGAAGCAGGCAGAGTTGTTGAACTGCTTTCATCAACAGCCGCAGCTACGGTTGTGTCGCTGCTTGTGCTTTCAGGCTGCTTTCCGCTGCCGCTTTTTGCAAACAGAATTATTCCTACTATTACTATAATAAGTATGAATGCCAACAAAACTATAATGGTAATATTTTGCTTTTTCTTTCTTGCCTCATAGGCTGCGTCCTTAGCGTCAGTCTTTTCGGGAGTGAGGGCGTTACCATTTGGGGTTTCATCGTTTACGATGGGCTCCTCCTCATCATAAAGGGGCGAGCCGCAGTTTTCGCAAATATAAAGGTTATCGTTATTATCAAATCCACAGTTTTTACAAATCATAATTATATCTCCTTTTTTAGGATTATATCACATTATATTTTATATAACAACAGAAAAATATTGCGATTTTTTTAATGTTTTGTGATAATTTTGAAAATTCCTATTGACTTTTTGCTCAATTTATAATAAATTTAGTATGTAATGTTTTCTATATGCGAAAAAATGGGAGAAAACATATTTAATGCGAAAGGGGATTCCCATAATGAAAAACACACTTAAGAAAGTTTTATGCCTTGTTTTAGTAGCAGTTATTTGCGCATCATTTGCAGGATGCGGCAAACTTATGTATGTTACTAACGGTACCATCAAAGCAATCAATGAGGTTAAGTCAGGCGATTGGAATAAGGTTACTGAAGAAGAAGGCGCCGACGAAGACAAAATTGTAATTGATGAATTTAAGGCCGGTACATACGGTGGAGTTGAATTCAGCTCGATCGAAGATGTAGTTAACTACTATGTAGATGCTTATAATTACACAAAGAGCCTTACTGCTGAATACACAACAGAGGACGGCTCAACAGCAACATACTACAAACTCCTTGGCGATGAGGACCTTAAGGTTGAAAACATCCTTGTTGACGGTACAAGCAATTCTACAATCAACAACCTTGTTCCGACACTTGTTAACAGCCTTTTCTCACCCAGCACATACGGTCTTGTTCCTTGCTCAAACAGAGATCCTAACCTTGATAACAACAGCGAAAATGTAGCTAACGGCGAGCTTGATACCAACTACGATTTCAGAACCTCACTCTTAGTTGCAGACGATGTTCTCATGGCTAACGTATCTGAAAAAGATGGCAAGATTGTTATTCAAATTCAACCTAAAGCAGCTGAAATGTCACTTCGTGGCGATGACTCACAGGGTCGCTTCTTTGAGGTTCTCGGCGATATCGGCAAGACAGTTGGCGATATTAAGCAGCTTTCATGGTCAGAGGGTACAACAGAGGAAAACTGTAAGGTATCATACAAGGGCGGTGTAGGCACGGTTGTAATTGACCCTGCAACAAAGGAAGTTACAGAGGCTGACTATACAATGTGCGTAAAGGTTAACGTATTACATGCTAACGTACTTGTTCTTAAGAATAAGAATGCTTCACTTGACATTACTTATAAGAACCACTATCCTGCATCTGATGAGTATCTTATGAAATCCAAGAAGATTGCTCGTAAGTAATTATAACTGCAAAATTAGTACAATGCTGACGGAAGCCGTTTGTTAAAACGGCTTCTTTTTTATACATTATTAAATAAGTATTCATTGAAAAAGAGTGCGAGCTATGTTAAAATTAAAGTAAATATAGCTAATCTAATTGATTTTCAAGGGGAGTGCGTTATGAAAAAGGTGCCGTTTAGAGCAGGGGTTCATCCCCATGACGGTAAAAAGTTTGCTATGGACAGCGAAATAAAATTAATTCCGCCGTGTGAAATATTAAACTTTCCGCTTTCACAGCATATAGGTGCGCCGGCAAGCGCAACTGTTTCTGTGGGGGACAGAGTTTTGGTAGGTCAAAAAATTGCCGATGCAAGTTCGTTTGTTTCAAGCCCGGTTTACAGCTCGGTTTCGGGTACTGTAAAGTCAATTGAAAACCGAAATGTTGTGGGCGGCAAGGTGTCAAAATGCATAGTTGTGCAAAACGATTTTGAAAATGAAACGGTTGACGGATTTGATACCGAATGTGACTATACACAGCTTACAGCAGAGGAAATTGTTAAAAAAATTGCCGATGCAGGTATTGTTGGTATGGGTGGTGCAGGCTTTCCCACAGGGGTAAAGCTTTCCCCCAAAAATGTCGACAGCATTGATACTGTTATAATTAACGGCGCAGAGTGCGAGCCTTATTTAACTTCAGATTACAGGTTGATGCTTGAAAGGACGGAGTGCATTTTAAATGGTATTTGCGTTGTTTTAAAAATATTAAAAAATGCCAAGGCGGTAATTGCTGTTGAGGACAACAAACCCAAGGCTATTGAACTGTTAAACAGTATGATGGGTTCTTATGGTGATAAAATCAGTGTTATGACAGTTAAAACCCGTTACCCCCAGGGCGGAGAAAGAAGACTTATAGCATCCGTTACAGGACGAAAAATAAATTCACACCTTCTGCCGGCAGACGCAGGGGTTGTTGTTTTGAATATTGCCACCACAAATGCCATTTATGATGCGGTTTGCCGCAACAAGCCGTTAATACACAGGGTTGTTACCATAACCGGCGACGGTGCGGTAAATCCCGGCAATTATGATGTTTTGCTGGGCACTCCTGCCGAATATTTGGTTGAGCAGGCAGGGGGCTTAAAGGAAAATACCGTTAAAATTATTTCAGGCGGCCCAATGATGGGCATGGCAATGCATAGCCTTAGGGTGCCTGTTACAAAAACCTTTTCCTCGGTGCTTGCGTTAACGGATGACAATGTTGAGCAAATGAAAACAACACCTTGCATAAGGTGCGGAAGATGTGTAGGCGTTTGCCCTGAGAATTTGGTGCCCCAGCTTATGGCGGCAGCTGTTAATGCAAATGATTATGAAAGATACGAAACCCTTGGCGGAATGGAATGTATCGAATGTGGCTGCTGCACCTATGTTTGCCCTGCAAAAAGGCCTTTAACACAGTCGTTTAAGCTTGCCAAGGCAGAGGTTAGGGCAACAAAATCCAAAAAATAACAGGAGGAGAGAGAATGTATAATATGTCGGTGTCCCCTCATATAAGGGACAAAAACAACACAACCAAAATAATGCTTGATGTGTGCATTGCGCTCCTGCCTACCATTATTTTCGGAATATGTTATTTCGGCGTGCACGCACTGGTTGTTGTTTTATCAAGCGTGTTAAGCTGTGTTTTGTTTGAACTTATTTATGATTTAATTGCAAAAAAACCAATTACAATAGGCGATTTAAGCGCTGTTGTAACCGGTCTTATTATTGCCCTTAATATGCCGCCTGAAATTTCGTGGTGGGTGCCTGTTGTGGGCAGCGCCTTTGCAATTATTGTTGTAAAAATGCTGTTTGGGGGAATAGGTCAAAACATAATGAACCCGGCTCTTGCGGCAAGGTGCTTTTTGCTTATTTCCTTTACCTCAAAAATGACCGACTTTACCACAATTCACTCTGTTGACGGAGTGAGCTCGGCAACACCCCTGGCACAGCTTAAGGCAGGGGAGTCGGTTGATTTAATGAATATGTTTTTAGGCCTGCAAAACGGCTGCATAGGCGAGGTTTCGATTGCCTGCATTTTAATCGGCGGAGCGTATTTGCTTATTAAAAGGGTAATTTCTCCCAGGATTCCGTTTACATATATTGCTTCGGCTTTTATGTTTATTTTGCTGCTTAATCTTGCAAAGGGCAACCCTGTTTCGGCAAATTACTTAATCGGCGAAATGCTCACAGGCGGCTTAATGGCAGGTGCCTTTTTTATGGCAACCGATTATACCACAAGCCCGATTACCAAGGGCGGTCAATACATTTATGCGGTGCTGATTGGCTTTTTAACAGCCTGCTTCCGTGTGCTTGGTTCAAGCGCAGAGGGTGTTTCTTATGCAATTATTATAAGCAACCTTGTTGTTCCGCTTATTGAAAAAATAACTGTTCCCAAGCCCTTTGGCATGAAAAAGAAGGAGGAGGTATAGCTTATGCTTAAGTCTAAGATTTTTAAAAACTGCCTTGCTCTTTTTTTAATAACCCTTGTGGCAGGCCTTGCACTTGCCTGCGTAAACGAAATTACAAAGGAGCCTATTTCTCAGGCTGAAAATCAGGCGAAGATGGACGCTTATAATCAGGTGTTCCAAAATGCCGAGTTTAAAGAAATTGAAAATGTGCAGGAGCTTATTGACGAATATAACAGCGCTAACCAATCAAATGCCGTTGTTAACGACGCCTTGCAGGCAATGGATGTTAACGGCAATGTAATCGGTTATGTAATGACCGCAACCTCGTCAAGCGGCTACGGTGGCGACATTAAAATAGCAATAGGTATTTCAAGCCAGGGAGATAAAATCACAGGCTTTAAGGTTTTATCCCACAGCGAAACCGCAGGACTTGGCGCCCGTTGTGCCGAGGATGACTTTCAATCCCAATTCGGCGGTAAAAATGCCGGAGTAATCAGTTATGTTAAAGGCTGTGCGGTAGCAGGGAATGACGAAATAGACGCTATCAGCGGCGCTACAATAACCACAAACGCAGTAACCGAGGCTGTAAATGCCGCAACAGGCTTTTATCAGTCGCTTGCAAAGGAGGGATAATTTTGAAAACCATTTTAGAACGATTATATAACGGTATTATCAAAGAAAATCCCACATTTGTGTTAATGCTGGGCATGTGCCCCACCTTGGCGGTTACCACCTCGGCAATTAACGGTATAGGAATGGGCCTTGCTACAACCGTTGTTTTGGTAATGAGCAACGCCATGATTTCTCTTTTAAGAAAGGTTATTCCAAACGGCGTAAGAATGCCGGCATATATTGTAATTGTTGCATCCTTTGTTACAATTGTTCAGATGCTGCTGCACGCTTATGTAACCTCACTTTACGATTCGCTGGGAATATACATTCCTCTTATTGTTGTAAACTGCATTATTTTGGGCAGAGCGGAAAGCTATGCCTCAAAAAACAAGCTTATCCCTTCAATATTTGACGGCTTGGGCATGGGCCTGGGCTTTACAATCGGTCTTACGGCAATCGGTATTGTCAGGGAGCTTATCGGCTCGGGCACGGTGTTCTCGTTAAGAGTTATGCCCGAAGCTTATGAGGGCGTTTCTATTTTTGTTCTTGCACCGGGTGCGTTTTTGGTTTTGGCATTTTTATGTGCTCTTCAAAACAAGCTTGGGGCAAAGGGCGCAAACCGCCATGTAAATGACGGCAATTCCTGCGGAGGCGACTGCTTAAATTGCTCCGTTTCTGATTGCGGCTCAAAGGAGGAGGTAAAGGATAATGGTTAAGACCTTATTTCTTGTGCTTCTTACAACGGCACTTATCAACAATGTTGTTTTGTCGCAATTTTTGGGAATTTGCCCGTTTTTAGGGGTTTCAAAAAATGTTAAAACAGCGGCAGGCATGGGCGGAGCGGTTGTATTTGTAATCACAATTGCCAGCGCCGTAACAAACCTTTTATACACATTTGTAATTAAAAGGTTTAACCTTGAATATTTAAACACCATTATTTTTATATTGGTTATAGCAGCACTGGTTCAGTTTATTGAGCTGTTTTTGAAAAAATTTGTTCCTAAGCTGCATCAGTCGTTGGGCGTTTATTTGCCCCTTATTACCACAAACTGTGCGGTTTTGGGCGTTGCTCTTACAAATGTGCAGGACGGCAATAATTTTATAATGTCGGTGGTTACAGGCTTTGGCACCGCCTGCGGCTTTGCAATTTCAATAATTATTCTTGCCGGAATTAGGGAAAAAACAGAGTATAACGATATTCCAAAGGCGTTTAAGGGCACACCCTCGGTGCTCCTTACCGCATGCCTTATGGCAATTGCCTTTTACGGCTTCAGCAGCTTGGCATAGGGGGTATGGCTATGGATATGAAAAATGTTATTGTTGCAACTGCCGTGGTTGCAATTGTTGGCCTGGTAATAGCCGTGCTTTTAAGCGTGGCCGAAAAGGTGTTTTATGTTAAAATAGATGAGCGTGAGGAGCAGGTTAGGGATTGCCTTGGTGGCAACAACTGCGGTGCCTGCGGCTATGCAGGCTGCGACGCTCTTGCAAAAGCGATAGTCGGCGGCGAAGCGCCTGTTAATGCCTGCCCACCGGCAGGTCAGCAGGGAGCGGATAAAATTGCGGAAATAATGGGCGTTGAATCTGCTGAGTTGGTTAAACAAACGGCCTATGTTGCCTGCGCCGGCACATGCGATAAGCGCAATAAAAACTATAATTACTACGGCAACGAAACTTGTCGTGAAATAAAAATCGGCTTGGGTATGGGCTCAATGTCCTGTCGCTTTGGCTGTATCGGCTACGGCGACTGTGCCAATGTTTGCGACAACCGTGCCATAAGAATGGTTAGCGGCAAGGCAGTTGTTCAGCCTGAACTTTGCGGCGCCTGCGGCAAATGCGTTAAGGCTTGTCCACAGGGGATTATCGAGCTTGTTCCCTCGGCGTCAAAATACAGGGTGCAGTGCATTAATCACGACAAGGGCAAGGCGGTTAAGGTTAACTGCGAGGCAGGCTGCATCGGCTGCGGCTTGTGTGCCAAAAATTGCCCAAAGGATGCCATTGTTGTTGAAAACAATGTTGCCAAAATCGATTATGACAAATGTGTTGGCTGCGGCCTTTGCGCAAAAAAATGCCCCGTTGGCGTTATTGAAAAGGTTAGCTGAGAAATATGAAAAAAATTTTGTCTTTGCTTTTGGTTGGGACTATGCTTTTTTGCCTTACGGCCTGCGGAAAATCCGAGAGCCAAAGGTTTTCAAAGGATTTTTTGGAGCTTTTTGACACAGCGTCAAAAATTACCGCTTACGATAAATCCCAAAAGGATTTTGACGAGCATTTTAACTTGGTTTATGCCAAACTTGAGGAATATTCAAAAATCCTTGATATTTATAACAGCTATGATGATGCTGTAAGCCTGAAACAGGTTAACGAGGCAGAGGCGAATGCCCCCGTTAAGGTGGAGTCCACCCTGCTGGAGGCTGTGGATTACGGCAAAAAAGCCTATTATATGACTGACGGCAGGGTTAACATTGCCATGGGCAGTGTGCTTTCAATTTGGCATACATATCGGGAAAACGGGATTTCTGACCCGGAAAATGCCCAATTGCCCGATATGAAAAACCTTGAAAATGCGGCAAAGTACACCGATATTGAAAGTATTTCGGTTGATTACGAAAGCAGCACTATAACAAGAAAAGACGAAAATGTAAAAATAGATATGGGAGCTGTCGCAAAGGGCTTTGTGTGCGATAAAATAGCCCAATATATTGAAGAAAACGGCATTTGGCAGCAGGCGGTTGTCAGCCTTGGTGGAAACATTAAAACTGTTGGCACAAAAAATAACAAGCCCTTTGAAATAGCTGTTGAAAGCCCCACCGGCAGCGACTATTTAACCACCCTAAATGTGGCAAACGGCAGCAGCGTTGTTACAAGCGGCGGTTATCAAAGGTACTACACCGTGGGCGGTAAACGATATTGCCACATAATTAATCCTGACACCCTTATGCCTTCGGATTATTTTGAGTCGGTTACGGTTATAAGCAAAAGCTCCGCCCTGGCAGATGCGTTATCAACGGCGCTTTTTACTCTTGATATTGAGGACGGAAAGGCTTTGCTTAACGCCGTTAACAGTGATTCCGACAACCAACAGGCTTATGCTCTGTGGGTTGACAAAAACTCAAATATTACATATTCTGATAATTTTAAAGAGGAATACTTATAGTGAAAACAGGTGTTAAAAAGCTTGATATTGCTATTGTGGCTGTGGTGCTTTGCATTGCGGCCTTGAGTTTTTTATGCCTTAAATATGGGGTAAAGCAGGGCAATTATGTTACAATAAGCGTTGATTCCAAAACGGTTTGCAGCCTGCCCCTCAGCGAAAACACAAAATATGATGTTGTTAAGGATTCAAGGGTAACCAACACCGTGGTTATTGAAAACGGTTTTGCCTATGTTGATTATGCCGACTGCCCGGATAAAATTTGCAGCAAGCACAAAAAAATCAGCAGGTCGGGGGAAAGTATTGTTTGCCTGCCCAACAAGGTTGTGGTTACCGTTTGTAATGAAAATAATCATGAATTGGACGGTGTGGCAAAATGAGCAGGTCAAAACGGATTTCGGTTATAGGCCTGTGCATTGCGCTTGCCTTTGTGCTGTCATATTTTGAAAGCCTTATTCCGCTGAATGTGGGCGTGCCGGGCATAAAACTCGGTATTGCAAATGTGGTTGTGCTGGCGGCTCTTTATTTGCTCCCAAGGCGTGACGCACTTTTAATTTCGGTTGTGAGAATATTGATTTCAGGCCTGGTTTTCAGCGGAGCATTTTCACTGCTTTACAGCTTTGCAGGCGGGCTACTTTCGTTTTTGGTAATGGTGTTTGCAAAAAAATGCAAAAAAATGTCTGCCGTGGGAGTTTCAGTTTTAGGCGCCGTAACTCATAATTTGGCGCAAATTGCAGTTGCGGCGGCAGTTATGGGCACCTTTAGGATTGCTTATTATTTGCCTGCTCTTTTGGTCAGCGGCGCAGTGTCGGGTGCGTGTGTTGGTGTGCTTGGCGGCATTGTTGCCGGGCGGCTTGACGGATATGCAAAAAAGCATTTTTGATTGCTTTGCTTTTGCGAAAAAAGCAGGGCAATTTTTTTATTAATTTTTTTAAAAATGCCTTCAATGCTATTGACTTTTTTGTAATAATATGTTACCTTTTTGTTACTCTAAAAACCAACGATATTTTGTTGATTTATACTGCAAATACAGCGTTATGCTATATATTGTAGCCAAATGCCGAGTTGTGTGAATATTTTGTAATATTAAAAGGTTACATTTTGGATAAAATACAATGTATTTTGTTCCTTTTATGCACGCAATTTGGTATAATAACTACTGTGTATTGGAATACATATTACTATTTTAAGAATTAATACTATATATAAAAGACGGACTATTGTTTATCCCAAAATTAGGGGGCATAAAATTGGAAAATTTTGTAATTAACGGCGGCCATGAGTTGTTTGGTGAGGTTAATATCAGCGGTGCAAAAAATGCCGCAGTTGCTATTATTCCTGCCGCAATTTTAGCCGGCGATGTTGTTAGAATTGAAAATATACCGCAAATCAGCGATGTTCAGCTTATTATCGAAATACTTGACAGAATGGGAGCAAAAGTAAAACTTATTAATAAGGACACTATTGAGATTGACACCTCGTTTATCTCAAATCAAAGCGTTCCCTATGAGCTCACATCTCATTTCAGGGCAAGCTATTATCTTATCGGCGCAATGCTCGGCCGCTTTAAAAAGGCTGAGGTTGCAATGCCCGGCGGTTGCAATTTCGGCGTAAGACCCATTGATTTGCACATTAAAGGCTTTGAAATGCTGGGTGCAGATGTTGATATTATTGACGGAATGGTTTGCGCCGAGGCTGACAAGCTTGTGGGCACCTCTATTTATATGGACACTGTTTCCGTTGGCGCAACTATCAATGTTATGCTTGCGGCTGTCCTTGCGAGGGGACTTACGGTTATTGAAAATGCCGCTAAGGAACCTCATATCGTTGACCTTGCTAACTTTTTAAACTCAATGGGTGCCGATGTAAGGGGCGCAGGCACGGATGTTATTAAAATTCGTGGCGTTGAAAAAATGCACGGCTGTACCTATTCTATTATTCCCGACCAAATCGAGGCAGGCACATATATGGTTGCCGCAGCAGCTTGCGGCGGCGATGTTTTGGTTAAAAATGTTATACCAAAGCACCTTGAATCAATCAGCGCAAAGCTTGAAGAAGCAGGCGCAGAAATTATCGAGTATGACGACGCCGTTCGTGTTACCCGCTTTAAGCCACTTAACAAGTGCAATGTTAAAACAATGCCGCACCCGGGCTTTCCAACAGATATGCAGCCGCAAATGGCAGTTCTCCTTTCAATTGCAAAGGGAACAAGCATCCTTTCCGAAAGCGTGTGGGATAACCGCTTTCAATATGTGGGTCAGCTTTTGCGTATGGGCGCAAACATTCAGGTTGACGGCAAGGTTGCTGTTATTGAGGGTGTTAATCAGCTTACAGGCGTTAAGGTTAACGCAACGGATTTGCGTGCAGGCGCCGCAATGATTATTGCAGGCATGGTTGCCGAGGGCACAACAACTGTTGAGAATATTCAATATGTTGACAGAGGCTATGAGGATGTTGTAATTAAATTCTCAAACCTGGGTGCAGATATAAAGCGTGTTAATGTTGAGGAGCCCACAGCGGTTCAAACAGCAGGATAATAAAATTTATGTGGGAGTTTTGGCTCCCACTATTTTTTGTAAAAATTTTTTCAGGTAGGTATTTATGGCAAAGGCGTGTCAGCTGTTTTCCGGCAGCAGCGGAAATTCAATTTACATATCGTCAAGGCAAACAAAATTCCTTGTGGATGCAGGGGTCAGCGCAAAAAGAATTTGCACGGCGCTTTCAAATATCGGCGAGGCAGGGGAAAATATTACCGCAATTTTTATTACTCACGAGCACAGCGACCATATTAACGGCGTTCGTGTTTTGGCCTCTAAATACAGTATTCCCGTTTTTGCACATAAGGCGGTAATTGAAAGTATGCTTGCCTCGGGTGCTATTAACGATAAGGTAAATATTAACGAAATCAGCGATAATATGGAAATCGGCGGAATTGAGGTTGTGCCCTTTGAGCTCAGCCACGACAGCGCCGCCTGCGTGGGCTATCGCTTTAACACCCCTGATTCAAGGTCAATTTCTGTTTGCACGGATACGGGCTTTGTTACCGACGCTGCAAAAAAAACAATCACTTCAAGCGATATGGTGTTTTTGGAATCGAACCACGAAACCTCAATGCTTATGAACGGCGGCTATCCATATTATTTGAAAAAACGAATTTCCTCCGACTGTGGGCATCTTTCAAATACCGCTTGCAGCGAGTTTGCCGTTGACCTTTTGAAAAACGGCACCACAAGGCTTGTGCTTTCCCATTTGAGCAGAGAGAACAATCATCCCGATATAGCACGGCAAACCACCGTATCGGCGCTCTCACAGGCCGATTTTGCAGAAAATAGAGATTACAGACTGAAGGTATCCGCCCCGGAGAATTGTGAAAGGCCCATTGTGTTATGATTAAGGTTACGGTAATTGCTGTAGGGAAGCTTAAGGAAAAATATTTAAAGGAAGCCTGCGGCGAATATTTAAAGCGTTTATCCTCGTTTTCAAAGGTAAATGTGGTTGAAATAGCGGAGGAACGCTGCGGCGATAATCCCTCCCAAAGCGAAATAGAAAATGTTAAGGAGCAGGAGGGAAACCGCATTATTGCAAAAATTCCCAAGGGCTCATACATTGTGCCCATGTGTATTGAGGGCACCCAAATGAGCAGCGAAGATTTTGCCGCAAGACTTGAGAAAACCGCTGTTGACGGCTACGGCGAGATTACCTTTATTATCGGCGGCTCCTTTGGCCTTTCAAACCGGGTTAAGGGGCTGGGTAATTTTAAGCTGTCCTTCGGCAAGCTTACTCTTCCTCATCAGCTTATGCGTGTTGTGCTGCTGGAGCAAATATACAGGGGATTTTCTATTTTATCCAATACAAAATATCATAAATAAAAATATGCAAAAAAATACCGAGCAGGGCATTAAAAACCTTGCTCGGTGTTTTTTATTTCTTTTTAAATTTATCAAAGAAGCCTTCTTTAGCTCCTGTTCCGTTGTAGTGGTAGTTTTTATCAAACTGCTTAAGAAGCTCTTTTTGCTCCGATGAAACGCTTTTCGGCACATCAACAATAATGGTAACAAATTGGTCGCCCTTGCCGACTCCGTTAAGCTTTTGAATACCCTTGCCCTTCATTCTGAAGGTTTCGTTTGGCTGGGTTCCTGCGGGAAGTGTAAATTTAACATCTCCATCAAGGGTAGGAATTTTAAACTCTGCACCTAAGGTTGCCTCAACAATTGAAACATGCTTGGTAAATAATACATCAAAGCCGTCACGCTTAAATTCTTTGTGAGACTTAATATTAACCAAAACTCTCAAATCGCCGCTTGGGCCGCCGTTTGAGCCAACGTCGCCAAGACCTCTGACAGTAAGTATTTGCTTGTTGTCAATACCTGCCGGTATGTTGATTTCCTGTTTGGTTTTTCTTCTTACCTTGCCCCTGCCGTTACATTTTGGGCATGGGTTGTTAATTATCTTACCGCTACCGCCGCAGCGTGTGCAGGTCTTTTGTGTGGATATTGTGCCAAGAATTGAGCGCTGCTGAATGTTAACATAGCCCCTGCCGTTACATTCGGGGCAAGTGGTGGGGCTTGAGCCCTCTGCTGCGCCTGTGCCGTGACATTGGGAGCAGTCTTCAACCTTAGAAATGTCAATGGTCTTTTTACAGCCCTTTGCAGCCTCCTCAAAGGTTATGGTTATGCTGCTTTGAATATCTCTGCCTTTTCTCGGTGCGTTGGGATTTCTGCTGCCTCCGCCGCCAAATCCGCCGCCGAAGAAAGATGAAAAAATATCTCCAAGGTCAATGTCGCCGTCAAAGCCGTAGCTGCCGCCGTATCCGCCTTGACCGCCGCCGTAGCTTGGGTCAACGCCTGCAAAGCCGAATTGGTCATATCTTGCACGCTTTTGTGAATCCGACAAAACTGCATAGGCCTCGTTACATTCCTTGAACTTTTCCTCGGCTACCGGGTCGTCCGGATGAAGGTCCGGGTGGTATTGCTTTGCGCATTTTCTGTAAGCCTTTTTAAGCTCATCGTCCGTTGCGTTCTTGCTTACACCCAATACCTCATAATAATCTCTTTTTTCTTCAGGCATATTGTTGCCTCCAAAATTTCTATAATAATAATCGTAGGGGGCGAACTGAAAAGCTCGCCCTTACTGAATTAATTAGTTATCGTCAACCTCTGTGTAATCGGCGTCGGTATAACCGTTGTTGTCAGCCTCCGGTGCAGGACCTGCCTGTGCACCCTGACCCTGTGCTGCTTGAGCTGCCTGATAAAGTTTCTGCGATACCTCGTAGAACTTGTTTGTCAAATCCTCCTGGGCAGACTTGATAGCGTCTGTATTGTCGCCCTTAAGTGCCTCTTTAAGAGTGTTAAGCTTTGTTTCAAGGGCTGATTTATCATCGGCAGTGAACTTGTCAGCATCATCGTTGAGCATTTGCTCTGTTTGATATACCATTTGCTCTGCGTTGTTGCGAAGGTCAACAGCCTCTCTCTTCTTCTTATCCTCGGCTGCAAACTTTTCAGCGTCCTGAACAGCCTTTTCAATGTCTTCCTTAGACATATTGCTTGATGCGGTAATAGAAATGTTCTGCTCCTTGCCTGTGCCTAAATCCTTTGCAGATACATGAACAATGCCGTTCTTATCAATATCAAAGGTTACCTCAATCTGCGGCACACCTCTTCTTGCAGGAAGAATACCGTCAAGGTGGAACATACCAAGAGTTTTGTTATCCTTTGCAAATTCTCTTTCGCCCTGAAGAACATGAATCTCAACAGATGTTTGGTTATCTGCGGCAGTTGAGAAAATTTGTGATTTCTTTGTAGGAATGGTTGTGTTTCTCTCAATGATTACGGTGTTAACGCCGCCCATTGTTTCAATACCCAATGAAAGGGGAGTAACATCAAGAAGAAGTAAGCCCTCAACATCGCCGCCGAGAACGCCGCCCTGAATTGCAGCACCCATTGCTACGCACTCATCGGGGTTAATGCCCTTGAAGGGCTCCTTGCCTGAGAATTTCTTAATTGCCTCCTGAACAGCAGGAATACGGGTTGAACCGCCAACAAGAAGAACCTTGTCAATATCGTTCATTGTAAGGCCTGAATCGCTCATTGCCTGGCGAACAGGGCCCATTGTAGCCTCAACAAGGTCTGCTGTCATTTCGTTAAACTTTGCTCTTGAAAGAGTAGCCTCAAGGTGCTTAGGACCTGTTGCGTCTGCTGTGATATAAGGAAGTGAGATTTGAGCAGTTGTCATGCCTGAAAGGTCAATCTTTGCCTTTTCTGCTGCTTCCTTAATTCTTTGCATTGCCATTTTATCGTTTGTAAGGTCAACGCCGTTTGATGCCTTGAATTCGGCAACAAGCCAATCCATAATCTTTTTATCAAAATCATCGCCGCCAAGGTGGTTGTTACCTGCGGTAGCCTTAACCTCTTGAATACCGTCGCCCATTTCAATGATAGATACATCGAATGTGCCGCCGCCAAGGTCATAAACCATTACTGTTTGCTCGTCTTCCTTGTCAATGCCGAAAGCAAGTGCTGCAGCGGTAGGCTCGTTGATAATTCTCTTAACATCAAGGCCTGCGATTTTACCTGCATCCTTTGTAGCCTGTCTTTGAGCGTCTGTAAAGTAAGCAGGAACAGTTATTACTGCCTCTGATACTGTTGTGCCAAGATAAGCCTCAGCGTCGCTCTTAAGCTTTTGAAGGATGATTGCGCTGATTTCCTGTGGGGTGTAGTTCTTACCGTCAATGGCTACCTTGTAATCTGAACCCATGTGGCGCTTGATTGATGAAATTGTTCTGTCAGGGTTGGTAATAGCCTGCCTTTTGGCAACTGTACCAACCATTCTTTCGCCGTCCTTTGAGAATGCAACAACAGACGGAGTTGTTCTTGCGCCCTCGGCGTTTGTAATTACGGTAGCCTCGCCACCCTCGATAACTGATACACAGCTGTTTGTTGTACCTAAATCAATACCAATGATTTTTCCCATAATAATTATCTCCTTTACAAATTAGTTTGCGGTTTTGACCATTGCAGGTCTTATTACTTTATCGTTAATTTTATATCCTTTTTGGAAAACCTCTGTTATTACATTTTCCCCAAGCTCCTCATCTTCAATGTGCATTACCGCATTGTGAAGGTTGGGGTCAAACGCATCTCCGCTTTCGCCAAAGGATTCTACGCCGAGCTGTTGGAGTGATGCTGTCAAACCGCTTAGGGTCATTTCAACACCCTTTACCATTGCTTCAACGTTTGTTGTTTCCTGTGCAAGGGCACGTTCAAGATTGTCTATCGCCGGCAAAATTGATGCTATAACATCAATTTTTGCGTTTGTATACATTTGCTCTTTTTCTTTCGCACTTCGGGCTCTGAAATTAGCATATTCGGCAGCAGTTCTTAAAAGTTGGTCCTTTGCATCGTTTAGCTGGTCTTCAATTGTGGGCTCCTTAGCCTCTTCAACCTCAACTTCCGGTGCGGTTTCAGCATTAACTGCCTCGTCCTTAGCCTTTTTAGCCATATACTATACCTCCTTTTTTCAGAATCTGAGATACTGTGCTCATTATATATTCTACCCTGGGCAGGATTGTTTTGTAATCAATCCTAAGGGAGCCGATAATGCCAAGTGTTGCAACCTGCATATCGTTATATTTAAGCTTTGCAATTGCCGTTGCGGTGTTGCGCAGCTCATATACCGGGTTTTCATCGCCTATGAAAAGAGTGTAATCTGCGCTCTTTCCGGCTATTTGTGTAAGTAAGGATTTTAATTTATCCTTTTGTGCCAACAAAATCAGCAACTTGTAAACATCGTTTCCAAGCTCTGTTTGCGATAAAAGTTTTGTTTCGCCGTTTATTTCAAGGCTGCCTTTTGACGCCTCCCTGCACAGGGAGCATAATGATGAAAGTATGGGCAGCATATCAAATACTCTTCCGCCCAGTGACGGGGCTATTGATTGAATAAAGGCAAGGTCAATATCCGTTAGAGATGTGCCTATGAAATAATCGTTAACTGTTTTGTAAAACAATGATTTAAATTCATTGTCAATCACACATTGAACCGTGCAAACGGATGACCTTATTTTGCCGCCCACCGAAAGCATAACAAGCATAACCTTTCGGTTGCCTGCCGGGATTAACTCAATGCCCTGTACGCAATCGTATGAGTCCTCAACGGTGCTGTAAAATGCGGCGCAACCTGTTACATCGGATAAAAGCTTTGCCGCATCGGCAAGCAGCCTTTCCGGGTCAGAGGCGTTAACGCTGAGCGCCTCGTTAATCTGCTGTTTTTCAAATGCCGAAAGGGGAACCGGACTCAGCAGATTGTCAACATAATATCTGTATGATACCTTTGTGGGAACTCTGCCGCCGCTGGTGTGGCGCTGCTCTAAAAAACCGATGTCTGTTAAAAACGCCATCTCGTTTCTTATTGTGGCAGAGCTTATGGAGTAGGGGAGCATTTCGCAAAGATTTTTTGAGCCTAACGGGTTGCCGGTTTTAATGTAATAATCAATTATCAAATTTAAAATTGCCGACCGTCTTTCGCCAATCATTATTGCTCCTCCTTACTTCTCTGATATTAGCACTCTCAATACCCGAGTGCTAACTCTATATGTATATTATAACCATTTTGCAATTTTGTCAACACTTTTTTTGAAAATAATTTGTTAACAAGCAAGAAAAATAGCACTCTCAGCTACGAGAGTGCTATTTTTTATCGGTTTTGTTGATTTAAAGGCTTGGGCTTAACATTTCCTCAGCCTCAGTAAGTTCAGTTTCGTTAGTGAAAATATCAAATTGGTTAACATTACCGAGAACCTGCCTGTCTTCAAAAGACATGGGCTCCGGGTCTTCGATAAGCTCTAATACATCTTCAGGCTCATTGTATGTGTAAATGTAGCCGTAAAATCTTTGACCGTAATGTGAATACATATTAGAATATGTTACGGTGTCAAAATATCTTCCGCCCCAGTGGGACTCCGACAGGGTTATTGAGCCGTTGTCGTTGATTTTTTCAACAACGGCAACATGGTTGCTCCAGCAGGCAACTGCACCAAGCTTTGGCTCGCTGCCGTATTCGTAATAGCCGTGGGATTTGTTGATAAAATACCAATCTCCCGCACTGCCGTGGGTAATGAGCGGCTTTTCTCCGTTCATTTCATAAATTCTACCGTATGCATAAGCAACACAGTTTGGCATGGGTGTGCCGGTTTGAGCGTAAACATTAAGCTCCCTTGAATAATATGGGACACTTGAGTTTGGGGCTGTAAGCCTTGGCTCATAGTTATCATTTTCAGCGTAAGCACAGATAGGTGTGATTGCCGACAGAATCATTGTCATAATAACAACAATAGGAATGATAAGCAGGGTTTTCTTCTTAGCCATATAAAATACCTTCCTTTTTCTTGAGCAACGGTTATGTTTTAATTTGGTTCTCGCCGCTGCTATGGGATAATTACGAATTGATTTTTCCGTTTTCGATTGAACTCGCTTATTAAATTTTGGCGTTGCCTGCCTACCCAAGCAACAACGCTTGATATTATAACAAATTTACCGTTTTGTAATCTATGGTAAAAATATATTAAGAATTTTGTAACCTTTTTGTAACCATTGTGCACATTTTACAAACTTTTCGATATTGCTTGACAGAATTAACAACATTTGTCTATTAACCGACATAACCCTGCATATTACTATTACTATGCGGCTTTATTAATATTTGTTAATTTGCATAAAAAATACAGGAGGGTGAGCCTCCTGTATTATATATTATAAATATTTAATAATTAATTACCATACTATTGTTCAGTATGTATGCTGCTAAGCCGACAGCCTTATAAATTTGATAACAATCGGCGCAATAAATGTTATGCATATAATCGAAAGGGTTATTGCTTTATATACCTTTTCCTTTTTTGTTTCCTGCTGCGATGTAAAGGAAATTGACCTTGCACAATTTCGGATAAATGCGTTAACATTTTTAGAAACAAAATCGTTTCCGAACACCGCAATTATTAAAAGTGTGCATATAATTGCAGCCGCAATTTGGATTTTGGCACGGTAGCCTGCCAGATAGTGTGCGAAAATCAATGTAAAAATTCTATGAAACAGGAATATTGACATTGAGTTCCTGCCCGCCATTGTGAGAATGGGAATTTTTTTATCAACCGATAAAAGCAAAAAACTCAAAATGAACAAAGAGGCAACCGCCATTACCGCCATGCGTGTCAGCGGCTCGATAAAATCAAATGCCGCATATTTGTTTGGCAGCAGGTCTTGGGTGGTAACGTTAAGAGCTTTGTATGAGATTATCTCAAGGACAAATGCCAGCGCAACCGCAACCACACCTGCCGATAGTTTTGGCAGTGCTTTTCTTTGCTTAATTTTATTGTCTATAAACTCCTTGTCGGTTAAATATCCTGCCATAAAAAACGGCAAAAATGTAACTGCCTTGTTTATTGCAAGGGCTGATTCGCCGTTAACGGTTCCCCAAAAGCCCACCAAAACCGAAAAAATAACAGTTGCAGGCAAAATGAGCCTGAATTTTGCAAGATATGGGGCAATCAGCCTTAAAATGGCCAAAGCAAGCAAATACCATGCTGAATAATAGGGGTGAATCAGCTTTACCGTCATATCGTTAAGGGAACGATAGAATATAAATGGTATCATAAAGAACAGGTATGCCATAAGCAGGTATAAAATTGATTCCCTTGACCTGCATTTTTCACTTTTGCTGAAAAAGCCTGAAACAAAAATGAACGCCGGCATATGAAAATAATAAATTGCGTCAACTATAAGGTTGTTAATTGGCTTGTCCTGAAAATTATACAGGCAGTGTGCAAAAACAACTAAAATTATCAGCACACCCTTAATATTATCCCAATATGACGAGCGAAGCTTGGTTTTCGGATTTACGATTTTGGATAAAATCTCCGCCATAGGCTTATATCCTTGCTACATTGTCCTTGCGTGCTGCGTCTGCAACTGCGTTGGCAACGGTGTCCTTAATTCGCTTGTCAAAGGCGTAGGGTAAAATATAATCAGGCTGCAATTGGTCATCGTCAACAAGGCTTGCAATTGCATAAGCTGCGGCAATTTTCATATTTTCGGTAATTTGGCTTGCCTTAACATCAAGTGCGCCCCTGAAAATACCGGGAAATGCAACAACATTGTTAATTTGGTTGGGAAAATCGGACCTGCCCGTGCCCACAATTTTTGCGCCTGCCTCTTTTGCTTCATCAGGCATAATTTCAGGTGTTGGGTTAGCCATTGCCAAAACAATCGGGTCGGAGTTCATGGTTTTAATCATTTCCTTAGTAAGCACGCCCGGTGCAGAAACGCCTATAAAAATATCCGTGCCTACAACAGCGTCCTTAAGAGTACCCTTAACCATTTCTTTGTTGGTAATTTGTGCAATTGCCTGTTTTGAGGGGTTAAGGTTTTCTCTGCCCTCGTATATTGCTCCTGTTCTGTCGCACAAAACAACGTCCTTCAGACCCAGGGTCATTAACAACTTTGCAATTGCAATTCCT
This sequence comes from uncultured Eubacterium sp., assembly GCA_934561395.1. GTDB lineage: Bacteria > Bacillota > Clostridia > Oscillospirales > Acutalibacteraceae > Eubacterium_R. The sequence goes on from CAKTGF010000002.1 coordinate 293,256, forward strand.
GCGGCGCCTGAGCCGTTGATAACTGCCTTGCACTGTGAAAGGGGCTTGTCTATAATTTTTGTGGCGTTTATCAATGCGGCTGAAACAACAACGGCAGTGCCGTGCTGGTCATCGTGGAAAATGGGAATGTCGCATCTTTGCTTAAGCTTTTCTTCAATTTCAAAGCAGCGGGGAGCCGCAATATCCTCAAGATTAATGCCGCCGAATGAGCCGCTGATGTTATATACGGTTTCAACAAATTCGTCAACATTCTTTGTTCTTACGCAAAGGGGAAAGGCGTCAACATCGCCAAATTCCTTAAATAAAACGCATTTTCCCTCCATAACGGGCATGCCTGCCTCAGGGCCGATGTCGCCAAGGCCCAAAACTGCCGAGCCGTCAGTAATAACCGCTACCATATTTGAGCGGCGTGTTAACTGCCAGCTTTTGTCATAATCCTTTTGAATTTCAAGGCAGGGCTCTGCAACACCGGGGGTGTATGCAAGTGATAATGAGTCCTTATCGTTAACCTTTGCACGGGCAATAACCTCAATTTTGCCCTTCCATTGGTAGTGTTTTTCAAGTGATACCTTGCGATAATCCATAATAATCCTCCGTTTTGGTTATAAATTTATCATTGTTTATAAGTGTGAAAAAATTCACAATAAAGGGGCAGGTGCCTTAAGTGCAGAACACTCAAGGGCATCCTGCCCGTAATAATCACATTATTTATTTGTTTTCAATGTGAGAAATAATGGTTTCTTCCTTTTCATAAGGAACATAATTATCCTCCCAAGGGAAGGTGTAATTAAGACCAAGCTTATCTCTTACATCGTTGATTTCCTTTTGAACAGCCTCGTTAATCGGAACACCGTGGGGCTCTCTTTCCTTCCAAATGTCATATTCCTTCTCGCCTGCGGTGTAAATTCTTTCAGCACCGGGAGCTTTTTTAGACGCTCTCATTGAACGGCAGATTTCGCCTGCCTTTGCCCTTACAAGCTCCTCACCCAGGAAATGGTTTGTGTCAATAGCAATGAAAAAGTGGCCAAGCTGATATGGCTTAAGGTTGCCGTCAGCATCTTTGCCGTTAAGGTCCTTGCCGTATAAGCCGTCCTGCAATGCGGCAGATAAAAGCTCAACAACAAGTGCAAAGCCGTAGCCCTTGTAGCCGCCCAGTGCCTCGCCGATACCGCCAAGGGTTGTTAAAGCTGCTGTGCCCTGGCGAATTCTCTTAAGAGCCTCGCCTGCGTCGCCCTCAACAGGCTGACCGTCAAGGCCGATTATTGTGCCGGGATGAACATCCTCTTTAATTCTTTCATAATATTCGATTTTACCGTTTTGTGTAATCGATGTTGCACAGTCAAAAATAAAATCAAATTTTTCATCTGTGGGAATACCGATTGTAAAGGGGTTTGTGCCAAACATACCCTCAACACCCCAGGTAGGTGCAACAGAGGGTCTTGCGTTTGTGCCTGTCATACCGATGCAGCCCTGCTGTGTTGCCTGTGTTGCATAGTAGCCCGCAATGCCGTAGTGGCAGCTGTTTCTTACAACAGTCATGCCCAAGCCGTATTTCTTTGCCTTGTCAATTGCCATTTGCATTGCACGCTTGCCGATAACTTGGCCCATGCCGTTGTGGCCGTCAATAACAGCGGTGGTTTCGGTTTCCTTAATGATTTCAAAATTCGTTACAGGCTGTTGAATGCCTGCAACGATTCTGTCAATATATATAGGCTTAAATCTGTTGCAGCCGTGGCTTTCAATGCCTCTTTTATCAGATTCCAAAAGAACATCTGTGCATATTTCGGCATCCTCCCTCGGAACGCCGTAGCCGACAAATGCGTCTGTAACAAAGTCGGTAATCAGTGCCCAAGGACATACTACTTTTCCCATAATTTACAATCTCCTTTAAATAATGATATTATAGTATAATTATACCACTTTATATGTGGTTTTCAACAATTTAATATTATCTTTCCCAATTTCTTGAGCGCTCAACAGCACGCTTCCACTCAGCAAACTTGTTGTTGCGGATTTCCTCAGCCATTGATGGAACAAAAATTTTGTCAATCTTGCGGTTAGCCTCGATTTCATCGGTGCTTTCCCAAACGCCTGTGGCAAGGCCTGCAAGATATGCCGCACCCAGAGCCGTAGCCTCCTTATTAACAGGGCGGTTAACATTGCAGCCGGTCATATCTGCCTGAATTTGCATCATTATGTTCGAAACGCTTGCGCCGCCATCAACCCTAAGGTCTTTAAGCATAATGCCGCTGTCGCTGGTCATGGCCTCAAGCAAATCAGTCATTTGATATGTAATGCTTTCAAGCACCGCACGGCAAACATGCTTTTTGTTGATCGAGCGTGTAATACCCACCATAATGCCCCTTGCGTACATATCCCAATAGGGTGCGCCAAGGCCTGTGAATGCAGGCACCAAGTATAAGCCGTTGGAATCGGGAACTTGCTCCGCCAAATCGTCACATTCCTTTGCGCTTGAGATAAGTTCAAGCTCATCTCTTAACCATTTTATTACTGAGCCTGCGTTAAAAGCAGAGCCCTCTAAATCGTAGGTAACCTTGCCGTCAAGCCCCCAAGCAATGCCTGATAAAAGGTTTGACTTGCTGTCTATTCTGTGCTCGCCTGTGTTCATGAGCAAAAAGCAGCCTGTGCCGTAGGTGTTTTTTGCCTGACCCTTTTCAAAGCAGCCCTGACCGAACAGTGCGCCGGGCTGGTCACCGATTGCGCCTGCAATGGGTATGCCTGCAAGCTCCTCAATGCCTGTAATGGGTGCTACCTCGCCGTAAATGCAGCTTGAAGGCTTAACCTCAGGCAAAATGCACATGGGTATATCAAGCTTTTCACAAAGATATTTATCCCAGCAAAGATTATCAATATCAAAAAGCATGGTTCTGCATGCGTTGGAGTAATCGGTAACATGCACCTTGCCCCCGGTAAGGTTCCAAATCAGCCAGGTGTCAATGGTGCCGAATAAAAGCTCGCCGTTTTCCGCACGCTCCCTTGCGCCCTCTACATTATCAAGTATCCACTTAATTTTGGTGGCGCTGAAATAAGCATCAATAAGCAGGCCGGTTTTGCTTTTAATGTAGCTTGAAAGGCCCTCTTTCTTCAACTCCTCGCAATAATCGGCGGTTCTTCTGCACTGCCAAACAATTGCGTTATAAATGGGCTTGCCGGTTTCCTTATCCCAAATAATTGTGGTTTCTCTTTGGTTTGTAATGCCTATGCCCTTGATTTCTTCAGGTTTAACCTTTGTGGTTCTTATGCAGCCCATCATGGCACTTATCATTGTGAACAAAATTTCGTTAGCGTCGTGCTCAACCCAACCGTTTTGGGGATAATATTGGGTAAATTCGTTTTGCTTTTTTGAAACAATTTCGCCTTTTTTGTTAAAGATAATTGCCCTTGAGCTTGTGGTGCCTTGGTCCAAGGCCATAATATATTTTTCTGACATTTTGAAAAACGCCCCTTTTCAGCAAAAAATAAAGGATAGCTTCCTACCCTTTATTTTACTATACACATATTACACTGTCAACGAATCAAAACTAACGAAAAAAGAACAATAAATTTGGTTATTATTACTTATAAATTTTATTGTGCCTCTGCGTTTGCTTCAATAAAGCCCACTATGTCCTCAACGGTTTTCATAGCCTCGATTACCTCGTCGGGAACCTCAATTGAATATTGGTCCTCAATGGTCATAACAATGTCGATAGCATCTAACGAGTCGGCGCCTAAATCATCTGCAAGGCTTGATGTTAATTCAATATCGTTTGGGTTAATGTCAAGCTGGTCGGCAAGTATTTCTTTAACATCTTCAAAAATCATAAATATTACTCCCTAAAAAAATGTTGTTAATGTTAAGTAGATATGTTATTATCATATTATAAATTTTTTTGATGTTTGTCAATGGTTTTTGAGGTGATTTATATGAAAATAGATTTTTCGTCGGCTAATAAATTCGGGCTGATAGGCTGCCCACTGGGTCATTCTATGAGCTATGTTATACATAAGGAACTTTTCAGGCTCAGCAATGTTGATGCGGATTATAAGCTTATGGAGATTGAGCCCGACCGATTGGAAAGTGAGTTTAAAGAAAATTTGTCAAAACTCAGGGGCTTTAATGTTACCATACCGCATAAAATCAATATTATCCCTTTTTTGGACGGGCTTTCAACAAAAGCGGAGCTTTTCGGCTCGGTTAACACGGTTGATATTAAAAACGGCAAAACAGTTGGGCATAATACTGATTGTGCAGGCTTTTTGCGTGCCCTTGAAATGGCGGATATTACCCTTGGGGGCAAAACTCTTTTATTAGGCTCCGGCGGCGTTGCCCGTATGATTGCATTTGAGGCAATACTTGCCGATGCGGATTTAACAATTGCCGTTAGGGAAGCTGACATTCCCGCCGCAGAAACAATTAAGCAGGAAATTTGGGACAAGTTGGGCAAGCCATGCAGGGTTATTTTGCTTGCAGACGCCGAGGAGGGCTACGATTTGGTTATAAACGGCACCCCCGTGGGTATGTTCCCCAATGTTGACGCCTGCCCGGTAAGCGAAAATGTTGTTAAAAGCGCAGGGGCTGTTTTTGATGTTATCTATAACCCCATTGAAACCAAGTTCATCAAGTATGCCAAGGAGGCGGGGCTGAAATGCTCCGGCGGTTTGTCAATGCTGGTTTGGCAGGCGGCTGTTGCCGAAGAAATATGGAATGATGTTAAATTCAGCTATGATAATATTAACGAGGTAATTGAAATTACCCAAAAGGAGCTTGAAAAATAATGAACAGTATTGTTCTTTGCGGCTTTATGGGCAGCGGTAAAACAGTAGTAGGTAGGGAACTTGCAAAAATTATGGGGTGCAAATTTGTTGACACCGACGAAATGATTGAAGCCGAGCAGGGCATGGCAATTAAGGCAATATTCGCAACCCACGGCGAGGAATATTTCAGGGATTTGGAGCACGAAATGTGCAAAAAGGTTGCCGGTATGAAGAACTGCGTTGTTTCAACAGGGGGCGGTGCAATGACTTATCAGCGCAATGTTGCGGCAATTAAGCAGGGCAGTAAAGTTGTGTTTTTGGACGCCTCCTTCCCGGTTATTTGCCAAAGAATAGGGGACAGCACAACACGCCCACTGTTCCAAGATAAGGAAAAGGCAAAGCAGCTTTATGACGAAAGAAAGGCTAAGTATTCAGCCGCTGCAGACTATGTAATTAACGGCGATATGTCTGCAAGAAAAACCGCCTTGGAGATTGCCGATATTTTCAAATAATGCAAAATATAAATATTAAAGTTGAAAAATTGGATTTAATGTGATATAATGGCAAATATTTGAGGCGGGTATATACCCGCCTGACAAAGCTCTTACAAATGAGGTGTTATTATTGAGCGCAAAATCTGTTGAAACAGAGCTTAATCATGACGTGAAAATGTTTAAGAAGTATAAAAACCTTCTTAGCGAGCTTACACGCAAAAATGTTAAGCTTAAATACAGAAATTCTTGGCTTGGTATTTTTTGGAGTTTTTTGCAGCCCCTTTTAAATATGATAGTATTGTCTGTTGTATTCGGAAGTATTTTCGGCAGGCATAACAAGTATATTGTTTGTTACCCGGTGTGGCTGTTTTCAGGAAGACTTTTGTATGAGTTCTTCAACACTTCAACCACCCAAGCAATGACTTCATTCAGAAGAAATGCCGCAATCATAAAAAAGGTTTATGTGCCTAAATATATGTATCCCCTTTCTTCTGTGCTTTCAAGCTTTGTAAACTTTGCAATATCAATGATTTGCTATGTTTGCGTTTGGATTTTCTTTAAAATAACCGGCCTCAGCGGCGGCAGCGGACTTGAGATTACCTGGCATTTCTTAATGGCAATTGTGCCAATGTTTTTATTGTTGGTGCTTTCCACGGGTATCGGCTTGATTTTATCGGTGCTTGCGGTTTATTTTAGAGATGTTGAATACATTTATCAGGTTCTTATCAGGCTTATGATGTATTTGCTCCCTATCATTTACCCAATGCAAAAAATTCAGGAAAACCAGTGGCTCACATTTGTTGTTAAGATAAATCCGCTTTATTCAATGATTGAGCTGTTCAGGCAGTGTGTGCTTTACGGCCAACTTATGAGCTGGAAAATGCTGCTTTATGCATTTGTTACCTCAACCGTTGTTTTGGTTTTGGGCATGCTCATTTTCAACTGGAAGAGCGACGATATTATCTACCACTTATAATAAGCCAAATTTAATATTTCACTTAGGGCAGGTTAACCTGCCCTTTGTTTTTTGTAAAAAAATCAGAAAAAATGTAAAATTTTGCCCCTTTAAGGGTACAAGTATATAGAGAGCTCTGCCGTAAATAAAATTTTGAGCAGGCACTGAATATTTGTTACGGGTGATGATTTTGAAAAAGCTGTTGGCAATTCTTTTGGCATTGGCGTTGGTGCTGATACCGGGCAACGCACTGTTTACCGATAATTCAATAACTGTCGGAGTTGTAACAAGCAATAAAAGAATCACTTCATTCAGTAATTTTGGAAATGCTGTTGATATTTACGCCGATGGCTAGGCGCTTAACAGCTATGACAAAAACGGTTTTAACATTTTCTGCACCGACATATACTGAAGAAAGCGGTTACCGTTTAACAAAGGCATCCTCAACACAGCAATACAATATTGCTGACAGATGCCAAATATTAGACCAAAAAGTAATCGAAGTTCCCGATGAAATAGATTCATATTCTGTGGAAGAAATCGGGAAATGGTGTTTTACCGGTAATAAAATTGTGGAAAAAATTATATTACCCGAAAGCGTTAAAAAAATTGGAATGTATGCGTTTGCCAACTGCCCTAATCTAAAAGAGGTCATTGCACCGGGTGTAGAAAATTGCGGCATATACGCTTTTGATAATTGTGAAAGCTTAATGAATATCGAAATGCCAAACTTAACTTCTGCAAACACAGGTGTTTTCAGAAATTGCACATCTCTCACAAATGCTAAATTAGGAATATTAGACGAAATTGATAACCACGCATTTTACGGCTGCGAAAATTTGATGGAGCTTAACTCCCACATTCAAAAGGAAAATTGGGCGATTAACACATTTTATAATTGCAACTCCCTTATTTGCCCACTGTCGCCCCACGATTACAGCTTTGCCGCCTGTGCCGACGGTGTGGTTACATACAAATGCAGCGATTGCGGCCGCACCACCAAACGGAGCACCGAGTATTTGCAGCAGCATTGGAGCAGCGCCCTGGCGGATAAAAGAAAGAGCAGCGGGCTGTTTGACTCCTACAAGCAGTTTGACCTTGTGCCCGACGGAATAATCAACGGCAAGGACTTTGCCAAAATCAATTATAAATACTGATAACATGATAAAGAAAAATCACTGTGATATTTCACAGCGATTTTTCTTTATTGCTCGTTGGTTTCTTCATATTCCTTTGAATATTCAACATTCTCCGTTGTGGGAATGGGCACGCCCATTTCCGTTTTGCCGTCAGGCTGAACGGTGGGGTTGTAAACGCTTTCGCAATATTTGTTTGTAATTTCAGGGTCTAACTGATATTTTTGTTGGTAATCTCTTTTGGCTTTTTTAGGCACTGTCATCACTCCTTGATGATAGTATGCCCGTATTATGTCAGTTCATTTATAATTGTGTTTGACACAAGCATGCCCTTGGGCGTAAGGGCAATTCTGTTTTCGGTTTCAACCAAAAAGCCTGCGTTAACCAGCGCCTTGTAGGGCTTTTTTATAAGCGTTTTTTCAATGCCCTCGCACAGCCTCAGGCCAAGCATTATTGCCTCCTGCCTGTCGCCGCCGTCGCCGTCCTGCACAAGGTTAAGGCTTTCGTCATAATAAAACCTTTTTCCGCCCCAAAACGAATGTGCGGTTGCACCAATGCCAAGGTAGGGAACAAGCCGCCAATATTTTGTGTTGTGCCTGCTTTCATAGCCGGGCACGGCAAAATTGCTTATTTCATATTGCTTAATACCCATTGACGACAGCGCTGCCACGGTTTTTAAATACATTTGCGCCGTCAAGTCGTCATCGGGCAGAGCAAGCCTATCTTTAAGGTCGTAAAATTTTGTGCCCTCCTCAATTTTCAGCATATATGCGGATATGTGCTTTACCTGCATTTTGTTTATAAAATCAAGGGTTTGGTCAAGGGATTCAAGAGTTTGCTTTGGTGTGCCCAGCATAATATCAAGGCTGATATTTTCTATCCCTGCGTTTTTTGCGGCGTTTATTGCCGCCTCCACCTGCACCCTGCCTGCTGAACGGCCCAGGGCAAAGCGTTCCCCGTCAACTGCGCTTTGCATGCCTATGCTCACACGGTTAATGCCGTATTTTTTATAAAGCTTAAAGGCCTCGGTAAGGTTCTTTGATGGGTTACATTCAATTGTAATTTCGCTTTCGGGGTCAATTTCAAAATGCTTTTTGGCACTTGCAATAACGGCGCCTATCAACTCAGGCTCAATAATGCTCGGCGTGCCGCCACCAAAATAAACGGTGTCAAAGACACCGCCGTATTTTTCACTTTCGGTTATAATTGTTTTTATATATTCCTCTGCTTCAAGGCAATTATATTTTTTGCTGTAAAAATCGCAATAGGGGCACTTTGATTTGCAAAAGGGAATATGGTAATAAAGCCCTGCTTTTTCTTTCATGGGGTTCAGCTCTTTCTTTTGATAACATCAACCATAATTTTTCTGAGCTCTGTTCTGTCATAAGCGGGGAGGGGCTGGGTAATAGCGTCAAGCACTCCGCCCACAACAAAGGTTACCTTTGTAACCTGATGATAATTGTCGTTAATGTTAAGGTTGTTTTCCTTGCAGATTGACTCAACAAACTTTTCTTTAAGCATTCTTATGGAGCTGTCGTAAACAACGCTGTTTTTAAACTTGATTATAAATTGCATATTGCCCTCAATGGTATCCAATATAGTATCAATAACCTCCTCGGGATGATATGCAACCTCTGAATATTTAATATTATCGCTTAAATGAATAACCCTGTCGGTAAAAAGGTCAAAGCACTTTTTAAAACAATCCTCAATGCTGCTGTAATGCAAATAAAAGGTGCTTTTGTTAATGCCTGCCTTTTCGCAAAGCTCAATAACGGTTATTTTTTCAAGGTCTTTTTCTGTTGACAGGTCAAATATTGCATTAAAAATAGCAGACCTGGTTTTTAACACTCTTTTGTCCATAAAAAATGCCTCCACGCATCTATAATGGAATGATAACATAAAAATTTTGTATATTCAATACATTTTTACCTTAGTGCACAAATTGTTACATATATTTACAATTTGGCTTAGTTTGGAAATTAGTTATTGTAATAATAAATTATTTATAGTATAATAAGTTGAATATTATTAGATGGAGGCTATTGCTATGGAATGCTGGCTTAATAACAAAACAGTAGTGGTTACCGGTGCGTCGGGCGGTATGGGCGCAGGCATCGCGGCCACTCTTATCAAAAAACATAACTGCACCGTTATCGGTGTTGCCCGTTCTGAACCTAAAATGTTAAAGTTTATTGAAGAGCTTGGTGCCGATTACGCATCTAAGTTTTCATACAGGCTTTTTGATGTTTCGGTTAAAGAGAATTGGGAAAGCTTTGCTCAGGAGTTAAAGGACAACGGCGTTAAGGTTGACATTTTGGTTAACAACGCAGGCATTTTGCCAAAGTTTAAGAGATTTGACAGATACTCTTATGACGAAATCGAAAAGGCAATGAACATTAACTTCTACTCCTGCATTTATTCAACAAAAACTCTTCTTCCCATGCTTTTGGAGTCCTCATCTCCTGCCGTTATCAACATTGATTCATCGGCAGCGCTTATGACCCTTGCGGGCACCTCAATGTATTCATCATCAAAGGCTGCCCTCAGAGCGTTTACAGAGGCTTTAAGGGTTGAATTTGCAGGCAAAATGTATGTCGGCCTTGTTTGCCCCGGCTTTACAAAGACCGATATTTTCCGCAACCAGGGCGCAGAAAGCAACAGCAACGGCCAAAAGGTTATGAATATGATTTCAACCGATTGCGACATTATGGTAAAGCGCATTATGCGTGGAATTGAAAACAAATACCCAATGCAGGTTAGGGGCTTTGACGCTCACGCTATGTCAATTGCCAACAGAGTTGCACCTGTATATGGTTCAAAGCTTTTCTCGTCTGTTATGAGAATGGCTAATGTTGACATCTTCAAAGAGGTTTTCAGCGATTAATTAATAAGTTTAGGATAGGCAAGGTTTTATTTAAACTTTGCCTATCTGCATTTTATTTTAAAGGGGAATTTTTATGGATAGTGTTTCAACAACAAAAAAGTATTTAAGCTTTAAAGAAATTGCTGCCTACAGCCTCGGCCTTTTCGGATTTCAGGCAGTTGTGGGCCTTTTAAACTCCTATCAGGCAGAGTTTGACGGCTCAATTTTAGGCGCAAATGTTATTACCGTTGCAATATTAATTCTTATTGCAAAAATCCTTTCGGCAGTTGCCGACCCGATTGTAGGTAACCTTGTCGACCGCTCAAAAAGCAAGCTGGGCAAGTTTAAGTCAATGATTGCATATTCAATCATTCCGCTTGTTGTTTTTACAGCGCTGATTTTTGTTAAGGTTCCGTTTAAGGGCTTTGGCCTTTATGCTTGGGTTTTTGTTACATACCTTATTTGGTCAATTGCAATGACAATGGGCGATGTTCCCTCACAGGGCATTGCCGCCGCTTTAACACCAAACCCAACAGAAAGAACAAATGTTGTTTCAATTTCAAACACCTTCAAGCAGGTTGGTTTTTCCGCTTGTGTTGTTATTGTTCCTATCGTTTGCCTTATCATACCAAACGGCTCAAGGGTTTTTGTTAAAAAAGGCGAGGTTGACGACCCGATGATTGCCAGCGAGTATTTTTGGGTTGCAGTTCTTACCGCAATTTTGGGCTGTGCGCTTTTCGCACTTATTCCGCTTATTAACAAAGAGCGTGTTGTTGTTGAAAATAACGAAAAAACAACAGCAAAGGATATGCTTGCGGCTATTAAAAACAACAAGCCCCTTATGCTTGTTATTATTTCATATTTCCTTGGCTTCGGCCGTCAAATGGCTATGGGTATTCAGGTTCAGGCAGCCAATGTTCTTTTAGGCTCTCAAAACCTTGTTGCCGTTTTGGGCATTGTTACCGCAGTGGGTTCAATGATTTCAATGGCGCTTTGCCCGTTGCTTATTAAAAAGCTTGATGAAAGAAAGGCTTACATTCTTCTTTCCGTTTACGGCTTTGCCGCTTCGATTTTCTCATTTATCGTGGGTCATTTTTGGTTCAATGATCCCGATAATATGGTGCTTACGGTTCTTTTCTATGCGTCATTGTTCCTTATCGGTTTGCAGTTCGGCGCAGTAACCCTTATGCCCATGATTATGACAGCAGACGCTGTTGACTATTATGAATATGAAACCGGCAAGAGAATGGAGGGCGCTGCTTATTCAATCCTTACCTTAACAATTAAGGTTTGCCTTGCACTGGGCACAGCAGTCGGCCTTATCTTTGTTCAACTTTCCGGTTATTATGACACAATGGCTTCAAACGGCTCGTTTGCTCCCCAAACAAAGGATATTATCTTCTTTGCTTACACAGCATTGCCGGGCATTCTTGCTCTTCTTTCTGTAATTCCTATGTTTAAGTATGACATTGTGGGCGAAAAGAAAACTATGATTACCGAGGCTCTTGCAAAGCGCAGAGGAACTAAGGAAGACTGATAATTTAACTTGTTTTATGTGAGGATTTTGTATGTTTTGTAGTAAATGCGGGGCACAGCTCCCTGATAATGCGGCGTTTTGCACTGCCTGCGGCACTGCGGTTGAAAACGGTCAGCCTGCCGTTGGCGGCGGAGCACCACAGCCCCTGCCACCTAAAAAGTCCAAAAAGGGTTTGATAATCGGTATTATCGCAGGCGTGGTTGTGGTTGTTGCAATCGTTGTGGCAGTGCTTTTCGGCACAGGCGCAATCGGCGGTAAGGACAGCGGCGACAGCGAGGATAATAAAACTACCTCCTCACAGCAGGAAACAGAAGATAATAACGATTCTTTATATTCACACCCGGTAAATGTGGGCACTAAAATAAGTTTCGGTTCTTATGAACAGGATAACGATACATCAAACGGTAAAGAGGATGTTGAATGGCTTGTTCTTGCAAAAAAGGGTAACAAAATACTTGTTATCAGTGAAAAAGCTATTGATTGTCAACCGTATAATATAGACCCTGCAATGGGAGATCCCGAAGATGTTACATGGGAAAACTGCACTCTCCGCAAATGGTTGAATGATGATTTCCTCAATACGGCTTTCAGCGCAGAGGAACAGGCAAAAATTCTAACTACAAATGTTACTGCAGATAAAAACCCCTCATACGATACCGACCCGGGCAATGCAACCAAAGATAAGGTGTTTTTGCTCAGTATCAATGAGGCAAACAAGTATTTTGACTCAGACATTGAAAAACAGTGCAAATCTACAGCTTATGCCCGTGCCAACGAATCTTCCGAATATGAAGGCGAATTTGACTTTTGGTGGCTGCGTTCGCCGGGTAATTATCAAAATTATGCTGCCAATGTCGGCGACGACGGAATGATTTATGAGAACGGCATTGATGTGAATAACGCCAATAATACTGTTCGCCCGGCTTTGTGGATAAATCTTGAACAGTAACTTTTAAAATTTAATTATTATACATATTGAAATGGAGTATTTATATGTTTTGTAGTAAATGCGGGGCACAGCTCCCTGATAATGCGGCGTTTTGCACTGCCTGCGGCACTGCGGTTGAAAACGGTCAACCTGCCGTCGGCGGAGCACCACAGCCCCTGCCGCCTAAAAAGTCCAAAAAAGGCTTAATAATCGGCATTATCGCAGGCGTGGTTGTGGTTGTTGCAATCGTTGTGGCAGTGCTTTTCGGCACAGGCGCAATCGGCGGTAATAACCGAGAGGAAAGCCAAACTACTACATCACAGAAAACAGAACAATCACAAGAAAACGAAGGTAATACAATTGGCGAGGTAAGAGCGGGCGATTGGAACAAGGTTACCGAGGATGAGGATAGCGACAAGGTTGTAATTAATGAATTTCAACCGGGTACTTACGGTGGGGTTGAGTTTAACTCAATTGATGATGTAGTTAACTACTATGTAAAGGCTTATAATTACACAAAGAGCCTTACTGCTGAATACACAACAGAGGATGGCTCAACGGCAACATACTACAAACTCCTTGGCGATGAGGACCTTCAGGTTGAAAACGTTCTTGTTGACGGTTCAAGCAATGATACAATTAACAGCTTTGTACCAACACTTGTTAGCAGCCTTTTCAAACCCGGCACATACGGTCTTGTTCCAAGTACCAACAGGGATCCTAAGCGAGATACTAACAATTATGATGAAAGCTCCAATTATAATACACATTATGATTTCAGAAAATCGTATTTAACCGTTGATGATGTTTTAATGGCTAATGTTTCTGAAAGCGGCGGAAAAATTGTTTTACAGATTCAGCCTAAATCTGCTGAAATGTCAATTCCCGGTGAAGATTCACAAGGAAGATTTTTTAAAACATTCGATAACGCAGAGGATACAATTGATAGCATTCAACAGCTTTCATGGGATAGCGGAACAATAAAAAACAATTGTGTTATAAAGTATAAGGGTGGTGTCGGTATCATTGTGATTGACCCTGCAACAAACGAAATTACACAAGCTGATTATGAAACGAAAGCTAATGTTAGCTTAACTCATGCTAATGTTCTTACTATTAAGAACAAAAGTGTTTCGTTGGATTTTACTTTCAAAAACCATTATCCTGCCTCGGACGAATATCTTGAAAATTCAAAGAATATAAAGAGAAAATAATTATTATATATTAAAAGGGAGTATTTAAGGGAGTATTTATATGTTTTGTAGTAAATGTGGGGCACAAGTGCCCGAGGGTTCAGCATTTTGCACTGTGTGCGGAAACAAGATTGAACCTGTAAATCAACAAATTAATGAACAAGGTGCACAGCCGAGCTACGAGGGCCCTGTTGCACCGCAACAGCCTGCATACGAGCCTGCTCAACCGCAGCAACCGATGTATGAACAACCGGCACAGCCAAGCTATGATGGCTCTGCTGCACCGCAACAGCCTGTTTATGAGCCTGCTCAGCCACAGTATCAGCAGGCACCGCCCCAATTTCCACAGGGCGGAGCACCACAGCCGTTACCACCTAAAAAGTCTAATAAGGGCTTAATAATCGGCATTGTTGCAGCCGTTGTAGTTGTTGTAATTGTTGTGGCAGTGCTTTTCGGCACAGGGGCTATCGGCGGTAAAGACAGCGTCGACAGCGAGGATAACAAAACTACCTCCTCACAGCAGGAATCAGGGGACAGCAAGGATGATTCTACCACAGCTCCTGCCCAAGCAGTTGTTGCAAACGATAAGGTTACCTTAAGCAACGGCTTATCCTTTGGCTTAGGCGACAAGGCAGAGGTGTTTGATAATCCCAAGGATTTGACTGTTGAAATTTTGAATGAAGATTCTGACAGTATCAGCCTTGACGATACCCTAGCTGCGGGTGAAACCTGCGAAATTAATTTTGACAGCGAAACCTTTGATTATTCCACAATAGAGGTTGAGGTTTATGTTAAGAATAATACCTCCTCGGATGTTAAGGTTAGGGACGCTGAAATCGTTACTGTAACGGTTGAAAATGAAAGCGAGTCAAGAGCGGAGGATGAAACTGCTATTGATGTTATGGGCTTAAAGGCAAATGCAACCAAAGAGCAGGTGCAGGCAAAGCTTGATGAACTGAAATATACTAAAAAGGATACCCTTAATGCAGATGAATACGATGACGAAAAATTGTCAACCACAGTGGTTGGCTTAACAGCCGGAGAGTATTATATTATCGACAATGGCGACAATGATTTCATTTGTATTGCAAAAGATTCAAACGGCAATTACATTGTATTTTGGATTGAGGGCTCTGAAGGCTCGGAAGAATGGTCTGAAATGATGTTATATACAGAGGATACCTTATTAAACGATTTACTTAGCTAAATAAAATGAATATAAAAAAGGCTTTCATTATATGAAAGCCTTTTTATATGCCTATCTGCCTCAATGAGGCTTTTATTTTTGCCTTTAGCCCTTTCGTGAACGGCTTTCAGCCTTGAGCCTTTGCTCCTTGTTAAGAATTGTTTTGCGCAGTCTGATTGACTTTGGAGTAACCTCCAAAAGCTCATCGTCAGCCAAAAATTCCATGCTTTGCTCCAGAGACATGGTGCTGGGGGGGACAAGCTTTAAAGCCTCGTCAGAGCCGCTTGCACGGGTGTTTGTAACATGCTTTTTCTTGCAAACATTGCAAACAATATCCTCATCCTTTGTACATTCGCCGCAAATCATGCCCTCATATACCTCAACGCCCGGGCCTATGAAAAGCTTGCCTCTGTCCTGGGTGTTCCAAAGGCCGTAGCCGGTGGTTGTTCCTGTTTCGTGAACTACTATTGAGCCACGGCTTCTTGTTTCAATTTCGCCCTTATACGGCTCGTAGCCGCTGAACAATTGGTTCATAATGCCGTTGCCGTTGGTATCGGTTAAAAACTCGCTCCTGTAGCCGATTAAACCACGGGAGGGTATTTTTATTTCAAGGTGGGTCATGCCTGTTGAGCGAGTGTCCATATTCTGAATTTCGCCCTTGCGTGAGCAAAGTTTTTCCATAACTGCGCCCACATATTCCTCAGGCACCTCAATAATAGCAATTTCCATGGGCTCAAGGGTTTCGCCAGTTTTGCTGTCCTTTTTCAAAATAACCTGCGGGCGTGATACTTGAAATTCGTAATTTTCACGGCGCATGGTTTCAATTAAAATAGAAAGGTGCAGCTCGCCCCTGCCGGATACCTTAAAGGTGTCCATAGAATCGGTTTCCTCAACTCGCATTGAAACATTGGTTTCAACCTCTTTAAAGAGCCTGTCACGCAGGTTTCGTGAGGTAACATATTTACCCTCTCTGCCTGCAAAGGGAGAATCGTTAACAATAAAGTTCATGCTGATTGTGGGCTCGTCAATTTTAACAAAGGGCAGCGGCTCGATATGCTCGGGGTCGCAGGCGGTTTCGCCGATATTAAGGTCGGGTATTCCGGCAACGCAAACAAGGTCGCCGAAGGTGGCCTCGGTGCAGGGCACTCTCTTTAAGCCCTCAAACTGATAAATTTGTGAAAACCTAACATTTTCCTGTGTGCCGTCCTGCTTGCACAAAACATAGGGGGTGTTAACCTTAATTGTACCCCTTTCAACTCTGCCCACGCCGATTCTGCCAACATAGTCGTCATATTCAAGTGATGAAAACAAAAGTTGTGCAGGGCCGTCAGGGTCGCCCTGTGGGGAGGGGATGTTTTCCAAAATAGCGTCAAGCAGGGGGCGCATATCGCCCTCTCTTACATTGGGGTCAAGGCTTGAATAGCCGTTTCTTGCGCTTGCATACACAACGGGAAAGTCGATTTGATCATCGTCGGCGCCAAGCTCAATGAAAAGGTCAAGTACCTCGTCAATAACCTCCTCGGGGCGTGCGCCGTCTCTATCCACCTTATTAACAACAACAAGGGGAGTTTTCTTTAAACCCAATGCCTTTTTCAAAACAAACCTGGTTTGGGGCATGCAGCCCTCAAAGGCATCAACAAGCAGCAAAACACCGTCAACCATTGTTAATATGCGCTCAACCTCGCCGCCGAAATCGGCGTGGCCGGGGGTGTCAACAATGTTAATTTTAGTGTCCTTATAGTGAATGGATGTGTTTTTTGAAAGAATTGTAATTCCACGCTCCTTTTCCAGGTCGTTAGAATCCATAACTCTTTCCTGAACTACCTCGTTATCACGGAAAATGCCGCTTTGGTGGAGCATTTCGTCAACAAGTGTTGTTTTTCCGTGGTCAACATGGGCAATTATCGCAACGTTTTTAATGTTTTTTCTTTCTGCCAAATCTTTTCACCTTGATTATTTAAATTTTGCAGTAGCCTGCAATTATTTTTTCTTATTAAAGCTGTCCCTCAGGGCAACGGTTCTGTTAAACACAAGGCTGCCGGGTGCGGAGGTTGTGTCTGTGCAGAAATAGCCGGTTCTCATAAATTGGTATCTGTCGCCGGGCTTTGTGTTTGCCAATGCCTTTTCAACATAAGCCTTTTTGGTGGTTAGTGAGTTGGGGTTAAGGTTGTCCTCAAATGAGCCTACGCCCTCCTCGTCGCTGGGGTTTTCAACATTAAACAGGCGCTCGTAAAGCTTAACCTCTGCCTCTGCGCAATCCTTTGAATATACCCAGTGAATTGTGCCACGCACCTTGCGGCCGTCCGGTGTGTCGCCGCCGAAGGTTTCGGGGTCATAGTTTGCGTGAACGGCAACAACCTTGCCGTTATCGTCTAAATCATAGCCGGTGCAGGTTACGCAGTAAGCCTTGTAAAGCCTTACCTCATTGCCTACAAACAGCCTTCTGTATTTTTTAATGGGCTCAACCATAAAATCGTCAGCCTCAATATAAAGCTCCCTGCCAAAGGGAATTGTGCGCTTGCCGTATTCCGGGTGGTCGGGATGATATTCAACCTCAAGCTCTTCAACCTTATCCTCGGGATAATTGTCAATAATAAGCTTAATGGGGTCAATTACAGCCATTGCCCTTGGCGCTGTTTGGTTAAGGTTATCCCTTACGCAGCTTTCAAGCATTGCAAAATCAATAACGCTGTAAGCCTTTGAAACGCCGATTTTGTCGCAAAAATCACGGATAGCCTCGGCAGGATAGCCACGCCTTCTCATACCGCTGATGGTTGCCATTCTGGGGTCGTCCCATCCGTCAACAATGCCGTCCTGAACCAGCTTTAAGCACTTTCTCTTTGATGTGAGGGTGTAGTTAAGGTTCATTCTTGCAAATTCAATTTGCCTTGGCTTTTCGCCATCAATGCACTCGTTGCAAACCCAGTCGTAAAGCGGCCTGTGGTTTTCAAATTCAAGGGAGCACAGTGAGTGGGTTACCTTTTCGCAGGCGTCTGAAAGCGGGTGCGCAAAGTCATACATGGGATATACGCACCATTTGTCGCCTGTTCTGTGGTGGTGGGCATACATAATTCTGTAAATGATTGGGTCACGCATATTAAGGTTTGGCGACGCCATATCTATTTTTGCACGCAGCACCTTTGAGCCTGCCTCAAATTCGCCGTTAGCCATTCTTTGGAAAAGGTCAA
Source organism: uncultured Eubacterium sp. (assembly GCA_934561395.1). Lineage (GTDB taxonomy): Bacteria > Bacillota > Clostridia > Oscillospirales > Acutalibacteraceae > Eubacterium_R. The sequence goes on from CAKTGF010000002.1 coordinate 311,497, forward strand.
GGTTTTCCTCAACGCTTCTGTCACGGTAGGGGGAGTTCTTACCCGGCTGAGTAAGAGTTCCTCTGTATTCTCGCATTTCCTCGGGTGTAAGGTCGCAAACAAAGGCCTTGCCCTTTTTGATAAGCTTTATTGCACATTCGTAAAGGAAATCAAAATAATCTGATGCGTAATAAACATTGTCCCAATTAAAGCCAAGCCACTCAATGTCCTCTTTAATAGCGTCAACATACTCGGTGTCCTCTTTAACGGGGTTAGTATCGTCAAGCCTAAGGTTGCAAACGCCGTTGTATTTGTTCTTAACGCCGAAATTAATGCATATTGCCTTTGCGTGGCCTATGTGCAGATATCCGTTTGGCTCAGGGGGAAAACGGGTTTGCACTCTTGAATATACGCCCTCTTTTAAATCTTCATCAATAAAATCCTGAATGAAATTTGATGCGCCTTGAGCTTCTTCTTCATTAATTTCATCAAGTGCCATTATTTTTCCTCCTTGTAGTAGTTGAGTGCGTCTGTTAAACGCCTTTTTACTGTATCCTCCCCTAACAGGGCGGTAATTGAATATAAATCCGGTGTGTTGGTTCTGCCTGTGAGCGCCACACGAACGATTGTTGAAACATCGCCGATATGACCTGAGTAAGCATCGGGATTTGCCTTAAACTCCTTAACATTCGGGGTGCAGCCAACCTGCGGGCAAATTTCTTTCATTCTGGCAAACCAAGTGTCCTTATCATCGGCAAGGTTAACGGCGTCAATATATCTTTCCAAAACCTTAACCGCAAGGTCAGCCGTGCAGTTGCCGTTGAGCTGATAGCAGGGCTCAAAAGTTTCGTCATACATATAGCTGATATATTGGGCAATGTCGCTCCACTTGGCAATGTCCTTTCTGGGGTTCTTGCCCTCACGGTCAATGTTAAGAACAGCAACAGCCTTTTCCTTGTTTTGTTCAAAGAGCGACGCCAATTTGCCGTCATACTGCTTTGCCCAAGCGTATGAAAGGTCAAATACCTTTTGTGCAGGCATTTTTGAAATAACATTCTTAGAAATGTCGGTCAGCTTAACCATATCAAACAGTGCGCCCGACACGCTCATTTTTTTAAGATTAAAGGGGAATTTGTTAATATCCTCTGTTTTGTTGACCTTGCGCCAGTCCTCAAAATTTGAGTTTGCAAGGGTCATCATATATTCGTTAACGCTTTCCATGGGGAAACCCTGCTCTGCATAGTAGGTTACCGCAGCCTCAGGGTCCTTGCGCTTTGAAAGCTTGCGTTTGCCGCCGTTTTCCTCTTTCATAATGGGTGCAACATGGGCATATTTAGGTGCCTTAAAGCCAAGGCATCTGAATAGCTGCAAATGAATAGGTGTTGAAGAAATCCATTCGTCGCCCCTTACAACATGGGTGGTGCGCATCAGGTGGTCGTCAATTGCGTGGGCAAAGTGATAGGTGGGAATACCGTCGGACTTTAAAAGAACAATGTCCTGCACATTTTCCGGCATTTCGATTTTGCCCTTAATCATATCGTCAAAATAGCATTTTTTATCAAGCTGACCGGGGGATTTTAAACGCAGGGTCCAAGGAAGACCGTTTTTAATGTTTTCCTCTATTTGCTCAAGGGTTAAGCTCCTGCACTTTGCGTAGCTGCCCCAATAGCCTTTGGTGCTCTCGTTTTCCTGCGAGGCTCTGATTTCATCAAGCTCCTCGGCAGAGCAAAAGCAGGGGTAAGCCAAATCCTTTTTAACAAGCTCCTTGGCATAGCACTGGTAAATATCCTTCCTTGCGCTTTGGTAGTAAGGACCGTAGCTGCCGCTTTCGGTATCGTCGCCGATTACGCCCTCGTCAGGCACAATGCCATATACCGATAAGCCCTTAAGCATAACCTCAATTGCGCCCTCAACTTTGCGCTTTTGGTCGGTATCCTCAACCCTTACAAAAAACACGCCGTCGGTTGCCTTTGCGGTTTTGTATGACACAAGGCAGGTGAACAGGTTTCCGAAATGGAGAAAGCCTGTGGGGCTTGGCGCAAAACGGGTAACCCTTGCACCCTCTTTCAGTTGCCTTGCAGGGTAAAGCTCCTCATAGTAGCCGGGCTCCTTGTCAATTGCAGGGAATAATAATTCTGCTAATTTTTCGTTATCAGTCATAATCAAGTGTCCTTAATCTAAAATTAAAATAACATACTATAAATAAGTTATAATATTATCGCACAAAATAGCATAATATTCAACATAAATTTTAATTTATTCCGTTAAATATTAAAATTTGTCTTGACCTTGAGGCGAATTTGTGCTTTAATCTATGTTGACAAGTTGATATCGAGGCGTGGCTCAGTTTGGTAGAGCGCTGCGTTCGGGACGCAGAGGCCGCAGGTTCGAATCCTGTCGCCTCGACCATAAGTCCACCGTAATTTTGATAGAATTACGGTGGACTTTTTCTATGCCCGAGAACCGCTTGAAATAAGACTTATCGGCTGTTCAGACACATAAGAAACCCCGTCACAGAGCGTTTCTGTGGCGGGGATTTGTGCGTTTTACGGTTGTTTCAGCGGCACGAGCCTTATTTCAAGCATCGACAAGTATATTGAAATCAACAGTGATAAAACGATCTGCTTTAAAGATACCGCACTCAAAAACGATACGATTACGGGAGAAGATTTTCCGATATTCAAGCCGGGAATTACCAACATTATCAGCAACGACCCCGTAAATCGAATAGAGATTATTCCGAGGTGGTTCTATCTGTAATGGAGTTATCTATTTGGAGTTGAAAATAATAAAAAGTATGGTATAATATTTTTGAATTTGAATGTCAAATCGGTTTTGGGAGAATAAAGTATGGATCAAATTATCGAATGGGCAAAAGAACTTCAGAGTCTTGCTCAAGCAGGTCTCTTTTACGGACATGATATATATGACAAGGAACGATATCAACGTATCCGGGAAATATCCGCAGAGATGATGTTGACGAGAGCGGATATACCTGTCGAAAAAATCAAGGGACTGTTTTGTGGCGACGAAGGCTATCAAACACCAAAGTTAGATACTCGAGCTGCGATTTTTAGCGATGAAAAAATTTTGCTTGTATGCGAGAAAGGAAAATGGTCGTTGCCGGGTGGCTGGTGCGAATTCAATCTTTCTCCGGCAGACAATATCGTTAAAGAGACAAAAGAAGAGGCAGGACTGGATGTTTGTGTTGAAAAGGTTATAGCTATTCAGGACAGAGATAAGCACAATCCTCCACCGTATGCATATGGCGTGGTAAAAATATTCTATCTATGCAAAGTTCTCGGAGGTAAGTTTACCGAAAATATTGAGACATCGGAAAGCAGATTTTTTTCAAAAGATGAGCTTCCATTATTAGCTGAGGAAAAATGTAACAAAGAGCAAATTTTAATGTGCTTTGATGCGTATAATTCCAATAATTGGACGGTCGTTTTTGACTGACAACTTCAATTTTGTCGCTTTACAAATAAATCACTCTTATCATACCACCGGGGATAAATCCCCGGTGGTATTTTTATGCCCGGAAGGAGGTCGATTTCGTGATTCCGGTAGAATAATGCAACCCCCTAAAGCTGTGGTTGCACCCCCTTAAAATAGTTTCTATTAAAGTTAGGGTTCTTTGCCGTTTTTTACCTATTTACCGTTAACTATTCGCTGAAAATGCCGATTTGGGAGTAATAGGTAACAGCGAAAAATCATAACAATCGGCATTATAATTTTCGCAAATTCGGCGATGTTTTAAATTAAAGAAAACTTTGTTTATATTTTTTGTAAACAAAAGGGAATTTTCGTTGCCTGATTGCCTTTTTGATAGTATAATGAACAAAACAGCCGTTAAGGGTTTAATAAACGGAAATCGGAGCAAAGCTATGGTTAACAATGTTAAACGATTTATAGACCAAAAATATTTGATAAAATACGAAAAACTGAATGATCGGGCGTGCGTTGCAGAGGTTAACAGCCTGCTTGAGGAGGCGTTTAAAAATGCAATGGAAAGCCTGCATTTTGAGTTTAACCACAGCACCGATTTTACGGAAAAACTTAACGAGGTGCTTGATTCAAATGGCGAAATTTATGTTGTAAGGCGTGGCAAAAGCATAATCGGCACACTGTCGGTTAAGTTTGAAGATGTGAACGCTTGGTATTACAACGGCAGGGCAGTGGGTGTTTATCATGTTGCGGTTTCGCCGAAATATCAGGGCACGGGCCTGGGCAAGGGGCTGCTTGATATGGCAAAGACCTTTGCAAAAGAGCAAAATCTGCCCCTAAGGCTTACCACTCCCGAAAAAAACGCAAGCGCAATCGGTTTTTATGAAAAAAACGGATTCAGCAAGGTTAAAATGTACTTGGCAGGGGACCATTACGCAGTTTATTTGATGAACTGGGGCTCGCTGACCCATCAATTTACACAAAAGCAAATAAAAATGAACTACGAGGGAACGGCCCTTAATTCCCTTATGAAAAACTTTAGGGTTTGCGGCAATCAGTCGGACGAAAAAATCCAAAAGCGCTGGCAAAATGAGTTCTTAAAGTATATGGAGGGCTGCGATGACGAGCAGCTTTTAGATATGCGAAAATGCTTTAAGCGCTACGGCATAACACCCAGGGAATACAGCCTTTACGGCTTTGAGGGCAAGGGCGGCCAAAGCCGTTCAAAATATTTGAGCAAGCACACCGTGGCGCAGTTGAACGAGGCCTCTAAGACCAAGCAAAGCACCGGTTTGCCCTCAAGCAAGGATGTTGTCAGCGGCTGTGCTCAAGGAGAATACGCAAGCAACACCAAGGCGTATATAAGGGTGCTTACGGTTAACGATAAGGAAAAAATACACACTGCTTATGCCTGCATTAATTTTGTTGAGCAGGGTAAAAACGAGCGCTTTGCAGGTATAAATGTTGACAGCGGCACTGTTGAAACGCCTATCTACCGCATTGCCTCGGGCAAAAGGAAAAAATCGGTGTTGGAGCTTGAAAAAAGCAAAATTGAAGATTGGAACGACATAAAGGCCCAGGCGGCAAGGCTGGGCGAAAAGCGTGGCGAGGTGCTGCTGGGCATTGATTTTGCCCGCATAAATAACCAATGGACTGCGGTTAATGTGGCAACCAAGCCGTCGCTGATTAATTTTCAGCTTATTTCAAAGGGAATAAGGGACACTGTTGAGGGAATTACCCGGCAGGAAATTGATGTTAAATTGGCGCTGTAAGGCGTGTAATGAACTAAAAAACACAGGGAGTTTTGCTCCCTGTGTTTTTGTGTATAAGATTTAATTTAAGTTTGCTGAATGTTAAAATTCCGGCTTAAATGCAGGCATCAATTCAAGCTTAAACAGGTTTGTTTTGTGCTTGTAATCAATTTTTTCCTTAGTTTCGGGGTTATCAATTTCGCCGGTTCTGATATATTTATCAAGCTCGTCATAGGTAAAGCCAAGGTTTTCCTCATCCGTCTTGCCGCAAAGACCGTCAATAGGCACCTTGTTAACCAAAACCTCGGGCAAGCCGAGAACCCTGCCGATTTGGCGCATTTCGGTTACCGTAAGGCCGGAGCAGGGGCTGAAGTCGCCTGCTGCATCGCCGTAGCGTGTTGCGTAGCCAACCCAATCCTCCGACAAATTGCAGGTGTTTGCAACCCTGCCGTTATGGCTTTGTGCAACTGCGTAAAGAACCGCCATTCTTATTCTGGGCGGAAGATTTGTGGTGCTTTGAGTTGACATTTCAAAGGGCATGCTGTTTTTCATGGCAACAACGGCATCGTTAATGTTAACAACATAATGCTTTATGTCAAGGTGCTTTACCAAAAGCTCTGCCATATCAATGTCGTGCTGGGTGCCGCAGGGCATAAGAACGCCTATAACCCTGTCTTTTCCCAGTGCCTCGGCGCAAAGGGCTGCGACAATTGAGCTGTCCTTACCGCCTGAGATGCCCACAATTGCATTGCAATCCTTGCCGTTTTCCTCAAAGAAATCACGAATCCATTGCACGCATTCATTTTTTACTTTTTCCGCATTAAACATTTTCAGTCCTCCTAAAGACATTTAGTCAAGCCTTTCAAAGCTTGGATAATATTTAAACATAACCTTGCCCTCTATAAGGCCACGCTCAACACAGTGTGTTGTGGTCCAATAACGGGCGTCCTCCGAATCCTCACGGTTGTCGCCCATTACAAAATAGCTGTTCTCCGGCACGGTGTATGTGCCGTTTTCAAGAAAGCCCTCGTAGGTTTTGCCCACTACATAATCCTCTTCAAGCATTTGGGTGTTGCCGTTTACATCGGTTATGTAAACGCTGCCGCCGGTAATGGTGACCGTTTCGCCGGGCAAGCCGATAATGCGCTTAACATAATAGGTGGTTATGCCCTTTGCGTAATCGTCAGGGAATTTAAATATGATAATATCACCACGCTGTGGGTCGTTAAAATCGTAAACAAGGCGGCTTGCAATTACACGGTCGTTTTCCTGAATGGTTTCACGCATTGAGCAGGTGGGTATAACCGCATTTGCAAAAACGCAGGTTTTAAGTATCATTGCAACAACCAATGCAATAATTATCGGCAAAAAGAATTCAACAATTTTTCTGCCTGTGGATTTTCTCATTTCCGCCTCTTCACGGTCTTTTCTCTTTTTCTCTCGCTTGGCCTTTCGTGCTTCCGCCTTTTCTTTTTTCAGCTCCTCGGGGTTGTCGCTTGGCATGGCAATTGCGCCGCATTCGTCGCAAACATATTTGTTGCCCTCTTTAACCATTGAGCCCTTACCGCATACTTTACAAATCATAATTACACCTCTTCGTTAACTATTTTTAAAATTAACACTTCGTATGGGTGCAGGGTTAAGTTTAACTTGCTGCCGTAGGAAACAAGCTGCTCGCCGATTGCAACGGAGTTGTTGTAAACACTGACCGGTTTTGCGTTTTTAAGGTGCAGCGGTGCACCCATAAGCTTGTTGATATTAAGTGTTAACGGTGCGGATTCGTCAGTGGGATTCCTTAAAGCGATTATGCCGTCGCCGTTGTCAGCCCAGCTGATATATCCGTAAACATTGTTTTCCTCAGGATTGCCGCCGATAAAGGTTGCGTTTTTCAAAATATAATAATTTTCCTTTTGAAAGCGCATTGCCTTTGCAAGTGACGCCCATTTGCCGTCGCTCATCAGCTCGTATGACAAATGAATTTCGTTAAGGGCAGGGCCCCTTACCGTGCACCAATTAATGTATTTGTCAAATTCCTCGTCGGTATAATTTACATTTGCGCTTGAACCGTAAATAGGCTCGTGGTTGTAAATGTTCTTTAACGGAATTTGGTTTGCTCTTTTACAAATAGTGTCAAAATAGCGAGCGTCACGATAAGTTATTTCGGCCTCAACCTGGGGTTGGTCCTCAATATTATCGGCAAAGCCTATATCGCTGCTGTTTTGCAGCCAAATGCTGTTAACCCATTGCAGCCACCAGGGCGACACATTAACATAGCAGGTCATATTTATCCAAAGGGGACGCCTGTCGCAGGCACGGGCGTGCCTTACCGCCTCAAACAGCTTTATCCAGCGCTGCCACATTTCGGTTACAAAATACATTTCGTTTTCGCCGCCGGTAATATGGTCGTGTGATGAATCAGTGCATACATCGTGGCAAAAGCCGTCAAGTTTTAAATAAGTTATGTCGTTCTCGGTTACGGTATCAATAAGAAATTCCGTAAGCTTATTAACATAGGTTTGGGAGGCAATACAAATTTCCTTTGCGTTTTTGTTTGCAAAGCCGTTTTTGCCACGCTGAATTTTTTTTGCAAACTTGTAAACATCGTTATATCCGCCCCTGGGCCCTAACCACAGACCCAAGCTGCTGCCCATTTTTCTGCAATCTGCCGAAATGTTGGTTAAGCCGTTGGGAAAGCGCTTGTTAAAGCCCCAAAATTTGCCTGTGTAGTCGTTCCAGCCGTCGTCAACAACGTAAGCGTCAAGCTTAGGTGCGTTATAAAAGGCAAGACCCTTTGAAATTTGGTTGAATGCGTTTCTTACCTTATCCTCGTCAATTTTCAGCATGCCGTCATACCAGCTGTTATACTGAAAGCGCAAATCCGAAGGCAGTGAAATAAAATCAATATATTCAAAAAATGCCTTTTGAACGCCGATGCTTGAATTATCCTCTGCGCCGCCGATAATTGTTACCGGGCAACGGTAGTTTTTGCCCACACATTTGCCGATATAGTATTTAATTTGGCCTGCGCCGTGAATTATTCTGTTGTCGGTAGCAGGGAACTCGCAGCCGAAGAAAAGGCTGTCAATATAAAACGGCTGACCTAACGAGGCGTAAACGCCCTTTATTTCGCCGTCCTCCATTGTGTCAACGCTGAAGTGGGTTTTTGAGTTGATAATGCCTATGTTTTCAAGTATTACATAGTCAATTGCGCTGTTGTCGCTTTGGTCAAGAATTAATTGCTTGCAAAGGGTGTTTTGATCGCCGTGCACCCAATATTCAAGGGTAACCCTTACGCCGCAGCACTCCTCAAAAACGAATTTCAGGCGGTTGTTTTCCTCAAAACTTTCTTTAACCAAAAGCCCCTTTGACGAAAACTCGTTGCCGTCCTCAAGCCTGATAACAAACTCACAGCCGTTTCCGTCGGGAACAAAGCTCATATTAGAGTATTTGTTTAATATTTGGCTTGCAAAGAAATTTGAATTTGCAATTTTAAATTCTCTTTTTAATCTGTTACTTTCAAGCTTAAACATAAAGTCATCCTTATTTATTAGAATTAATTATAATTTTTCCTCGATATTTTCCAGTGCCTTGGCAAGCTGGTCTGGGCAGGAGGTGCCCTTAAAGCCGCATTGGATACCCCGTAACGCTTGTATTACCTCGTCAATGGGCTTGCCTTTAACAAGTGACGAAATGCCCTTTAGGTTGCCGTTGCAGCCACCGAGAAATTTAACGCTGTTGATGGTTTTGTTATTTTCGTTAATATCAACAGTGATTTGTGTTGAACATGTGCCTGAGGTTTTGTAATTATACTCCATATTTATACCTCCCATAGTTTATTATTAACCCTTATTATACAGTTTTAAGCGGAATAATTCAACACTATTTTGTTAATAAACCCTATTGACAATTTGTTTTGATGATGATATCATACACATAGAACATCTATGCATAGAACACAAATGCATAAAACACCTATTACGGAGGTAATTAGTGTGAAAAATCACACTAATAAATTATATTGCCTTCAAAATTGCCTTCAAAATTTGCCTGTGGCATAATTTTGAAATGGCTGTAATCACCATTTACGCCTGTTCAGGCAACACAGGTCAATCAGGTGATTTTTAATAAACTATTTGTTGCCTGAAAGGCTATGGTAATTATTATGAAAATCAGCAAGGAGCTTTCATCGGGCACAATTCCCACAATGGTGCTGTCTGTGGTTAAAAGCGAGGATATGTACGGCTACAAAATCATTAAAACCCTTGAAGAGCGCAGCGACAATGTTTTTTCCCTTAAGGAGGGCACGCTGTATCCGGTTTTACATTCAATGGAAAAGGAAAATCTGCTTGAAAGCTATTGGGAAACCGCAGAGGGCAGAAAGCGCAAATATTACCACATTACAAAAAAAGGCTTGGGGGTGCTTGAAAGCAAAACCAAGGAGTTTGAGGACTTTACCGTAACGGTTAAAAAAGTGCTCAGCTTTGCATAATAAGGGGATATTTGGGAGATACAATGGAAAGAAAAGAATACTTAGATAAGGCAACCTCTAAAATCTTTAACTACAAGGCTAAAAAAGAGGTTGGGCAGGAGCTTTCCGCTCATATTGACGACCGTAGGGAGAGCTTTGCCCATATTGAATCCGACGAGCAGTCCGCAGAGGAAAGAGCAGTGGAATCAATGGGCGATGCGGAGCTGATTTATGAGGAATTGGGAGAACTGCACAATAATTTTTACAACCCTGTTTTTGATATTATATACACCGTAATTTTAGGCGGCGCTATGGCAGGCCTGTATTATTTGCTTGATAAATTTGTTGTGGGCGACCCGGGAGTGGCAAGTCTTATGCTTTCGGCGCTGTTTTTGCCTCTGTTTTTCGTTATGCTTTACATTGCATTAACGGTTAAAAGGCAAAGCAATATTCCCGTTGTTTTTGCAATAATTCAAATCGGCGGTATTGGTGCTTACAGCTATTTTGTGCTTAATTGGCTTAATCAGCAGTTTTGCGGCAGCTTTGGCAGGCTGTGGGCGTTTATCACAAGCCTTAGGCTTAATCCCATGTCAAAATACGCACCAAAAAAACAGGTGTATGTTTGGGTTGGCATTATATGTGTGCTTTTGCTTTTGGGTATTATAAACACCATAATATTCAGGGTTAAAAAGGGCATGTGCCAAAACACAAGGCTTGACAATAAAATTAAAAAAGTCACGGTTTCGTTTTACAGATATTTTTCCTTTGTGTTTTTGGCTGTTGCGGTTTTCTTCGGCGTTAAATGCTATATTGACAGCAACACCATGTATAAGCAATATACCGAGCTGTATAACACCGCTGTTGAAATCAGCGAAAAATGCAGCACCGTTGACGAATTAAACGAGTATATGAAAAATTGCAAGCTTGATTTTGAAGCGCAAACCGACAGCTATTCAAACATAACAGGCTACAGCTACAGCAGGTATTATACCGACCTTACCGTTACTGTTGACCAAAGCGATGTTAACGAGCTTGTTGAAGAATATAAGCAGGATATGCAGGAGCTTATTGACGGCGAATACGGCAAGTATTTAGGTAAATATCTCACAAAGTCGGAGCTTGATAAAATGTATAAGGAATACGAGAAAAAGGTAATGGCCGAAAAGGTTGAGTTTTCGGTTGATTTGAGCGTTAGCACCGACGGATTTCAGAAGAATTTTGACAGCCTTACCCTCAGCAGATTTTACCTTTCGGATAAGGAAAGGGAGAGCTTTGAGAGCTTTGTTCCCTTTGATGCGGAAATAGGCAAAAGCTATGAGCTTTACAAAACCATTCCGCCGATTAAATTGAGCTTTTACAGGGACAATCATTCACTTCTTAACAGCAAATACACATTCAGCTACTTAATCAAGGACGGAGGCTTTAAATATCAGGAAGACAGGCACGCCGACCGTGTTGAAAAGGATTTAAGCGGTTATTTTGAATACCGTGATTTGGTTATGAGCACTGTTAACGATAATACAAAAATCAGCCAAAAGCAATTGGCGGAAAAAACCAACGCAACTCTTGAGCTGCCCAAAATGTCAAGAGAGGAGTATGAAAACAGCGTTAATACCCTTGGCTCATATTTTGACAGCGTTAAGGACGATATGGTTGAAATTTATGATTATTCGGTAAAATACAGAATTAACGAGCCATGGGCAGAGGGCGATTGGTACTATTTGGCTATCGGTTCCCCGGTGAACATGGTAATGTTTTACAGCCCTGAAGGAATTTTGGAAACAAAGTATATTGACAAAACCCTGCAATACAGCAATTATAGCTATGACCCCCTTAAAAAGGTTTCGGTAATGGGCGGATATTTTGACAGGCTGGGCAAGTTTTACACCCAGGCGGAAAGAACCCCTTATTATACCGAAAACGGAGATAAGCTGTTTTTCTACAACCACAAAACCGACAGCGGCGACACCTCGGTGGGCAACATTTCCACCTACTACATCACAAACAGAACCAATATTTATTACGAGGCGGAGCGCTGCTTTGTTGATGAAAACGGATATTTGTGCTATGATAAGGCAGGAGAAATTAAAAGCGACGATAACGGCAAGTATAAGGATTCGTCGGGAAAGGTATATACCAAGGCGGTTGAAACCTCGTGGGACAGGGATGGCTCAATCCTTGTTCAAAACGAGAAAAACAGCAGTTCATTTTCGCTTTTTGAGTATTAATTGGGTTATATGAAATATTATAAGTTTAGTTACACATCAAAATTCTCAAAGGCTATGAGCGGTTTTCTTACGGTGATTAGCGCCTTGCTTTTGCCGCCGTTTTTGGTTTTCTTTGTTTATTATTTAATCAATGTTATTTTTAAGTCCCTTGAATTTCCCGATGAAACCATTGCATATTTGTTTTTTGGCGCATTTATATTTTCAATTTTCTATATCATCAGGTATTTTGTAACCCTTAAGGGTGTGTTTTTGTATGACGATACCCTTGAAATTGAGGATGCCTCAATTACTAAAAAGGAATACAGAACCTTTGATGTAAGCCGAATTGTGAGCATAGAATGGGTGGGGCTTTACAGAAAAGCGCCCCATGCAAGTTATTCTGTGGGCTTTACCCAGCAGCACAGGCTGTTCCTTATTTTAAGATATTTGATTACACGAAGACCGCTTTCAAATCATTTCGGCTCAAGCGGAAAGGACTGTGTGGAAATAGCCTTTAAGTCGGAGAAGCACGAAAATGAAAGAGAGTATATTTATTTGAGTGTGGAAAACACCGTCAATTTTATGCGTGATATTAAGGAAAAAATGCTGGAGCACGGCAATTATAAATTTGAAGACGAGCAGTAAAAACAAAAAGCACCGCAGGCATAAGCTTGCGGTGCTTTACTGTGATTAAGATGCATAAAAGACATTTAATAGGTTTCGTTAATAATATTTCTTATGTTTTCCTCGGCTTGCTGCACCTCTGCCAAAAATTCTCTTGATGAAACACGCAAGGCGCCGTTGCCCAAAATTATTACCTGCTCCAAAGCGTCTGAGGTTACAACACGCACACGGTTGTTCTTTTTTGCAAGGGTGTGTGTTACTCTTTCAATATACATATCGGCGGTTTCCGCCTCCTTGGTGTAAACCACGCTGATGTTGTTAATTTTTTCAATTTCACGCACATTGCCCTTAACCTTGTAGGCGTCAAAAACCAAAATGGTTTCGCATTTTTTGTAGCCCTGATAATTACAAAGAATGTTTATTAAAGCATTTCTTGCTCCGTCAATGTTATCCTTTGAAAGCTCTCTCAGCTGCTCCCATGAAAAAATAACATTGTAGCCGTCAACAAGCAAATATTCCTTGCCGTCATATTTTGGGGCAGGCCTCGATTTTTCGGCCTTGCTCTTTTTTTCGTTGCTTTCGGTAAAGGTAAAATGGTTGTTGTTAATGTTGGCACTTCTGTTTTTAATGGGGCCGTAGGTCTGCTCAAAAATCTCCATAAGCTCCTTATCAAGGGCAAACAGGTTGTTGCTGTTTTTGTAGTTTGATATATTGCGCCTTACTCCGACAGGGGCATATTCGCTTTTTGGCTTTGCCAGCACGCTTGGCAGATGCATGTGGCTTTTAACACTGTCCCACTTAACATTATAGCCTGCGCCCTTTGAGCAAAATACCGAGTCGCAGGGGTTGGCGGTGTCGCCGTCGCAGTCGTAGCCGATTTTTTCAATAACCTCTCGGGCGTTGTGGCAGGGCTCATATCCCTTTAAAATGCAGGATAGCCTGCCCTTGCCGTGGGTATATGCAACCACCTTTGCCGAATAGTCATACATTGTTGAAACAGGGGCAGTTCCTGTTAAAACCGAAAGCTCGCCATCGGTTACAGGGGGCTCAAAGCTGCCGCACATAAGCTGAATATCCGCCATTGCTCTGCCCACATTTTCGGTGGGTATCTCCAGTGTAAAACTGTAAATGGGCTCCAACAAAACAGAGCTTGCACAGCGCAGCCCCTGCCTTACGGCACGGTATGTTGCCTGCCTGAAATCGCCGCCCTCGGTGTGCTTTGGGTGAGCCTTGCCTGATTTTAATGTTATTTCAATATCGGTAATGGGGGAGCCGGTTAAAACTCCCAAATGGGTCTTTTCATAAAGGTGGGTTAATATCAGCCGCTGCCAGTTTTTATCAAGCACATCCTCCTTGCAGTCGGCTTTAAAAACAAGTCCGCTGTCCCTTTTGCCGGGCTTCATCAGCAGGTGCACCTCAGCATAATGGCGCAGGGGCTCAAAGTGCCCAACACCCTCAACGGTGTCGGCAATGGTTTCCTTGTAAATAATATTACCCTTGCCAAAGGATACCTTAACCCCAAAGCGTTCCTCTATTATGGATTGCAAAATTTCCAGCTGAATTTCGCCCATAAGCTTAACCTGAATTTCTTCCCCCTGAGCGTTCCATTCCACCTTCAGCTGGGGCTCTTCCTTTTCCAAAACACGCATTTTTTCAAGCATGGTGTGGTTGTCAATTCCGTTTGGCAAAATAAGGCTGTAGGTTAAAACAGGCTCAAGCATGGGCAACATAGCGTTGCTTTCGTTGCCTAAGCCGTCGCCGCATTTTGCAAAGGTAATGCCCGTTACCGCACAAACAGTGCCGGCAGGGGCGCTGTCAACAGGTGTGAATTTGTCCCCTGAATAAATCCTGATTTGGTTAACCTTTTCGTTATTTGTGTTGTCGCCGCTTTGCAGTATTTCCTTAACCCTTAGCTCGCCGCCGGTTATTTTTATGTGGGTAAGGCGCTGCCCCTTATCCTCCGATATTTTATAAACCCTGCCGCCGAATTCCTTGCCGTATTTGGGCATTAGGGTGTATTTGTAAAGGCAATCCATAAAGTCCTCAATGCCCTTTAGCTTTAATGCCGAACCGAACATACAGGGGAAAAGCTTTGTGCCTTTAACGGCGTTTGTAATGTCGGCATCACTTAAATTGCCGCTTTCGTATTTGGCTAAAAGCTCCTCACTGCAAAGGGCAATGCTCTCTGAAAATTCCTCACGGCTGCCCGGGTTAAAATCAACACAGTTTTCATTAAGCTTTGCTTTAAGGTTGTGCAAAATCACATCCTTGTCTGCGCCGTCAAGGTCCATTTTATTAACAAAAATAAAACAGGGGATACGGTATTTGGTTAAAAGCCTCCAAAGGGTTTGGGTGTGGCTTTGCACACCGTCGGTTGCGCTGATTACAAGTATCGCATAGTCTAAAATCTGCAATGTTCTTTCCGTTTCGGCAGAAAAATCAACGTGCCCCGGGGTGTCAATCAGCGTGAATTCCGTGTCGTTATACTCCAGCACCGCCTGCTTTGAAAAAATTGTAATACCACGGGAGCGTTCAAGGGAAAATGTGTCTAAAAACGAATCACGGTTGTCAACTCTGCCAAGTTTTTTAATGCTGCCCGATTGAAACAGCATAGCCTCGGACAATGTGGTTTTGCCCGAGTCAACATGGGCCAAAATCCCTACTGTTATTTTTTTCATTTTCCCCACCTCCCGTTAAATGCTTTATATATAATATCATATTGCAAATTGAATGTAAACCGACTGATATGCTGTGTAAAATAAAAGTGCAGAAAAGCGGCAGGAGTTTAATGCTCCTGCCGTTTTTATAATCTCTCTCGGTGCGGTTTATTAAGCCTTTTTCAGTGCGAAAACAAGCCAGCCGTTGTTTTCGTAGCGCTCGATTATTTCAAAGCCGTTTTGTGCAAAGGAATACAGAACCTCGTCCTCACGGCTTTCGATAATTCCGCCGGTAATATATACGCCGTCGTCGGTTAAAAATTCGCCGACTTGGGTGTTAAATTCAATAATAATATCTGCCACAATGTTGGCAACAATAAGGTTGAATTTTCCGCTTACTTTATCTGACAAATTGCCTTTAACTGCGCTGAATTTAGGCGCTGTAAAGCCGTTTTCCTCAGCGTTTGCAACGGCGGTTTTAACTGCAAGGGCGTCAATATCAACGCCAAGGGCGGATTTTGCCCCCAAAAGCAGGCATGCAATTGAAAGAATACCGCTGCCGCAGCCGATGTCAAGAACGGTTGTGTCTGCATTTACATATTTTTCAAGGGTTTCAAGGCAAAGTTTTGTTGTGGGGTGCGACCCTGTTCCGAAAGCAAGGCCCGGCTCAATGTTAAGCACCTTTCTGCCCTGAGGGTCAAAATCGTCAATCCATACCGGGCGAATAAGCAGCTTTTCGCCGATTGGCATGGGATGAAAATATTGCTTCCAATTGTTTTGCCAATCCTCAACCTTGCAGTCAGATATGCTGATTTCGCTTTCAATGCCAAGGGCGTTAAGCCTGTCCCTTACAAAAGATGCTGCCTCCAGCGGATTTTCCTCAGGGTTAACATAAATGTGAACAATGCCCTTTGTTCTGTCCTTTTTAAGCAAGCTTTCCTCTATTAAATCAATGTGAGCAATCTCCATGGTTTCCTGTTCAAGGGCGGAGTAATCCTCAATATAGATACCGTAGGGCACAACCATATTGGCAATGTTGCCTGCGGTTTCAATGTGCTCTGTTGCAACGGTAATAGCAATTTCTGCCCAGCTTGACTGCTCAACCTCGTTAGTCATTCCCATAAATTATCCCCTTAAAAATTAACATTGTGTTCTGTGCTTGAAAGGCCGTGGTTATAAAGCTTTCTGTTATCAAGTGCCCACTGTCTGTCGGTAAAGCTGCCTGCCTCAATCTTTGAGGTTGCCGCATTTATTTCGTAAATTGTAGCGTCCAACGAGTCAAGGGCGGAAAGAATTTCAGCCTCCAAAAACATTGGCCTTACCGCTGCGCCGTATTCTGGCTCGCCGTGGTGTGAAATAATCATGTGCTCCAGCAGGGTAACAACCTCGCTGTCTATTCCCAGTTCCTTGGCGGCGTCGCTAACATACATTGCGCCCTTAACAAGGTGGCCTATAAGCTCGCCTTCAACGCTGTAGCCCTTTGCAAGGCCTGTTGAGCTGGTTTCAAGCTCCCAGGTTTTTGCAACATCGTGCAAAATAATGCCGGATAAAAGCAGCTCTTTGTTAATGTTGGGGTATATTTTGCAAATTTCCTCCGCCATTCTCACAATGCTCATTGTGTGATACATAAGGCCGCCTACCATGGCGTGGTGCAGCCTTAATGCAGCAGGGTAAACTATCAGCTTTTCACGCCTTTCATCAATGATTTTTGAAACAATTTGCTTTAAATCGTTGTTTTCAAAGGCGTTAACACGCTCTTTAATCATATTAAACAGCTGCTCGCCGCCCACGCTGCTTGAGGGAACAAGGTCGGCAAGGCAGTAATCGTCGGTGCTGCTTGCAGGGCGGATTTGGGCAACCCTGAATTGGTCCCTGCCGTTGTACTGCTCAATGGTGCCACGCACCTTAACAACCATATCCGTTTCAAAAATGCTTTCGCCCTTATAATCCCACATTTTTGCGGATATTTCATCGCTTTTATCAGCAAGAATTAAATCTAAATACTCAGAGCCGTTTTTTGTTTTCTTAACCTCGCATTTTTTTATAATAACGAAGCCGTCGCACATTCCGTTTGGAAGCTCTTTAAAATTCATAAAATGAATACCTCCGTAAAATTTATGGTTTAATTATATCATAAAATGGTATTAATGCAATGGGCAAAGCGCACAAAGCTTTTAACAGGGGCAATATCTGTACAAAGTGAAAACTTGCGCCTTAAATTCTTGACAAGTTAAAAATATGTTGATATTATAATCTAAATAATATAAATTGGAGTTGTGTGCAATGAGAGATATTGACAATCTCTGTTTAAACTGCTTTGAGCCGCTTACAGAGGGTGCGGTTTGCGCCAACTGCGGCTATGATAACGACACTGTGTGCCAAACAATGTATTTAACGCCTAAAACCATGCTGGCAAACAAATATGTTGTGGGTGCATTTGTCAGCCACGAAAGCGACGCAGTAACATATATGGGCTATGATATGCAGCTCGACAGAACTGTTTATATAAGAGAATTTTACCCAAAATCAATGGCAAGCAGGCTTGAGGGTAACCCCAACCTGCACATTCGCCAAAAGTTTATGGACCTTGCGGTTAAATACAGAAACGAGTTTTATAAGCTTTGGACCGAGCTTGAAAAAATGCAGAGCCTTTCTGCCGTGGTGCCTGTTTATGATGTTTTTGAGGCTAACGCAACAGTTTATGCAATTATTGAAAAAATAGATTCAATCCCGCTTAGGGAATATCTTTTGCGTAACCCAGAGGGCTACATTCCGTGGGATAATGCAAGGCTTATGTTTATGCCTGTTTTAACCACAATTGAAACCCTGCATTCAAAGGGCATTATTCACGGCTCAATCACGCCTGACAGTCTGCTTCTTTGTGCAGACGGCAAGGTAAGGCTTAAGCCCTTTACAATTCAGTCTGCAACAGATTGTTCAACTCCCCTTGAATTTAATGTTACAGACGGCTACACCGCCCTTGAGCAATACGATAATAACCACAGAATGTGCTTTGGCACCGATATTTATTCCTTCAGCGCCTGCATTTACCGTGCCCTTGTGGGCACTAATCCGCCCCCTGCTCCTGCAAGGGAGGCTAACGACAAGCTGATGATACCCAATTCAATTGCCGAAACCATACCAATGCATGTTATCAAGGCTCTTGGCAGCGGCTTGCAGATTTACCCTGAAAAGAGAATTAAAAATATTTCCACATTCAGGGAGCTTATTGACGCATCGCCCACAGTTCAGGCAGCGGCTGCGGCAGGGGATAGCCGAGTAAATCATGCAGAGGCTATCAACAATGCTGAGGTTAAGAAAAAATCAAAAAAAGGCAATATTTTAATTATTGCCTTGGTGGTTGTGATTATTGCCGCAATAGGGGTGGGCGTGTATTTTGCACAAATTAAATCCTCCGATGAGGACCAAACAACAACCACTGCCGCCACACAGGAAACCTGCGAGGTGCCCAGCTTTATTAACAACGGCTTTACCAAAAGCACCATTGAAAATAACGGAGCGTGGAACCAGCAGTTCAAAATCAGTTATGTTTATGAGTATTCAACCGATACCGAGGAGGGCGAAATCTTTAAACAAAGTATTCAGCCCGGCGAAACCGTTAATGTGGGAACAGAAATTGTGCTCACAGTCAGCAACGGCGTTCAAACCGAGGTTGTGCCCGATGTGGGCGGCTTAAGCCTTGATGTTGCAACCGAGCAGCTGGAAAAACTGGGCTTTAAGGTTTCAACCGTAACTGTTCAAAACTACGGCGACCATACACCGAACACCGTTAAATCAAGCAACGGCATTGCACCGGCACCGGGCGAAACCGTGGTTTACGGCGAGGAAATTGTGCTTCAGGTTTACGGCGAGGTTCAAACAACAACTACAACTACAACCACAACCGCACCTGCAACAGAGGAAAACACGGATTCCGAATAAAAATAATTGACACAAAAAACGGATTTGACTTTAAGGTCAAATCCGTTTTTGTATGTAGTGTTAAATTATTTTACATGTTTGCCAAAGCGCCGATACTTACACCTGTTGTAACAACAAATATAATTGCAATAACAAGTGTAAGAAGCCACAAAACTATGTTTGCTTTAACATAGTTTTTCTTGTTTTTGTTTGTGTTGCTTGAGCAAAGCCAAACAATCCAGCAAATAACATTAATAACAGGTATTGCGCTGAGTATGAACATGCCGATATACGCACCAACTGACATTACCTCTTTTGTTGGGTCATAGGATTGGTAAAAAATCTGTTGGAGCGGTTGCTGTTGGTAAGGTTGTTGTTGGTATGGTTGTTGTTGATAAGGCTGCTGATAGTATTGCTGAGCAGGCTGCTGATATTGCTGCTGATATTGCTGTTGATATTGCTGTTGATATTGCTGTTGATATTGCTGTTGAGCCGCCTGCTGTTCAGGTTGTTGCGGGTTATAGTTGTTATATTCGTCCATAAAAAATCCTCCTCTTTAATCAGTATATTTCACATTTTAAAAGTTGTCAATATAAAAGTAATTTTGTTTTTAGGCTTTAATAATTTGCCTTTCTGAACATATTGTTAATTTGGGTGCATAATTGGGGATAGCCATCAAGCCTTGGGTCATCAGCCAAAATTTCCCCTGCACATTTTTGGCAAAGCCGCAGGGTTTCCATATCGCTTAGCATATCCGCAATTACCAGGTTCGGCAGGCCGTGCTGGCGCTTGCCGAAAAAATCGCCGGGGCCACGCTGCTTCAGGTCATAATCGGCAATTTTAAAGCCGTCGTTGGTTTCTCTCATAACATTCAGCCTTTGGCGTGTTGCCTCGCCCTTATTGTCTGAAACAAGTATGCAAAAGGACTTGTCCTTACCTCTGCCCACTCTGCCACGCAGCTGGTGCAGCTGTGATAAGCCGAAGCGGTCTGCGTTTTCAATAAGCATTATGGTGGCGTTGGGAACATCAACCCCCACCTCAACCACCGTGGTTGAAACAAGAATGTCAATTTCTCCCTTTGAAAAGGAATTCATCACCGCATCCTTTTCCTTTGGCGCCATTTTACCGTGCAAAAGACCCACACGGTATCCGCTGAAAACGGTATCCGCAAGCTTTTGCGAGTATTCCTTTGCGGAAATCAGGTCGCTTTCGCCCTCGTCAACAAGGGAGCAGACTATGTATGCCTGATTGCCGTTATCTATCGCCTTTTTGATAAAATTGTATATCCTTTGGTGGTAAGAGCTGTTAACAACATCCGTTCTTATGCTCTGTCTGCCCGGGGGCAGCTCGTTAATTATGCTTATATCCAAATCGCCGTAAATAATTAAGCCCAGTGTTCTGGGTATTGGCGTTGCGCTCATAACCAGCAAATGGGGGTTGTTGCCCTTCATTGCCAGATTTGCCCTTTGCTCAACGCCAAAGCGGTGCTGCTCGTCGGTTACAACAAGGGCAATGGACTTAAACTCCACATCGTTTTGTATAAGAGCGTGGGTGCCCACCACAAGGTCAATGCTGCCGTTTATTAAATCCTCTTTAATTTTTCGTTTTTCCCTTGCCTTGGTTGAGCCTGTAAGCAGGGCAATTTTTATGTTGCAGCCCTCAAACAGCTTTGAAAGTGATTCGTAATGTTGGGTTGCCAATATCTCTGTCGGCGCCATCATTGCCGCCTGGTAGCCGTTTTTAACGCAGGTGTATATTACCGCTGCGGCAACCGCTGTTTTGCCTGAGCCGACATCCCCCTGAATAAGCCTGTTCATTGCCGTTTTGCCGGACATATCGCCGATGCAGTCCCTTACTGCGTTCTTTTGGGCGTTTGTGGGCTCAAAGGGTAAAAGAGAATAAAACTCATCTGTATAATCCCTTGTAACAGGCAGTTTGTTTTCCTCGTTTTTTTTGCTTTTCAGCTTAAGCAGGCCTATTTGCAGAGCCAAAAGCTCGTCAAAAATAAGCCTTTGCCGTGCAAGCTCCACATTTTCCATGCTGTCGGGAAAGTGAATTTGCTTAATTGCCCAATCAAGGGGGCAAAGCTTGTATTTTTTGATTATTTCATCGTTAAGGGTTTCCTCAATTGTGCCGATTTTTTCAAGGGCTGATTTAACAGCCTTGGCTATTGCCCTTGAATTAAGCCTTTCGGTGGCAGGGTATACAGGGTGTATCCCCACTGCGCTTTCAAGTCTTTCAATTTGAGGGGAGGCCATTGACGCCTTTGTAAAGCTTTTTTCAATTTTGCCGTATAAAACATATTCGTCAAAGGTTCTAAGCGCCTTTGCCAAATATTTGTTGTTAAAAACAGTAACATTAATAACATTTTCTCCGTCGGTAAAATTGCACTTGTAAAGGGTCAGTCCCTTTCTTATCACAGCTTCCTTAACAGGGGTTATCATGGTTGCTTTAATGAATACATTTTCGCCCACAGGCGCATTTGCCACAGTTGTGGTGTTGCTCCAATCTTCATATTTCCTTGGATAGTAATGTATCAAATCCTCCACAGAGTAAATGCCCAGCTTATTTAAAAGCCGGGCTTTCTTTTCGCCAACACCTTTGACATATTGAATATTATATTCACTAAAATCCATTAATTATTCCACCGATATAATATAGTAATAAATTGGCTGACCGCCGTTAACAATGCTGATGTCAATGTCGCTGTCGTATTTTTCACGAAGCTTGTTTTCAATTTCGCAGGCCTCCTCCTCGGTTACGCCTTCGCCGTAAATAAGGGTAACCAGTGAGTGAACCCCACGCTTAAATAATTTGTCTGCGGTTTTAAAGGCAATGTCATTTTTATCATCGCCGATATATTTGATTTTTCCGTTAAGCATGCCCATCATCTGGCCCTGCTTAATCGGCTTGCCGTCAACCTCGCTGTCCCTTGCGGCAAAGGTTACCTGTCCTGTTTCAACAGCCCCTGCCATTTCCATCATGGTCATTTGGTTGGTGTCGGCGTCCTCGCCCTCGTCAAAGCAAAGCAGTGCCGAAATACCCTGGGGAATTGTTTTTGTTTGCAAAACCCTTACCTCTCTGTCCTCAGCAAGGGGAATTGCCTGTTCAGCCGCCATAATAATGTTTTTGTTGTTGGGCAGCACAAAAACGGTTTTAGCCGGAGTTTGGTTAATAGCGTTTAAAATATCGTCAGTTGAGGGGTTCATTGTCTGACCGCCGCTGACAATTACATCGGCTCCAAGGTCTGTGAACAGCTCCTTTAAGCCGTCCCCCGCACAAACGGCAACAAAGCCGTATTTGTTTTCAGGTGTGGTCTTGGTGGGGGTGATTACCTTGTCGCCCTCCTTAACGCCCTCGTTTGCATTTCTGTGCTGGTAGCGCATATTGTCAATTTTAATATTGATAAGCTGACCGTATTGTAAAGCCGCCTTGATAACGTCGCCTGGGCAGTTTGAATGAACATGAACCTTGATAATGTCGGAATCGTCAACTACAACAACGCAGTCGCCTATTGATTCAAGGAACGCACGGAGCTTTACAGGGTCGCTTTCCTTTGAGGTCTTTGATTTTTCAATTAAAAATTCAGAGCAGTAGCCGAATTCAATGTCGTCATCAGCTTGAGCAACAGTTGATTTTGATGCAATTTCAACAGGCTTAACGGTTTCTCCGATAGCCTGAATGATTACATTGTGTGTGAACACACTACCAATACCCTCTAAAATTAGTACAAGGCCCTGACCGCCTGCGTCAACAACCCCTGCCTTTTTAAGAACAGGCAGCTGCTCGGGAGTTTTTGCCAAAGCCTCCTTTGCCTCCTGCAAAGCGGCAAAGCAAACATCCATTGGGTCGTTTTGAATTTTTGCCATTTCCTCGGCAGCCTCTGCGGCGCACCTTACAACGGTTAAAATTGTGCCCTCTGTGGGTTTCATAACTGCCTTGTATGCGGCGTCACAGCCGTATCTTAATGCTTTTGCAATATCGTGGCCGTCGGCCTCGTTAAGGCCTTTAAATGCCTTTGAAAAGCCACGGAAGATAAGTGATAAAATTACACCTGAATTACCCCTTGCACCTCTTAACAGTGCAGATGCGGCACGCTTTGACACATCGCCGATGGTGCTGTCATTCGGCATGGAAGCAACATCCTTTGATGCTGCGCCGATAGTCATTGACATATTGGTGCCTGTATCTCCGTCGGGGACGGGGAAGATGTTTAATGCGTCAACTGCCTGACGGCTGTTTGATATATTGTTGGCGGCGGAAATAATACCGTCACGCAGCATAAGTCCTGTAATCATTTCAAGCCCTCCGTTAGTTTAATCCGTTAATGTGAACATTAACTGCCGAAACCTTAAGGCCTGTTGCAGATTCGACAGTGTAACGAACCTTGTTAACAATGCTGTCTGAAATAGCACTTATGTTAACGCCGTATGACACTGCAATGTGCAGGTCGATAACAAGTGAGCCGTTAATACTTTTTACAGTAACGCCCTGGCTGTGATTGTCAGGGTCAACCTTGCTGTCAATAACGCTTTTAATGCTTCTTAAAGCATTTGGGTTAACCATTCTTGTTACACCAAAGCAGCTTTGAGCGGTGTTGCCCACAAGGTTTGAAAAATAATTGTTTGTAATTTCGATGTATCCGTTAGGATTTTCAAATTTTATCATAGCATCCTCCTGTACCGGTATTAATCAAAATACCAATCTTCTATGTTTGAAAAATAATTACCGTTGTAGCCCTGCATGTCCCCATGCATGGATTTCGTAAAGCAAATCATACCCTGCCTGTAAAGAAGGGGAATAAAGGGCAGCTCCTTTGAAAAATCAAGGATAAATCCGCCTATTTCTCCCTCGCCTTTCATATATGAGTCATAGGATTTGCCCGATTGGGAATTTTTTAAATCAATTCCGTACCGTGTTGCGCCCTTTGAGCCGTAAAAGCTGTTTAAATTCATATCATTTGGCAGTTTGGTTTCCCCAAGGTAAATATCAAAATTGCCCTTTTGCACCGCAGTTAAATATTTTTTGCCCTTAAGGCTGCTTATTGTAACATTAAAGCCCACAGCGTCCAACTGCTGCTTAATGTATGTTGCGGCGGATTTGTTGGCCTCTGAGTTATTAACTACAAGTGTTAGGTTAAGGGAGCCTGCCTTGGCGCCGCTTTGGTCAATTGCCTGTTTTGCGCCGGAGGTGTCTTCATTCTCCGAAAAAATCTGCGTTTGCTTGCCCAGCTTTGACGCAGGGTTGAAAACAGAGGTTGCCGCCTTTGCATAGCCCTGATAAGCGGTTTTAACAAGGGTTTCTCTGTTAATTGCCAGCGAAATTGCTTTTCTTATATTTTCATCTTTCGTAATGCCTTTTTTGCAGTTTATGCCAAGATAAACCATATTATTAAGGTTAACGGCTTTTTTGTTGCATTGCAGCCTTATTCCGTTTGTACCTGACATATCGCTTGCAGCGTAGCTGATGTTGCCTATGTTAACTGCGTTGATGATTGATTCGGCTGAGGTAATGTTAATCAGCGTGATTTTTGTTATTCTCGGGCTGAAATCCGAATGTTCAGAGTTTAGCTCCAGGAAAACCTCGCCGTCCCCATCGCCGTATTTGTATTTGCCCGAGCCGATTGAGTAGCCCTTATCATCGCTTTTGTCGGATGCGATTGCAAAGGTTAAAAGGTTGTGGGCGTTGGGGTTTTCGTAGCTCAAGTTAAACTTAACGGTTTTATCGTCAACCTTAACGGCGGAGCTAATTGCCTTTAAGCTGTTGCCCCAGTGGGGAGAGCCTTTTGCCTGCTCAAAGGAATAGACCACCGAATCGGCGGTAACGGCCGTGCCGTCTGAAAATTTTACAGAATCATTTAGAGTAACGGTTATGGTTTTATTATCATTATAAGAGTAGCTTGCCCCGATTTTAGGCTGTATTTCGTAGCTTTCATCAATGGTAAACAGGGAATCGAAAATAAGCTCCTCCAAAACCTGATTGTTCAGCGACTGGGATTCAAAGGGATTTAATGAATCCGATTGAGAGTAGCTGAGCTTAAAATTGGTAGTGTCCGCCACTGTTTCAGTTGTGGTTTCGGTAACCAGCTTATGCTCGCTGGTGGGCGACTGCGCAGTGCAGGCCGAAAGAGTTACCGCCACCAAAACAACCGCTAACAGCAGAGACAAATATTTTTTTGTCATTTTCTGAACCTTTCTATGTGAATGGCCTTGCCGGTTTTATTGTCGGTTTCTATAAAACAGCCCTCAAGGGTGCAGGGGCCGTCCTCGTTAACAAACCTTACAGGCAGATTTGTTTTCATTTTCTTTATTGCCGCATCCGGGGATATGCCCAAAACCGAATAATAGGGGCCGGTCATGCCCAAATCGGTAATATATGCGGTGCCCTTTGGCAAAACCTGTTCATCGCTTGTTTGAACATGGGTGTGGGTTCCCAGCAGAGCGGATATTCTTCCGTCGGCATAAAAGCCCATTCCTCGTTTTTCGCTGCTTGCCTCCGCATGAAAATCCACAATAATTGTTTTGATGCCTAAGCCGTTGATTTCTTCAATAATTTTATCAATTGCAATAAAGGGGTTTTCGTTATTTTCAAGATAAATTATACCTTGCAGGTTAACAACGGCAACCTGAATGTAGCCCTTGTCAACAATGGTGTAGCCTCTGCCGGGGGCTGAGGTGTGAAAGTTGGCAGGCCTTACGATAAACGGATTTTCCTCAAGAAAATCATATATTTCAGGTCTTTTTAAAGCGTGGTTGCCCAAGGTTATTACATCAACGCCGCTGTCAAAAATATGTTTGGCGCTTTGGGGCAAAATGCCGTTGCCCACGGCGGAATTTTCGCCGTTTGCAATTACAAGGTCGGCGGAATATTCCTTTTTTAGATTTGGCAATGTTTTACGCAGGTATTCACAGCCCTGCTTTGAAACAATGTCGCCGATAGCTATTACTTTCATCAAATATACCGTTTCTATAATTATAATCACGGCTATTATACTATATATTTTTGTTAAAAACAACATTGAGTGCCAAATTTTATAATCTGTTAACATAACAACGGGCCAAAAACAAAACTTGAAAAATATAAAATGCTGTGTTAATATTGAAATATCGAACGGAGGTATCGGAATGTTGCACGAATCAGGAGAAATGTATCTTGAAACAATATATGTTTTATATCAGCGCAAGCCGGAGGTAAGGTCAATTGATGTTGCCGAGGAAATGGGCTTTTCAAAACCCAGCGTAAGCAGGGGAGTAAGCATTCTTAAAAGGGACGGCTATTTAACCGTTGACGATAACGGATATTTGGAACTTACCGATTCGGGCGTTGACCTTGCAAAGAAAATATATGAGCGCCACACCGTGCTGACCGATTTTTTAACCAGGCTTGGAGTAACTCCCCAGGTTGCTGCTGCCGATGCTTGCAAAATTGAACATGTTATTTCCGACGAAAGCTTGGAATGCATTAAGAAAAACATTAACAGCTGCAAATAAAATAATTTGATATGTAAAATAAGAAAGGCTGTTGAGAAAGGTCTTGAATTTCGTTTTCTTGCGAACTATGCTGTACCTCGTCAAAACACATTTCGTATAGAACAAAACAGAATTTTGTAACTATACTTCATATGTTTTTCCTCTTTCCAAAAAATCTATTGATTTTTTGGAAGCCTTATATATGCTTGTGAGCAAAAAACGAAAAACGCCAAAATCGCCGCAAACTCGATGTTTGCGGCGATTTTTTTTGAATTATGTTGTTATAAAGTTTGGTATCAGTATAGGATTGCCATTCATACACTAAATGTTTGAAAAAAACAACTTTGGCGTGTTTCAGGGCCTTTATCGACAGTCAAAAAGGCGATTGGTTTTCCAATCGCCTTTTGTGTATGTGAAGATTAAATTACTTTTCAGCGTATTTGTCTTCGCCCTTTGACCAGCTGTACATAGCACGGATGCCCTCGCCTACTGTTTCAAGCTGATGTGAAGCCTCAAGAGCTCTCTTAGCCTTGAAGTGAGCCCAACCGTTGTTAGCCTCTGTGATGAACTTAGAAGCGAAAGTACCGTCTTGGATTTCTTCAAGAACCTTCTTCATTTCCTTCTTTGTTTCATCAGTGATAAGGCGCTTGCCGGTTTCGTAATCGCCGAATTCAGCTGTGTTTGAAATTGAATATCTCATCTTTGAGAAACCGCCTGAGTAGATAAGGTCAACAATGAGCTTCATCTCGTGGATGCACTCAAAGTAAGCGTTTCTTGGGTCATAGCCTGCCTCAACAAGTGTTTCAAAGCCTGCCTTCATAAGAGCTGTTACACCGCCGCAAAGAACTGCTTGCTCGCCGAAGAGGTCTGTTTCTGTTTCACACTTAAAGGTTGTTTCAAGGATAGCTGCACGAGCGCCGCCGATGCCTGCACCGTAAGCAAGTGCGATATCTTGGCAGTGACCTGTTGCGTCTTGATATACAGCAACAAGGCAAGGTGTGCCTTTGCCTTCTTTATACTCTGATCTTACTGTGTGACCGGGAGCCTTAGGAGCAATCATAAATACATCAATGTTTGCAGGGGGAACGATTTGCTTGTAGTGAATGTTAAAGCCGTGAGCAAATGCAAGTGCCTTGCCCTCTGTAAGGTTTGGCTCAATATCGTTCTTGTAAATTGCTGCTTGCTTTTCATCAGGAGTAAGAATCATGATAACATCAGCTGCCTTAACTGCCTCTGCTGTTGTCATAACCTTTAAGCCAAGGCTTTCAACCTTGCTCCATGACTTTGAGCCCTCATAAAGACCTACAACTACATCAACGCCGCTTTCGTGAAGATTAAGTGCGTGTGCGTGACCCTGTGAACCAAAGCCGATGATAGCTACTGTTTTGCCGTCAAGAACGCTGAGGTTACAATCTGATTCGTAGAAAATTTTTGCTTCTGCCATTTCTGTTATACCTCCGAAATGATATTTTTGATTTTCAACAGGTCTGCGTTGTCCGACGACCTATTGAATTTGTTTACAATTGACATTATATATTGTGAGTTGTCTTATGTCAATAGCAAATTGAAAATTTTTGTTGTTTTATAATCCCTCAATGGCGTGAATTATGTGCAGGCGCATTGCGGTGCGTGCCCCCTCGGGGTTGCGCTGCTTTATAAAATCCATAATCAATCTGTCATCATTCAGGTTGTCCTTATTAACATTTTCCTTTTTTTGCATTACGATTACGCCCCTTTTAATTGCATTAAAAATAACGGGCATAAACTGCTTTACAAAGGCGTTGTGGGTTGCGTTGGCAATGCTTTCGTGAAACTTTTGTTCCTCAAAGGTTCTGTCCTCACCGCTTAATATCTTTTTTTCGATTGCCTCGCCGTATTTGCATATAGTTTCGATTTCCTCGTCGGTAGCCCTTAAAGCCGCATAATAAGCGCAATCCGGCTCAAACATAAGCCTCATTTCAAACAAATCGTCAAGGCCTGAGGATATCTCTGCAATGTCGCTGGATTCTATAATTGTGTTGGCGGTTACAAAGGTGCCCTTGCCCCTTTTTATTTCAAGCATACCGCTGGTGGTAAGTATTCTTATAGCCTCACGCAGGGTGGACCTGCTCACTTTTAGCTGGGAGGCAAAGTCGTTTTCGTTGGGTAATTTGTCGCCGACCGAAAATTCACCGTCCTCTATCATTGATTTAATTTTTTGCGCCGTGCTGTCGGCAAGCATACTTGTTTTAGCCATTGTTTTGCCTTTCAAATTAAAACTTAATTGTTCTGCTGTAAATTATCATAGCACAAAGGGCAATGCAAAGTCAATATGTTGTCAGACATCTTACAACAAAATGATGATTTTTGCCCTTTTGGGATAGGGGTAATTGTGCATATTAATCAAAATTTGCTTATCAACTTGTAAAATGGTATAAAATGTTATAAAATTAAGGCATATTAAATAAGGAAAGTACGTGTGTTATGGACAAAATAACTAAAATTAAATATTATATCCAATCATTATGCATTTATGATGTGAAGGCCGACCCGGTTATTTCCGCCCTTTACAGCCTGCTTGATTCGGTTAACAGCGAGCAGGTTTTGCTCAAACAGGGGGACTTCTTCAACACCCTGTCAGCCCACGAATCATTAAAGCATTATGTTTCAAGGCTGATTTTAACAGATGATAATGTTTTTACAAAGGCTGCTGCGGCAGGAAAAGAGAATGAGTTGAGGGAGGCTGTGCTTTCAGGCGTTAAAAGTGACCTTGAAAAGCTGGAGGCAATTGCCTCCGTTACCGCCAAGGATATTTTGGATGCGGTAAATGATGCCGATATTAAAGAGATTTTAAGCACCATGCCCTGCTGGGGCAGCGGCAAGGCTCTGCCCCCGTTAAGTAACGACTGGCAAAATCAAATTGACGAGCTTGCCGGGTTCCACAAAATCAACGGCTACGGCAAGTTTGCAAAGTATTATGCGTTTGCCTGGCGTGATAAGGCCCTTACCCCCATTTCGGCAATATCGCAAATTAAGCTTGGAGATTTGAAAAATTACGAAAAGCAGCGCAACCAAGTGCTTGACAACACAATTGCATTTTTAAAGGGCTACCCTGCCAACAATGTTTTGCTTTACGGCGACAGGGGCACGGGCAAAAGTTCCACCGTTCATGCAATTTTAAATGAATACAAAAACCAAGGCTTAAGGATGATAGAAATATCAAAGGGCGATATTAACGATTTAACCATGATAAGGGAGCTTATTTCCGACAGCCCCATGAAATTTATCATATTTATTGACGACCTCAGCTTTGACTCACATGAGGACAGCTTCGGCGAGCTTAAGGCTGCCCTTGAAGGCTCAATTTCCGGCAGGCAGGGCAACACATTAATATATGCCACCTCAAACCGCCGCCATTTGATTAAAGAAAATTTCTCCGACAGGGAGAATGATGTTAACAGAACCGATACCCTCCAGGAGGAACTGTCGCTTTCAGACAGATTCGGTCTTTCGATAACCTTTATGAACCCCGACAAGGCGGATTACCTTGATATAGTTGAAAAAATTGCCTGCGACAGAGGCCTTGATGTTGACACCGAAAGACTTTTGGAGGCATCTGACCAATGGGCAAGGCGCAGAGGAGGTCGCTCGCCCCGTTGTGCAAAGCAATTTATTGATTATGTTGAGGGCTGCTTAAAGAGAAACGTTGATTGGTAAAATAATTTCCGTTTTCTATTAATCAATTGTTTAAAAAATTAAAATTTTGTTCACTCAAAATACAAATTATGAACAAAATTGCGTTGTATCATAGTTACCAGTGAGAGATACAACGGCAATTTGGAAAGGATAAAACAATGGAAAACAAAATTCTTGTGGTAGATGACGATTTAAACATCTGCGAATTATTAAAGCTTTATCTTGAAAACGATGGTTACACGGTGTTTACCGCCAACGACGGCCAGGAGGCGGTTGAAACATTTTTGAACAAAACCCCCGATTTGGTTTTGCTTGATGTTATGCTGCCTAAGATGGACGGCTGGCAGGTATGCCGTGAAATCAGAAAGACATCATCCGCACCCATTATTATGCTTACCGCCAAGGGCGAAACCTTTGACAAGGTGCTTGGCCTTGAGCTTGGAGCAGACGATTATGTTGTTAAGCCCTTTGACGCTAAGGAGGTTATGGCACGCATAAAGGCCGTGCTTCGCAGAACAAAAGGCGAGGGCAGTTCACAAGAGGCTGAAAAGAAGGTTGTTATTTATGATAACCTTGAAATAAATATTACTAATTATGAAATGAAGGTTAAGGGTGTTCCTGTTGACACACCGCCGAAAGAGCTTGAGCTTATTTATCATTTTGCATCAAATCCCAACCGTGTTTATACAAGGGACCAATTGCTTGACGAGGTTTGGGGCTTTGATTACTACGGTGATTCAAGAACCGTTGATGTGCATGTTAAGCGACTTCGTGAAAAGCTTGAAGGCGTTTCTGACAAATGGGCACTTAAAACAGTTTGGGGTGTAGGCTACAAATTTGAAACAAAGGATTAGTTTATGAAAATATCTAAACCAAAGCTAAAGGGTAAAAGGACTAATCTTTTTGTAAAGTATTTCATAATATTTGCCGGAGTATTTTTTATAACCCTTGCAATGCTGGGCGCAGCGTTAATCATAATGCTTAACGCATACACATTAAACGAAAAAACCACCCTGCTTGAAGAGAATACCAAGTCGGTTTCTCAGTTGGTGTCATCTTCGCTGTCGGTTAAGGAAATGAATGATAAAATTTCTCCCGAAAAGGATATGATTTGCGAATCTCTTGCTGTGGTTTCAAACTGTATTGACGCCGATGTGTTCGTTTGCGACACCTCGGGTGATGTAATAATGTGCAAGGAACAAAGGGGAGTTAACTCATACTACAACAGCTCCACCGTTTGCCGTGACCATAAGGATGTGCGGATAGACGACAGCGTAATGCAGGAGGTTTATGAAAACGGCAGCACCACACGGCAGACTATTATTGACGGAAAAAGCTATTATATAGTTGGCGTGTCGATTGCCGCACCGTATTATTCAAACACCTCAACAGGCAATAAAAGCACCAAAATAATGGGCACTGTTTTTGCAATTGTTGAATCGGGGATATCCGATATTATGGTTGCGATTTTCCACATTTTCTCAATTATCGCTGCATTTTGCCTGGTGGTTGCGTTTATATTAATATGGATAACCACAAAGCGCATGGTATCCCCGTTAACGGAAATGAGCAAGGCAACAAAGCAGTTTGCCCTTGGCGATTTTTCATACAGGGTTAACATTAAGGGCGACGACGAGTTGGCAGACCTGGGCAAGGCGTTTAACGATATGGCCGACTCCCTTGATAAGTTAGAGGGAACACGGCGTTCCTTTGTTGCCAATGTTTCGCACGAGCTTAAAACACCGATGACCTCAATTGCAGGCTTTATTGACGGTATTCTTGACGGCACAATACCAAAGGAGCGTGAGGAATATTACCTTAAGCTTGTAAGCGACGAGGTTAGACGACTTTCACGCCTGGTTGTTGCTATGCTTAATATGAGCAAGATTGAAGCCGGCGACTTTGAAATGAAGCCGAAGCCATATAATATATCCGACCAAATAATTCATGTTCTTTTAACCTTTGAACAGAAAATAGAAAAAAAGAATATTGAAATATACGGCCTTGATAAGCTCACACCGCATTTTGTATATGCCGATGTGGATATGATTTATCAGGTGGTTTATAACCTTTTTGACAATGCTGTTAAATTTACCAACGAGGGCGGCTCAATAGAGGTTAATGTTACCGATCGGGATGCCTTTACCGAAATTTCCATTAAAAACAGCGGCGAGGGTATTAAGTCTGAGGAACTTTCAAAGATATTTGACAGGTTCTATAAGGTTGATAAGTCACGGAGCCTTGACGCTAAGGGCGCAGGTCTTGGACTTTATATAGTAAAAATGATGGTTGAAATGCACGGCGGCAAAATTGCCGCACATTCAGACAGTGTAAGCCAGGCAGAATTTGTGTTTACTCTGCCCAAGGCAAAATAGCCATCAGCAAAGGAGATAATACAAATGGATGATTTCTTCAATAATCCAAATCAAACAAATGAAAACGAGGGCGCAAATCAGCCACAGGCTACACCTGAGCCGGTGCAAAATCAAGATACCGCAAATCAGTA
The DNA here is from genome assembly GCA_934561395.1 of uncultured Eubacterium sp. GTDB lineage: Bacteria > Bacillota > Clostridia > Oscillospirales > Acutalibacteraceae > Eubacterium_R. The sequence goes on from CAKTGF010000002.1 coordinate 344,201, forward strand.
TTACAGCCCTGTTAACTCGGCTGAGTCAGCTGAAAGCAAAGCACAAAATCAAAATACAGACAATTACGGCGGCGTTAACCAAAATCAACAGCAGCCATATTATTACTCGGCTCCCGCTCAGCAGCAGTTTACTGTTGAGCCCCAGCCAAAAAAACCGAAAAAGAAGAACAAGGGCCTTGTAATTGTAATAATTGTTGTTGTGTGCTGTGCGGTTGTTGCCTTTGCAGGTTTGCTTATGAGCAACAGCTCTTCAAATAATTCGGGAAACGAAAATACAACTGCTTCTGATTCCGCAGGCAGCGACAGCGGCGCTGTGATTAACGACAGCCAAAAGGCCTCCGAAACCGATGCCGACGGCAACCTTACAACCGCAGGTCTTGCAGCAAAATGCTCTGATTCCTGCGTTGGTATTACCGTTTACACCAAGCAGGACGCTTACAGCTATTTTAACAACTACGGCAGCGGCTCAAACAGCGGCAGTCAAACCGTATCAGGCGAGGGCTCGGGCGTTATTATGAGCGAATCAAACGGCAAAACCTATATTATTACTTGCGCCCATGTTATTGCAGACGGCAGTTCGTTTGTTGTAACTTTAAATGATAAGAAAACTACCTACGATGCAACAATGGTCGGCTACGACAGCAAAACCGATATAGGCGTGCTTTCAATTGATGCAACAGGCCTTACCGTTGCAGAGTTTGGCGACAGCGACAGCGTAGTTGTCGGCGAGGATGTAGTTGCAATCGGCTGCCCCGGCGGTCTTGATTTCCAAAACAGTGTAACAAAGGGTATTGTATCGGGCCTTCAGGTTCCTGTTTCATCATCAATCGGCTACAACAACGAGTGTATCCAAACAGATACCGCTATTAACCCCGGCAACTCAGGCGGCGCATTGTTCAATATGCAGGGTCAGGTTATAGGCATTAACTCATCAAAAATTGCCTCAACCGATTATGAGGGCATGGGCTTTGCAGTGCCCAGCAAAACCGCAATTGACACTGCAAATTCGCTTATCCAAAACGGTTATGTTGCAGGCAGAGCAAAGCTTGGTATCACTTATGTAAGCCTTGAAAACTTTAACAATGCCTCCTCCGTTCTTTCCGCTCTTGAAAGCGAGGGCTACAAGAACGCACAGGGCACAATGGTAATTCAGTCTGTTGAAAGCGATTCTTCACTTTCAGGCAAGGTTCAGGAGTATGATATGATTGTTGCCGTTAACGGCGAAACCATGACCTCCACCGATGTTATGACATCTGTTTTATCCGATTCAAAGCCCGGCGACACCGTAAAGCTTACCATTGCAAGAATTGAAAATCAGAAAATTAAAACCTTTGAGGTTGAATGCACTCTTATTGAGAGCAAGGAATAATCAAACAGAATGAATTTGCAGCCCCTGCGCCTGTTTTGGTGCGGGGGCACTTTTATGTTTGACAATAAAGCCCCGTTGATATATACTTTTTACAAATACTGTTAATGGGGTGTATTTATGGCAGATACAGCACAAAAAGCTGAAAAAAGGTCAAGCAAAAGGAAATATAAGATAATGGGAATTGTTTTTGCAATTATTGCGGCAATTGTAATTGTTGCCGTTTTGTTTATTCACATTACCACCCTGCCAAAGGCGGATAATGACGAAAACGCAATTTATGTGGGCGGTATGATTTATTCCGACACTGTTGATTACCAAAGCGAAAGCGCAAAGGGCATAACCAAAAACCCGGTAATCAAAATTATGGAAATGGTTTGGCGTTTTTGCGACGGCGGAGATAAAAAGAAGCATGAAAAGCAAACTCCACCTGAAAATGTTACCCAAATCAGCGATATACCTTATATTGATGACGGTAATCATTACCATTTGTTAGATGTTTTTTATCCCTCGGATATGCAAAGCGGCGATAAGCTGCCTGTTATTATTGACATTCACGGCGGCGGCTGGATGTATGCAGATAAGGATTTAAACGATTATTACTGCATGACCCTTGCCGAAAGGGGATATGTTGTGTTTAATGTAAGCTATCGCCTTGTGCCCGATGTTACCGTTAACGAGCAGATACAGGATGTTGCCTTTGCCCTGCAATGGATAAAGCAAAACATGGGCAGCTATCCCTGCGACTCCGATAATATTATGCTTACAGGGGATTCCGCAGGCGGTCAGCTTGCAATTTATTCTGCAATTATTATGCAAAGCGATGAGTTGCAAGAGGTTTTTGCAACGGTTGACCCTGAAATGGAGCTTACCGCAGTGCTGCTTACCTCGCCTGTGGCGTATATGAAGGACGGCGGAGCCTTCAGCATTTACACCAAAATACTTTGGGGCGACGATTATAAGAACAAAGCTACATATAACTATATGGATTTGGACGAAATCATTGATTACGCCCCAAATCTTCCCCCGGTATATTTGATAACCAGCAGCGGGGATACCCTGGCAAACAAGCAAACCCACAGGGCTTATGATTTGCTGCAGGAAAAGGGCGTTGAATCGTATATTGCCGATTACGGCAAGGAGTACGGCAAAAAGCTGCCCCATGTTTTCAGTGTGCTTTACCCATTTGACGAGGCAGGAACTGCGGCAATAGACAAGGCCTGCGATTTTTACAAAAACGCAATTGAGTCAAAGGCAACGACTGAATAGGGGCGTTTAAAAATATTGGTCTTGAAAAAGGGCCACATATTTGTTATCATTTAGTAGTAATATTTTAAGGGGGGATTGTTATGAATCCAATGTTGCTTGTTACCGCATCACTGGGCGATAAAATCGACACAGCGTTTTATGGCTTTGATATGTGGGTTTACAGCATTTTCGGCAGCCTGCAATGCGGCTTTTTAACTGTTGTTGCAAAAATTTTCACTGCCTTCGGAGATGAAAGATTTGTTATTCCCATGGCCGTTTTAGGCGTGGTAATGTGCTTTTTCAAGCGCACAAGAAAGTATGGCTTTTCGCTGCTTTTTGCAATAGCAATCGGCACAATTGTTACCAATGTTTTGGTAAAGCCTGCGGTGTTAAGGATAAGACCGTATAACACCCTTCAGGCTAAGGATATTTGGGAGCAATACAGCGTTTGGTATAAAAATGCCGGCGCTCTTTCGGAAAGTGATTACAGCTTCCCGTCAGGCCACACCACTGCGGCATTTGAAATTGCCGTTTCAATGGGCCTTTGCTTAAGGTCAAAGGGGCTTAAAAAGCAGTCATACATTCCGCTGTGCATTGCAATTTGCACAATGGGCAGCCGTGTTTATTTAATGGTGCATTATGCAACAGATGTTATCGGCGGCATGATTGTGGGCACACTTGCAGGCGTTTGCGCATATTTCCTTGCAAAGCTTGCCTGCATGATTTTTGAAAAGGTTAAGTTCCTTGACGCTATCGACGCTGAAAAGCTGTTTGAAAAAATTGCCAAAAAGCCCATTAACACCAAATCAGGTGTTTGTGCAATTATGGCGGCTGTTGTTCTTTTCTTCTGCATTTCATATATTCCGGCTATGTCGGAGGGCGGCGATTCAATCCGTTGCGATTACAGCCCTAAGTATTTTGACGGCGCAGCCTACGATTGCCAAAACGAGGCTAAGGTAGATGTTGACAAGGACGGCAATGTTACATATAAGGACGATTACCCCGAGCTTGAGGGATACAAGGGCATGCATTTTTGCAAAATCCACTACAAGGAGCTTAAGGCTCGCTCTGAGGAAAACACCAAGGTAAGGATTGAGGAAAACGCACAGCAGGCTAATCAGTAATTAAAAAAAGTAGGTCGTTTGACCTACTTTTTTTAATGCTGTGTTTTACTTTGTAAATTTTTTCAAGCTTTTGCACAAAATTGCCGCAATTGCTATTTTTATTGCGTCAGGAATAAGGAATGGGAACACACACCAGCCAAGTATTGTTGCCAGTGATGCCGCAGTGTTTGATTTTGCATATACATAAGCAAACCAAGCGGTGCCGAATGCGTAGCAAACCAAAATTCCTATTACCATTGCCAAAACAATTGCCCAAAGCTTGCTGGTTTTGTCAGCAGTAATGCCCACAATCAGCGCTGTGAATATAAAGCCGATTATGTAGCCGCCTGTTGTGCCCATTAAAACGCCAACACCGCCTGTAAAGCCTGAAAATACGGGAATACCGATTGCACCAATGAGTATGTAAACAAGTGTTGCAATTGTTCCTCGCTTTGCACCGAACAAGCCCGACACAAGGCAAACGCCCATGGTTTGCAGGGTAATCGGTATTGTAAGCGGAATTTTAAGCCACGAGCAAATGGCAATCAGCGCCGCACCCAAGCCGATGTACGCAATGTCAATTGTTCTTATTTTTTTGCTTGATTTCTCTTTTTCCATAACTAACCTCGCTGTAAAATAAATTTTATGGGACTATTTTAGCAGTTAGCTTTCAATTGTCAACTGTTTTTATTGTAAAGGTTTACAATTTGGAGTTTTTTCCCGAGCTTAGTGTGCAAAATATTGAAAAAACAGAACATTTGCTATATAATTTAGTAGTTGTTAACCCACGGAGGCATAGTTTTATGTTAGTAAGAAAATACGGCGACGCCGATATTGCGGCAATGATTGAAATTTGGAACGAGGTTGTGGAGGAGGGCGTTGCTTTTCCCCAGGAGGAGCCCCTTGACAGCCAAGGGGGCAAAGCTTTTTTTGCACAGCAAACCTATTGCGGTGTGGCGGAGGATAACGGCAAAATCGTGGGGCTTTACATTTTGCACCCCAACAATGTTGGCCGCTGCGGTCATATCTGCAACGCAAGCTATGCGGTTTCATCATCCTGCAGGGGCAGGCATATCGGCGAAAAGTTGGTTTCGCACTGCCTTGAGCAGGCGAAAAAGCAGGGCTTTGGGGTTTTGCAGTTTAACGCCGTTGTTGAAAGCAACGTTCACGCAAGGCATTTGTATGAACGCCTGGGCTTTGTGCAGCTTGGCACCATACCCAACGGTTTTCGTATGAAAGACGGCAGCTATCAAAACATTTGCCCCTATTATCATACATTATAGTAATACAAAGTGTTTGCAGTCATCCGTATATGCGGGTGGCTGTTATTATTTTACTTTACAATATTTTTCCTGTATCGTATAATTTAAGTATAAGAATAATTAACCCTATTTAACTTTTTAGGAGCGTTGATTATGGATGCGATAAGAAATAATAAAAAGCTAAGGGCAATAGTGATTGCGGTAGGCGTGGTTTTGTTGTTGCTTGCCCTGAACGCAGTTGCAAATAGGGTAAGCTATCCCTATGTTAAGGCAAAAGCGGTAACATATTTGAGCCATAAATATGATGCCAAAAGAAGTGAATTTGAGCTTGTTGACTATCGGCATGCAGGCACATATTGGGATTCCTCAAGGGATGAATTTTTTCAGTTTTTGGCTTGGCGAGATTTTGCCTTTGAGTTTGAGTATAAGGGCAGAGAATTTTTTGTAAACCGCAGCGACGGCAAGTTTTATGATGATTATCAGCTGGAGGATGTTGAGGTTTGGTGCACCCAATGGCTGCAGGAAAATGTGGATAGCCGTATTACGGGGCTTTACTTGTCTCATAAAGAAATGCTGAATTATACTAATAATTGTAATAAAGGTAATGATTATGTTATTACCATAGATGATACGGAAGAGTTTTTGAATAGTTATTCATTAAACACAGAAGAAAGTTATTTCGCATCAATATCTTTTTATGACGATTCGATTAATAAATCAAACAAACTTGAAATACAAGAAGAAATGTGGGATATTTTGCATGCTCACTTAAATTTGGATAGAAGAGTTCGGGCGGATTATTCCACGATTCCTACTACAAAACGGGAATCAAAATCAGATGTTTACGAATGGGAATTTATAATGTGGGGTTAGTAATAGAAGGAGGTGTATATTGTATAGCGGCATTTTATGATAATCTTTTAGCAAGCAAATAGTTAAAACATAACCATCATACATTTTAGTTTAAGGAGTGTTGATTATGGATGCGATAAGAAATAATAAAAAGCTAAGGGCAATAGTGATTGCGGTAGGCGTGGTTTTGTTGTTGCTTGCCCTGAACGCAGTTGCAAATAGGGTAAGCTATCCCTATGTTAAGGCAAAAGCGGTAACATATTTGAGCCATAAATATGATGCCAAAAGAAGTGAATTTGAGCTTGTTGACTATCGGCATGCAGGCACATATTGGGATTCCTCAAGGGATGAATTTTTTCAGTTTTTGGCTTGGCGAGATTTTGCCTTTGAATTTGAATATAAGGACAGAGAATTTTTTGTAAACCGCAGCGACGGCAAGTTTTATGATGATTATCAGCTGGAGGATGTGGAGGTTTGGTGCACCCAATGGCTGCAGGAAAATGTGGATAGCCGTATTACGGGTATTGATATATCCAGCAGGGAACTGCTGTATTATGCTATAAACAGTGAAAGGGGGATAGATTATATAATTACAAAAGATGATACTGAAGAATTTTTAAACACTTATTCATTTAATAATAATGAAAACGGATATCCTTTGTGTGTGTTTTTTTATGACGATTCAATTAACATTTCAAATGATCTTAAAAATGAAAGAGAAATGAATGGCATTTTAAATTCACATTTGAATTTAGACAGCAGGGTTCGTGCGCAGTATTCGTTAAAACCTGTTACAAAACAGGAATCAAAATCGGATGTTTATGAATGGATCTTTCAAATAGTAACTTAATAAAAGGGAGGTATAATATTATGAAAAAATTTAATAAATATATATCAATTATTCTTTCTTTAATTATTATTGTTTCTTCAACGGTTGTGGTATATGACAGTGCTGAGGCTGCAACTGCAAGCAATTCGTTTTCGGCAACATATACAGGTAATTATACAGAGCCGGGCATAAAATAAACCCGCTGTGACACATA